>JAEUSP010000052.1 GCA_016788565.1 Chlorobiota bacterium | reverse complement strand
AGCCAACGGGACGGGAACATCCACAGGGTTGAGTGTGGAGGCTTCAGGCGGGGCAACCAACTACGCGGGGTTGTTCACCAGCGGGAAAGTGGGGATTGGAACAGCAACACCAATTTCGCACGTTGAAGTGGTTGCCCCAGCCATCACCAACTCCACCCAAACAACAACGGAGTGGACACCCTCCATTGGATTGAAGCTGTCGCAGGTGATCAATCCATCGGCGGCAACGGGGGCTGGCTATCATGCCGTGGCAGTGTTGGATAGCGTTGCAATCACCGGAACCAGCAACCTTGCTTCGGCAACGCTGATTGGGCATTATTCCAACATGCGCAACTTCAACAATAGCAACATCGCCACGCTTCGCGCATTCCAGGGGAACGCGGTACATGCTGGAGCGGGAACCATGACCGAAGCCATTGGCTTCTACTCCAACCCCGGCTTGAACAGCGCCGGAACCGTAACCGATGGCATAGGATACACCGCGATTATCACCAACAGCGGCACCGGGGCAATCACGAACGCTACTGGATTGGCCGCCCGCCCATTCATCAATGGCTCGGGCAACATCACCAGTTTCGTTGGGATGCGGGCCGTTAAGCCGTTCCTGACCAACACCGGAGCGGTGGTGAATTACACCGGCGTGCATATCGAGGATATTGACCCCGATGAGGTTGCGGGCAACCGCCGCGCATTTTTTTACGACGGCATCAACAAAAACCGCCCGGTGGTGATTGAAGGAAACGGTGATGTTGGTATCGGTACTTCGGCACCGGTATCCCATGTGGAGATCGCCACCCCCGACATCACCAGCGCAACGCAAACCATCGCAAATTGGACACCTTCGATTGGCGTAAAAACCTCTCAGCAAATTCTTCCATCGGGGGCAACCAGTGCCGGCTACCATGCCACAATGGCGTTTGATAGCACGGTGGTTGCCGGCACAACAAGCATGGCCAATGGGATCGCCATCAGCCGGTTTATTCGGCTGGCAAACACCAACACTTCCACGGTTGGTGAGTTGCGTGGATTGCAGGCAAATGTGAACCATGCTTCGTCCGGTACTTCCGCATTAGCCAGTGCCTTGTATGGCCAAACCGTGATGTCGGGAACCGGGACCATGAGCTCGACCAATGGGGTCTATTCCATTGTCACCAGTTCTTCGGGGGGAACCGTGACAACCGGGCGCGGGTTGCTGACCGGGCCAACGATTGAAAGCTCCGGCAACATCGGGACCTTTATCGGCGTGCAAAGCCAGCAGCCGCTGATTACTGGCTCTGGCTCAGTGCAAAACTACACCGGCATTCAGGTGGATAACATCCCTACCAGCGTGGCCGGGACACGCCGCGCCTTCTACTACGGCGGAACCGTACCCTTTGTGGTGGAAGGGGATGGCGATGTCGGTATCGGCACCGAAACCCCTGCCGCACGCCAGGACCTTGTGCTGGAAAACAGCACCACTAACGCCATTGATAACGTGCTTCGGATTGAGCACGCCTCAACCGGAACGCCGGCTGCTGGGTTCGGTTCTGGCATCCAATTCCAACTGGAATCCAGCTCCACGGCCAACCGCGATGCCGGGCGAATTGCCACGATATGGACCACCGCCACCGACGCAAGCCGCACCAGTGCGATGACGTTCGCCACGGTGAACGCTGCCAACGATATTGCCGAACGCCTTCGGATTGAAGGTGATGGTGATGTGGGAATTGGAACCACCGCACCAAGTGCGCGGTTGGATGTTGAGGTCCCCAGCGCGACCGTTGCCGAACTGAACCGCACCACCAACGATGGAACAATCCTCAGCATCCGCCAAGATGGAGCCGAAGAAGGAACGATCTCCGTTGCCGGAACCACCGTCTCCTACAATGCTTTCACCGGTTCCCACTACGCCATTCCCGAAAACGAATCCGAAGCGCAGCAAGGAATGCTGGCCACCCTAACAGGGAAAAATCAATATCTGCGCGATAATCCCAACGCCGAAATTCTGTACGGTGTGGCCCTTTCAACCCGCCCCAATGATTCCCGCATTCTTGGTGCGTTTTTGGCTCGCCAGGAATCCACACGGAAGCTGGATAAGGAGAATCCATTTTTGGTGATGGCTGTGGGCAACGGGGAAATGTGGGTGACAGATGAATCTGGCAACATCAACATTGGCGATTACCTCATCTCTTCCTCCACCCCCGGCCACGCCATGCGCGACGACGGGCGGTTCGACACCAGCTACGTGATTGCACGCGCTGCCGAACCTGTGGATTGGAGCAAGCTGGACGAAGGGAAGAAAGGGGGGAACCGAAAAAAAATCTCCATCCTGTTCGAGAGCTTCACGCGGTTCAGCCGCCCAACCGGCACCACCCCCGGCCAAAGCAGCCGTGTGGATGAATTGGAGAAACAAGTGAAGGCATTGCAGACAGAGTTGGAGCAGATCAAGAAGGCGTTGCGGGGAATCCGAATTGAATCCAAACCTGATTGGAAAGGAACGCAATCACGCATTGAAAATCCTGACCTTCGAGCAAAGTGATGCACGCTTGGCTGGTATCGCAGGGCGTAGCGGGGGTGAACCTACATTTCCCGGCCACACACACGAAAACGGCACGCAGCCGGTTTCACCACTTGCTCTGTACCTTCCAAGCACACCACGCTGATTGCGGGAGCGGCCAGCAACGGCCGCTCCCCATTCTGCCCATTCCACGCCGTCCTGTTTTTTTTCTGAACTGATGCCCGCATTCCCAACCGACTGATGCGGCAGCTTGTTTCTTGAACGCGACGGTATCGTTCGCTTCTATCCACGGACATTTTTCGCAGAGGCAGTCATGCGTATCCAATTTCTTCTGCTGATGCTGTTGCTTGCCGGAACAGCAAGCAGAGCACAAACCAACTACTACGTTTCGCCGGAAGGCAACGACGCAAACCCTGGCACACCGGAACTTCCGTTCCGCACCGTGGGGCGATGCGTTGGGGCCTGGAACGACACCGCACAAGTGAACTGCCACTGCAATGGTGTCTTCAACGAGGAAGTGGTGATCCGCAACGGCGGGCCAACGCCAGCGCAGCGGAATGCGCTGATTGCCTGGGACACCGATGGCGATGGAATCCGCAGCGACGAAACGTTTGTGCTGGATGGAGAAGGAACCCGCAACATCGCCATTGACGTTGCGCCGGGCGCAAGGCCCGATAACGTGGAGATCGGCTGGGTGGAGTTCCGCAACTACCAGCCCGACGGCGGATGTGGCAACAGCAGTGGCGCGCAGTTCATCCGCATGAACTGCTACGGCCCAGATGGCTGTGCCGATTGGCTGATCCACGACAACGCCTTCCAGCGGCTTGCTCCGTTCTGCAACGTGGCATCGGGGCAGGTTGCTATCCAACCAGCAAACGCTCCAAACCTGATCGTGGAGTCGAACCGATTCGATTCGATTGGTGGGTTCATCATGGCAAATATCCAAGGGGCCGGAATCCGCTTCCGCAACAACATTGTTGGCGTTGTGGGGACCGGCATCAGCGCGTCATCGGCAACGATTGATGGGATGGAGGTTTCTGGCAACATCTTCAACTGCGACGGCAACGGAATTAACGCCGCCGGAAGCAGCGCAACCGGTCCGCAAAACGCAATCAATTTTAGCGACAACGTGCAGGGGAGTGTTATCAGGAACAACACTTTCAACGATTGCATCACCTGCCTCTATTTTGGAACCACCCCCGAAACCGGCCAGCGCGACAACAGCAATCATCTTGTGGAAGGGAACATCATCCGCCGCAGCGAACGGGTGACGAACCGCTACGTTGCGCCGATTGTCATCAAGGATAAAGGGGGCGTTTCAGCAAGAAACGGTGCGGCCATAACAGTGCGCGACATCACCTTCCGGAACAACGTGGTGCTGAACACTTCCAACCCAACAAGCTGGGTTCAGGGGGCTGCAATGGACATCACCGCTGGCCACCCGTACGCATTCAGCAACAACATCTTCATCCTGAACAACACCATCCACGGATTCCTGTGGGGGGTGCGGATTGATGAAGCATTGAACGGAACAACCCCCTATCCAAATCAAACGAACGGCGTGACGCTGAAGAACAACATCTTCAGCGGAATCCGCGACGCACAGTTTACCCTGAACACTAACGGCGTGTGGAGTAGCCCGCCACCCGGAAATTGGGTCAGCAACAACAACACCTTTTCCACTGCCGATAAATTCGCCTGGGGAGGAACCCGCACCCTTGCAGCATGGCGAACACTGACCGGAAACGATGCGAACTCCACACTCTGCTCCCCTTCCTACGAAATTGATGGGCGTGGTGTGTTCCGGCTGCTGCATACCGACGTTTGCGCAACCGACCGTGGCGCGGCGCTGGCTGGGTTTGCTGCCGATATTGATGGCGACCTTCGGCCAAACGGCACAGCGTGGGATATCGGGGCGGATGAATTTAACGGGGCAAAAAATTACTACGTTGCTTCGTGGGGAAACGACGCAAACCCGGGAACGCGGGAAGCTCCGCTACGCACAATCCAGAAATGCGTGGACAAATGGAACAACACCGATTGGGTAAGCTGCCGTTGTGCCGGAACATTTAACGAAGAAGTAGTGGTGCGTGCTGGCGGCCCCGCCCCCGACCGCCGCAATCAAATAATTGCGTGGGACACCGATGCCGACGGCAACCTTGCCGATGAGCAATTTGTGTTGGATGGGCAAGGGGTGCGGAATATCGCCATTGAAGCCGCGTTCCCGCAGCGGCCGGATTACGTTGAAATTGCGTGGGCAACCATCCAAAACTACGAGCCGGACACCTGCGGCCACGACACTCCCTCACTCTTCATCAAATTAAAATGCTCGGGGCTGAACGGCTGTTCCGATTGGTGGATTCACAACAACAATTTCAAGAATTTGCGGCGGTTCTGCGACGCTGGCTCTGCAAGCATTGCCATCCAACCTTCCTACACACCAAATTTATTGATTGAGAAAAATTTGTTCGACTCCGTTGGTGGTTTCATCATGCGGTATGTGGATGGGCCGAACATCCGTTTCCGCGACAACATCGTGAATATCAAAGCCACCGGGATCAAAGCATGGGATAAATATCTCAGCAATTTCCAAGTAACCGGAAACGTGTTCAACTGCGACGGCAACGGCTACAATAATCCGGCCACCCCCGGCTGTGGGCTTCAGACCGCAGTGAACATCAGCGACAACGGCCAGAACGTTTTGATCCGCGACAACATTTTCAACGATTGCGTCACGGCAATTAACCTGGGGACTGACACCCGCTACGGCTATCGCGATGTTGCCGATGTAGTGATCGAGAGCAACATCATGAATCGTGGCGATGCGGTCTGCCACCTGTACACGCCGATGGTGAAAATCGAGGACATCAGCTCCTACTCCACAACCTCACGCGATAGCATGGAGGTTCGCAACGTCATCGTGCGGAATAATGTGATTGCTTATCACGGCACACCAAGCAAGCAATTAGGGGCGGCGATTGATCTGGCCGCTGGCCACGACCACGATTTTATCAGCAATTTCACAATCGCTGGAAACACAATTCGGGGATACTTCTACGGGATTAAATTCACCGAAGCAAAAAAAAGCGCGACTGTTCCATATCCATATCAAATCAATGGTGTTGTGGTGAGCAACAACATCCTTACAGGTGTTCGCGATGCGCAGCTAACCATGAGCACCAATGGAAATTGGATTGGCCCAGGCCCACGTGCGGTGGCTTCGGATTACAACACCTTTTCAACGATTAATCGTTTCCGTTGGAGCGGAGCCAGCCAGACGTTGGCAGAATGGCGTTCATCAACCGGCAACGACAATAATTCATGGCTTGGCTCACCCCAGCTGTACACTGATCTCAGCGGTATGTACCGCTTGCACCCCACCGACACCGTTGCACGTAACAAAGGAACAATACTCAGCGAGTTATCCGTTGATATTGATGGCGACGCACGCCCGGCAGGTTCAGCGGTTGATATTGGTGCCGATGAGGAATCGGGGAACGTGGTAGCCCCAAAAATTATCTTGCCAACAACCGGTAATTCTGTAGCAATTCAATTGAAAGTATATCCAAACCCAACAACAAAACTTCTCACAGTCGAGACGGGGGAATTGGAGGAAGGGGAGGTAGCAGTAGAACTACTGACAGTCAATATGGAGCAGGTATTGGCTGGCTTTAACGGGAAGGTATCGGCTGGGAAGCATCGCTTCGATTTTGATGTAAGCGATCTACCAGCCGGCAGCTACATCGTTGCGGTTCGCACTCCATGGGGAACAGGATACCAGCGGGCAACAATTATCCGGTAAAAAAACGCCTGCTGTCCCCCGTCAGCCGACTGCTCCGCCGTGTGAAACAGGACACAGGGCGGAGGGCCGGGAAGGAGTCCGGTTGCACATGCAGCCGGACTTCGCTATTGTAGGCAATCGTATTCAATGAACACAACAATCCAGACTGCACCAATATGACAAAGCAATCCGAGGCATCCAGCCACATCGAGCGTGTGATTGTGCCAGAGGCGTTAACTGGTTTTTTACATCACGGCGTGCTTCCATTTACCGGACGTAGCCGTGAGATTGAGTCGTTGGTGCAATTCTGGAGAAAAGTCCCCGATGAACAAGGGTTGCAAACAGCATTATTTGTTGGGGAAGCTGGAATGGGAAAAAGTAGAGTGATAGATGAATTAATTCCCCATATCACTCACAATGGTGGAATTGTTTTGCGGGTAAAGTTGTTTACTGGCAGCGCAGTATCGTTAGCGCATCTGCTGGCAAAAGCAATCCGAACAAACCTGTATGCTCGCACGCTACTGAGCAGCCAAATAGAAGATACTATCGGAAGCGTAACCACTGCATTACAGCGATTAGTAAAGCTGCGCCCAGCATTATTAGTTATCGAGGATATTCACTGGCTGCCAACGGAATTTCTGGCAGAATTATCCGGATTGTTAGAAGGAATGTCGCAGGAATATCTACGAGTAGTATTTGTGGCTCGGCCCGTAGTGTTCGATGCCCGTGGGGTGATTGAGCGCTACCTCACCACCGAGACAGTGATGAAAGGATTAACGATTGAAGAAGTTGGAGTTTTATGGGAGCGGTTGTTCGTTTCACGTAGCGAGGAGGAGGGTATCCGTGTGCTGCACGAAGTCAGTGGGGGCAATCCATTGGCACTCCGCTCCGCATTGCGCGGGGCAATTCAAGCAAAACTGATTGGCATTGATAGCATGGGAGGTTCGCGGTGGAAAGTTTTATGCCCATTACCGGTACTGCAATCAAATGTCGAGCGGTTTGTTGAAGTATTATCGGATGGATTAGCCGCCCATCTAACCAGCCAAGAATTAGTAGCAGCACGGCAATTAGCAATGTTGGGTGAGGTTGTCTCTCCGCAGGCGGCAGCATTTATGGTGGATAATGCTGAAACGATGATCGAACAGTTAGTACACAAGGGGATTATGGCTCCAGTTCTATCTATTTCTTTAGAAGTGGAAAAAGAATTTGGACAAGCTGCGTATGGTTTTACTCACACATTACTTCATCGGCATTTGTTGAAACTAACCAACAGCAACGCCGTGCAATTAATGCGTGTTTTGGCAAAAACAATGCCAATTCATTCAATTCAACCGTTCGAACAATTACTCGGAATATCCTTGGAGCAAATTTCTGATGAAATTATTGCAGAGACATTTGACAACTGGGTTAAAAGGCCACCTGATATTTGGGTTAGCCATGGTCCGCAAGCTGCCTTTGCAGTATTGAATTTTCTAAAATGGTTGTTGGATGCCGCCCCAGTTACCGTGGCTAATGTGCGATACCGCGAAATCTACCTACGCCTTACCACCTTGATGATTGCTCACATGAGGTCAGGGCTAGATGAGTATCAAGGGGAGGCACGCCGCTATGTTGAATTAACGGCAAACCCCACCAATGTTGAAGAGGCTCAACAGTACCTGTATGGTTGCTGCTATATGATGTGTATTGAGGGGGAGCAAACAGGAAAAATCCCGATGAATTGGTGGGGGGAGTGGAAAAACACTATTGAAAAATTTCCAGAGTGGAAAACCTCCATCGAATACCTGCCGATCTATGCGTCCATGCTGCATAGCACATTGCTGGTGGTTGGCGATTTTGTTTTGCTGCAAATAAATGAAGATGAAATCATGAAGTGGATGTTCGATGAAGGTAATTCCTCTGAATTCAGAAGGTATGTAACTCTTCATCTTTCCGCTCAATACTTTAATGTTTTCGATGATGAAAAAAAGTACCAACAGCGATTGCAGCTAATTCAGCTATATAGAAGTGCTATGGCCAACCAAGAATGGGCAAACATAATGTTTGTGAGGAATTACATGCCTTTTTTGTTTACTACAGGACAGTTTCGTGATTTTCAGAAATTGCTGAAATCAGCTATCCCGCTGTTAGTGAGTCACCAATTAAAAAGGGGGCAAAACCAGTGGTCCTATTGGGCAAAACTTTCGGATGCAGCATTCGGAATGCCAATTCAATCAGCATCCCAAGCCGCAGAACCTTATCGAACATCAGCCCATATTTTCCCGAAAGCCCAACAGCGTTTGGCAAAAGACACGATTCTCTTCAGCGTTCTTGTCGGTGAGTATGAATGGGCCTATGAGTATTTGGCTGAGCATGAAATTCAATTGAATGAGCTTGAGCTTTCAGCTCATATTTTGCTGTTAGTTGCAAAAGATCAATCAAAGAACATCAGCGCAATTCAACTGCATCACCGTCCTAATGACTTACTCCGTGGTTTATGTGAGCTGATAAATGCAAATGCAAGCGGTGAAATGATAATGGAACAGTTTTATAAAATTTATCATAAGCCTGTATTGCGTACTCAGGACATCCTCTCTTTCTGTGCCACAAATTATCTGTTATCACAAATCCATTTACAACATCAAAATGAGTTAATAGAAGAACTGCGCGAAGCAATTGCTATCAATCTGAACTCCGCTTTAGAATGGATGAAGGAGCGAGGCCTGCAATCTTTCATTCAACCATTTTTGAACAGTTATCACGGAGTGGTTGAACTAAGTATGCTGCAACAAGCTGGTGAATTTATAAATGGGAAATGGAGTGGGGTGACAGTGGATGAAGTTATGGTTGAATCTAAATTTATTCAGATAACAATGTTAGGCGAGATCACAGCAGGAAAGAGAGGCGAAGAGCCTGCCCCATTGCGAGGCGCACGTAATCGCACGTTGCTTGCATTGTTAGTTGCAGTTCAGACAATGCGCCGCCCGCCCTCGGCAGAGGAGTTCTATGAGTTGGCTTCGGGTGTTAAGGGGGATATATCATACGCGCAGCACATGACAAGAAATGCGATGTCGCGGCTGAAAGGGCTTATTGGGAAAAACTCTATTCTGCGACGCTCCGGCTTGCCTCGATTAAATATGGAGGTTGTCCACGTTGATATTCTGGATGTGCATGAGCAGCTTCAGCAAGCAACAAAATTACTTGCCGAAGGAGAGCTGTTTCAATCGTATGATCTTACACAGAAGGTACTACTCAGGGTAGGAAATAAGGTCCCATACCCAACCCAGTATGAGCCATTTTTTGAAATTGCACGAGAAAATTTTGAAAACTCACTGCGTAAAGTAATTCTTGCAGTAGCGCGGTTGCTTGTAGAAGAAGGTGACTACGACCATGCAGAAAAAATTCTACAAGCTGGAAGTGAGGTGCTACCGCAAGATGAAGAATTGATAGAACACTTGGCCAAAGTGCTGGTGTCCCTGAATAGAAGTGCTGAAGCTGAACGCCTTCTTGCTGAACTGGCCTATCGGTAGGTGCATCGAATACGCAACACACCAACAGAAAGGGAACGGATTCCGTTCCCTTTCTGTTGGTGTGGTATGGACACTTTTCTATGGCTGCTTGCTACTCTCTGGCTGATTTTCTTGCTGCCGCAATTGCCGCAACAAGCTATCGGCACGCTGAAGTTGCTGGCGAGCGTGTTCCAGAATTTCTTGCGTGCGGATGATGATAACTTCTTCCTGGCCGTCCGGTGGTTTGGTGGAAAATTGGAGTAAGCCCCGTTGGTTGTTTTGGCTTTCTGCAGGAAGCAACCCATTACCATCGTTGGCTCGCGGGCGTGGCCGTGCAATGCGTACCGGTATTGCCGGAGAATGGGGCGGCGGGGCTTCTGTTGCCAGCATGAGAATATTGGGTGATTCCGCAGCGCGAGGGAGCGCGAGCAGCTCTGCCGGAAGCTCACCTTCCAACTCCTGGAACACCGGCGAACTGAGCAGATCAACCACAACATTGTTCCCTTTCACCAGCATCGGATTATTCTGGCATTGCATCGTTAATGCCACGGATTCTGTGCTTTGCGGGAAGGCATCGGGCTGGATAATCACCGGGAAGGTGGTTGATTCCCAAACGTCCCATGCTTGCTGGGAAGGGAAGGGGGTTGATGAAGCAATCACGCCATTAAAATTATCAACAAACTCACCCCAGCCCTGCTGAACGATATTCACCTGGACAGCGTGAACTTGCTGCTGGAACTTCGCAACCTGCGCCGCCCGTGCTGCGCGGAACTGGGCCAAACGTTGGTGTTCAACCGCAAGCCGTGAGTCAAGATCGGGGCGGAGGTTCCGTTCGCGAAGCAGGTTTACCAAGCGTTGACGGTTGTTCCAGATGTCGTTCCGCAAGCCGATCATTCCATTGGGAAGCGCCTTCACCGAGCGGCGAATCGCTTGCTCCACCGTGTCAAGCTGGGGCGTTTCCGGAAGATTCACTTGCTGGAATTGGGTTGCCATATCGTTCGGCTTCCCACGGTGCAATTCCAGCCGGAAGGAGTCGCTCCCTTCGGTCTGCACCGTCAGGTAACGGTTCCGATGTTGGTCAATGGGCAAGGTCCCTTTTACGGCAAAGCCGACAAGCTCATCGGAGGTCATCAAGGGAACAACAAGGCTTCCGGTGTCGGCGGTGGCTGCGGATGTTTTGGCGGCGGATGCCGGCCGGGCAGAGGCCGTTGGGCGAAGGTTATCGCCGGAGTTGTCAATCCGACCTCCACCAAAATTCAATGCCATCACCACCCCAATGCTTGCCGCTGCGGTGGCGATGCTTGCGGCCCCCCACGAACCAGCGAACAATCCTTTTACCGCTGCGGTTTTTCCGGCCGCGCTTGCTATGCTGCTTGCGGTCAGTTTGGTCGAGAATGCCGCGCCTGCTATTCCAGCACCAATCATCGGCAGGGGGAACCCTTCGTGAGTCACGTTCCGCAGGCTCCGAAGATCGTTCAGATATGTTTGTGCTTCCTTCGAGCGGGCAAGCAATCCTTCAGCAGTCTGCCGCTCGGCACTGCTGATCTCGCCATCGAAGTAGCCCGATAGTAAAGTTCGTTCGGTATCGGAAAGTCTATAATTCATGTCGGGAATCGGTCGTCGGGAATCGGTTGTCGGGAATCGGTCGTCGGGAATCGGTTGTCGGTTATTGGTTCGTTATTCTTCGCCTCGGATGTATGGCATCAGTTCTTCCCGTAGGCGGTCGCGGGCGCGGGCGATTCGGGATTTGATCGTTCCCATCTCCACCTCGAAAATTTCGGCTAACTCCTTGTAGCTCACTTCCTCAACTTCCCGCAAATAGAGCAGCATCCGGGTCTGTGGCGGAAGCCGCTTCATTGCCGAACGGACTGCGGTGCGGCGTTCGCTTGGCTCCAACGGGTCGCCCCCTTCGTGGTGCGGATGCTCGGCTGGATTGGAAGCAAACCAATCATCAAAGGAGAAGAATCGGCGCAACTTCATTTTCCGCAATTCATCGCGGCAACGGTTGACGGCGACGGTGTAGAGGTATGTTGAAAACGAAGCGTCGCGGCGGAATTTCGGAAGCGACAGATAGACCTTGATGAAAATTTCCTGCACCAAGTCCTCAACCTCGCTTCCATGCCCGATAATCGAGCCGACCAGCCGCATCACCTTGCCACGGTAGCGGTTGACCAATTCATCAAACGCGGGCAGCCGCCCGTTGATTGCTTGGTCAAGCAGGGTTGCGTCATCCAAGATGCCCATGTTGTGGGCGCGCCCGTTTGCCTCGGGCGCGCTGTTTTGCGCGATCCGCGGTTCGCTTGCGGCACGGAAGTCGTTAACCTCGGCCGAAAGAAGTGTACTGCCAGTAATGCTACCCATGGACAATGAAAAAACGCAAGGCTGGAAACGTTGCTCAGGGGGTTGTGACGGGGAAGCCACGGTGATGTTCCTTTGCCCCCAAACTTCCAAACATGCAGCAACATACCACCTTTGGGGCAAACCGTTTTGGTTGAAAAAATAGCACGGGAACATCCCCATTCCCTTCCCGTCACAACCCCCAAATGAGCCGGAAAGGGAGCCAGCGTTTTGCTGCACCGGACAACCGAACAACGCCAACTGGAAACCTGCGAATCGTTCCGTACCTTTGCAGAAAACGAACCAGAAACCAACAACAGGAAGGAGGCAAGCGATGAGAACGGGGGTATTTCTACTCACTGCTGCTCTGCTAACCGGGGCAGCCCCGCTGCTGGCGCAGACCACCAAAACACCAGAAACCACGCCAACACCAGAAACCACGCCAACACCAGAAACCACCAAGACTATCTGGTACGACTCGGCGGCCGGTGCACGCCATTTCAAGATTGAGCAAACCAGCACCAACAGCGATGGCGCGGAACAGAAAACTGTGCAGTATGTCTTCATGAAAAATGGAGCCGCCATTCACCCCGCTTCGGTTATGGTCAGCGACAGCGTCAACATGCAGGATGTGCTGATCCAGGCCGATGATGAGGGCAAGGTTGTGCGGCTTCAGCGGTTGGTTGCTCCAAACGCGGCCGGGGTAACGTGGGCAGCCGACAGTACCACCATGATCCACGATGTGATCGTGAACATTGATGTTAGCAAGGAAAACTTGGATGCTGTGCGGGATGCCCTCCAGGCCGACCAAACGGACGATGATTCTCAAATTCAGATGTTTGGTATTTCCAGCCAATCGGACGATAATCCCCAAATCCAGACGTTCGATATTTCCAGCCAAACGGACGATAATTCCCAAATCCAGACGTTCGATATTTTCAACCAGTCGGACGCTATCCCGCAAATCGTGACGGTTGATATTCGTGGTGAAGAGGGTGGGGAAGGGCAAGTGGTGGTTCGGGACCCAGCGCAACTGCAAACGCTGAACTTCCAGAACGCAAAAATTATCAGAGTTGAAGGTGGAGAAGGAGATGTGGAGGCGCAGATTGAGAAACTGATGCAGGAATTAAAAGCCCGCGATGGTGAACTGAAAAAAGCGCTGGAAACAACGCCAGAATCAGGAAAAATGCGCAAGGAAATTCGCATCGTTCGCCGCTCGCTCGATTCGGCGCGGATGCTGATGGATGTGGCACGGGGTGAGGTGGCCCAGTTCAAAGCACACTTCAAGTGCATAGATACGTTAAACAGCATTCATCAAGATGGTATGAAGCAGGAAGAAAGAAGGTTCACAGCACGCTTCAAATCAGTATGTGTAGTAAACGATTCGGTTGCAGTTGCACCCGTTCCGCCACTGCCGCCGCTTCCTCCCGACGCACCTGTTCCGCCGCTTCCTCCCGATGCTGACGTTTTGATCAAAGCCTTCCACACCCCGCAGATGGTGATGGTCAGTGGCGATTCGGTGAGCATTGTTGAGGAGAAAAATGGAGAGCGTGTGGTGCGGGTGTTCGAGCTTGGCAGCCGCGACACCACGCTGGTCATCAACGAAACCGACCGCGACGGAACACACCGCACCATCACCCTGTTCAACGGCCCGTTGACGATGATGAACGCTGGCAGCAAAAGTCTTCGGGTGATCTGCATGAAAGGGGATTCGATGATTGCCAACGTGGATCAAAAAGTGATTGTGATTGGCCCGCGCTACGCCCAAGCAAAGGAGATGCTGGAAGAGGTGAACACTACTCACGATGCCCCAGAAGTGGTTGCAAAACCAGCAACGCCAGCCAGTGCCGCAGGCTACATGCTGCACGACGCAATGCCGAATCCAGCAAGCGGCACGGTGACGGTAAACTTCACGCTGCCGGAAGCCAGCCAAGCCACGTTGCAGTTGTACGATGCCAACGGAGCGATCGTGAAAACAATGGCCGAGGGAAGCTACGCTGAAGGCGACCACACTGTCACCTTCGACACTGCTGATCTTTCCAGCGGGACTTATTTCTACCGGCTAACCAGCGGAGATTTTGTTCAATCGAAGGCTCTGCAAGTGGTGAAATAAATCCACCGTGGTGATTCACTGAAAAAGCAAAGGCCGCCGTTCTGGTGGCCTTTGCTTTTTGGTTCGGAAATTTTTTTCATTTTCAATTCATCGCCATCCTGCTTTACGTGGCTCGTAATATCTTCTCCATTTTTCGCCCTTTTGCTAATTCGTCCACCAGTTTATCCAAATATCTGGCTTGTTTTGTCAGAGGGTTCTGAATTTCTTCTATCCGGTAGCCGCAAATTGTTCCGGTTATCATGTCAGCGTTCGGATTCAATGTGGCTTCTCCGAAGAATGCTTCAAAGGTGGCTTTCTCATCAATCAGTGTTCTTAATTTTTTGTCGTCGAACCCAGTCAGCCATTGGATCACCTGATGCAATTCTTCTTTTGTTCTCCCTTTGCTCACAACCTTTGTGATGTAGTGTGGATACACCGATGCAAAGATCATTTTTGCAATTCGGTTATCGTGTTCAGGCGTTGTTTTCACAGCTCACGTTGTTAAAATATTTTTTTGCGTTTGGTCTCCGATGCGGGCATCCGGGCCAGCAGCAGGGTTGCCGTTTTCCTTCTTGTAATCCTTCCACCATGCGGTCAATATGCTCTGCTCTGGTTTCGCTTTTTTTGACGATAGTAACCCAGCAAATCCATTCGTTGCGTTGAATAGGTGTGAGCTTATTCCACCGTGCAAGTATTTCGGCATTTAATGATAATGCTGCCTGCATATCATCCGGTACTTCATGCAGAATGCCGTTGGAAATTTTATCTGCCATTTTGGGGATTTCTCCTCATGTGTTGATGATGTAAAAAAATGGTTTCGGAAATTGATTTCTCACGCCCCTTCCATCACCCCCGCAAAATCGTTCCGGGGGTTGTTGATTGCGGTGCTTACCGGGTAGGCGGTCATGGCATCGGCGGGGTAGGGGGCGATTGTTTGCAGAAGGTCCTGCTGGCGGGCTTTGGGGTCAAGCCAGAGCGAGAGATCGGCCGAGTTTAGAATAACCGGCATCCGGTCGTGGATTGGGCGCATCAGTTGGTTGGGGCCGGTGGTGACAACCGCGCAGGTGATCTGCTCGCTTCCGTCGGGGGTCATGCGGGAACTCCATAATCCGGCCATTGCAAAAATGTTGCCGCCGGAGAGGGTGATGCGGTAGGGTTGTTTTTGCGTTCCCATCCGCTTCCATTCGTAGAAACCATCGGCCAGCAGCGCGCAACGTGAGCTGCGGAACGCGCCTCGGAAAAAAGGCTTTTCAGCCACGGTCTCGCCACGTGCGTTGATTACTGCTTTGGTATCGTTTTCCGGCTTTGCCCACGAGGGCACAAACCCCCACTCCATCACCATCAGGCGTGGGGTGGGGTCGGCCACCACGCCAAGTACTGGCTGGCTTGGCGCGATGTTGTACTGGCGTGGATGCGCAAGTTCCGGCGGGACGCTTAGGCCAAGCGCGTGAAGGAATTCGGCAATATCCTGGGTTAGGCTGTAGCGTCCGCACATGTTAGTGGCCCGCTCCCCGGTGCATCATTCGGAAGGTGTCCATGTTCCGAATCAATGCCACCACCCGCCCTTCAAGGTGGAAATTCTCTTTGTCTTCCACCGGGATTGGGCGGTAGTTTTTGTTGGCTGGTTCCAGCACGATTTTCCCGGCGATGTCGTAGAACCGTTTGACGGTTGCTTCCTCGCCGATGCGCGCCACCACAATCTCACCGTTGCGAACCGAATCGGCGCGGCGCACCAGCAGCAAATCCCCCTCCATAATTCCCGCCTCGATCATCGAATCCCCCTGAACACGGAGCAAAAAGGCTTCTTCCGAGCCGACGAAGCTGCTATCAAGCATCATCGTGCCGTCCAGGTTCTCGGTGGCAAGCAACGGCTGGCCGGCGGCAACGGTTCCCACAATCGGGATTGGGATAGTTGGTGCAACATCGCTTAGGCGAATGCCACGGCTGCGGCCATCGCGCCGAAGCATCAATTTCCCTTTGTTTTCAAGGGCTGCAAGGTGTTTGCGAACCGCGCTTTGGTGGATGCGGAAATGGTGGGCTATCTCCCGTTCGGTTGGGGGCTGCATCTGCTTTCGCATGAAATTCTCGATGAATTTCAGGACCGATGTTTGCCGTGGAGTCAATCCTTCCATGCCAGTGTGTTGATTGATGATTGATGATGATAGATGCCCCGGCGTTGCTGTATTAGTGCTGCTCGGGTCATCGCTTGAACACCGGCAATCTACATTCTTTCTTTGGTTGAGGCAATAGGGGGGAGGAAGATTTCTTTTGGGAGGGGTTGCGGCTAAATGGGTGTTGCCAAAAAATAGTGGATCATCATAGAGTTAGCGGGCACAGGGGAAAACGGCAGGTGGGGTATCGGTTGCTTGGTTCGGTGGCTCCGCGCATACTTCGACAGACTCAGCACTCAGCATGAGCTGGAGACGCTATTCGGTGATCCGGTTCATAATTTGCGTTCTATACTCAGAACAAATTGGTTTGCAAAGCTCTACTCACCTGCGTGCAGCGCATGCACAGGTGTCGAGTTCCGCAAACCATTTTGCTTCGAATCTTCGCTGGCAAGTTATCTGGCAACGGAGTATTCAGTACTGCCAAGCAATACGTTATCAACAAATACTTGCACGAAATACTTTCCCGAGGATAGTGCTGTACTCAGTGGCCGTTGCAGCACACCAACATCGGTCATTCCTATGCGATCTTCCATCACCGTTTGCCCCATGATATTTACTACTTCAAGTCTTACATCCCCTGCTTTTTTCATATTGGTTATGATAATAGGCAGGTTATTGGAATAGATCACCGATACTGGTTCTGGAGAATGCGGTGCAGAGCTATTGCCTGTAGAAACATCTGATGGCTCAGGAAACCAGCGAAGCAGAAACTGCCACCCGCCAACGTATGCGGTGTTGAGTGAGGGGAACTCTAACGAGCCAATGTTGACGATGCTATGCGTATCTAAGGGGGTAGGTTGCTGATTCCAAGTTATTCCGCCATCGGTAGTTCGCAGCACTTTTCCTTGGCCTCCAGCAACTATGCCATTTAATCGGTCGCGAAATTTGACCTGTGATAACCCTAGAGCCGGATCACGCCAATATTTTTGGATTGGTGTCCAAGTCCTACCGCCGTCGGTGGTGTTTGTGTGCAAGTCAAGTGCGTAATCTCCTTCGCCGGTTCTTTGATACCCAACAGCAAACCCAAATTGGGCATCGGGAAAGTGCATAATACCAGCCTGTAGTATTGAAGGAGCATAATTATAGTCCCATGTTTTTCCAGCATCGTAGGATCGTAACATCATCGCCGTTACTGCGGGTAAACCGATATATGCTGACAATAGTATAGTGTCTTTAGTAATAGGAATAATTGCAGCTATCGAGAATTTTTTTACTGTATCCGGTAATATCATTTGCTGCCAAGAATTACTACCATCGAATGTTTGAAAAACTTTTCTGCCAGATAGAATATAGCCATGCAGAGTATCAAGCATAAACACCTTTCCATTTCTTGCAGGAGAATTATCAACTGGAAGTCGAAGAGTATCCCAAGTAATTCCTGCATTATTCGAGCGGAAAACAATGCCGGAATCTGCAATCGCAATAATTGTTGAACGAGAAGGATAGGCAGCTTGGTAAAAGCGAAGGAGATAGTCTCCTTGTGGTGTCGGTATTAAGCTTATACTGTCCTCGAGAAGAGTTTTCCAAGTTTTGCCGCCATCGCTTGTCTGACGAACAAAGCTATATCCTGAGATTGCAGAATCACCGCAGACAATGCAGTGTTTATCATCCAAACAGGTAATACTTGCAAATTTTGTACCGTAAGAGCTATCTATTTTTACCCATCTGCCTTGTTGCGCTATTCCTGGTATGCTTGCACAGCATAGAAGGAATAGCGCGCATACACTCTGCCGCAGAACACTGTCCCAAACGTTTGAAAGATGTATTATGGTTGTCATGGCTTTTTTAGAAAAATAATACTGGAGCAGTTGATCGTAACTGCTCCAGTATTTGCGATTAGGTTATTAGCGATGCGAGTCTGTAGGTGTCGGGTTTACCAAGTAGAATGGCAAATCTGGTTTGTTTGATGGAGCTACCGAAAGCTGCTCCCTTTTTTCCTCTTCTTGAGGCTTAATCATTGAACCAACAGGTGGATAGGTATTCTGTTGTGCTTCGCAAGAGTAGTTTGGGCAATCAGGTGTACAATTGACAACAGGAGGAGTACCGTATAAAATGACGTTTGCTGTTCTAACTCCATTGTTCTGACAGACACGAAGCACAACATAGCAACACTGGTTTGACGAACAGGGTTGATAGTGTGTTTTCGAGAATGTAGGAGTGATGACTTCCTGAAATTCTTTCCAACAGGCTGAATTAGTCACCTTTATGTTATCAGCACACTCGCCTTCAATTGGAGGGAAGCCCATCGGATTACCCTGAATTATGCCAATGATTGCATACTTCATAGCGGAATCAAAATTGCACCCGGATCCATACACAGTAATATCAGCAATAGAAAACACATAATTGCCACAGGCATAGCGATACCAAAAACTCACCTCAATTACGCATCCTGGGATGGAGGAAGTCGCACCTGTGTAATATATCCAGGCTGTGGTGTCGGTACAGTTAGATGGACAAGGGGGTGGCGCATCTTCCTTTGGAAGTGTTTGACTTTTCAGCAGTGGGGCAACCCCAACAAGAAGCAGCAGGACAAGAGCGACGCGAATAGCGGAAACGCGAGTGGACATGAACCCTCCTAAATGTGAGATACTGTGGATAATTAGGAAGGGCCTTCGGTAGGAAGGGCCTTCGGTAGGAAGGGCCTTCGGTAGTTTCAATCGCAAAATTACTACGTGCGGGACTTCAAAGCAATAATTTTTTTCAAAAGATGCTCATAATGACTAAAAAAAATGATCATCGTGGTACTCGATATAAAAGAGATTGCTAAATCCTGCTGTTTCTAGATTCGGTGGCGCAGATCATGCGTTGCTCGTTAATCATTATGGTGAGCCAAGTCAATTCAGTTGCCCCGAAGTATATTGGCCGAACCTCTGATCCTTCCCATGCAATACTCGCAACAACATCTCTGGCCTCTGTTCTGGTTTCTATCACTCCTTGCCGCTTGTGGTGGTGGAGGCAACAGCGACCAGTCTGCTCCAGTAAATACGTCCGGCGGCGCGATTGCCGATGCCCGGCGCGACAACAATTACGCACGGTTTGGCGACGGCGCGCCTGCGGAAAAACTTCGGTGGACATTGCTTCGGGGCGTTCGCGGGGGGCTTCTGACCCCGCCGCTCTACCTCAATCGCTTCCGCTACGCGCTGCTGACCGATGCTGGCGCGTTGGCGATTGTTGAAGGGGATACGGCACTCTATCAGTTCCATTTTCCCAATGGCGAGCGGACCTACCCTGCGGTTGCTGCCGATTCCGCCGGGATGTTGTACTCCATCACCACACGTGGCCAATTATATGCTGTGGGGCCAGATGGAGTTGGGCGATGGAGCAAAGATTTGCGCCCGGCCGACACCAACGCAATCGTTGGCTACGGCCAGCCGCTGGGAATGGCCGATGGAGTAATCGTTGGCACAACCGCCGGAACCCTTACCCGATACTCCAGCGATGGCCGCCAGCGTTGGAGCATCCAGCTTGGGGCCGGGGTCGCGCCGCAGATTTGCCACGCAAACGGCGCGCTGGTTGTTGCCCTCAGCCAAAATGATTATGCAGTTTCCGACACCGTGTTGCTGTTGGACCCTGCAACCGGGGCGCGCCGTTCGGCAACTCCGTTGGTTGGATTCCGTGTGATAGCGGGGCCGGCGGTGATTGGCCCGGCAGCACTGGTTGGCGTTGCCCGCCGCGCCAGCGATGGAACTCGCGAACCGTTCCTGATTGCCGTGGCCGATGGAACAGTGGGTTGGCAACAGCCGCTTCCGTTGATGCCGCGCGGGATCAGCGGCGACCAGCTTGGCAACAGCTACATCACCGGAACCGGAACATCTGCAGAGTTCACCGGCGGGATGCTGGTGTCGTTCGATGGCGGGGGAAATCGGCGGTGGGAAAAATTCTTCGAGTCGGAATTGACAGCGGCGGCTGCCGTCAGCGGAAACTACCTTTACGTGGTCTCCCGTCGGGAAGGGCGCACGGGGTTGTTCACCTACGATCACAGCGGCCAATTTGCGGCGTTTGTTCCGGTGGCCAACCTTGCCGATGTCTCCTCCCGCATCACCATTTCCCCCGTTGCCCAGCCGTTGCTTGTGGCGGTGGATACCTGCGTTGTTCTGCGGGGAACCGATTAAGTCAATCGCTGATCTTGAAGCAATCCTTGCTAACCAATCCATATCACAATGAACCGACTTGCTACCACACTACTGCTTGGCATGGTGATGACCGCCGCAGCCGCGCACGCCCAAGACCTTCCAGATATTTCCGCTGTTCGCCGCCCAATGGCATTCCCAACATCATCAAACCAGGTGGTGGTAACGGTGATTGCTCACCCAGCCACAAACCCGTTGGATGCTGCCAGCGCAAAAGTCTGTTTTAGCGTTGATGGCTCCGCCGCTAACTGCGTGGATGCCACACGAACCGACGACACCACCTTCACAGCCGCGATTCCGGCGCAGAAAGCTGAGTCCATCGTCACCTACTGGGCAACCATTGCCGACGACAAAGGGAACAGCCAAATCAGCCCCAGCGACACCTCGTTTTTCAAATACTTCTACGTGGTGATTGATAACCGCGTGGCGATCTACGACGTTCAGTTTACGCCAAACCAGAGCGGCGCCAGCGGCGTTGCTGGGTTCCAGGTGGAGGTTGGCGGAAGCGTTGTGGCCGATACCAGTGATCTCCCCGGCGGCCCTGATGCACCCGGCGGCCCTGAGCCAATGGTGGTGCTTCAGGAAAGCGGAGGAAGTTGGGGGGGGATCAGCCTTTTGGTGAAGGATAGCAGCGGCGCGATCATCCCCGAGCTTGCCGCGCTGCAACGTGGCGAGCGTGTGTTGGTTCGGGGAACGGTGCAGGAGCATTTTGGCCTGACAGTAATTCAGAACGCTACGGTGGTGGATAAGCAAGCCACCGGCCCAATACCCAGCCCGGTGAACCGCTCCACCGCACAAATTGGCAACGGCGAAGGGGAAAACCGTGATGCCGAACGGTGGGAAAGTATGCTGGTGCAATACCAAGATGTGGTGGTAACTGCCGACACCACCGCCCCTACCAACACCGGCCAGTACCTGGTTGCCAACGTTGATGAAAAAGAAAACCAAGCCGCGTGGGCTCGCATCGAAACCGACAACAGCAACGCCGGATACACCACCCGGACACCAACGGTAGGGGAGAAAAAAATCGTCGAGGGGAATCATTTTCTGGCAATTGTTGGGGTGATGACCTACGCCGACAGCAGCTTCAAGCTGGTTCCCCGCAAGCCCGATGACTACTTAACGACTGGGCTGGCCGTTCGCCAACCAAGCGCGGCTGCGGCCAACATTGTTGTGAGCCCCAACCCAACACCAAGCGGGACAGTGTTGCAACTAACACTGCCAACAGCCACGCCAGTAACAGTGGAATTGCTGGACGCATTGGGCCACCAGTGTGCAATCCCAGCCACCGAAATTCGCTTGCCGGAAGGAACGCACCGGCTGCAACTTCCAACCGAACAACTTCCTGCCGGGGCCGCCTTTGTACGGGTTTCGACGCACGGTGGAGTTACTACGCTGCCGGTGATAATTCTTCCGTAAGGGGGATATCAAGTTCCAGCTTGCCAACAAACGCCTCAATCGCACCGGTGATATTCCCGGGGGGTTGGGGCGTTGTGGTTGGAAAATTGGTAGTGGTTCACTCGGGTGAGATGCAGAAGATGATAGCCATGTAGAAACAACACGCTAAACTTGAAGATTCTCCCCACTATGAGTCACTACCCTACTTCCTATTTCCTTCCCGGCTGTGGCTCCAGTTCACTCTTCCCACTTCACTCTTCACCGGCCTTCTCTCACATTCTGACATCACACCGGCAAGAAACATCCCCGATATTCCTTCTGCTTGTTCATCATTCAAACTTTATGCTTTTGCAACCATGCCGATCATCATTGAACGCCTTGACGGCGATTACCACTTTGTTGCCCGCAACGATACCGGCAACGAAATCCAGATGGATGGCTCGCCCGCGATTGGTGGCCACAACTTGGCGGCGCGCCCCATGCAAGTCCTGCTGATGGCGCTTGGCGGATGCAGCGGCATTGATGTCGTCTCCATCCTCCGAAAAGGGCGGCAGGAAATTGCGGAGTTCAGCATGGAGGTTGATGGCCAGCGGGAGCCTGGCGTGGAGCCGTCGCTCTACCGGGCAATCCATGTTCATTACAGCCTGCGGGGTGAGCTTGACCCCGAGCGGGTGCGCCGTGCAATCCAGTTAAGCATGGAGAAGTATTGCTCGGTAGCAAAAACATTGGAAGCAACAGCCACAATCACATGGTCCTTTGAACTGAACGGAGAACGCTATGAGTGAACCAACACCCCCATACACAGCACGCCACACCGAAACTGAGGTGATCCGCACGCAGCCGGAGCCGTCGGGGCATCGGGAGCATTCCAGCTCCATTTACATGACCAGCAGTTTCACCTTCGACGATGCCGAGCACGCCCGCGCACTGTTCGCCAACGAAATCCCCGGCAGCATCTACAGCCGCTACAGTAACCCGAACAGCGATGAGTTTGTGGAAAAAATGAAGCTGCTGGAAGGTGCCGAAGATGGTATCGCAACGGCATCGGGGATGTCGGCAGTGTTCACGGCGTTTGGTGCGTTGCTGGGGGCTGGCGATCATATCCTCTCCTCCAAATCGGTGTTTGGAAGCACCCACCAGATGCTGACGCAGATTCTGCCACGGTGGGGCATCACCCACAGCTATGGCGAAATCACCGCGCCGGAAACATGGGAGGAACTTCTGACCCCAACCACCCGCCTTTGCTACGTGGAAACCCCTTCCAACCCCGCGTTGGATTTGATTGATTTGGAGTGGCTTGGTGGGTTCTGCCGCCAGCGGAATATCCTGTTGGTGGTGGATAATATCTTCGCCACGCCGGTGCTTCAGCAACCGATCCGCTACGGCGCAGACCTGGTAATTCACTCCGCCACAAAATATATTGACGGGCAAGGGCGCGGGCTTGGCGGGGTGATTGTTGGGAAGGGCGAGTTGATAGAAAAGATCA
Source organism: Chlorobiota bacterium (assembly GCA_016788565.1). GTDB lineage: Bacteria > Bacteroidota > Ignavibacteria > OLB7 > OLB7 > OLB7. The sequence goes on along the minus strand of JAEUSP010000052.1, from coordinate 93,642 downwards.
GATTTTTTGCGCGGCATACCGGCCCGTCAATTTCGCCGTTCAACGCTTGGATGTTCAGCAAAAGTTTGGACACGTTGGCGTTGCGGATGGAGCGGCACTGCGCCAACGCGCTGAACGTAGCGCAATTTTTGGAGCAACGTTCGGAAGTGGAATTGGTGAAATATCCGTGGCTTCCGTCGCACCCACAGTTTGCGCTTGCGCAACGGCAGATGAAGGCTGGCGGCGGAATCGTCACGTTTGTGCTGCGTGGCGGAATTGATGCTGGCCGGCGGTTTCTGGATGCACTTCAGCTTTGTTCGCTCACCGCCAATTTGGGGGATTCCCGCACGATTGCCACCCACCCAGCCAGCACCACCCACAGCAAACTCACCGAAGAAGAACGCCGTGCAGTTGGGATACTTCCCGGGCTGGTGCGGATTTCCGTTGGGTTAGAACATCCCGATGATATTATTGCGGATATTGAGCGAGCATTGATTGCGGCGCAAGAATAGCCGTTTGTGGAAATACGCAGAAAGGGAAAAAAACAGGGCGACGGGGAATCGTTATCTCCGTCGCCCTGCAGTTTATCCGCTTGGCAATCACTACTCCACAATCTTCTGCTCGATCATCACCGTCACGCCGCGTGTTAATGTGCGGCCTTCCGGCAGGTCGTTGGTGAATCGGTCAGTTTCGATGCTGCCGCCAACGAAGTGCACAGAAACATCACGCAGGCCACGCTCGGCTGCCATTTGGCGGATTGTTTCGGCCACCCGGTTCGCACGGTCGGATGCAAGCTCACGGTTCTTCTCCTTGTCCCCTAATCGGTCGGCATACCCAGTCACCGTCACGCGCGCGCCGTTGCGCATCGCCTTTCCGATTTCCTCCACTAACATCTTGTTCCCGCGTGCAATTTCTGCCGAGCGGACATCGTAGCCGGCAAGGGTGAAACTCACTACTTCTTCATCCCCAGCCTGGGCCACAACATTGCCGGCCGAGGTGCGGGTGGCAATGGATAGCGGAACCGAGGTCACGGCCCGAACCACCCGCCCGGTGGAGTCTTCCACGCGAAGCTGAGCAAACAGCGGGGGGACTGTGGCTTCCGGGTTTTCACGAACGATATCCCACATCAATTCCGACTCCTCATCTTGCTCATTGCTGCTGAATTTCCCGATTTCCCTCCCTTGATGAAGAATCGAAAGCTCCCACTGTTTCACCCCAGCTTCTGCGTCGAATGTTGGATTGATCTTCAGCATCGGCGGGACCAAACTGAACTCCTTCTTCTCGGTAATCACCGGCAAAAGAAGCGTTGGCGAATCGGAAAGAATTTCCACGCGGCGGTTGTCGGCGCGGCCATCTTCGGTGGATTCGTTCGAGCGTTGCAGCAGCCCTTTTCTGTTTGGGGCAACGGCAATCCGGGAGGAATCAATCCCCCAAGCGCGAATCAGATACGCACGAACCTCAAGCGCACGGACGCGGGCAATTTCTGGGGCTTCCTCGCGCGAGATTTGACCGACCAGAGTGATCTGCGCGGTGGTGTCCTGCTGCATCCGCGAACCGATAACGTTCATCACTTGATGCTGCACCATCACTGGGTTGTTCCCGGCAAGGTCGTTCACCCGGAACTGCTGGGCCATGGTTTGGGTCACCGTTCTGTAGCGGTCGGGGAAGCCCGTGGCACTCCGCTCAAAAAAGACAGCCGGAAGCAACGGCACAAAATGCCGTGTTATTGTTTCTTTGGAGGAGATCACAACTTCGGGAAGCCGCTGGTCGTGGTCGTCAACGCTGAAAAGATCAATATCCGCACGGAGCTTTGGCGGGGCGGCTGGCGGCTTGGGAAGTTCATCAACCACAGCCACGCTCCCCGGCCCTAACGGCGATGGCGCAACGTGGCGCGGGGTGACATCAATGTAGTAGCTGATGCCGCCGCCGATGGTGTAGTGTTGCCACGCCCAATCTTTCAGCGGCGAAACCGCATTGCTACTGAAGGTGAGGTGGGGCATCAGCACCGTGCTCCCCACGGTGAACTCATATCCCAAATTGAGTTTTGGCCCGATGCTGAGCATTGCTACTTGCAGCGAAGAAGCGCCTTGCAGCGGTTGTTCGCTGCTGCCGTCGGCAAAGCGGTATCCTTTTGGACCCAGAATGTGGTCGGTGTGCTGGAAACTGGAGGCGACATTCAGGCCAACCGAAGCACCAATGCCGATTTGCAATCGCTTGAACGGGTGCCACAGCGTCATGGCTTCAAAACCAATCGTCATGTAGGAAGCCTTCAGCCGGAACTCCTCATCAATCCGTACAACCTGGTCGCTTCTGCGATCCAGAATCAGGGTTGGCGAAAGCGGTGGGGTTGCAAAGCTGGCCGAGGTTCGGGTGATACTAAATCCGCCGCCAAAGCCCAGCGTGCTGCTGAGTAACTCCGGCAGCATCGCAAACCCGCCAACGGTTGCGTTGAACGATTCGCCGTTGGTGTAGCTGCCGCACGCTGTGGAGTTGCCGAACACCGGAATATCCGCCGTCTCCGTTCCGCTGGCCGCGCTTACGTTCGGTCCGGCAAAAATCCGTGTAGATGAAGGAATGGAAGGGATTTGCGAGAAGGCAGGGGTGGCTGAAAAAGCCAGAACAACCCAACAGAGCAACGCACGGCGTGGGTATGTGCTGGCACATACCCCAACTCTGTTCCACCGTTGGGCGATTGGCATCTATTGGTTGCGTTACAGCTGTTGAATGCGTTCGGAACAAAGAAAACGAATGAACCAAGAAGGCAGCAGGTTCGGGAATTCGTTTTCTGGAAACATAAAAGAGACAGTGAGCAGTAGAAGTGTCACATCAATTGCGCCCAAATATACGGTGGTGACGGAAAGACACAAGAGTATTTCTTCAACGTGAAGCAGTGGTTTGCTTGTGGCAAGGGGGGGGGAGGCCGCTGGTCAGTTGCTGCTCAGCCACTGGCTATCACCAACACAAACATCCGCCTTTTGTGGCTGTTGCAGCAATATGCTGTAAATTGCGCCCCGTTTTGTGTACAGCATATCCAGCACAAAGGCTGCCATCTCTACTCTATCCCGAAATCAACATCTTGTGAGTGCTATCAAGTTCGTATTGAGCAACTACCATGGGCGTGCCGTAGCGGTGCGCAGCGTGCTGCTGATTTTGGCGGTGGCCCTGCCAATGCTTGGCTGTGGAGATACAACGCCCGGTGGGGAGCCAAAAAAAAATCTTTCGGCCCAGGGGGCGACTGATTCCGCAAGCGGGACCTCACCGGTTGCTGCCGATTCAGCCGCAGCGGCGTTCACCCAAGCCCCGGCCCTGAACGATAGCACCACCCGCCACACCCTGAAGGTGACACCCAAAACCGGCGACATCTACCGCTACCGGCTGACGCAAAAAAACGACAAGGAGCAAAACGGATTGCGGTTGAAGCAAACCAGTGTGTTCAACTTCACCACCAAAATCACCGGCATCAACAGCGATGGCTCGTTCACCCTGGAGATGCGCTACGACAGCATCCGCATTGACCAAGCAATGCCCCCAAACCCCATGGACTCCGTCGGCAAAACACTCCATTTCGATAGCCGGAACAAGCTGGACCCTTCGGTCCCCGGCGCAAGCGACATGAAAGCGTTGATTGGCCAGCGGGTGAATATCACCGTGCAGAACAACGGCAAGATTTCCGATGTTGCCAATGTGGACCCGATTATCAGCCAGATGCTGGGCGCAAAAAAAGATAGCATCAGCCCCCAGCAGCGCGCCATGCTGAAAGATGCCGTGAAGCTGCAATACTACGGTGTTGTGCTTCCCGAACTCTTCCTTCAGTTCGTCCCCGATACGGGGGTGATGTTGGGCAATTCCTGGAAGCGGCTTGACACGCTCCCGATTGGTGGATTGCCAGCAGCCAGCACCATCACCTACCGCCTTGCCGAAATCCGCAGCACCCAGGGTGGCGCGGTGGGAAGTGTGAAGGTGGCGCTGACGGCAACGTTCCCCAAAAAAAATATGGAGAACAAGGTGCTGACCGCAGTGATTAACGACGCAAAAGTGAAAGGTGGTGGGGAAGCATTGGTGAACCTTACCAACGGGTTCCCGGTGCGGAAAAGCACCTCCATCGAGGCCGCGCTGAACATGACGCTGACCGCAAAAGCGGGGCCGCAAAAAGGGATATCACAGCAGATGTCCCAGAAAGAAAACTCCAGCACACTTGTTGAACTCATCGAGTATCAACCCGGGACTGGTGCGGTGCCGTAGTTCCTCTCTCGCGCGTTCTACTGAGAACGCCGCTACTGGCCAAGTTGTTACCGAGCCATTGCACCCTTTCTTCCGTTCCTTTTTCCCGTGCACAGCCGTGCATGGGTTCATCAATCAACCATGGGGATGAGCTCCATACAATTCCGTGACGCTATCAAGCCGCAGGATGGCTTGGCCGTGATCATCACGCTGCTGGGCGTTGCTATTGCCCTGTTTCTGCCCGATCCGATCATCAAAATTATCGGCGCGGCGGTTGCGGTGCTTGGCGGATTGGCGTTGTACGCCACGGTCCGCCAGCGGATGAACGACCAAGTGCAGATTCGCCAACGAAGCACCACACTGCCAACACCAGCGTTCAAAACCAAAGTCAAAACCGACCCGAACAGCAGCACCCGCCGGATTGTTTTTGACGTTGATGATTTCCAAGAAAAATTTGGAACCGAGGATGAACCAGAACAGGAACCAGCACGCCCAGCTGCCGGGGGAGCGGCCAACCGTGCAGTGGTTTCACCAGTGGGGGGGCGGCGCAGTTTTGGCGATGATGAGGTGGATGATTCCTTTGTCGCGACCCCTTCCGCGCCGCCACGCACGCCCTCCATTTCGCGCAGCTACAACGACGACGATGGTGGCGACAGCGATGCCGCAGGAGAATCGTTCCGCATTATCAAGCCGACGCATAGCCTTGCTGCAACGGAGGGAGCGGATGCGGCGGCAACCCCGTCGGCTGCAACTCAGCCTGCCGAAACTCAGCCTGTTGCTGCTCCGGCCAACGCTTCCGAATCCTTGATCTCCCCCAATCCATTGCCGATGCAGGTGCCGACCGCAACGCCCAAGCCAGCAGCCGTGCCAACGGATTCCAAACCTGCTGAACCTGCACCAACTGAGTTGCCAAAAAAGGAACAAGTGGCCGATGCTGTGCCGCTAACCGGGCCGGTGGAGGAAGTGCAGCCGGAGCGAATTCCGGTGCGCCACCAGGTGCAGATGATGCTGGACGACTTTTTGTCGGACGGGGAAGAGGAAGGGAAAGGGAGCGAGCCACGCGCAGAGTTTGTGCGGTTGGTTGCCCAAACGCTGAACGCTGTTGCGCGTTCGATTCAGGCGCGTTCAATCGTCTATTTCTGGGTGAATCTTGAGCGTGGCCACGTTCTGCCGGAAGCCACCGTGGCCACCGGAAATGTGGAGGTGAAAACCGGAACGCGCTTCCCGATAGGGACCGACATCATCAGCCAGATTGCCCGCAGTGGCGTTCCGGAAATCATCACCGACATCAGCCCTGCTGCCGGGCGCGAGCTTATCCAATACTACGCCCGCGAAACCGATACTCGCTCGTTCGTTGGCGTTCCCGTTTTTTTCCGCCGCGAGGTTGTGGGGGTGCTGGCTGCCGATTCCAACATCGAGAATGCTTTCGACGAAGGCGCGGTTGCCACGCTTGCCGAATACACACGGCTGATTTCTGGGCTGATCCGCAGCTACACCGAGAAGTTCGATTTGCAGCTGAGTGCGCGGACGTTGGATGCGTTCGAGCAGATGCACCGCGCTTTCACCGGAACATCGCTTACCCCGGAAGCCGTCGCCAAAATGCTGGTGGAACACGTTTCCCAACTGTTCGATTCCGCCTACGTTTCCTGCGTTTTGTTCGACACCGAACGGGGGGAGTGGCGGATTGCCGCAATCCAGTCCGACACGCTGAAATGGGAAGTGAAAGCCCTTCAGCCGGATATGCACGGCAGCTTGATTGGCCGCGCAACGCGGTTTGCCGAGGAAATCTACATCGCCCAAGTTGGCAAAGAAGTTCGGTTCCGAATGGGGGAGAAGCTCCCCACGGGCGGAACCTTCCTAACGCTACCGTTGGTGGCCGCCGCAAAGTGCTACGGTGCCTTGGCGATTGAGCACCCGGGGGCATCGGCCTACATCCCCCGCGATGTTGACATCCTGCGCGACTTGGTCCGCTACGCAGCAATGGCGATCGAGGTCTATAACGCCAACCAAGCGGTGGAATCGCAAAGCGTGTTCGATGAAGTGACGGGGTTGTACAACTCCGACTACCTCTATTCTGCGCTCACCCGCGAGGTTTCCCGCTCGCGCGATTTCACGGTTCCCCTCACCCTCGCGCTCATCTCGGTTGATATGCCGGGATCGTTGCAAGTGAAAGGACAGCCGGAGTTAGAGGAGACGATCTACGCCCATGTTGGAGCAATGATCAGCCGCGCCATCCGCCCCTACGACACTGCAGGGCGGCTTCCCGACGGAGGGTTTGGTGTGGTGCTGATTGGCAAGAACGACCAGCAAGCATACCTGTGGGGAGAGAAGCTGCGGAAGGAGATTGCCGGCAGGGTTATCTCTGTTGGCCAGCGCAAACTTTCGGTGACAATCTCAACCGGCCTATGCGATTTGGGGGACCTTGAAGGAGCTGATACGGTAATCAACGGAGCCCGCCAAGCACTGGAGACAGCGCGCAAAGGGGAAGGGAATGCGATAGTGCTGTATTAATTTTTGGCGAATGTTGAATGCCGAATTTCGAAGTAAGGGGCATGGAGGCAGCAGAAGTTGTTTTTTATTGCCCCCAAATTTCCAGTTCCCCGAGTACGCGATTAATGGGCAAAGTCCTAAATGGGCATCTTGTATTCCAGCCAGGGACAACGCCGTAAAAGGGGCAGCATAGCACCACGTTCAATCTCATAATAAGGGCATATTCGGCTCAAATAGCGTTAGCAGGTCGCTAACGCTATTTGGGCCGAATATTTTTTTTGTAACCCCTGTCACAACCGCAGGTTCTATTACATTATTCCAGTAAGAAGCCAAAAGTTTGACACCACCTTAAAGTGGTAGAGTTTCCACCGGATGTTGACCTTCGCTCATGCTGAATGCTGAGATTGTTGAAGCAGTCGAAGTTTGAGCCGAACCACTGCGCCGAGAAGGAGCCGTGGTTCCACTTATCGTTTTCCCCTTCGCACACTGAGCTTAGAATGATCCAAAAACTTTTCACTGGGTGAGAACTATCACTCCAAACGTTGTCTTTATCAGGTATGGCAATCAGCGTAAGTTCCCGCCAACCAACAACCTGAATCGGAGATCAACGATGAGCATCAAAACCACCTTCCTTCTTGCTGTTCTGCTTGCTCTGCCAAGCCTACCCCTGCACGCCCAAATCTCTGACACGATCTTGCCAAACCCCAACGCCGTGTTGCTGCGGAAGATTTGGATGATTCAGGGGGAGGCGATTGGGCCCAATGCTACCACACGGGTTGGCGATGCTGCCGGAAGCCTGTTTGATGTCAATCAAGACTCCATCCAAGATTTCCTTGTTCATGTTGGCAAACAGTCACAATGGAGATTGTATCTGGGAGCAAAGCCCCAACCTGATACCGCATTAGTTTGGACAACCATTGTCGCAGCACCAATACCAAGCTATCCTGTCATCGGTGATTTTTTTGGCGATGGTCGTCGGCTTGTTGGCTTCGGGCAAGAGCGTTTTTGGGATCACCCACCGAATTATCGAATGTATTTTTATCGGTTGACCAGCGATTCATTACCAGCACAACCTTTGCTTATTTATGATGCTGAAGGTCAGCCAACAACAACAGAAGGATTCGGTGTGGATTTGGATGGTGACTCTGCTGATGAGCTAATCACGGTTCTGCCAGTATTATTACATGACAACCAACGGAGCACAAACGCCGAAATCTGGTTCTACAAAGGTGGACCCGATTTTCAGGTGGAGCAGCCAACAAAAATCATTGTAGATGAAGATGAGAACGATGACCACGCTTACAGCACAGCGTTCGCCGATGTTGATGGAGATCACTATGTAGATATGGTGATTGGGTGTGGATACCCCAGCGGCCCAAAACTCAAAATCTGGTATGGCCGCGAGGGTTCCCCTTGGAACTGGACTTCAACGCCCGATCGCGTGATCGCTCTGGATACCTCCATCGGCATCAACACCCCGCTGACCTACGCCGATTACGACGGCGATGGCAAACTCGACTTCGCCGGCAGAGTCTTCCAAGTTCACAATCCCGGTGTTTTTGTCTATCTCTCCGGCTCCGGCAAGTCCTTCCGCTCTCGCTCCTTCTCCCGTGACGATGCCGAAGTCTATTTCCGCACCTCTCAGTACGGACCCCTCGGCAGTGTCGGTTATTTGAATGATCCTCAACGAAAACAGGAGATGCTCCCACTCTATGGACCAAAGCCACGACCGCTCCTCTTCTCAGCAACCAAGGATGGAATAGACCCCTACTTTGAAGCCTACTTCGCTGGTGGATTAGAAGAAACGATGGCGTGGTTTCACCGAGTGCCACTTCGGGATTGCAACGGTGACGGATGGGATGATTTTTTGAGTACCGACCCGAAGTGGGGCGGGTTCGATCAGGGGATTGCCATCATCCTTGCTGGGGGCCCTTACATCCCGCACGACGACCCGACGGTGGATGTGCAAGAGCTTCCTGCTGAAGGGAAGTCGAACGCTATTTCCATCTGGCCAAACCCTGTGTGTGATCGGCTCAACATTGCGTGGCATGGGCGATTGCAGCACTCCCCGGCTCGGATGACCATTCACGATCTGACCGGGCGATTGGTGGCCAGCGGGGCAACCGATGGCGCGGTTGGAGCCATGCAGTGGAATGCTGCCGAGATTGCCAGCGGATGCTACCGGCTGACGGTGTATGATGCCGACGGCGGGATGATTGCCAGCACTCAGTTTATCAAACAACCGTAGGAGAGAACCATGAAACAGCGATTGATGATCCTTCTGACGCTGCTTGCTCTGCCAAGCCTACCCCTGCAGGCCCAAACCTCTGACACGATCTTGCCAAACCCCAACGCCGTGTTGCTGCGGAAGATTTGGATGATTCAGGGAGAGGCGATTGGCCCGAATGCCAGCCCTGGAGTTGGCGATGGTGCTGGAAATCTCGGCGACCTGAGCAGTGATTCCCTCACTGATTTCGCTGTTCGGATCCAGCGAGCAGGACAGTGGAGAATCTATCATGGTGCCTCACCGGCGCCCAATACTACACCTGTCTGGACCTTTGATTCGAGTAGCGGTAGTCTCCTCTATCCGGTCATTGGAACCTTCTTTGATTCCCAACAACGCTACCTTGTCCTTGCAGAAGATACCTGTCAATTCTCTCCATCAACATTCTGTTTTTTTCGGCTGGTCTTTTTCTCGATTAGCAACGAAGGTGCCATTGCCGACACGCCATCGGTCACATTGAACACCGGAATCCAATTCTGCCCGCGTGGGGTGTTTGCCTGTGATCTGGACAACGATGGCGATGATGAACTGGTCCTGACACGGTCATGCAGCTTTCCAGAAATCTGGTTCTACGAAGGTGGCTCCACCTTCTCCACCTCGGCACCCACCATGAAACTTGGTGACCCCGATGATAATGGTAGTGGCGGAGGGTTTGACCACAGCACGGTGATTGCCGACGTTGATGGCGATCACCGGTTAGACATGGTGACGGGAGCGGGCTATGGTGGCAACCCAAAACTCAAAATCTGGTATGGCCGCGAGGGTTCCCCCTGGAACTGGAATTCAACGCCCGACCGCGTGATCGCTCTGGATACCTCCATCGGCATCAACACCCCGCTGACCTACGCCGATTACGACGGCGATGGCAAACTCGACTTCGCCGGACAAGTCTGGGTTGGGCCACAGGCCGGGGTTTATGTCTATCTCTCACGTCCCGGCAAATCCTTCCGCTCTCGCTCCTTCTCCCGTGATGATGCTGACCGCGTCTTCCTCAGTACCACCTACTTCCTTCGTGGACCACTTGGACCGCTCAATGATCCAACGCACACCTTCGATATGTTATCAGTCATCGGTGTTGATCCTGGCTTGTTAGCCTTTTCCGGTTCAAAAAACGGGCCTGACCTCCACAACGAAGCTTGGTATTCCGAAGCAGTGGTAGCCAACATCTTCTATAAAATGCACCCCTTGTCCGACTGCAATGGAGATGGATGGAGCGACGTTCTGGTCAACGATCCGAAGTGGTGGGGATTCGATCAAGGGATCGCGGTGATCCTTGCTGGGGGGCCTTACATTCCGCATGACGACCCGACGGTGGATGTGCAAGAGCTTCCTGCTGAAGGGAAGTCGAACGCTATTTCCATCTGGCCAAACCCTGTGTGTGATCGGCTCAACATTGCGTGGCATGGGCGATTGCAGCACTCCCCGGCTCGGATGACCATCCATGATCTGACCGGGCGATTGGTGGCCAGTGGGGCAACCGACCCTTCGGTCGGCGCAGCACTGTGGAATGCTGGTGGGGTTGCAAGTGGGGGCTACATACTGACGGTGTATGATGCTGAAGGGAGGGTGATTGCCAGCACGCGGTTTATCAAGCAAGAGTGAGAATGACAACAGGATATACTCGGATGAAATTGGTTTGCGAAACTCTACTCAGCTATGTGTGGTATGGATGCGCTGCGCAGGCCTATCGGCTCCCGCTTTCGCGGGAATGACAACGACTAGATTTTTCGCAAACCATTCTGTTTGGAGTATAACCACTCCCGCACCATTACCATCAATCATCGCCGCGGGCGGGAGCGCGGCGGCAGATAACAATCCGTTAGGAGGCAGAAGCCATGAGAACTCGACAGAAACCGATGAACAATGCCCGCGTTAGCGAGCAGAACAAGAAGGCCACACAGAAGGTCGGAGTGTGGTTGGCCGTAGCGGCGCTGCTGCTGATGCTTGGCAGCCGAACAAGCAGCGCGCAGCCGATCAAGCCAGCGTACAACATTGGGGATTACGAATATCTGATTGGTGGATACGATGGGCCACCACACAACGACCCCGACGCGATTTGGCCGTACATGGATTCGCTGGGAGTGGTGATCCCATTTTTGGGGAACTTGTTCCCCGCTCCACCCGACTCAGCGTTGGGGGTGTTGTTGGACACCACGGATCAATCGTGGCGTAGCGGTCGGCGATTTCTGCCGATTAGCGCGCCGCAGATTTTGCGAGGCGGGTTTGGTCGCGAGATCGTGTTCTATCCATTTGATAGTGTGCAATCCACGTTGTGGCCATCGAAGTTTATCACGAAGGTAGCGGATACAGTGGAACTGAACCTTGCTGAATTAGACCCAGTACGCCGATACCCAGTAAGTGAGGCTGTTTATAAGAACAGTGGAACCATCGGTCAGATTGCCACAACAATCGCGATCAACGCAGCCAGTTTAAGCGAGCGGACGTTTCAGAAGAATCGCCTGATGCTCAGTGGACAGTACACTGGTGCTGACTCTTCGCGGTGTGGGTACTTCGTGGTGACAGGGCATCTGTTCACTGGTGGTACTGCCCATGACACCGATCAAATTTTCCGTGTGGCAGTCTATTATCAGTTGGATTCAAGTCGGCAGTATCTCAACAACAGCTTGGGCATCTCCACCGCTGGCTCCGGTGGCATTGATATCCTTGTTGATAGCTTTGCGGTGACCAAAGGGCAACTTCGAGCTGATACTACTCTTACGCCGAACAGATACCGCGAAATCTCGCACCGAAGCGACCTATGGTGGCGGGCACACGACAACGGCCCAGGGCCCCTTCACCCAAACCAACCTAACGCCCGCGAGCAAGCACTTGATATCCGTGTCTATTGGACCGGTGCCGAGAAAGCCGCGCTCCGCTCCGTTGCTTTCCGCGATTCCCTGGGCGAGCTTGTCCTGGGAACCTCACAACCCAGCATTGACTTCCGCGATAGCATGATCCGCGAAGCCCGCCGCGTGCTGCAAGGCTCGGCCACCGCCGCGCCCACCGATCCCATCCACCCAGCTATCTTCCGCTTGGAGGCCGGGCAGTGGAGACCAACAACCAACACAAGGTAGTCTATCTGAACGGACGCGACTACTGCATTTACACCAAAGAAACCTCACGGTGGAACTGCCCAAGCTGGCTCCCACCAATCATCACCAGCAGCTTTGTATTCCTGCGCCGCTCCTTGCCAGTGGATACAACCGGAACGATTCTGTGGGAACCGCCTTCCACGCTGGAGTTCGACGGCAGCCAACTGCAACCAGGGACCTACCTGGTGGAGTTGATGCTGGGCCAGCAACGGGTTGTGGAGAAGATGGTGGTGGTGAGGTAGAGAGGCTATCGAGCAGCAGGGAGGAAGAGGATTGCGCAAACCACTTTCATTGGAGTGGAAAATAAAAACGGGGTGGAAGCATTTTGCAGCTTCCACCCCGTTGTGTTGTTTGCTATCCCAACCTTGCTGGGAAGGCCTTTTGCTTAGTACATGCGGCGTGAATACACACCCACTGGCGACTCGGCTCCACGCTTTGCGAAGAAGACGTTTGGCGTGTTTTGGTAGGAGATCGTCAGCTCAACGTAGCGGTTTGGTGCGGTGCCTTGCAGCAGCTTGCCACCAACGTTGTTCACAAAGATGCGAGCGTAATGGTAGTTGCCCGTTGCGCCGGTGCGTGCCACAAATCCTTGGCCAGTTGTTCCGGTCACGGTGGCTTCGAAGGTGAAGGCGCGCAAGTTGCCGTCTGCTGGGATGTACTTGTCAAGTGACTGTGTCAAGAACCAATCGCTCAATCCATTGGCCACCCATGATTGTGTGGAGACGTAGGTGTTGCTGTCGAACTTATCCACGTTTTTGAACTCTGGGAAGGAGTACGCAGCACCAATCACCACTTTCCCTGCGGGATCAACGATAAAGCCAAGTTGCACTGCGGCTGATGGCGTAGCAACCGACATGTTCCGTGGGCCGCCAAGGCTTGGGTCCAAAGTCAAGCCGCTACCATTCGACGAAGCTTTTTCGTACAGGCGAATGGTGGTTGCTGCATTAGCTGCATCGTTGCTGAATCGTTGTGCCCCGGCCCAGGTAACGCTAACACCTGTCGAAAGCAGTGTGCCACGCTTGGTCTTCACGGTGAAGCTGTAGGTCTTTCCTACTTTTAGCCCTGTTGCATCCTGGGTGGTGTCGGTTGCTGGTGCAACGCTTACGCTTCCCGAATCGGTACCATCACTGCTTTTCCATGATACATCATAGCCAGCTAAGGACGTATCAACTGGGGAATTCCAGCGCAGGCCAACCGAGGTTTCGCTAAGGGAAACGGCCACTAAGTTTGTGACTGCTTTCGGTGCAACTCCGGTTGGGGTTGGGTCGGTTGGGGTGTCGTTTTCGTTACAGCCGCCGATTACCAACGCAGCAATCAGGGTGCTGCCGATCAAAAAGCTTTTGAGTTTCATACGGTTTGTCTCTCCTGTAGTTGAACTGTGACGTTGGCGGGGAATCCACCAGCCGTCGGGTTATGATTGATTGAACGTTGTTCTGTGTGAGTAATCGCCGCTGGCTTTTTTTATGTTTTTATGCTTCGCGGCTCTTGCGGTTTTTGCAGGCTTGCCCCACTAACGAAGCGTCAGCCGTTCAAGTTAGCCCGCATGGATGCAATGTGCGGAATTCGGTTTAGTGGGGAAGTGCATCCGTCCATTGGCAAGCAACACCTGATGGAAAAAGCGAGCGCAAAAGTACTTCCATTTTTTCCAGCGGAGCAAAAAAAAGAAGGTTTTTGATAGAGGTGTGTCAGAAACTGTTATCCGCCAGCCGATTGCGCTCCGCCACCAGTTGCCGCAAACGGATGAAAACCTTCCCTTCGCCTCTTCTCTTCTTATTTCACTCTTCACCCCTCACTCTTCACTCTTCTACCCCTCGTGGCTTCCACGGATGTTCCTCAATCCCAGCAGCGTGATTGACCGCGCGCGCAAACACAAACAGCAGATCGCTTAGGCGGTTCAGATAGGTTATCGGTAAATGGCCAATGTCGGGTTCCTGGCCCCAGAGCGTTACAGCACTCCGTTCGGCGCGTCGGCAGATTGTGCGGGCCAGATGCAACGCCGCTCCGCTTGGCGTTCCCCCGGGCAGGATGAAGTTTTTTAGCGGTGGAAGTGTTGCTTCCCACTGGTCAATGGCCGATTCCAGACACTCCACATCGGCGGCTGTAACGCGGGGGATGGAAAATTTCTTGCTATCGTGGGAATGTGGCGTGGCAAGGTCTGCGCCAAGAACAAACAACTGCTGTTGCAGCGTGTCGGCAAGCGTTTCGTGAGCGGGGGCCAACCCGTGCGAGCGGGCAACGCCAATGGCACTGTTCAGCTCATCAACCGTTCCGTAGCATTCAATCCGAAGCGAATCTTTCTGGACCCGCTGGCCGCCGAACAATCCGGTGGTTCCGTCGTCGCCGGTCTTCGTGTAGATTTTCAGTGCCATTCCTTGCGCTGGTTGTTGTGCAGCAAAAATGTTCGCTTCTGCTCCTTTCCTTCACGATACTGCTCCTTCCCCCTTCCCTGCTGCTGGTTCGTTTGTATCTTGTGCGGCACAAAATACGGAGAGCCGCGTGCCCTCCGCTCCGAACAAACCCGACTTAGCAATTTCTTTCATGCCTGAACTTCTTCGCATTCTGTTGGTGGGTGATGTTGTTGGTGAACCAGGGCTGCAACGCCTTGCCGAGGAGCTACCCCGGCTAACCCAGCAGTATGCTGCCGATTTCGTCATCGTCAATGGTGAGAACGTCTATGAGGGGAAGGGTATCCGCCACTCGGATGCCGAAACCATCTTCCGCGCCGGGGCCAACGTGATCACTTCTGGGAACCATATCTGGGAAAAATGGCAATCCAAAGATGTGCTTGCCAACAACCGGAACGTGCTTCGACCGCTGAACTATCCCCGTGGCAACGTTGGCTTGGGGTTCGTAACAAACGCGCTCCCCACCGGTCACTCTGTCACCGTGATAAACTTGCAGGGGCGCACCTTCCTTCCCAGCATTGATTGCCCGTTCCACGCCGCCGATTGGGCGCTGGAAAAACTGCGCCACACAACCGGGGCCATTATTGTGGATTTCCATGCCGAGGCCACCGCCGAAAAAATGGCACTTGCCGCCCACTTGGATGGCAGGGTCAGCGCGGTGATTGGAACACACACCCACGTGCAAACCAACGATGCCCGCATTCTTCCCAGCGGAACCGCTTTCCTAACCGATGTGGGAATGACCGGAGCCTACGACTCCGTTATCGGCATGAAGAAGGAGGTGGCGATCAAGCGGTTCATGCTGCAAACTCCGCACAAGTTCGAGATGGCAACCGGCGACACGCGAATGGCCGCAGTCTATCTGGAAATTGACCCGGCAACAATGCACGCCGTGAAAATTGAGCAATTCCTAACGCCGCCGCTGGTGCGGGAACGCCGCACGCCAGAGCACTGAAAAAAAATCCCGACTTAGCAGAAGCAGCGCCCACACACACGATACCGATGAACCTTTCCAGACTACTAACCATGAACGCTCGAACCCCTTTCTTCCGATTGCTTCTTGCCAGCGTTTCCCTGCTGCTGGTTGGTGTGGTTCCGCTCCTTTCTCAGGTTCCTTCCAAGCCTGCCGAAAAATCAATTGAGAAAAAAACTGCGCCAATTGAGAAGAAGGCCGATAAAAATGCCGCGCGTCCGATAATCGTTGCCCCCCCGTCGCCAAGCGCGAAGCAGGAAGCACTGGCAACACATGGAGTAATCCCCGACATCGCCAGCCGCGATAAAGTGGTGGCCAACGCCCTCTACGTGAAGCTCCGCAAACATTGGGGGGGAAGCACAACCGCAGGCAACCCAGCATCGCAAGCCAACGCCGATGCCACAAGCCGCGTTGCCCAGCTTATCAGCCGTGCCGGGCTTGGCCAGGCCAACGCCACACGGATACCAATCACGATCCCAGCGTTGGTGCAGCCGCCAGCAAAAAGCGGCAAGGGAAACGGCGGAGCCGAACTGCAACGCTACGTGCGGGGGATGGAAGCGCAGGAAGAATTTAGCCGCATCATCGAGGCTCGCTACACTGCCGCAATGCACCCACGCGAAGCCGCGCGGAAGCTGATGGAGTTCCCCGAAGTTGAGTATGCCGAGCCGATGATCCTTCCGCAGCTTGTCGGCCCGCCACTTTCACCCAACGACCCGCAAATCTGGCAGCAGAAACAGCTTCCGCAGATGAGGGCCTACGAAGGGTGGGAAGTCTGGCCCGGCGATACCAACATGTTGATCGGCATTGTGGATGCGGGCATTGACATGTTCCATGAAGACCTTGCCCCGAACATCAGCGAGAACACCGCCGAGATGGGAAAAGACGCGCTGGGTCGCGACAAACGGACTAACAACGTTGATGACGACAACAACGGCGCGGTGGACGATTGGCGCGGCGCAAACCTGACCTGGCAGGAAGACAGCACACTCCCCGGCATCACCAAAGGCTCGGCCCACGGAACGTTTGTGACAGGGTTTGCATCGGCAGCAACCAACAACAAGGTTGGCATTGCTGGGGTTGGAAACCTGTGCCGATTCTTCCCGATTAAAATGGCCAACAACAAAACCGGCGAACTGACAATGGCCTACGAAGGGATCATCTATGCAGCGCGCCGCGGTTGCAAAGTGATTAATTGCAGTTGGGGGGAAGAAAGCTACTCGCGGGTGCTTCAGGACCTTATCACCAACGTGGTGGAGACGTTCGACTGCGCGATTGTGGCCGGCGGCGGAAATCCCCCAGGGTTCGGAACCTACTATCCAGCCGGATACCGCCACGTGTTGGGAGTTGGGGCGGTGGGGGGGAACGATGTTTATGAGACGACAACGGGACCTCACATCGGCGTTTCGGCTCCGGGCGGTTTCTCCACTGGTGAAAACAACAGCTACGGTGAGGTTGGCGTTGCCACTTCCTTCTCCGCGCCGAACGCCACCGGCGCGTTGGCGTTGGTGCGTAGCCGTTACCCGATGCTGAGTGCCGACCAAGCGATTGCCCACCTGCGGCTGACGGCCGAGAACATCAACAACAAAAACCCCGACAAAGTTGGGTTGATGGGAACCGGACGGATCAACATCCTGCGCGCCCTTACCGACGACCCATTCTCGCGCCCAGGCATTGTGTTGGATTCCATCTTCCTGACCGATCTGAACGGAACCCCGCGTGAAAATTTCTCAGTTGGCGAGCAAGGCTTGCTCCGCGTGCGGATGCGGAACCTGCTGGGGGATGCCACAAACATCAAAATCACTGCCGCAACCATTGGCGACCAGATACCCACAATCCAGATCAACCGCAACGACACGGCGCGGATTGCCACGCTGCTTCGCAATGGCGTTGCGCTGGCCGATAGTGGCATTCGCTTCACCGTTACCGCTCCCACCGAATCCATTGTTCACCTCCGTTTTGCCTACACTGCCGACAGCAGTTATCGCGATTTTGGGTTCGCCCGCCAGATGTTCGCCCGCCCATATTTCACCGCCTCCACGCCAGATATTGTGGCCTCCATCTCCACCCGTGGCCGGTTAGGCTACCACGATTATCCGGACAACACCGTGGGGGATGGCTTCCTCTATTTGGGGAAATCGTTGCTGTACGAAGGTGGGTTTATTGTTGCCGGGGATGGAGCCACAATCCTGAGCAACATTCGCGGAAGCGATAGCGAGCCACGCACGGTGGATTTCGGCCCGATTGAGCTTCCATCGCTGGCCAACGACTCCACACTAACCCTCACCGATTCGGTTGTGACCGACGGGCGAAAAATGGGGATTGAACTGAAGCTGAGGTTTGTGAAAAAAGCAGGGGTGAAGGATGCCATCGGGATTGAGCTTCGCACACGCAACCGAAGCGGCCAACGGTTGGATAGTTTCCGCATTGCCATGTTCACCGACTGGGATATCGCCGCCGAATCCGGGGGGCAAACCGTCCGCTACGGAACCGACCCCAGCGGAAGAATCAGCGTCCTTTCTCGCGTGGAAAATGCCAGCGGCTACGGCGTGGCCGGGGCAATCGCGGGGGATGTTCAACGCCCAATTTTTTATGCCATCAACAACGAGGGTGACACTGTCAACCTGTACGACGGCTTCACGTTCTCGGAAAAATGGCGCACCATCTCCAACGGCATCGGTTCGCAAAGCGCGGGGCCGGGGGATATCAGCCTGGTGTGGGGGAAGGTGGTTCGGCTTGATCCCGACCAGGAGGACACCACGTTGTTCCTGTTTGGGATGACCACACCCACCCGCCAGGGAAGGCAAGCCATCTATGAGTTTTTGGGAATCCCCACCAGCGTGGCCGATGCCGGGGAGCAGCCTTCGCCCGGGTATCTTGGGCTTGCGCGCCCAAACCCAACCTCACGTATTTTCGCGCTTCGGGTTCGCACCGCCGGGGCTAACTATCAGTTGCGTGTGTTCGACAACAACGGCAATGCTGTGGCGGACCTTACCAACCAGCTCACCAGTTCCGATACCACCATCACCTACGATGCCAGCGCGTTGCCAACTGGCCGCTACCTTGTGCGGCTAAGCAACGGCTCCACCGTGGCCTCGCAGCAGGTGATTTTGGTGAAATAGAAACCGGCGATTGCTGGAATCGAGCTCGGCATTTTCAACTCAGCATTTTCAACTCAGCTTTTTGCAATGCCAGAATATCAACGCCTTGAAGTTGAGCGTGTTCAGAGCGCAGGCTTCATCTACCTGAACCGCCCCGAAAAACGGAATGCCCTTGATAGCCTGATGGTGGCGGAACTGCACGATGCTGTGCAGGAGTTTGGTGCCGACGACTCCATCCGCTCCATCGTGATTGCCGGGCGGGGAAAAGCATTTTGCGCCGGGGCCGATCTTGCATATCTGCAGCAAATGGCGCAGTTCACCCCGCTTGACAACATGAACGATTCGGCATCGCTTGCCAGAACGTTGCGGGCGATTTATGAAGTCCCCAAACCGGTGATTGCGCGCGTTCACGGCCCGGCGATTGCTGGCGGGTGCGGCCTGGCAACCGTGTGTGATATTGTGGTTGCTGTGGAAAGTGCCAGCTTTGGCTACACCGAAGTGAAGATCGGCTTCATCCCCGCTATCGTGATGGCGTTTCTGATCCGCAAAAGCCAGCAGATGCAGACCCGTGAACTGCTGCTGAGCGGAAGAATAATCACCGCAACCGAGGCCGCCCAGCGTGGGCTTGTCACAACCGTGATTCCGGGAAGTGGGGATGAGGCGGTGGCGGCGTTGGATGCTCACATTTCCAACTTGACGGCTGAGTTCGCTGCGGCAAGCGGGTCGGCAATCGCGCTCACCAAGCAGATGCTGACCGCGCTGGATGGAATGCCCCTTGATTCCGCGCTTGACTACGCCTCGCGGATGAACGCCCTTGCCCGGATGACCCCCGATTGCCAAGCCGGAATCGCCCGATTCCTGAACCGCTGAGCAGGGCAGGGCTTCGGCAAAAATGGAAATGGGTTGCCCAACTTGTAGGAAACAAAAAAAGGATGCCGTATCATCCCCCTTGAAGCCGCGGCTTGCTGTGTGCTTTCCCCCCTCTTTCACTCGCTCCGCAAAGGAATGAAGAACGCTGTCGTAATCAATATCAATAGCAATCAAGCAAGGGAATCAATGAGGATTATCAACATTGCTGTCGGTTCGTGGCATTTGGCTGTGGGGCATTGTGCTCTGTTGGCGTTGCTGGCAGTGGCCGCGGCGCAACCAGCATCTGCGCAAATCAAAAATCCCATCAAGTTGATCCGCGGCATGGTGCTGGATGCCAAATCGCAAAAACCGGTTGGCACCGGCAAGATGTGGGCGTTCGAGGCGGAAGGGAAAGGGAGCAGCCGCTCGGTGAATAACTCCAAAATCAACGCGAACACCGGCGAGTACCAGATGCTTCTGGACCCGCAAACCATGTACCGTTTCCGGCTGAAAACCCCCGGGTATTTCATCACCGACATCTACTACTGCACCCCCGACGACCTGAACTACCAGGAAGTGGATACCAACATCTATCTGGAGCGAATCCCTGTTGGGGCGCAGCTTTTTGCGGGGCGACTGTTCGAGCCTGGCTCGGCGGTTCTGAAACCAACGCAAAAGCTGTATGAGATTGAGAAGATGTTGAAAATCAACGGCGCGATTGTGGTTGGTATCACCCTGACCCCCGATGTGAAATCTGCGCCGCCACCACCACCGCCACCGCCGGCAAAAAAAGCGAAGCCAGCCAAAAAAGGGAAGAAAGGTGCTGTGGCACCACCGCCACCACCGCCGCCGCCGCCACCGGCCCCCGCCCTGACCGAGGAGGAGAAAAAGGAGCTTGGCCGCCAGCGGCTGAACGCTATCAAAGAATACATGAAAGCCGCCAAGATCAGCGTGACGCGGTTGGAGTGGACCATTGCCGACCCGGTAACGCTCAGTTGGGATGCAACGTCGCTTCCGGACAACGTGGCGATCGTGATTAAATCCATCAACCCCGACGAGGACGACGACGACAGCGACAGCGAGATGTAGCCGCGTGGACGGCTTCGGCAACGCACAGAGAATCGAAAAAATCACCATTCCCCGTTTGGCTTCGCTCTGTAACGGCTAAACGGGGTGGCTTTTTTGTAAGTTTGACGCTTCTTTCTCATTAACCAGTCTTTCAGCCAGCACATTAGCGCATGATAACCAGCATGACCGGCTACGGCCGAAGCGAACGTTCACGCGATGGCGTTTCGGTCTCGGTAGAGCTTCGCAGCCTAAACAGCCGCTTCCTTGAAGTCATTACCCGCACCCCGCGCGACCTGAACCCGCGCGAAAACGACATCCGCGAAATCGTCCGAAAAATTGTCAACCGTGGCAAGATCAACGTCTCGGTCAACGTCGAGCGTGAGCAGAAAGCCACCACCGGATTAGCCGTGGACCCCGACACAGTGGCTGCCTACAAGGAAGCACTGGAGCAGATTAAAAAAGCCGCCAAACTGAAAGAAGCGGTGAGCTTGGATCACCTGCTCCGGTTCAGCGACCTACTGATTAGGCCCACAACCGAAGTTAGCGAGGATGTGCAGTGGGAGCTTGTTGCGCAAGCCGTGGACGAAGCCGCCCGCGCGCTGGACACAATGCGGCGCAACGAAGGGAAGGAGCTTTCCCGCGATATCAGCAACCGCGTTGCAAGCATCAGCGCGATGGTGGAAAATGTTGAGAAGATCAGCCGTGAGAAAATCCCGCAAGAACGCCAACGCCTTCGCGAGCGGATTGCCCAGCTGTTTGAGAACGATGAGATTGACGAGCAGCGGTTAGAGTTCGAGATTGTGATCCTTGCCGAGAAGCTAGACGTTACCGAGGAGTGCGTCCGCTACCGCAGCCACGCAAAATTCTTCATGGAAGCCGTCGACGGGCCGGAACCGGCGGGGCGGAAGCTGGGATTCCTGTTGCAGGAGATGAACCGCGAGATCACGACCATCGGCTCCAAATCGAATGATTCGGAAATTGCCCACCTTGTTGTGCGGGCAAAGGAGGAGCTGGAGAAAATCCGCGAACAGGTGCAGAACATCGAATGATGCGACTGCTTGTTTTATCGGCACCAAGCGGCGCGGGGAAAACCACCATTGCTCGGCGGCTGATACAGCGGCATCCATCGTGGCGGTTTTCGGTTTCGGCAACCACACGCCAGCAACGGCCAAACGAAGTTCACGGGAAGGATTACTTCTTTTTGGGTCGGGAGGAGTTTCAGCAGCGGATTGCCAGCGGAGAGTTGATTGAGTGGGAGGAGATATTTGGCAACCTGTACGGAACGCTCCGAAGCCAAATTGCGCGGCAACTTCAGGAAGCCGAAGGGGATGCGCGGGTAATTTTTGATGTTGATGTGAAAGGCGCGCTCTCCATCCGCGCCGCCTTCCCCGATGAAGCGTTGCTGGTGTTTATCGCCCCGCCGTCGTTGGAAGAACTTGAGCGGCGGCTGCGCAACCGCCAAACCGAAAGCGCCCAGGTTCAGCAAACACGCATCAACCGTGCGCGGATGGAGATGGAGATGCAGGGGCAGTTTGATGCGGTTGTGGTGAACGACATTGTGGAGCGTGCCGTGCAGCAGATTGAGGTGTTGCTGCAATAATTCCAGCCGCCGTTGCGTCGCCCGCGGTGCTTCAATCCACGATGCTTTGGCATTGCAAACAGAACGATCATAATCCATACGATAACCAGAAAGGGAAGCCCATGCCGATCCGACCAGTAGATTTGAAACAGGCAACCGGGGAAGCCGGAAGCATCTACGAGGCCATTGTCATCATGTCGCGCCGTGCGCGCCAAATCAACGATGAGCTGCGCGCTAATTTGCAGGCACGCATTGCCGAAGTTGCCATCCCCAACGACGACGACACCGAGGTTGTGAACCCTGACCAACTTGAGGTTGCGCGCGAGTTCGACCACATCCCCAAACCAACATTCTTGGCGTTGGATGAGATGCTGGATGGCGACCTTGAATACCGCTACCGCGAGCCGCAGTACTGACAACTACAGTCGCTGCAAACAACAGCCGATAATCATCAGCCGATAAACAACCGAGGGGGATGCCGCATTTTTGCCGCACCTCCCCCTCGGTTGTTTTTTTTGCGGCATGGTTGTTGTGATACATCCCCATCCGGTAGGCATTGCTTGATCTGTTGTTCTGCTTCTCGCGCCCAAGCTCTGTGATAATTTTTCTGTGATCGCCTGCTAACAATTCGTGCAATTCCTGTGTTAGAAAACTACAGAGGGGAATTCCCCCGGAAGCCTCATCAACCTACACGCTACATGGAGTGATCTATGCAACCCGAATCTGCTCCGACCCGATGCCGTGCATTCCTTATTGCTGTTGTTCTGCTTGCTGTGGTTGGATTGCACGCCCAGCTTTCCGCCCAACCGCTTGACCGTTTAACAGCGGGGCGGACGTACTTCATCGCCTTCCCCGATACCTCCGGGAATCGTTACGACCTCCGCTATCCTTCCAAGATCATCAGCACCATGCAGGTGATGATCTACTCGGCAACCGAGGGCAACCGCGTCACCATCACCAACAATGCTACCAAGCAGGTTAGCCAGCACATCATTGCTGCCGGAACATTCCAAACCATCACCCTTGCGGGGAGCGTGGTGGATAGTTCGGGGGTGGTATCGAACAACACGTGGCGGGTGGATGCTGCCGCGCCGGTCGTGGCCTACTGCTACACCGTTACTCCGTTTGGTGCCGAAGCCTGGGCACCGCTTCCGCTGGAGACTTGGGGAACGGAGTACTTCGTGAACACGATGCCGGGGGATGTGGTCAACGACATTGGTTCCGGCTTGTTTATCTACACTCGTGTTCCGCGCCCTGCCCCCGCCGAACTGCTGATTGTTTCGGCATTTGATGACACCCGCGTCACAATCTACCCGAAAGGGGCGATGGCTGGCTTCCCAAAAACTGCGGATGTGCGGTTAAATGCTGGGCAAGCCTACCAGATCCAAAGCTTTGTGGATACCTCCTCGGAAAATTTGGGCGCGCCACAGCCAGATATCACCGGCACAATCGTGATTTCAAATAATCCGATCAGCCTGATTGCTGCCACCACCCGTACGGCAAACCGTGATCTTGGAGCCGGGCTGGGGCAGAACAGCATGAAGAACCCGCTGATTGAAGCAATGACCCCACGCGACCAATGGGGAAGAACCTTCCTCTACCTTCCAACTGCCGACTCCAGCCGCCCCACCGGAGACCCGGACGAGAAAACTGAGCAACGCCGCCCGCATGAGGTGGTTCGGATTATCGCTGGTGATTCAGGAAATGTGAGTTCGCTGGCCAGCATGACCAACACGGCGGGAACGTTCGACACCACTTCGATCTCCGGCTGGAAGGGGATCACGATTGCGCTTGGCAACCCCAACCCCGCCTACTTCCTTGCTGATACCGCTGCAATGGCGATGATGAGTTCCTCCACAGCCGTGCGATTTAACGGCACAACCGTGACATGGGGGAGCAGTGTTGGCGCAAACTATCAGTCCGCTGCTGTTCCCTACATGGTTGAGCTTACCCCGCGCGAGCAGTGGCCGAACGCTGCCCCGTTTATGGCCCCAAGCTCCATGCTGGGGATGACTCACTACGTGAACATTGCCGTGGCAGCTTCGCAACGGAGCAAGCTGCTGATGAAGATGAATGGAGTAAGTGTGGGGCTCCCCACTGCCACCGCCGCCAGCTTCAAGCAGAACGCCTGGATGAGCATCCCCGGAACCGACCTTGAGTGGCTCACGATGCAGCTATCACCAACCGCCACCTATCTGCTGTACGGAAGCGATACCTCAGTCCGTTTTTACGGCTACGTCTATGGTGGGCGGATGGGGGGTGAGGAGTTTGTTCCGGGGGAGGATAAGGGGTACAAGGAGGAAACAGGGCTTGCCTACGGCTATCCGCTTGCGCCACGGCGGCGGGTGTTGGCCGCGCCAGATTCGCTGGTGGTTGAGCAGGACAGCCGTTGCGGTAGGATGAAGTTACTGATCCAGAGTGCCAACAATTTCCCCGCAGGGTTTGCCGAAGCATACATCCAGCCGGCCACAGCCAACGCGCGAATTGAGTACCGCGATCCGGTGAACCCAGATAAAATTGTGAGGAAAACCAAGATTGATCTTGAAGTCGTTCCGATTGACCCGACCAAAGATGCCGAAGCAACGCTGGTGCTGGTGGACCGCACCGGATATCAGCATCGCTTCCCGTACAGCTATGGTGGAATGGATGTCCGGCTTACCCCGTCCGATTCTGCTGTTGATTTCGGCGAGCTTCCGGCCAATGCCCCACCACGCGACACCGCAATCACCATCTGCAACCCCACCAACCACGATGTTCGGGTTTATTCGGTGCGGCTGAACAATCCCAATAGCCGATTTACTCTAGATACTTCAGCAACGCACTTCCCGATAACCCTTCCGGCTGGCGGCTGCATTTCTTTGGGTGTGCGGGTTACTCCGGCGGTAACGCCCCAAGGCCACACCGATTCGCTGAATGTCAACTTCGGCTACGGTTGCTCCAACAAAGCCATTGCACTGCACGCCAAAACTGTCACCTACTGCGTGTATATGGGGGATTTAGATTTTGGCAGTTTCCGCCCAACCGATGGCTTCCGCACGATGGAGCTGAAAATTTGCAACCAGGGGACGGGGACGCTCGCGTTCGCCGACTCCAACGGTTTGGGGGTGTTGAGTTGGGGGGATACATCCTTCAGCATACCCCCGTTTGTGCTTGCACAGCTACAAGCAACCAAGCTGAAACCAGGGGAATGCTTCAACGTGCCGGTGACGTTCACGCCGCAACGGCTTGGCGTGGCCCAAACAACCGCACGCGCCTTTGCCACCGCCCGCAGTTGCCGCGACACCTCACAATGGACAGCCACGGTGATGCCCACCTTGGGCATTGTGAGCAAACCGGAAGCAGGGGAGGGGGCGTGGTGGATTGCCCACAACGCGCCAAACCCATTCAGCAGCCGGACGCAAATTGAGTTCCGGGTTGGGAAGCGGGGGGAAACAAGGTTGGCAATCTATAACGAGGCAGGAATTGAGGTTGCCACGATCGTGGAGAACGTGCTGGAAGCCGGAATCCACCGCGTGGAGTGGGATGCTTCTGCGTTCCCTGCTGGAAGATATTTCTGCCGAATCACTTCATCAGGATGGGAAGGGGTGATACCGCTAACCGTCAGCCGGTAACACCCCATTTCCCCTGCCTACAAATCGTGCAGCGGGCTGCGTCGCGTGTGAATGCGCGATGCGGCCCGTTGTGCGTTGTGATGTTCCCAGAAGCTGAAACGTTTTCCGTGCGGCTTCTCAAATATTGCCCTCCCCACATTGCTGCTGTGACGGTGTATTAGCCAACCCAAAGCAACAACTACTCTATCAGCCGTCGTGAATATATTTGCTGCGGCTCGCGTTACTTTTTCGGCTACGTCAGCCTCCCCCCACTGGGAAGGTGTATCATTAGACTCTTTGATTGCCCCCTTCTTCCATTCGCGTACGGTCCTCTTCAACGGATTCGGTGAGTTTTCCCTCCCCCTTTTTGCAGAGGGTATTCCCATGATGAAGGTTATTCCAAACACATACATCAGACTTCAAGCAGACATGCGCACATTCTTCAGTATGCGTTGCCAGTTGCTGGCAATTGCTGCGATGTTGTTGGTTGCAACGGGGCTGCAAAGCCAGACCCCAGCACTGCAATTCGACGAGTTCCAAGGGGGAAGCACCTACATCATTGCGTTCCCCGATACCATTGCCAACGCCAACGATGCGGCAAATGCGTACCAGATGGACGATAAGTTTCTGGTCTATATCTACTCCACCGTAGATGATAGCATCCGCTTCACCTCCACCACCGGATTCTCCAAATCTTTTGCGGTGACAGGGGGGGTGATGACCTCGGTAGATTTGACCAAAGTGGCCCAACCGGTTGTCACTACTCCTGGCGTGCCATCGAACAACACCTACCGCGTTCAGGGGAAGCACCCGTTCCTGATGTATTGCCACCTGATCACAAAATTCGGTGCCGAAGCCTGGACACCATTGCCGGTTGAGGCGTGGGGAACTGAGTACTACGCGGCCACATTGCAAGGGGACATCGTGGCCAATGCAACGGTGGGGAGCACCAAGATCAGCAAGAAAAACAAGGCCGCGCCAGCAGAGATTATGGTGATTGCCGCCCAGGACAACACCGTGGTGACGATTAACCCCAACGGGCAAATCCCCAACGACCAAATGACCTTTGTCACGTTGATGGCCAATCAAGCCTATCTGCTGCAAAGCTATGTAGATACCCTCACCGCGAACATCGGCACCGCACAGCCAGATTTTGGGGGGTCGTACATCAGTGCCACCAAGCCGATAGGGGTCATCACCGGCAACACCCGCACTTCGGTGACAAATTTCGAAGGGGGAATTTCCCAAAACACCTTCAAAAACATGATGATCGAATGGCTGGCCCCAGCCGACCAGCATGGAACGGAGTTCGTCTATACTCCAACATGGGATATTTACCGCATCACCGGGCAAACAAACGAAAACACCGATGGCAAGCGCGCCTCGGAGTTCATCCGTGTCTATGGAAGCTCCAAGGACACCACGCGCGGATTCTACCAGCAGACCATCGGCGCGCAAAAGTCGAACTTCTTCACGATGAACCGCTCCTACAATGAGCATCGCGTGAATGGCACAGCCCAAGCAGTCTATATCAAAACCGATAAGCCGGCCCAAGCCGTGATGAACTCCACCGCAGCGGTAAAACTGACCAATAAACCATCCACTGGTGGCGGTGGTTGGGGAGGGGGGGGAACCACTATCACAGGGGCCAGCTTTGAATCGGTCAGCACGTTTATGGTTGATCTTATCCCACGCGAACAGTGGGGCAGTTTTGCTCCGTTTTATGTGGAAAGACACCCAGGCGATATGGAGCACTACGTCAACATTGTTGCCGACGGCAGCTTCGACGGCATGATCTACTACGGCAGCACCACCACCAGCGAACGCCCGTTTGTCTTCAATCGTGGCAATATCCCCAACACCACTCTTGTTTGGGGAACCATGGCGATTGACCCAGGACTCAGCTACTACGTCCGCGCCGAACCAGGCGCGACATTTAGCGGACAAGTCTATGGGTTGGTGAAAGGGCTGGAGTCGTTCAGTTCAGGAAGTGGTGGATCGAAGGGACGCTACTTTGAGCGGACCGCACTTGCCTACGGCTACCCGCTTGCACCAATGCGGAAAGTGTTGAAGGTCCCCGACACGCTGGAAATAAAAACCGAGACTAAATGCAGTGAGTTATCGGTGAATATCCACACCTTGACGCTGGAGGCTGCCGGGCTGCGGTCAATAACCATGAAGGATGGGGAGGTGAACGCCAAGGTGTTGTTCAAGGAGCCAGCCACCGCATTCCAAGTTGTTGGCGAGCGGGATGCAAACGTGAGTGTGGTTCCGGTGGACCCAAGCAAGGATGCTTCGGGTACGTTGGTGATTAAGGATCGCACGGGCGCGTCAACCGAAATCCCGTACACCTACTATGCCGAGCGCGTCACCATGCCGGCAATGCTGAACTTTGGCAAAACTCCGTTCGATTCGGCGTTGCATTCTCAGCAAATCACGATCTCCAATCCACTGGGGCGCGATCTGAAAATCCGCGATCTGAAGTTTAGCCGTGGCAACCAAGGGTTTACTGTTGTTAGCACCGAGCCGGAGACCTTAACCTTAAAGCCGGGGCAAACCGCAACCATCACCGTTGGGTACATGGCAACAACCAACGGCAAGGCCCACACTGATACGCTTCGGGTGCTGACTGAATGCTCCGAATTCCGGTTGCCAGTTGCGGCGGCCACTGCCGACCCGTTGCTCCGCATGGGCGATTTGAATTTTGGTGAGGTCTTTGTGGAGGAAACAAAAGTGCTTCCGCTTGAGCTGTGCAACATCGGTGCCGACACGGTGAAGTTCACTGCCGGATCAGGCTTCCCGGTTGTGAACATCCAAAAAGGGTTCGATATTCCACAGGGGGATATGAACAAACTGCGTGCGGCAAAACTGGGCCCGAACCAGTGCATCACCATCAATGTGATTTTTAACCCGAAGGATAGCGGAGCATTCCAAACCACAGCCAAGTTTTTGGTGAACACCGCACGCTACCGTGATACTTCCTACTGGACTGGAAAGGCGGTTTTCAAAGATGTTGACACAACCTCCAGTGCCGAACTTAGCCGCAACGTTGCTGGCTACACGCTTCAGCAAAACGACCCGAATCCGTTTGCGGCACAAACACGGATTCAGTTCACGGTGGGGAAAGGGGGGCGCACAACAGTGGAGGTCTTTGACGCACGTGGCGCGCTGGTTGCCACGCTGATGGATGCCACGATTTCCGAAGGTGCGTACCAGCTAACTTGGGATGCAGCTACGCTCCCGGCCGGAACCTACTACTACCGCGTCACCAGCGGACGCTGGAGCGATACCCGCACGATGGTGCTGCAACGGTAAATTGGTACTGCCAAAAGCAGCACCTTCCACACACAAGCAGAACACACACAGACAACAACAGAACAGCGGCTTGCCTTGTTTCAGGCAAGCCGCTGTTCTGTTATACTCAGGACAAATTGGTTTGCGGAAATAGGCCGCATGGATTCCCGCTTTCGCGGGAATGACAGTGATGAAGTTTTTCGCAAACCACTCTGTTTGGAGTATAAAGGCTATGATGATCGGGGGCGATTGTTGTGCCACCGCTACGTCTTCTTCCCAAACCGGAATTTCTGCTTTGGCGAGAAGAAGCGTTTTAGAATTTGCCGAAGCATCAGCAGCAGCAAATCGGCCAGCGATCCCCCTTGCTTGCTTTGCATGTGAAGGATCATCTGAAGGTCGTGGATGTCGTCGCGGGTGATGTTCCGCAAGCCGGCGTGCTTGTGTTCGCCACCTTTCACCACGTCATGCAGCAGCTCGTTCAGCCGTTGGGCAAGTGCTTGTAGCTGGGCGCGTTGCGCGTTGTCGGTGGCCGATTTCAGCAGCATCTGGACGTGCTCGTACAGCAACGCCGCTTCCCGCAAACTGTCGGCATCCATCCCCTCGCTAAAATCTTGCTCCACCTCGGCCAGCAGTTGCCGAATCTCATCAATCTCACTTTGCTGCAACACGAATAAGGAATCGGCCGAGATGTCGTTGATGTTCACAAACACCCGCGACAGCTGCTCAATCTCCCGGCCATACCACTGGCGCAACCCCTCCACAATTTCGCCACGCAAGGTTGCTGCCCGCTGGGTCAGCGTCTGCAGGTGCGATTTCAGCCGCCCTTTCTCCCGCTCGAATCCTGCCGAAGTAAGCTGCCGCTGCATGGTGCCGATTTCCTCTTCCAATTTCTTCAAATCCCGCTGGCGTGGGGTTGCCCCGCGCGAGGCAAGGTCGGAGAGAAGTTTTTCGTCGGGATAGAGTACGGCATCGCCAATTTTGATGGTGTTGATCCGAATGCCCCCACCCAACGCCTCGCGGATTTTATCAACATCCAGATGCGCCGCGCCGTCGGTGACGATCAGCATCTCGGCCCCGGAAAGGGCGGCACTGACGCGGATATCGGCAGCGGCTTGCAGGATTGCCCGCTCCAACACCGTCCCGTTTCCCAGCTTGGTAAGCCGCATCACGTAGTGAAGAAGATTCTGCAAACTTGGGGCATCAATGGCCGTTTGCAGCGGGCCAAGATCGGTGTCGAACGTGCGCAGATAGATGTGCCCAAGCTCCTTCAAATTCCGTTTCAGGAAGACGTAGGCAACCGCTTTGGCCATCTGGAAACGGTGGTGCGAGGCCATCGAGGTGCTGGTGTCCAGCAGCAAATAGACCTTCTGTTTGAAGTTGTTCGGCGAGTACTCACTACTGCTGTTGCCGAACGGCACGATCATCGGCGAGCGGGGGATGTTGATCCAGAGGCTGCGCCGCGCATACCGCTCCATGAACACTTCTTCCGGCAGCAGATACTGGTGGGGGAAAATCCGTTTCAGGTCGGTGTAGCTTTGCATCAGCGCGGCCTCGTACTCTTCCCCGTGCGAGACGTTCCGGTTTGGCTGCCATTCGCGGTCGTTCAGCCGCTTCTCCACGGCGGCTTGCGGCGCAACGGTCATGGCCGGCTCGATTGCCTTGAAGAGCGGTGCGTTGGGGTCCTCCAGCACACGGGCAATCTCGAACACTGCCGTGAAATCTTCCGGCAGTAGTTCGGTGATATCCCGCATGTATCCAAACTCCTCCATGTGCTGGAAGAAGGAGCTATGTTTTAGGACATCATGTTTCATGGAGGCTGGTTGGAATGTCGAGTGTCAAATGCCGAATGCCGAATGAAGAAAGGTTCATTGGGTGCTGCCTTCCGCTTATGCTAAGCCGCCGAACCCGCGCCCCCCTGCTTCGCTCTGGCGAGCTTTGCGTCCCCTCAAGGTTTGGGGGAAAAGGGGAAGCGTGAGTGTGTGAGCGTGTCCGATTGCTTTTTCGCCAGCCGCGAGATGGGCTTGCGCCGCTGCTTCGCGGTGCTTCGTCGAAGACTCCTTGTCAAGGACCCCGACCCGTCGGGGCGATGACGGGGTGATGACGGAGATTGAGGTTGAGGTTGAGGTTGAGGTTGATGGAGAGCCATAACCCTGCCTTACTTAAACGCCGACCCCGGCCCCGCGTTGGCGTGGAAAAGTATCCATGCTTCGTGCTGAAGTTGGTGGCGTAGGTCGCGGATTTCGTCGGTGGCGGGCTGGAATTTTTCCAGGAACTCGGTGATAAGCCTGCGGTTGTTTTCTACTTGCATCTCGGCCGCGCCAAAGGTCTCGCGTGCCCACTCGCGCAGGGTTCGCTTCACGCTGATATTCTCGATGGAGGTGATCGGCTGTTGCATCAGTTCGGGGTGCGCACGCAGTTCGTCCAACAACGTCTTGAAATCCAGCAGAGTCCGCAGTTGCTCGAATGCTTGGGTTGCGCCAAATTGGTGGCTGAGTGTGGAGCAGGCCTTGTTCCAAATCTGCCGCTCTTCCTCAATCCCAACAGTTGTGAACAGCACGTAGAGTTTCTCGATATCCTCCAACGTGACGCTGCTGCGTCCGTGCATGAAGGCGATGGCGCGCAGAAGATCGAAGGCCTTCATCTGGCGGCGGGGTGAGATGTAGAAATCGCGGCCTGGCATCACATCGGGGCGTTGTGCAAGCTGGCGGTTGCGCAGTTCTTCGTAGTAGCGGATCACCAAGTTGGTGTAGTAGGTCACGTCGGGGGCGATGTTGATGGAGTGCTGCTGGCTGATGCCGGTGCAAACCTGCCAGACTTGGTGAAGCACCGCGAACGAGATTTTTTTTGGAGGCTCGGCTGGCTGCCCGCCATGCTGCAGATATTGCTGCGAGATGCGGTACTGGACGAAGGGGTCCTTATCGGGGAAGACAACAGATTGGTAGATGAAACGATCCAGCAACGCCTCGGTGATTTCGGTGATGCGAAGGTAGTTGGTGGCGGCCAGAACGGTGTGGATTACCGACTTCTGCTGCTGCACCCCCAACACCAAACGGCGTTCGTTCAGCAACGATAACAGTGCGCGCAGGGTGAAGTCGTTGGCATCGAAAATCTCATCAATAAAACCGAACTCACTTTCCACCAACGACCCAGCGGTGTTGTGGATGATGCGGCCCCGCTTCAGTTCTTCAACATCTAAGCCGCCGAAGTAGGTGTCGGGTTGCTGCTCCTTGGAGGCTTGCACCTTGAAGTAGCGTGCCCCGCTGAACATCAGAAATATCTGCTCGGTCAGAAGCGTTTTGCCAACGCCGGTGCGGCTTTGGATCAGAGCGTGTTCGCCGGTAAGGATGGCACAGAACAACTGCTCGATGATGTCGGTTCGGTTGATAACCCGCTTGTTGACGAACTCAATCGCGTCTTGCAGGTCAAGGATTGTTTTTTGGATGTCGAGCGTAGCAGGTGTGGATTCAGGCATGTGCAGAACGGTTGGGCAGTAATCGCCGGAAGGCTTGTGTGGGCATCATCAAAGCAAGAATTGCCGATGACAGAATTGCACCCGTAAACTACACAGCAAAACCGTTACGATCAATCATTCCAAGCACGAATTATTCCGCCACCCACAACATCGTCCCCTTCGTACAGCACCACCGATTGCCCCGGGGTGATTGCGCGGCGTGGTTCGTCGAACCGTAGATGCAAGATTCCATCGGGGGTGGTGTGGCCGGTGGCCATTGCCCCTTCATCCTTGTAGCGGATTTTGGCAATCAACCGCGTTGGTTGGGGAAGGGAATCGTACTTGATAAGATTGACGGTGTCGGCGGTTAGGCCCTGGTGCATCAGCTGGTCGGCAGTCCCAACTTCCACCTGGTTGTTTTGCGGAAACACACCGATCACAAACAACGGTTCGGGGGCAGCAACCCCAATCCCGCGCCGCTGCCCAACGGTGTAAAACGGATAGCCGTTGTGCTTGCCAATTACCTCACCATCCCGAACAATCTCCCCCCCCGCAACCTGATCCTCTAGCCCCTCCACATTGTCCCGTAAAAACCGCTTGTAGTCGTTATCGGGGATGAAGCAAATTTCGTACGACTCACGTTTCCCCGCCACCGGAAGGTTCAGCCGATGAGCAATGGCGCGGGATTCCGGCTTGGTTAAATCGGCAAGGGGGAACAGTGTGCGGGCAAGCGCGCTTTGCTCAACGGCCCACAGCGCGTAGGATTGATCTTTTTCACGGTCGTTCCCACGGCTTAAAATATGCCGGCCGCTGGCGGGATCCTGGCGAAGTTTTGCGTAGTGGCCGGTGGCGATGAAGTCGGCCCCCAGCGCGTCGGCGCGGCGCAACATCTCGGCCCACTTGATCTTCCGGTTGCACATCACGCAGGGGTTCGGGGTGTCGCCGGCAAGGTAGCCAGCGGTGAAGTAGTCAATGATTTCCCTGCCGAAGGTCTCGGTGAAATCATACACGTAGTGGGGGATTCCCAGGGCCATTGCAACGCGCCGTGCATCGTTGATGCCATCCAGCGAGCAGCAACTGGTGTCGCTGCCAACGTTGCCGCCAACATCCTCGTAGCGGTAAGTCTTAATAGTGATCCCAATCACCTCATACCCCTGCTCCACCAGCAGCGCAGCCGCCACCGATGAATCCAACCCGCCCGACATCCCAACAATAACGCGCTTGCTCATGGCTTTTCTGGATAATGATACTTCTTCTTTTCTCTCTTCCCTCTGTGCCCTCTGTGTCTCTGTGGTTCTTTTTTGTGGGAGACGGTAGACGTTACAAACAGGCCAGCTATTGGAACGATCCCCGTTGCATGGAGTAGAGGAACGTCCGGATTCCCCGATTCTTCTGGTTCAGAAACTCGGCCTCCAACGTCATCCCGATGATCTCTGCTACCCTTGCCGAGCCGTGGTGGTCGCAGGCCATGTTGGCCACGATTCGCGGCAGCTTCAACCTCAAAAAAGCATAATCGCGGATTGCTGCGGCGGCTTCGGTTGCGTAGCCGTTGCGCCAATGGTCGGCATGGATGATGTAGCCCAGGTCGTTCTGGGCCACGCCGTTCACCTCCGAAATCATCAGCCCGCAATCACCAATCACCCGGCCTGATTCTTTCAGCACCGTTGCCCAACGGCCCAGGGTGTTGGCGGTTGCCGCGTAGGTTTCAAGGCACCGGCGAAGCCAGCCTTCGCTTTGCTGAATCGTGAACGGCGCGGGCCAGAACTGCATTGTTGGCAAGTGGCCAACGATGCCATGAACCAGATGAAGTTCATCCGGTTCCCATTGCCGCAGGATCAATCGCTCTGTTTCAAGAATCATCATGGGAGGCTACGGCCCCTGGCGCAGGTAGCCATCGTTCCGGCTAAGTGCCTGCATCGTTTCGTACTCTTTCACCTTTGGAACCAGCTCTGTTAGGTATTTGTGGAGGAAGGAAAGCCGCTCATCTTCGGAAAGCATCTCCAACATTTTCTGCCGCAGGCTAAGGTCCAGCCCAGATTTCTGCGCCATACGGAAGGCCGCGCCGCCGGTAATCCATTGCGATGGCTCTAACAGTGGCTCGGCTTCACCATAGACAACTTCGGCAAGTTGGTTGTACAAACGGATGGTGTTTTCCAGCAGTTCAAAATCGGGTGGGGCGTTGGCCTCGTCGTCGAACGTGTTCACTTCGGCAACAAGGTAGGGCTTGTCGCCATCGTGGTAGCTATCAATCCGGAATCGTTCGGTGCCGATCACCACAATCTCCATTTTGCCATCTGGATAGACGTGAACCACCTTATCCACTTTGGCCAAACATCCAACGTTGGCCATCTTGTTTTCTTCCACAAGGTTGATGCCAAAAGCCCCATCGCTATCAATCGTTTCACGGATCAACTGCTTGTACCTCGGCTCGAAAATCCGCAATGGATAGAGTGAGCCGGGGAACAGCACAATGTTGAGGGGGAACAGGCCAATCAGCATAGCAACGATGTTGAGAGGGAGAGTGTGTGTGTGAGTTCGCGGTGAGCAATAAAAACAAGGGCGGAGCCGAACCATCTGTCCGGCTCCGCCCTGGCAAATAGCCTTACTTCTGCACAAACTTCAGGTAGCGGGCGTTGATCCGTTCCCAGTTCAGATTGTTGATGAAATTTTCCACGTAGGCGGCGCGTGCCCAGCCATCTTTGTGGTAGTAGGCGTGCTCGAACACGTCGCAGGCGATAAGCGGGATTCCGCCCCACATCGCGCCGTAGTGGTGTTCATCCACTTGCAGGTTGATTAAGCGACCGGAGTAAAGTTGGTCGTAGGCCAGCACCCCCCAACCGGAGAGTTTAGCGGCAATGCAAGCGGCCTTGAAATCGGCGCGCCAGGCTTCGAACGAACCGAACTCAGCTTCGATAGCCGCTTTAATTTCTGGTCCTTTTGTTGGGTCGCCATCGCCCCCCATCACTTCCCAATAGACATCGTGCAGCAACGAGCCGGCGTGGTTCCAGGTGAACCGGCGTTTCAGTTCGCCAACGTTGGAGTAGTTGCCGTTGGCGGCGGCGCGGTCGGCGGTTTCAAGCTCGGTTTCAATTTTGTTCATGGCATCCACATAGCCTTTGTGGTGCTTGTTGTAGTGCCAATCGGCGGTCTCGGCATCAATCACCGGAGCAAGAAGGTCGGCGGCTTCAGCATCGGTGTACGGACGCGGACGAAATTCCCATTGATATGCCATTGTGCTGTTTGGAAGTAGTGTGTGAATAGCTTGTTAGACGGCGGATAGGCTTTGGCAAAGCCGCTCCACCGAAGGGCCGGTAACTTGCCGAATTTTTTGATGCAGCAGAAGGGGGTGGGGTAAGAAAATGTTGCCCGATTGCTTGCTCATTCTCGATTGTTGCCAAGAAGAGAAAGGACCACAGAGGCACAGAGGGCACAGAGGGAAGAAAGAGAGAGGGAGCAGAAAGAAAATGGGATGCAAGCCATTGGCCTGCATCCCATTACTAACGTCTTGAGGATGAATCTCTGAGGGGTTCCCGATTTACTTCGCCACAACCATGGTTCCGCGTGCTTCTTTCTGGCCGCCAGCAATCTGGTAGAAATAGACTCCGTTGGGAAGCCCGCTGGTGTTTACCACTACTGATTCGCTTCCGGCTGGGAAATGCTGTTCGCTGGCTTTTGCCCCTTTTACGGTGAACAAATTCAGCGTCAGTTCGCCTGCGGTTTGCAGCTCGGTTGGGAGCGTCATGGTTGGGTTAATGGTGGCTGGGTTTGGTGCGATTTTCACGCCGGTCACCAGGTTCCCCTCATCAACGCTGCTGATACCGGTTGGTGCGCAAGCCGTGATGTCGCGCACCGTTGACTCCTCGGTGAACTGAACGCCAAACGTCATCTGAACGTCGGCACAGTTGGTTTCGCCAATCGGCAGCGTCACCGTCACTTTGCAGTATGGCGATTTTCCCGGCTTGACGATGTTGGCGTTGTAGATGCTTTCCTTGGCATCGTAGCAAAGGTCGCCCCAGCAGACCACCGTGGTGGATATTTCTGGATTTGGCAATTGGTTCTTGGTGCGCGAAGCAACAAGCGCTAATGGGTTGGCTGTTGTATTGACCACATGGAAAATGTAGTCCATCGTAATTACGTTGTACTCCTTAAAAACCGTCACGTGCGGTTCTTCCATGGCCACGCTGAAGCTTTGTGCGGCAGCGTTGGCCGATAGGAGGCATAGCCCGCCAAGAAGGAGCAGAGTTGCAGAAAGGAATCTCTTCATAAGTATCACCCTCGGTTAGTTGTGTTGCGCAAAATTAAAACCACCACGCGCCCCAAGCAGCAGCCGGGGCGCGTAGTTTTTGCAAGCGTTTTTAGTGGACAATCACCATGCGGCGGCTGACCGAACGTCCGTTGCTGTTCAGCGTGACAACGTAGTTGCCTGCTGGAAGCGTGCTGACATCCAAGCGGAAGGTGTGCATTCCTGCCTCGGCAAAGCCTGGAGCCAGATCCATCACTTTCTCGCCGTTGATTCCGGTCACGCTCACCGTCACCTGGCCGCTTTGCAGCAGCGAGTAGCTGAACGTGGTGCTGGTGTTGGCTGGGTTCGGCAGGCTTGCCGAAAGGCTCATTCCAACGCCCGTTACTGGCGCATCGTCCACACCGGTCGAAGGCTCGTTCGTGGTGGTTGTGGTCGTGTAGTTTTGGTCCAGCGTGGTTGCTCCGGCTTTGAACTGGAGCGTCACGGTTCCGTTGGCTTTTTCCGTTGTTCCGGTGACGTACAGTTGCACGGCAATGGAAGCACCCGGTGGAAGCGTCAGGTTGCCCGACGGTGTGTTCGGATCAAGCTGGGTGCTGCCAAGTTTCATGTAGCTGCTCCAGCCAGTTGGAATGTTGTTCTGGGTCCGCGTCACGGTCAGTTCCTGCGGAGCATCCGTCAGGTTCTTG
Source organism: Chlorobiota bacterium (assembly GCA_016788565.1). Lineage (GTDB taxonomy): Bacteria > Bacteroidota > Ignavibacteria > OLB7 > OLB7 > OLB7. The sequence continues at coordinate 56,340 of JAEUSP010000052.1, read as the reverse complement.
ATTGTTGTTGTGTAGCTGGCCGTCTCGGTTGGCTTGATGGTTGCTTGCCATTTGCTGGTGGTTTGCGAAATAGTTGCGCCAGCCGGGCCACCCGTTGGGAACGGAGCTTTCACCCCCTGAAGGATTTCGCCGTAGTTGTTGCCGTCGTTGATGTGGGCCAACACCACCAAGTGGCAGTCCTCAAGTTTGATTGGCAGCTTGTTGTTGGCATCGAAGGTGATCTCTGGATAGCTATCGTCGCCCGGCAGCTTCCCCTGGTCATTTTCGTTGGTCACTTTAAAGGTGACGCTTCCTTTCAGGACGCTTCCTGGTGGCAGGATATTCCCTTCCACAAGCATTCCCTGGGGAACGGTCAGTTGGGCTCCATCAATCGTTGGCCCCATCGAGCGAACAGCGTCATGGAATGTCCATAGCCGTGTTTGGGAAGCCGCTTGGTGATAGACGATACCATCTTGGATCACCAACCCTGTCAGGCGAAGCGTGCGCCCGGCTTTCATCTCGATAGCCTCGGCAGTGGTAACGGTCACGTTTGCGGTGACCATTTTTGTGTTGGCATCGTAGCTGCTTTCGTCAATGTCAATCGCGGCAGCGGCCACGTCGCGCTCGGCGAACAGTGTGTTCAGAGCATCTGCCCATGAACCAAGCCCGATCATTGGATATTGCTCACCCTTGAACACGCGGCGTTGGAATGCTGCGTTCGGGAAGCCGTTTAAGCCAAGTTTTTGGATGGTGTTGATTCCTTCTGGGAAGTGCATCGGGTCCTTGTTGGTGGAAGAACCCCCTTGATTGCCGTGGTAGGAAAGAACCAAAACGCGGTCGCCAAGTTGTTGCTTAATGGACTCTAACTCCTGAATCCCAGCAAAGCATGGCGGGCACCACGATCCACCACCTTCTTCAACAACTGCGGTGAACGGTTGGGTTTTAAGGTTCTCAACAACCCACACCATCACATTGATGGTAATGGTTTTGTTTTTGGCATCGTTGGTGGTTAGCGTGGCAGTGGTTTGGTGCTTGCCAACCGAGAGCGTTGAGGAGTTGACACTGAGCACCAAATTGGTGGTTGCGCCCGGTGCCACCGTTAGCGGCTGCGGAGCGGTTAGCCAGGGCATTGCGCCGGTGGCGGAGCCGGTTAGGTCAATAACGCCGCGGTTGGTCACGGGGACGTTAATGGTTTTGTTGTCCCCCTTGTTCACCGTCACCACAAAGTTGGTTTGGTCAACCGATGCAACGGCAACTTGCGCACCCGCTGTGAACTGGAAGGCTTTAGGATTGTTCAAGCCACCAATCCAGTAGAGGGAGTTGGCATCGCTTGGCATGGTGTTCACGTTGTAGGTCTTGACCGGAAGAGCGTAATCGGCACCCCACTTATCGGTTGCTGGGTCGTACTTGTACACAGCGTCCAATTCTTCGGTGCTTGCGCCGCCAGCTACATAGACTTTACCGCCAAGCACGCCTGCACCGGAGCGTTGAGCAGCAACCGGGTAGTTAGCGATCGCTGTCCAAGTAATTGTGCCACCGGAGACAACTCCTTTATAAGCGCTCGCCAAGTTCCCGGAATTATTAGCACCACCGATTAAATAGATGGTGTTCCCGATTGCGGTGGCCGTAGGATACTGGGCAATGTACGGGCCATTGCCTGCGGTTGACCAGGTATTGGTTTGTGGGTCGTAAACATGGACGGTGTTGTTATACACCATCTGATTGTTCGCTACGCTAAGCCCAGCCATTAGATAAATTTTTCCTTCCACAACAGCTCCGGCTCCGTTCCACCACCACGTTGGGCCTTGGGTTTTTGTGGTCATGGTGTTCGATGCAGGATCGTACTCATAGACCTTCGGGGACGCAGCCGTTACGTTCTGCCCATTCTGATTTGCAGTGTAGGTTCCCCCCATCAGGTAAATTTTACCGTTGACCACACCACCATATCCACCCATTTTAGGTTCTTCAATCGGAGCAACAACCCCGGTTACCCAGCTTGAACCGTTGGCAATGTCCAACGATTGGCCGCCAAGCAGATACTGGTTTGACGTTGCCCCGCCCCACGTATAAAGTTTACCGTTGAAAAGGGCATTGATGCCAAAATTTATTTGGTCGCTCAACGCTGGCAGTTCTGCCCACTGGGCTTGTGTTGTGCCGAAGCACAGTACGAAGAGCATCGCGGCTGAAAGCAGGCGGCCCTTCCATCGTGTGTACAAGTTTGTCATGGAAACACTCTCAGGTTGGTGAGGTTAGTGTGTATGTTTTTGGAGAAGCAGGTTGCCAAGAAGGAAGCACGTAACGAAATGCTGTTGCCAAGCCTGAAAAGGAACTACCGCGCTTCAACGAAGCCGATACAGTTCCCAATGGGTTCACTCAGGTTTGGGGTTGCTGATGAACGGAATGCCGTAATCCGGCAAACAACACCGCAAAACAGCCAAAAGTTTCAGTCAGGGTGGGGCGCAGGGAAGGTTCTAACGGGTGCGATAATAGGGGATAGAAGGATTTCTGGCAACGGCATTTTTCAGGGGATGCTTAGGACAGATGAACGGCAGGGGGCGAAATAGCAAAAACCGAGAAGTCAGCCCGCCGCCGCGTGGCCAATTGCCCGTACTCCGTTGCCGCCGAAAGGGGCGGAAGGTGCGCGCACACCAAGCATTGTGACAAGCATTGTGAACGTTTGGTCGCGCACGTTCACGCAGCACCCCGTTTACTCATCATCCCCCAAATCGTCCAGCAGATGAATGGCTTTATCAACCTCTTCATCTATCTGCTTTGCAATCCGCTCGGCAAGTTTGTACAGCCGAAGCAGGGCCTCGCTGCTGGAGGCCTCCAAGTTATCGTGCGAGATTCGGAAGACCACCTCACCCGTCTCGTTCCGCATCGTCAGGACGTACTTGTAGTTCTCCTTAATGCGGCGGATGGTGAAGGAGGATTTCCCTTTCAGGGTGGCGATGTATTCATCAGACTCATCCCCCAACTCCCAGATAATTTTCCGCTCCACCGTGCGGGTGTGAAGTTTATCCACCAGCACGTCGTAGTTCGGATCGTTATCCAAATGCTGGTTGGCTTGCGGGTTGTTGGCAAGGGGGCGTTGTGTTGATTCCATGCGAAAGCGGGAAGGCTGGTTACGTCGGAAGGAATATGGATTGTGGAGAAAAACGCCGGGAAAGGGAATCGCGCATCGTGGCACTTGCTCCCTTCCCGGCGATGATCGTGCGGGAACATCAGGGCGATTACACGCCGAAGCTGGAGCCGCAACCGCAGGTTTTCATGGCGTTGGGGTTGTTGAACACAAAGCCCCGCCCGTTTAGGCCGTCGGTGTAGTCAAGCTCGGTTCCCATCAAGTAGAACAGGCTTTTGCTGTCAATGAACAGATGCACCCCTTCCAGCAGAACTTCCTTGTCCCCTTCGCGCATCTCGGCATCGAACGTCAGGGTGTAGCTTAGCCCCGAACAGCCGCCGCCACGCACGCCAACGCGAAGCCCGTAGCTGTCGGGAATGCTGTTTTGCTCTTTAATTTTTTGTACTTCCGCCAACGCCTTCTCGGTGATGGTGATTGGCGAAGGAGCCGTGGCAACGTTCGGCTCGGCAGCGATTACGTCATCCATTCTGGTTGATACTCTAAAGTTGATACTTCTGCGGGCTGTGATAACCTCACCCCACATTGTGCGTTTCAGTCCGTTCGCCATGACGAACAAAGCCGGGGGATACTGTAATCACGATTGCCGAAACGCAAATCCCCGCGCAACTACTCCACCAGCCACGGCAAACATCGCTTCCCCTGCCCACTTCTGCAAGTGTGGAACGGCAACAAGAGGAGCTGGAGCATCTATCATTAGCGTTCAAAGCATGAGCATCCATTCCTCCCGCCTTCCGGGAAACAAATGGGAACACCCGAATTTTGCCATAGCCCCCAACCCTGTGTGTAAGTTGCCGCCGCCACAACCCCAAATGGTTGTTGGGAAATCAACAAACGATTTTTGTGCATTGAACCATGCAGCGTCTGAAAGATAAAGTCGCCATTGTCACCGGGGCGGCGGTGGGGAACGGACAAGCCTTTTGCCGCCGATTGGCCCAAGAAGGGGCCAGCATTATGATTGCCGACATCGCCGATGCCGGCGAAGCCATGGCCAGCGTCCAGGAAATTGGTGGCGAAATTGATGCAACCCGCGCCGATGTCACCGATGAAGAACAGGTGCGGAAGGTGTTCCAAAAAACTCTCCGAAAATATGGCCAGGTGGACATTGTGGTCAATAACGTGGGGCTGTATCACGAAGAACCGTTCGAGCTGATCGGCTTCGACGAATGGAAACGGATGCTGTCGGTGAACCTTGATAGCCTGTTCCTCACCACCAAGTACGCCCTCCCTTCCATGAAAGAAAACGGGTTCGGAAGAATTATCGCCCTTAGCTCCGACACGATCTGGCTGGGAACTCCATACCTCACCCACTACGTCACCGCAAAAATGGGGGTGGTTGGATTCGTCCGCTCGTTGGCCAGCGAGGTTGGGAAGTACGGCATCACCGTCAATGCCATCACTGTTGGGCTGACGGCAACCCAACGCCCGGCCAACGAAAAGTTGGTTGGCTCCATTCTGGAACACCTGCTTCCCCAGCAAGCGGTGCAACGGGGCGACGAGCCGGACGACATCGCCGAGGTTGTTGCCTTCCTTGCCTCGCCAGCTTCCTCCATCATCACCGGGCAAACAATCAACGTGGATGGTGGGGTGGCAAGGCATTAACGCCACACGTTCTCCACAACTTTTTTACTCACCATTGCCGCGCAGCCATGCCGAACACCAGAACAGAACAGCTTGCCGGAATGCTCCGGTTCTATTCGCCGCTGATCTCCGACACGATGGAGCGGCTTGGAATCGCCAGCACCGCGCTGCATCACAGCATCCAGCAGACTTTCACCGATCCTTCATTGAAAGTTTGTGGCGTTGCCTTCCCCTGCCGTGTGGCCGCCACCGACCAATATGTGGAGATCACAACACTGTTGCAGATGGTTGATGCAATCCCCGAAGAAGCCTTCGTGGTAGTTGCCGCCGATTCCAACGTTGACGCAGCGTTGTGGGGGGGGATGATGAGCGCGCGCGCCCAAGCACGGGGCGCGGTTGCGGCGGTTGTGAACGGTGGGGTGAGGGACCTTGAGCAGATTGCATCGCTACAATTCCCGGTGTTCGGGACCGGGCGGTGCATCAAGGATATTCGCCGGCGGGGGTACATGGCTGCGTTCAACACCCAGGTGGTGATGGATGGAGTTCCGATCCGCCCGGGCGACATCGTTTTTGGCGATGCCAACGGGGTGATTGTGATCCCCCAGGAACGGTTCGATGAAATCTATGCCGAGCTTGACCGCGCTTGCGCCGAAGAAGCCGCCACCCACCGCGGGCTGACATCGGGGGAAGGGGCGCAGAAATTGTTCCAGGAATATGGCCGGTTCTGAACCGCCGCCGCGGCCATGCGGGCGGCTTGCGCCAAGCCCCACCGGATACCTGCATCTTGGCAACGCCCGCAGCTTCCTGCTGGCATGGCTGCAGATGCGGAACATGGGGGGGAGGGTGATCCTGCGGATTGAAGATTTAGACACCCAACGCGCCGCCCCCAATGCCGCCCAGCAAATCGTGCGCGACCTCTGCTGGCTTGGGCTGGATTGGGATAACCAACTAACCCCGGATTATTTCCAGTCGAACCGATTCCCCATGTACCAGCAGGCGTTGGCCACCTTGCAGGAGCGTGGATTGATCTATCCCTGCTTCTGCTCGCGCAAGGAACTCCGCTCCATTGCCAGCGCGCCTCACGGAAGCGATGGCCCAATCTACCCAGGAACCTGCCGCCAGCTTACCCAAGCGCAACAGCAACAACGAAGCCAAGAAAAATCCCCAGCCTTCCGATGTAAGGTGAGCCAGGGAACAGTGGTGGAGCAACATGACGAAGTTGCCGGATTGCAGCGTGAGGATGTTGCCCAAACCACCGGCGACTTTATCGTTGCCCGTGCCGATGGTGTGGTAAGCTATCAGCTTGCGGTGGTAGTGGATGACCTTGCCATGGGGGTTACTCACGTTCTGCGGGGGGATGACCTGCTTGGCTCGGCACCGCGCCAGATATTGCTTTACCGGACGTTTGGCGCAACCCCGCCAACGTTTGCCCATGTCCCGCTGATTCTTGGGGAAGATGGAGTTCGCTTGGCAAAACGGCATGGGGCGGTCGCGCTGCGTGAGCTTCGGGAATCGGGGATTAATGCCAAGCAGCTTGTTGGCTGGCTGGCCTGGAGTTGCGGAATTCTTGACCGCCCGGAGCCGGCAACCGCAATGGAGTTAATCGGGGAGTTCAGCCTGCAGAGTATCACCCGCGAAGCCACCTGGCTGGATGCCTCTGCGCTCAGTTTTTTTTCTTCTCGGTAGCTGGCTTCTTTTCGTTTGTCGGCTTTTTCTCACCTTCATCAACGTTCTTCACGGTCGGCTCATCGGGTTGGCTGGCTTCATCCCCTTGTGGGGTTGGGCCCATGCTTCCGGGGGCGGCGGCAACCACAACATCAATGGCGGCGCGTTCGGCCACTTTGGCGTAGGGGGCAACCGATTGCTCCAACACAATGTTCGGTGCCCACCCGCCATCCTCCTTGTAGCGAACCACCCCCAACACCAACCCAGCGTTTTCCAAACGGGTGCGGGCTTGCTCAACATCTAACGAGACAAGGCTGGGCATCAGCGTGTAGCGGGTTGTTGGGCCACGGCTGACAACAACGTTAATCAGCGACCCAGGGCGTGCGCCAACTTGCGGGGGGATGCTTTGCGAAAAAATTAGATCACGGATAACCGTGTCGTTGTACTCGTAGGTGATCTCGCCAATGTCCAACCCGGCCCGCATCAGGGTGATTCGCGCTTCGCGAACTTGCATCCCCACCATGTTCGGCATGGCGATCATCTCGGTCCCCAAACTTATGGTGAGATAGACCCGGCGGCCATGCTTGGTTTCCGCGCCGCCGTAGGGGAGTTGCTGGGCAACCGCTCCGGCGGGGTATTTGTCATCATTGCGTGATTCTCCTTTGCGGACCTCAAACCCCCGTTCCTCCAACTTCACTTTAGCTGAATCGAACGGAAGCCCAACGACGTTCGGGACAGTCTCCACATCCCCCAGCTTCACATACCACGGCATGATAATTTTATCGAACAGCACCAACAGCAGGAACATCCCCACAAGGCCAATCAGCAAATACTTCAGCAGTTTGCGCCAGGGGATTCGGTCGTTCTCTTCTTCGGGGGCTGGCGTGCCAGGCTGGGGGGCTGGCTCGTCGGCCTGGGGGGGGATTCGCCAGGGATAGGTTTTGGGTTCAGTATCGTTCTGGTTCAACGGCATCATTCAGGAAAAGGAAGTCGGTAGAAATCGCCTGGGCACTGTGAGTAGTTGGGCTTACAGGCGGTTGGTTCGGGGACGTTACTCCAAAGGTTAGCAACAAGGTGTTTGCTCTTCTGGGGCAATCGGGTTGATTGCTTGCCAGCGTGTTGTTGCCACAACTTCCCCGCTGTGACGGCAATCGGAAGTTTGTATTTTCACCGAACCTGTTGGCCGCCAAAGCCCACAGCCCAAACCCCATTTTGACCCGGGGAGCATCAGCCAACGCGGGGCCAGCACGCGCAGCATGGCCATCGGCATTTTGTTGACACCACATGAGTCCCAAGAAACTTCGTTCGCTTATCGAGCTTGGCGAGTCGGATACCGTCGAGTTCAAGCGGAAATTCTCAGGTTTTGAGAAAATCGCCCGCGAGATGATCGCGCTTGCCAATACACGCGGGGGGTATCTGATCGTCGGCGTTGATGACGACGGCACGATTGTGGGGGTGGAGAGCGAGAAATCCGAGATTGACCTTATCACCACAGCCGCTGAGTTCTACAGCGACCCGCCGATTGAGTACGACGTTGATATCGTGCAGGTGGAGCTGTGCGATGTCATTGTGCTCCGCATCCCCGAAAGCCCCGTAAAGCCGCATCGGCTGTTAGAAAATATGCAGAAGAAGGACCTTCGGCAGATTGGCTTCGAGGTTGGCGTGTATATCCGCCAGGGGGAGCGAAGCGTGGCGGCCAGCCGTGAGGTTGCCCGAGTGCTTGCCGCCAGCGGCCCCGATTCCCCGCCGCTCCGGCTGCAAATTGGGGATATTGAGCAGGCGTTATTTCAATATCTGGGCCGGCACGGGCGGATCACCCTGCAACAGTACCGCAAGCTGGTGAACATCTCCGAACGCCGTGCCTCGCGAAGCCTTGTGCGGCTGGTGCGTGCCGGGCTAATCCGGTTGTTCACTAACCAGAGTGAGGATTACTACACGCTCAGTTAATCCCCGTTCTGGAATTTTTCTTGTGAGATATGCTCAATCTGCCAAACGGCTGCCACCGGAACCGGAGGGTGAGGTGACGTGTGTGACGATGCCCCGCCAAAACTGAAAAACATCCGAACCCCAGCCAGAACAATTGCAAGCCCCACCACCAACTCCAGCGTGGAATCTTTTGCACGGCGGGCGTAGCGCACGCCAATCAGCGCGCCGGCCACGGCCCCAGCAATTCCGGCGGCTGCGGTGGGGATCAGCCCAGCGTGAAGTTCGCCGGCAAGCCCGTAGGCCAGGCAGCGTGCGGCGGCGGTGATTCCCCCCAACGCGCCGTTGGTGGCGGCGGCTTGGTGGGCATTCAGCCCGGAAGCATCCAGCGCCCACGTTTGCAACGGCCCATTCCCCGCGCCAAGCCATGCGCTAACCCCGCCGGTCAGAAGCCCAACAACCGCCAGAACCCACAGCCCGGGAATCCGTTCGCCGGGCAAATCCACATACAGCCGCAGGATGTAGTAGCCGCCAAACAGGATCATCACGCATCCAATTCCAATCCGCACCGCCGAGTGATCTATCTGGCCAAGCAACTGGCCGCCAAGCAGCGCGCCCGGAAGGATGCCAGCCGCAAACCACAAGGTTTTCTCCCAATCAATCCAGTCGCGCAGCAGCACGATGCGGGGGATGTTCCACCCCAGCGGTATCAGTGCCGTCAGCATCACCGCGTCGAACGTCCCCACAACCAGCACCAAAATGGGAAGCAGCAGCAGCCCCCCGCCAAATCCGACAACGGTATCTATTGTCCCGGCAATGAACGCTGCAAGCGCGATTTCGGCGTACTGAAAGTTCATACTGTGGCTGCATCCAAAGTGATTGTGTTGGCCGCAAAGATATGCCGAGAATTGTGGTTGGTGATTGCTGCAATGATTACTGTGGCGATTGCGGCGGCAGAAAAAACAGATCCGGCGCGGAAGCTGATGAAGCCTTCGCGCCGGGAACGATTGCTGGCAAAGTGTGATGCCGTGATGTTAGGAAGCTGCCGTTGCCTTGCGGCATTTCTTCCCCATTCGCTCCACAGCGATACGGGTCATCTGTTCGGCAACGGGGTGCTTAAACAGCGGCATGGTGATGCAGCGCTTGTACATGGCGCAGGCTTGCCGCATATCCCCCATCCGCTCGTACGTGTATGCCATTTCGGCATAGATGAAATTGTTCTCTGGATACTGCTTCAGCACCTGCTGGAAATGCTCGATAGATTTCGCATAACTGGCGCGGGGAAGTTTCTGCACAAAAAACCGTGCGATTGCCCGCAGCGCAGGGTTAATCCCGGCTAGCTCGCGGTGCCAAATGCCAAGCGCAAAATGCCCCACCCAGTTGTTGTCAATCAGCACCGCTTGTTCGGCATGGTGGCGGATTTCCGAGGCTTCAGCAAGAATTTTCCGTTGCGAACTGACGATCAGCGCTTCCTGGCCAATGGCAAACGAGAGCATCGCATGGCCAATGGAGGAATTGGGGTTCAGCGTCAGTGCCCGCTCGGCCCAGCTTCGCATTTCACGAATGTGAGGGGTGCGGTCGGCAGGGGTGCGATAGTGGTTTTGGAAGAACATCTGGTAGCAGTGGGCGCGGGAGATATGGCCGCAGATTTCTGCCGATGGATAGCGGTGGTAGATTTCCTGCCACAACGCAATGGCTGCGTTCGCATCGCCAGCCATCAGCAAGCGATAGCCGGAGCGTAGATATTCGGGGACTACTTCTGCAAACTCCCGTTCTTCCGAAACGGCAAGTACTTGTTCAGCAATGTCGCGTCCGTCCAGTAGCTCAGTAGTTATTTGCGCGATATTTTCAAGCATAGGTTGTAATGGATGGGGGAAGGCAACGGCACTAAGTGGAGCGGAGTACGCGAATGGCGTGGGAACAAGCCCTGTCGCCACTCCTATTCTGTACACTTGCCAGCCGTTGCGTGGCTTGTATATTGCCTCACAAGCCGAAGGCGAATCTGGCCAATTATCCCCCTCTGTTGCAAGTAACATTATGTCCCTCTACAACTTCCGATTCGCCGTGTAATTTTGCTGCCCATGTTCACAATCATCAATGCTGTTGCCGATAATGCTATCGGCAGTGTCCAGTTCAGTTGCGACCTGAAAGCGTGCCGTGGCGCGTGTTGCACCATGCCCGGCGGGCGGGGCGCGCCGGTGCTGGATAGCGAGGTTGAGCTAATCGAGCAATCGGTTGCGGCCGCGCTTCCCTACCTTCCGCCCGAACACGCAATTGCCATTGCAACATTTGGTGCGGTGGAAGGGGAGCCGGGGGATTACGCCACCACCTGCCTTGATGAACGCGATTGCGTGTTCGTCTATCGTGAAGAAGGGATCGCCAAGTGCGCCATCGAACGGGCCTACTTCAACGGTGAAACCAGTTTCCGCAAGCCAATCAGTTGCCACCTGTTCCCAATCCGCGTGGAAGAACTGTTCGGTGCCACCTACCTCCGTTATGAGAAAATTAGCGAGTGCCGCCCCGCGCTTCTGCTTGGCCGGAAACAAGGTGTCCCACTCTATCGGTTTCTGGAAGATGCCCTAACCCGCGCTTTCGGTCCAGAGTTTTACGCCCAGCTTGCCGAGCATTTGGCAACCCAAAAAAAGAAAGGGGAGTGAGAGCCAGCAAGCAAGGAATACCCAGCGAAGGAAGTGAGTAACTGTCGGCCCCTTGTGTGTATATTTGGCCACAGTCTTACCAGAGCTTTACACTGCCATCGCACGCTGCCGAACTGATGCGCAACGAACAACCTGATGAGAATCAACCTGACATTTTTTTGATGTTCTTCTGAGTAGATGATTACGCTCTCCCCAATACTAACACAGCAGCAACGGGTCACGCCGCAGCAAGTCCAGTATCTGAAGATGCTTCAGTTGCCAACCGCAGCGTTGGAACAAGCCATTAAGCAAGAACTGGAAGCCAACCCCTTGCTGGAAGAAGCCGCCATCTTCGAGCAAGATTTAGACCTTACGCCGGAGCAGGACCTTGCACAGCGTGAACGTTCCAGCGACGATGATGATGATTACGACTTTGAAGGCGACAGCCGGTCGGCAGATGACGAGCTTGACTACAACATCACCGACGACTACGAAGGCTACAAAGCACCAACATTTGCCGGGCAGGAAGGGGACGACTACGAAGAACAACCACAACGCGCCTACGAGACCTTCGCCCAGCAACTGTTGGCGCAACTGCGGATGCAAACCATCAGCGATAACGACTTGGTGTTGGCCGAGGAAATTATCGGGAACATTGACGACGACGGATATTTGCGGCGCGACCTGGATGAGGTGGTGGATGACCTGAACAAGTTCATCGCCATGACCAGCCAAACGGTGTATGTGGAGAACACCGCAATCGGCGATGGACGTTTTGACAGCTACCAAGCCCCAGCCAGCGACCAACCTTTTGGGCGCGAACGGATTGCAGCGCAAATCCGCCAAGCGCGGCTGCAAGAACAGTTGGAGCATCACGACGACGACGACCTTGATGAAGAACTCTATCAGCCCAACAGCCTTGCCGATGATGCAATAGAAGATGAAGAAGAGGAGCTGCAAGAGATACCAGAAGCGCGCCGTGGCGTGGACTCCATTTCGCTGGAGGAGATGTCGCGGATGTCCATTGAGGAATTAGCGAAGATTTTGGAGATGGGGACTTCGGCCCAGCCATCGCCACCGCAACCGGCTCCCACCTCGGCGCGGCAGTTGCCCTCTGCTGAAGAAGCCGCTTCTGCCGGGGTGATCTTGGCTCCGCTTCCGAACGTGCCGGCGTTCACCTACGAAGAAGCCGAAGTAGTGCTGCACCGTATCCAACGGCTTGACCCGTTAGGAGTGGGGGCGCGGAATCTTCGCGAGTGTTTGATGATTCAGCTGGAGCCGCAACTGCACAGCAATGCCCCCAGCCCCGCGCTTGCCTACGCAATTCTGCGCGACTCATTCAATGAGTTCACCCACAAGCATTTCGAGAAAATCTGCGCACGCCACGGTTGCAGCGAAGAAGAGCTGAAACGTGCGTTGGAGGCGATTCGGTCGCTGAATCCGAAGCCCGGGGAAGGCTCCTTTACGATCACCGAAACCAACTACATCACTCCAGATTTTGTTGTTGAGCGGGAGGGTGAGGATATCGTCATCACCCCGAACGACCGGAATATCCCGGCACTGCGGATCAGCAGCAGTTACCAGGATTTGATGCGGCGCGGCAAAAAACGGAGCAGCGCCGAACGCACCGCGCAAAAATTTCTGCGGGAAAAAATGGAGGCGGCCAAGTGGTTTATTGCTTCTATCCAGCAGCGGCGGCAAACCATGATGCGGGTGGTGCGGGCGATTGTGGACTTGCAACATGAGTTCTTCCTGTACGGCCCCGACCAACTAAAACCGATGATCTACCGCGACGTTGCCGAACGGATCGGGATGGACATCTCCACCGTATGCCGCGTGGTGAATGGGAAATACGTGCAAACCGACTACGGGACTTTCGAGCTGAAATACTTCTTCTCGGAGAAACTTCACACCGCCAGCGGGGAGGAGGTTGCCAACAAAATTGTGAAGGCAAAAATTAAGGAGATGATTGAGGAAGAGGACAAAAAAACTCCATTATCGGATGATGAAATCAGCCACCGGATGCACGACGCTGGCTACAACATTGCCCGGCGAACCGTTGCCAAATACCGCGAACAGTTGAACATCCCCGTGGCACGGCTGCGGCGGATGTTGTGACCCCGCCAGCAGGAAGCCGAACGGCTTGTAAAATTTCATAAATAACCTTCCTCTCAATCCCCACAAGCATGGGTGGGAACTATTTTGCGCCCGCATCTGGTTCACCCGTCAGCAAGCCCGTTGCGCCCCAAAAAACCTGTAACCGAAAGCTCCCGACGATTGTCACTATGACAACACACTACCGCAGGCTTTAGTTGTGCTTGCGGTATTCTTCATCAATCTATTCTTCCGCCTGTGATGAACAACAACACAGCCGCACGCACAGCCACTGCCGCTGCCGCACGTGCAACCGCAGCAATCCTTGTTGATTACGGAAACCTGTTCGCCTACTTGAAAAACAGCCAGAACGAGACCTCCCTTGTTCCTGATTCAATCGGCGACATTATCCGTGGGGTCGAGCGTCAGCTTGACCGCAAACTGAACCACAACGCCATCACGTTAAAAGCCTATGCCGATTTCGAGGAGCTACGCAACGGCATCCAAAGCACCCTGTACGAAATGGGGGTGGAGACACGCAACGTGGCGGCATCGGGGTTGAACGACTCAGCCGATCTTCAACTGAGCATTGACGCGCTGGAGCTTCTGTACACCCGCGCCGATATTTCCACGCTGGTGATTGTGTGCGCCGACCGGGACTACATCCCGTTGGTGCAGCATATCAAGCGCCAGGGGCGCACGGTGATGCTGGCGACCTTCCGCGCCTGTATCTCGCCAGATATGCTTCAGTTCATTGGAGCCTCGCACTTCATTGACCTTGCCGTTGCTGGCGACCCGAACGCCCAACGCCAGATGGAACAAGCCGCCGCGGCCGCAGCCGCTTCACGCCATACTCCACGCTCCAAACAACGCCACGGGACCGAAGTCCCCGGTGCCGAACGTGAGTGGTGGGATAACGGCCTGCAAGTAAGCGAGGGGATGACCGGCAGCTTCACCGACGCAACCGAGCTGGCCACCGATGAGGAACAGACCTGCGTGGATGTGCTGCTGAAAAACTACGGCCACCATGCCGAAGTCTGGATCAGCCCATTCCTTCGCAAACTTTCCGACGCGCTGCCACAGCTTCATGATTTTGAACGCAAGGCAATGCTGAACACGTTGGAAGATGCCGGGGCAATCCGCATCGAGAAACGGCATGGCGAACCGCACGATTACTCTATCATTCTGATCAACCGCAACCATCCGAATATCCGTGGTTTCTACGAAGAGAACAGCGGTGAAATGGAGCCGCAGGATGAGATGTTCGACATCGAAGAAATTGACCATGATATGGTGGAAGAAGAGGTTGACGCTGAAGCAACAGAAATGACCGAGGAATAAAACAGCAACCGTTCCCCCCAACCGAAAACAGAACAGCGGGTTGCACCAAAATCTGGTGCAACCCGCTGTTGTTCTCTCCTTTCTCCGGTATTTTTCAGCCAGCGGCAACAACAACCAACACACACACAACACCATGTCCACACCACGCTTATTACTTGTCGGTGAAAGCTGGATTACCAACGCCACCCACTACAAAGGATGGGATCAGTTCAGCACCGTCACCTACCATAGCGGTGCCGGCGATCTGCTGAAAGCACTGCGTGATGCCGGAATCACCGCCGATTATCTTCCTGGCCACGATGCCCCCGCCAACTTCCCGATGACCTTGCAGCAGTTGCAGCAGTACGATGCTGTGATGCTGAGCGATATTGGCAGCAACACACTACTGCTCCACCCCGACACGTGGCTGCATGGAAAACGCACGCCAAACCGCCTGAAAGTATTGCGTGAGTTCACCGCTGCCGGCGGGGGATTGGCGATGATTGGCGGCTACTACAGCTTTGCTGGGCTTCATGCTGGCGCACGCTACGGCGGAACCCCGGTGGAGGAAGCCTTGCCGGTTACGATTGCGCTGCATGATGACAGAGCCGAAGACCCGGAAGGCTCGGCCATTACAGTGCATCACCCCGATCACCCAATCCTTTCCGGTATCGAAGGGGAGTGGCCGTACTTGCTGGGCTACAACAAAGTAACGCCACGGGATAACGCAACGGTTCTGGCTTCGGTTGGTGATGACCCGCTGTTAGTGGTGGGTGAGTATGGCCGCGGCAGAACGCTGGCGTGGACCAGCGATATTGGCCCGCATTGGTGCCCGACAGAGTTTGTGGAATGGGAAGGATACGCCCAACTGTTCCGGCAGGCGGTTTGCTGGTTGGCCCGGCATGGCGGGTGATGCAAGTGCGTGATACAAGCCGTCGGATGATGACTCACAACTGGTGAATCACCACTGCAACGTCACGCCAATTCCGGGGCGAACTGGGTTGAACCAGATGCGGGAAGTAAGATCATCATCCACGTTGAAATCGAACAGGTGTGCGCCAACGTAGGCATCCACCATGCAAAGGATATCAACGCCCAGATAGTAGGCGATGTTCAAGTCACGCTCATCGCGGTAAATCTCGCGGATTCGTTTCAGCCGGGCGTAGGCGGCATCGGTTTCTGGGGTGGCCGCCACCACATCAACTTGATCCTGATAGAGGTTGTGGTAGCGGATTGCTTGCACAAGAAAAAAGCCCGCAGCCCCAGCAAACAGCGGTGCTTTCCAATACTGCCCATTGTAGATCTGCCCCCCGCCAGGGATCAACGATAACAGCACCGCCGTTGTTGGGTTTTTGGTCATCCCCCCCGGGTTGGTTTGGTTGGGTGGCGGGGATGCTGCAACGCTATCGGGAAGCGTGGCTGGGGCGATTGCCGTATCACTTTGCGCGGCTGCGGTGGCGGCTGCCAGCAGCAGCAAGCAAACGGTGGGTGGGAACAAACGGATCATGCTACTGCGGCAATGGCTTCAATTTCCACAAGGGCATCCTTCGGCAGCCGTGCGGCTTGCACCGTTGAGCGCGCCGGTGCCGAATCGCCGAAGGCCTCGGCATAGATGCTGTTGACGGTTCCAAAATCGTTCATGTCTTTCAGGAAGATGGTGGTTTTTACCACCGACCCAAAACTTGCGCCGCCAGCTTCCAGCACGGCTTTCAGGTTTGCCAGTGCCTGGCGGGTTTGTGCCTGAAGGCCATCGGCAAGTTCACCCGCTGGAGTTAGGCCAATCTGCCCCGCAGTAAACAGCAGATTGCCAAACACTTTCCCTTGTGAGTACGGCCCGATTGGAGCCGGAGCTTGTTCGGTGAAAACGGTCGTCGGGTGTGTTGAAGAAGAAGCCATGAGCGAAAGTTTGTTGTTGATGATTGCGATAGCTGCAACGTAGAAGGGGAGCCAGAAGGGGCGGCATCCCTTTCCCGCCGAACATACTGAACCTGCCGTTGCTGGCAACAGGGGAACCCCGTTGGGGCGATACACTGCTACACTTTCCAATGGCACAACGCTTGACACGGTTCGCACCGTCGGCGTATGTTTGTCTCCCTTTTAGGCCGGGCCCGTAGCTCAGTTTGGGAGAGCGCTAGAATCGCACTCTAGAGGTCGTCGGTTCGATCCCGATCGGGTCCACTGGTGGTAGCTTCTGGGATGGAAGCTGAATTGCTGAGTATCGCTTCGTTTTTTTTTTTTGACAACCGTAGGCTGGCAGCTTTGCATTATTCTGTTATTCCAGTAATGCACCCCTTGCCCACCGGAGCTGGCTTCCCTATGTTTGCCACCCGTGTGTTGGGGATTGATAGCCCAGCAACAACTGCCCTGTGGTGTAACTGGCAACACGTCTGATTCTGGATCAGAAGAGTTCAGGTTCGAGCCCTGGCGGGGCAACTTCACATTCCTGGCGGGGATACTCTCTTCCTGCCCCAACCGCCGCGTTCGTCTAGGGGTCTAGGACGCTGGCCTCTCACGCCGGTAACACGAGTTCGAATCTCGTACGCGGTACCAATGAACAAGCCATCGTGACCGGTGGCTTGTTCTGCTTTTCCCCCACCAATCAGCCGGTATTCCCCATGCTGAGTCTGGCTAAACAACATCATTTCTCACCCCTTCTCCGGGTCACCCCCCGCGCCCGGTAACGCCCAATTTTGCGGCGCGTATAAGCCAATCGCGATTTCATCCATGGCAAAAAAACAACGTTCGTTTGAAGAATCACTGGAGCGATTAGCCCAGATTGTGGAGACGTTAGAAAGCGAGGCCGCCCCACTTTCGGAAGCCATGAAGCTCTACGAAGAAGGGATACTGTTAGCGCAAAGCTGCCGCCAAGAATTACGCTTGGCAGAGTTGAAAGTGGAGGAGCTGAAAGAGCGAATGGATGGAGAACTCAGCACGCAGCCGTTTGATGGATAGTCGCCAACCCGTGCGCTACCCCCCCGCCAATTCCGGCAAACTTTTCTTGACAGCAATACAACAACAAACCGTCCACTAAAACCAATAAGGAGTAACAACCATGATTCGCAACACCTACAAGGCCATGCTGACGCTGGCCATCGCTGCGCTGACGATCGTTGGCTGCGGCAAAGAGAACGTAACCGACCTGAGCGACGCTTGGACCAAAGCCGCTACCGAGCTGACCGCCAAGCTGAACGAATTCAAGACACACCACGGCGCGTTGGTGACAAAATTCGAGACCATGAAGGCTTCGGCAAACCCAGCCGACACCGCAATGGCCGAGACCCGCGCCAAGATGGATCAGATGTTCAAAGCCCACGAGGCTACCGTGAAGGAAGTCGAGACCAAGCTGGCCGAATCGCAAGCCAAGATGGCCGAAGTGGTGAAAACCGGAAAGCGTGCCGATGTTGAAACCGCATGGAAAGCCGCCGAAGCCGACTACACCAAATGGAACGCCAATCTGGATGAGCTGACGAAGCAACACAGCGAAATTGAAGCCACCATGAACTCCGCCGCCACCGCTGCCGCCGCCACCACCGCCCCAGCAACCGGCGACACCAGTGCTGCCAAGAAAGAAGGAGTGATGGAAGAAGCTGGCAAAAAAGTTGACGCAGCCGCCAAGAAGGTTGAGGGCGCAGTGAACGATGGTGCCAAGAAGGTTGAGACCGCAGTGAAGGATGCCAAGAAGCAAGTTGAAGGTGCGTTGAAACCAAACACCAACAAGTAAGTTCTCCCCAGCAAGAACAACAAACGCCCAGCTTCTGCAAGATGAAGCCGGGCGTTTTTTTTATCTGCCAAGTGTCCAGAAAAAAAAGGGGATGCCGCTGTGACGGCATCCCCTTTTTTGATGATGATCTTGAGCCCGCGACGGGAATCGAACCTGCAACCTTCTGATTACAAATCAGATGCTCTGCCAGTTGAGCTACACGGGCGTTGAAGGGCTGCAAATATAGCGTATCCAGAACCCCGGCCAACAGACTTTTGTTGCCGGTTACATTTTTCAAAATTGGAGCATCGGTTCTTCCAGAATCTTTGGCCGCTCCCCTTGCTACCAACACCGCAAGGCTCTATCTTGCCACCGCTTTTTTTTATCCATCCATATTCTCCCGAACAATGGCAGGGGGAAGGAGAGAGGTTGATTGTATGGGCTTCCGTTCGCGTATTGCTTCGTTTCTTTCATTGACCCAAACGGATATCACCGTTGCGTTGGTTGTTGCCGGTGGGGCGTTGGTGGGCTGGGGCTACTCCACATTTTTTGACGGGCGCGACCCGAACCGCGCCCGGCACGACATCGCCGCGTTAATCCAGCGGCACGATTCTATCCAATCAGCACACCGCGCAGAGCAGATCCGCCGCGGCATGGCCGACAGCGCAAGCAGCGATAGCCTTAGCCAGTGGGATCCACTAACCGACCAGGACCTTGCCGCCGATTCCGTTGCCAAAACCGCCACCAAAAGCTCAAGCGGAAAAAAGCAACCTCCATCGGGCCCGGTGAACATCAACACAGCCTCCAAAGCCGAACTGATGCGGCTGCCGGGGGTGGGTGAGAAAACCGCCGAAGCGATTATCGGGCATCGCAACGCCCGCAAATTTTCGGCCCCAGCCGACATTATGAACGTGAAAGGAATTGGCCCAAAGAAATACGAAAAAATGCTCCCGTTCCTGAAAGTGAAATGAGCCAACAGTGAAATGAAGCAGATGAATCCATGAGGGTGATTGCCGGAACACTTCGCGGCCGCCAACTGCGCAGCATTGATAGCCCAGGGCTACGCCCCACCACCGACCGTGTGCGTGAGTCCATCTTCAACATCCTGAATTCCCGAATCACCTTCGGCGGATTGATGGTGTTGGACTTGTTTGCCGGAACCGGGGCCTTGGGGATTGAGGCATTAAGCCGTGGCGCGGAGCATTGCGATTTTGTGGAGATGAACGGACGTGCCGCCAGCATCATCCAACAAAATTTGAACGAACTTGGACTGCGCGACCGCGGCACGGTGCTGCAACGCGACGCGCTTCGCCACGTTGTTGGAACCGAGCAGAGCTACGATCTTGTGTTTGCCGACCCCCCCTACGCGGCCACAATTTTCGACCGATTAGTCCATGACCTGTTCGCGCTTGGGCGCGTCCGTGGCGGCGGGCTGTTGGTGCTGGAACATTCCGGTTTTATGCAAGGGCGCAGCACCGACGTTGCACTGCTGGAAACCACACGCCACTTCGGCGACACCGGGGTTTCCATCTACCGAAAAAAAGATCACACCTGAAAAATTCACACCTGAACCGAGTTGCTTGCAATGGAACGAACCGCAGTTTATCCCGGAACCTTCGACCCGATCACCAATGGCCATCTTGACATCATCGAGCGTGCCGCGCAGATCTTCGATTGGGTGATTGTTGCTTTGGCGGTCAATAGCGCAAAAAAAACATTGTTCACCGAACAGGAGCGGTTTGCGC
Source organism: Chlorobiota bacterium (assembly GCA_016788565.1). Classification (GTDB taxonomy): domain Bacteria; phylum Bacteroidota; class Ignavibacteria; order OLB7; family OLB7; genus OLB7. Next base: position 36,558 of record JAEUSP010000052.1, on the reverse strand, counting down.
TTGCCACGCAATCGTTAGGGCAGTTCGCCAATGTTCGGGTGATGCTTTGCAGCGGGTTGATTGTGGAGTTCGCACGCCAGCAAGGCGCGGTGGCGATTGTCCGTGGTTTGCGTGCCGTTAGCGATTTTGAGTACGAGCTGCAGATGGCGCTGATGAACAAAAAAATGATCCCGGAAATCAACACCATGTTCCTGATGCCGCACGAGCGATACACCTATCTGAATTCCTCCATCATCCGCGAGCTTGCCCGCTACGGTTCCCCAACCATTCGCGATTTTGTGCCAGCCATCGTTGCCGATGCGTTGATGAAGAAAGAGGAATTCCGCGCCAGAAATGCCGGGTGAGGAACGCCGGGCCAGAGCGCCGTGCCAAGAATGCCGAACCACTAACAAACCGCCAGTATGCCCTACTTAGTTTTTGACATCGAAACCGCAGCCATCCCGTTCGATTCGTTGGCCGATTCGCAGCAGGAGTTTCTGCTGCGTGGTGCCGAAGGGGAGGACCAAATTGCGGAGCGGAAACGCCAGATGAGCCTGAACCCGCTAACCGCCCAAGTGGCGGCAATCGGGATGTTGTATGCCGAAGACATCACAACAACCGAACCGAAAACCATGATTTTTTCCAGCAGTGCAACGCCCTCCAACATTGGGCAGTTGCCCGATGGCTCCATTTGGCGTTGTATGCCGGAAGCGGAGGTTTTGCAGGCGTGGTGGCAGCGTTTCGAAAAATCTGCCGGCCGTGGGATCAACATCGTCACCTTCAACGGGCGCAGTTTCGACTGCCCATTTCTGATGCTCCGTTCTGGGCTGCTGCGGGTGCGCCCCAGCCGGAACCTGATGGCCGGAACGCGCTGGAACCATGAGAGCCACATTGATCTGCAAGCCGAGCTGGCGTTCAAGGAGTTCGACAAAACCGGCCCAAGCAGGCGGTGGAATTTCGATTTCTACTGCAAAGCCTTCGGCATTACCTCACCCAAGGAGGAAGGGATCACCGGAAACGATGTTGCCCGATTGTTCGCCGCCGGCCAGCACCAAGCAATCGCCGAGTATTGCATGAGAGATGTGCACGCAACATGGGAGTTGTTCAAAGTCTGGAAGGAATTTATGCAGGGCATTCCATCGCTAACCGGGCGGGGGTGAAGTGAACCCATTGGCCACGTGGCTACCCGGGGCAGCAGAAATGTTGAGCCTTCTTCCATCTACGCTATTTTTGGCTGTATCTTGTCCGCATGAGCAATCATCCATCGCCCGTTGTTCGGCTTCGTGAGGTAACAAAGGAATATCAGATTGAAGGGAAATCGCTGGCGGTGCTTCGTGGGGTGACGTTGGACATTGAACCAGGGCAGGTGGTGGCGATTGTTGGGCGTTCGGGGGCGGGGAAAAGCACGTTGCTTCACATCATTGGCGGGCTTGACACAGCTACCAGCGGCGAAGTGGAGATTGTTGGGCGGCGGTTGCAGGGGATGAACCCCAAGGAGCTTGCCGACTTCCGCAATCGGAATGTTGGGTTTGTGTTCCAGTTTCATCATCTGCTGCCGGAGTTCACCGCGCTGGAGAATGTGGCGATGCCGTTGATGATCCGTGGGGTGCCGATGCGGGATGCGCTGGCGCAAGCGGGTGAGTATTTGGGGTTGGTGGATCTGCAGGAGCGTGCCGACCACAAACCGAGCGAACTTTCCGGTGGCGAACAGCAGCGCGTTGCGGTTGCCCGCGCATTAATCCCCCAGCCCCAGCTTGTGCTTGCCGACGAGCCTTCCGGCAACCTTGATTCCGAAACTGGCGAGCGTCTGCATTCGCTGTTGTGGGCAATCAGCCGCCGCGACCGCCGGACGTTCATCATCGTCACCCACAACGATGCCCTTGCCCAACGCGCCGACCGCGTGTTGCAGATGCAGGATGGTGTGGTGGTGGATGCGTAGCAAAGGGGTAATCGCAACTCCGCCTGCGGGGGCTGTTACCTTCCCCCCAATTTCCCCCTCTTACTTTGCATCGTTGTAACTTCTTAACCCCTGTTGGAATCTCTATTGCACAGCGGTTGATACCGAACCAGAAGGGTGTTTCCCCTCTGCTCACCGTCGGCATCGTTATCCCGCTTCTTCCCCCTGTCCTATCCGTCGCGTAACCAAGCAATCAGCAATACACAAAACACTTACCGAAGGGAGCCACGCATGAGATTTGTGATCCGCATTGCACTTCTGCTGCTACTGAGCATTGGCGGAACGATGCAGCTTCAGGCGCAAGGCGCGCCAAGTGGGAATAAATTCCCCGTGCCGTTTGGGCTGAACAACGTTGGGAAGGAGTTCTACGTTGCGTTCCCAGCCAACTGGGAAGCAGGAACACCCGGTGGCGAGAAATACATCAGGTTCTACATCACCTCGGGGGTTCGCACCCGGGTGAATGTGTGGGTGGGGCAGCAGTTCAAAAAAACGTTCTACACCATCCCCTACGATATCGTCACGGTGGACCTTGATAACATTGAAGGGCAAATCCTTGTCCGGAACGACCAGACTGATGTGCCGGACGATGAAGTCTATAAAAAACGTGCGGTGAGGATTGAGGCCGAAGCACCCATCGTGGTCTATGGCATCAACCGCCTGAAGTACTCCAGCGACGGATTGTTGGCATTGCCGGTCAATGCATTGGGCCAGGAGTACATTGTCTCCAGCTACGGATCAGTGACCGATGGCAATGTGCAGAAACTGCCGTCGCAGTATATGATTATTGCCCCCTACGATGGCACCTCGGTGACGATCAGCCACCCGATGAGTTCGCCAAACCACCCTGCCGGAAGCACCTTCTCCATATCGCTTGATAAAGGCGATGTCTTCTCCTCGATGTCCATTGGCTATGGTGGCGATCTTACCGGAAGCTACATCTATGCCACCAAGCCGGTTGGCGTGACGGCAGGGAACAACTGCACCTACATCCCCAACGAAATCCAGTATTGCTGCTGCGATCATATCACCGAGATGCTTTTGCCGATTAGCACCTGGGGAACGGTCTATCACGCAATGCCAATCAAGACCCGCGCAAAAGGTCCCATCTACCGAATTTTTGCCGGCGAGCCTGGGGCAAAAGTCTATATCAACGGCACACTCTACGGCACGATTGCTGGAAAAGGGGGTGAGCTTGGATATGGCTTCTTTGAAATCCGCCCCGAGGAACCAATCCCGATGGAGTTCTCCTCCGATAAGCCGATCATGGTGGCGCAGTACAACACCTCCCAGTATTACGAAGGAACCAACGGCGTTCCAACCGATCCCTTCTTCCTTGTGCTGACACCCGTTGAGCAGTACCAAAACGATTTGGTGTTCACCACCCCCAAGGATGATTTCCAGGATAATTACATCAACCTTGCGGTGGATTCGGCTGGGCTATACCAGCTTGAGATTGCCCCTGGCGGAAGCGATCAGTTTGAGCTGGTAATGTCGAAGTATGCGCCCACTGTTCGTAAGTACGCAACTCAGTTGAACGGGAAAACCTACATGGGGGCCACGTTCCCCATTCCAGCAGGAACGTACCGAATGCGCGGCCCAAGCCCGTTTGCTGGCTATCTGTACGGCTTCAGCAGCTTCGATAGCTACGGCTATCCACTCTCGGCTGCATTGGGCGACCTCCGGATTAAGGATACCGTCGCGCCCGATGTCACCCTGAAACAAAACTGCGACGGCACGGCCGATGGTGTGGTGAACGATATGCCGGACGAAGAAGCCGCACGCGCAAACCTTGCGTTTATCTGGCTAGACCCCGACACAACCGAAACCTATAACTACGAGCTGTTTGTCCCCACAACGTTCGAGACCGGCAACCGCTCCACCACGTTCCAGCTTCGGGTGATTGACAAAACCAAAGATGCCCGCGCTGTACTGATCTCCACCGACCGCTCCGGCAATTTCCGCCGCGACACGGTGTATTATACCTCCATGAATGTTGCTATCCAGCCCAATCCACTCAGCTTCGGCAACCTGATTCTTGGCGGGAAATCAACCAAAACTTTGACGATCACCAACAAGAACAGCCGCCCCGTAATCCTGCGCGAGGTCCGGCTGAAAAGTGGTGCGAACAATTTCGTTATCACCAAAAACCTCTCCCTTCCGGCAACGCTTGGCGCGGCCGGAAGCGGGACCGAAAGTGCGACGATTGATGTGGAGTTCACCGCCAACCGCAGCGGCAGCTTCAGCGATTCCGTTGGCGTTGCCGACGATTGCGGGCTACGGTACATCGCGCTGGTAACGGGAAGCTCGGCAACCCCCATCATCCAAGTCACCGATATTGATTACGGCAAACAGCTTGTGGGAACTTTGACTCGCCGCCAGTTCGAGATTCGGAATATCTCAACCGATGGTGGGATGCTGACCGTCACGGGGGGAACGGTGCTTTCGGCGTATCCCGGCGTCACCCCGCCAATCTTCACTTCCGAGCATGGCAACTTGACCTTCCCGCTGAACCTGAACGCAGGGCAGATTATCACCGTGAGCGCAACGTTCCAGCCGAACGCCGTTGGGCCGTTCCAAGACCAGATTGTCTTCAGCCACAACGCGCCGGCAAACCCGAACAACGACAGCATCTCCATCCACAAAGGGGAAGGGATACAAGCCAGCTTGTTTGCCACCAGCTACGACTGGCCACGTCACCGCGTTGGAACCGGGCCGTATCCAGCTTCGGTTTGGATTAAGAACGCCGGAACCACACAAGCGCGTGTGACCGGGGTGCAGCCAATGGCAGGGCACAGCAGCGATTTCCGAATCTTGAACCCTGGGCAGTTTGTGAATGTGGATATGGGGCCGGGGGATTCGTTGGAGGTGAAAGTGGAGTTCACGCCAACCGCCATTGGCCCGCGCACCGCCACCATCACCTACGACCACAACACCAACCAGACCGAGCTGGTGCAATCGGTGCTGACGGGGATTGGGACCGAAACAGGGTTGGCCACGCAGGATTACGATTTTGGCACGCGAATCGTGAAGACCACCGACAGCGCGATGCAGATCAAATTCTGGATGCCGGGCGACCCACTGTACCGCGACACGGTGGCAATCACCAGCTTCCGGTTCACCAGCGATAACGACGGCACCACCGACGACTTCCGCTACACGCTGAACACGGGAACCACCTTCCCAATTGTGCTTCGCCCGGGAAGCGACACACTGACGTTCACCGGATACTTCAACGCGCAAGCAATCGGCACGCGGCGGGCCAGCATCCGCGCAATCACTGCTGATAACGTGGACGCAACCAGCAACTGGGTTGGAGTTGGGCAGTTGTTCACCCCGGCAATCAGTGGCGTTACCGATTCGGTGCGCGACCTCTGCATCACCGATACCGTGGGCGCGTTGCTTTCGCCAATCATCACCAACACCGGAACCGCAAACCTTCAGGTGGTTGGGATGCGTTTCAAAAGCGGACGGAACGCTCCCTTCAATATTCTCGATCCGAACCCAGCACTCACGTTCACGGTGTTGCCCGGGGAGAACCGGTTGATTCAGGTTCGCTACATACCAACGCAGGCGGGGGGAATTCAGCGCGACACCATTGTGTTCACCACAAACATCCCCGGCGCGCCGGAGTATGAGTTGGAGGTGAGCGGAAGCGCGGCTCCAATCCAGAACCTTTCCACCACAACCCAAATCACTGGGCGTGGGAAGGATAACGCGGTGGAGCTTGGGAAGGAGATGGATGTGGCGGTGCTGCTGAACGAAGACGTGACGGCACTGAACGCCAAAGAATACTCGGTGGTCTTCACCTACGATCCCAAGCTGCTGCAATCGCGCCCGGCAACGCTTGCCAAGCTGGAAGCACTTACCCCCGCGGGTTCCACCGCAACGGTGAACAGTGCCAGCAAGCCGGGGTTGTTGATTATTGATGTGGCCACGCCAACGCCATTGGCCGGAACCGGAAAACTGCTGACGATGCCGTTTGGTGTGATGTTCACCAAGGACCCAGAGCGGAGCATGGACGTGAAGGTGACACTGAACGACGTGAACTGTGCGGTGGTGAAAACCAGCGCGGCAACCACTGGCCTTGCGCCAATCTGCGGGCTAAATCTGCGGCTGATTGAGCTAACCGGAAGCGATTACGCGCTCGATCAGAACTCACCCAATCCGTTCAATCCCGTGACCAACATCCGCTACTCGCTGGGGTTGGATGGGCCAACCAAGATTGTGCTGTACGATGCCAACGGCCGCTTGGTCCAGACACTGGTTGATGAATACCAGAAACCGGGCCTCTACGAACTCACGGTGGATGTGACGAACCTGCCGTCGGGGAACTACTACTACACCCTCACCAGCGGCACCTGGAGCAAAACCAGGATGCTGACGGTGAAGAAGTAAAGGGGGAGGAAGAGAAGAGGTTCACGCAAAGACGCAAAGCAAAGGCACGCAAAGGGCGCGAAGAAGAGGGGAGGAAAGAGTGGGAGTTTTTGAAAATGAAGCCGGGGGCTTGAGCGATCAGGCCTCCGGCTTCAGTGTTTTTGGATTACTTCCGTGTTTTCGCAACCTCATCTGGGGTGGTAGTCCAGGCAGCGGCGGCGAAGCGTTGAACTGCATAATTAATCACTGCCGAGGCGGCTTCGTTGTCGTAGTTGGGGGGGAGCTTCACCATCACGTTGTTGTATTTCTGTCCCTTCACGGTGATCTCGCCTTGCAAGCCGTTTAGGATGGCATCCAATGACTTCGTTTTATCCTTCAGAAAGTCCGAGCCGGCAAGTGGGGGGAATACGCCGGGGGTTCCTTCGCCGCCAGCCATGTGGCAGGTTTGGCAGTACTCCTTGTACACTTCGGCCCCTTTTGCCAGCACTGCATCGCTTACGCCGGCGGCTCCGGCAGCCGGTTTTGCGGCTCCGCTATCGCCAGTGGTTGCGGCGGTAGCTGGTGCTTCGGTGCCGGATGGAGTTGGCGTAACCGATGGCGGAACCGACGGTGTTGCCGGCGATGGTGTGTGGAATTTCGGTTCATCCCCTCCGCCACACGCAACTATTGTGGTCATTCCTGCTGCAAACGCGATCAGTGCGTAGTGTGAGATGCTCTTCATTTGGTTGTTTTTTTTAGTTCTGCGGTCTGTTCTGTTCGTTCCCAATCTGGAAGCGTACTTCCTGTTTGCCCGCGTGTGCAAAGCTAAGGTGCAGGGTGATACTATCCCCAAGTTTTAGCGATTGATGCAGTTCCATTAACATCAGGTGAGTTCCCCCCGGAGCCATTGCCAGCGAATCCCCGGGCGCGATGGCCACGGGCAATTTCATTCCCCGCATCCGCAGCATCCCATCTTGCTCCACCATTTGGTGGACTTCAATCAGTGGGGCGGCCGGGCTGGAAATTGCTACCAGTGAATCTGGTTCTGTCCCGTGGTTGGTGATGGTTCCGTAGGCCGCGCTCACACGCCCAGCAATCCCAGGCGTTCCCCACATTCCGGTGATGCGGATGCCGCCGGTTGGATGAAGCTGAGGTTGCTCCGGGGCCGCGCACGCAGCAAGCAGAGCCAGCAACGGCAACCCCAATCGCAGGCTCCATCCCTGTCTGTTACGGTAGTTCATTGATTGCTTGGGAAACGTCATCAGGATTCAGTTCGGTTCCTTTGAAACGTGCGCGGATTTCTCCTTTGCGATCCCACAACACCACGGGGTCGTCGTGGTCAATAAAGTAGAGTTCGCCCCCGGTTTGGGATTGTTCGATAAATGACCGCCGCCGCACCAGGCTCATCTCATCCAACAGTGAATCAACGGTGGATTCGGGGCCGGTGAGGAAGTGCCAATTCTTGGTGTCAATCCCGCGAAGTTCGGCGTACTGGCGCAGTGCGGTGGTGTCGTCGCGGCGTGGGTCCAAGGTGATGGAGACGAACGTCACATCATCGCTTTTGGCAAGTTGTTTCCGGGCCTTCTCCAGCCCTGTTGTTGTCACGATACAGACATCGGGGCAGTGGGTGTAGATGTAGCTCACCACCAATTTCCGCCCCCGGTAATCGCTGGGGAAGGTGACGGTGCGGCCACGTTCATCGGTCAGTTTATATACCCGCGAAGTCTCCCCGACGGAGTTGCTGCATCCTCCAAAAAATAGAATGGCCATCAGGGGAAGCAGGAACGCTGCCAGTGTGGATTCCCACACATTCCTGCTTGCCCCTAATAAGCCATTATTTATCGGCGCAACAAACGTTGGTTGCTTGCTCATGCTTGCGGTATCCATCATCCCCAAACCAGTGTGGCCATCAGGGGAAGCAGGAGCGCTGCCAGTGTGGATTCCCACACATTCCTGCTCCCCCTTCTTTGGCCATTATTCATCGGTGCAACGGGCGTTGGTTGCTTGCTCATTTTGTGTTATCAATCACCACGTTTGGTGGCAGCTGGAACTGGCGCGCCGGAACCGGAACGTGTGGGTCGTACGGCGGGGCGGTGTAGGCGGTGCTTCGCATCACATCAATCAGCACCGGGGTGTAGCTGATAACAATCAGGATAATTGCAGCAATCACCCAGGGTTTGAAGTTTGCAAAGATTCCCGGCTTCTCGTCGTGATAGGCTTCGCTTATCGGGAACTCCAACACCTCCTCTTCGGTCTTCTTGCTGAAGAGTGTTTTGAAGAAAATGGCAAAGTAGATCACCATTGCCAGGAACATGATGGTTCCGCCAATCGCGGTCATCATCACCCACAGCTTCCACTCCGGTTGGTACAGGCTGCTCTCTGGGTTCAGATAGGTTAGGCCCATGTTGGTGCGGCGTGGTTCGCCATGCAATCCGCCGCGCATCAGCCCGGTGCTGAAGATTGCGATCCCCACCATCCAGATGTACGGCACGGCAACGGCCAACTTCCCTTTTACTTTCTTCCCGGTCATCTTTTCCACCATGTACAGGCTCATTCCAATGAACGCAAGGAACACCGGGCCAGCCACCGTCATGTGGAAATGCCCCGGCATCCATGCGGTGTTGTGAACCACGTTGTTCAGGTTGTACGAGGCGTTGATGATACCGGTGATCCCGCCAAAAAAGAAGATCACCAGCCCAACGAACAGATAGGCGAACATGTAGTTATCGGCTTGGAAGTAGGGGAGCTTCCCGAACCAATTCAGCAAGCCTTTCGCGCCACGTTGCCGCCCGGCGTACTCCAACGAAGCCGCCATGGTAAACGCCGTGATAAAGCTGGGAATGGTAACGCCAAGCGTCAGGAAGGAATGGAGCAATTTCCACTGCGCGCCAATCCCCGGCTCGGCAAATTGGTGGTGGGCACCAACGGGAATGGAGAGGATGATAAAGATCATCAACGCCAGCCGCCCGGCGCGGTCGCTGAACAGCTTCCCGCCGGCCAATTTTGGCAGCATCGTGTAGAACATCACGTAGGCCGGAAGCAGCCAGAAATAGACCAATGGGTGGCCAAAAAACCAGAAGAGCGTGCGCGCAAATTCAATGTTGATCGTGTCGGTCCAACCAAGCGACCACGGAAGCAGCAGCACCAACACCTCGTACGCCACCGGAATGGTGCAAATCTGCCAGACGATGAACGTGGTGAAAATGCCAACCACTGCCAGCGGGGTTTTTTCGCCCGGGTGTTCGCGCCGCCATTGCAGGTACAGCGGAATCCAGTTCCAGAACGCCACCCAGCTTCCCACCACAAACAACGCAAGCCCAGCGTAAAAAATCGGGTGAGCTTTTAGCGGCGGATAGAAGGTGTACAGCACCGAGCCTTCCCCGGCAAATACCATCACGGCAACCATCACCGTCCCGACCAGCATCAGCCAATTTGCCAGCCAAGCAACTTTCAGGTTGATGGCCGTGCGAAGCGAGTAACTCACCACTGCGTTGCCGAACGCCACGGCAAAAAATGTTGTGAAGACGATAGCGTTGATAATCCCATGAAGCGTCAGCCCCTGGTAGTATTCCAGCCCCAGTGCCGATGGAGATTTGATAATTCCGGCACGCATCAGCGTCTGAAGCAAGCCGCCGCCGATGCCGATAATCAGCAGGAACATCGGCACGCCAAGCTGGATCAGCGTTAGCCGTTTCAGCCCACGGTCAAGGGTCATTACTGTTTGGCGAAGACTCATTGCTGCGCACCTCCGTTCGGTTGTTGGGTTGTGGTGTCGGCGGGTTTTTCGGCGGATGCTGGGGCAGGTGCGGGCGTGGGTTGCTGTGCCGCAACCGGCGCGAGTTGATTGGTTGCACCAAGCGCGGCGGCTGGCCACACTTTAATCCACCCTTGCATTGCGTGGTGGTTCATGCCGCAATACTCATGGCAAAACAGCCGAAAATTCCCCCACTCGTTCTGGTCGAACGTTACGCTGGCGTAGGTCACTTGGCCTGGGATGGCCATCAGGTTGATATTCGTTTTTTCGATGTTGAAGCCGTGAGCAACATCGGGCGAGGTCAGGAAAATATCCAAACGGCTTCCGGGGGGAATCGTCACTTCCGGTGGGTCGAAGGACCACATCTTGGCAACGGCGTGAAGCTCGTAATGCTTATCCGCTAACTTCAGCAGTTGCCCATGCTTGAACGGCTTTACATCAACGATACAGGTCGGGACAGTTACCCCAAACCCGGTGGTAGCAATCACCACGGCAACAAAGAAAACAAGCATCAGGAAGCTGCCGCCAAGCACGGCACGTTGTTCGTACTTGTCCATGGTTACCTCCGTGAAAGCATGTCGAAGTAGATGCTGAACCACATCAGCGCGTAGGTCACAAGAAGCAGCAGAAAGAAGGTGATGGCCCCTTTCGGCACAAACTTCTCCTCCTGTTGTTCATTGCTCGATCCGACCGCAGCGCCGGAATCAAACCGAGTGTTTTGCATGGTGCAATTCCCCTGAAAATGATTGTTGAACTGGCAAGAATGCGGTCGCAAACTATCCCTTCCGGGGGCTGGCGTTTTGTGACATGGATCATATTTGCCGAAGAGATTCTTTCAACATGATGCACGTCAGGTTTGCGGGGGAATTTTTTGGGGAAGCGGGACTGGGTGCGACAGCTTCAGCACGAACCGAGGGCTGGATCAGTGGGAATCCAAAACTCACTCCACAGGAGGGGAATTGGGTCATCGCCTTGACGAATGTCAGGCCCCGCCTGACAGAGAAAGAAAAAATTCCCCTCCCGCGGAGGGGTGGCAGGCGAAGCCTGACGGGGTGGTGGGGCTACGGATGAGGAAACTGCAACAACACTACCAAGAAACCACCCCGCCCTGGCGGGCACCCCTCCACCGGAGGGGAATGGAGCGATGCCTGATTTGGAGCTGGGGGGCGCGGTTTCTCGCCACCTCCATCCAAATTCTCCCCCCATTACTCTCCGTTTCCCGACTTCCCCCGCCGCCCGTGGTATCTTTGCCGCATGATGAACAAACGCACAACAACCAAGCACGATTCTGCTCCAAAAGCTGGGCCGAAGGTTACTCCAAAAGCTGGGCCGAAGCCTGCTCCAAAAGCTGGGCCGAAGCCTGCTCCAAAAACTTCAAAAGCCGGATCAAAAGCTGCTTCAACGTCGGAAGGGGTTCGGCTGAATAAGGTGATTGCCGATTCCGGCGTGGCCTCGCGCAGGGCGGCCGATGAAATCATCCGCGAGGGGCGGGTGAAGATTAACGGCAAAGTGGTGACGGAGCTGGGGACCCGTGTGCAGGGGAACGATAAAGTGGCGATTGACAACAAGCAGATCAGCGACCCACCGCGTCACTCGTACATTTTGCTGAACAAACCGAAGGACACCATCACCACCACCAGCGACGAGCGCGGCCGCCGGACCGTGCTGGACCTTGTGGAGTACCACGACCGCATCTACCCCGTTGGCCGCCTGGACCGCAACACCACCGGCGTGCTGCTGCTGACCAACGATGGCGACCTTTCCCACCGCCTGATGCACCCACGCTACGGCGTTGAACGCCTGTACGATGTTGAGCTTGATAAGCCGCTGGAAAACCGCCACGCCCGAAAAATTGCCGCCGGTGTGACGTTTGAAAATGGTGAGGAAACCCAACCCTGCGAACTGTTTGTGGAGGAGCGCGATGCCCGCGTTCTCAGCATCCAACTGCGCGAAGGGAAGAACCGCGAAGTGCGGCGGTTGTTCGAAGAATTTGGCTACACGGTGGTGCGGCTTCACCGCTCGCAGTATGCCGGGCTTACCGTCCGTGGGCTTGCCCGTGGCGAGTGGCGGCCCCTGGACCGCCGCGAAATTTCCGCACTTCGCCGATTGGTTAAGCTGCATGACGACGTTTAGACGAATTGCCGTTGTTGGCGGCGGCGCGGCGGGGATGCTTGCGGCGTTGGCGGTGCGGGCGGCTGGCCAACACGCAACCCTGTTCGAGCGGAATAAACGCCTCGGCATCAAAATTCTGATCTCCGGCGGCGGCAAGTGCAACATCACCCACAACGCCTTGCCCCGCCCAATGGAGCAAGGCTTCATCCCCCCCGAAGCACGATTTCTCCGCTACGCATTCCACACCCTCACCGCCGACTCACTTCTTGCAATGCTCCATGCCGAAGGGGTGGAAACCTTCACCCGACCAAACGGCCGCGTCTTCCCCGTTAGTGGCAGTGCCGATGATGTTTTAAGCGCGTTCGAGCGGATGCTTCGGCGTGCCGATGTTGAGGTACGCACCAACGCCCACGTCCAATCGGTGCTTGTTGAAGATGGAGTTGCCGTTGGGGTTCAGCTTGCTGGCAAGGCCATGCCGTTCGATGCGGTGATTGTTGCCACCGGAGGAATCAGCTACCGCAAAGTTGGGACTACTGGTGATGGAATCAGCTGGGGGGAAGCTCTGGGGATCCCGGTGGTTCCGCTGCGCCCTGCGTTGGCCCCCATCTACTTTTCCCCGCCGCCGCCGGCCCATTGGCAAGGGGTTGCACTGCGCGATGTTCGGCTGACGTTTACTCCAACGCTGCAATCGCTGGGCATCCCGAACGCAAAGCATTTCAACCAAACCTGGCGCGATGACCTTCTGCTGACGCACCGCGGCGCAAGCGGCCCTGCGGTGTTGGAAATCAGCCGTGCAGTTGCCCTGGCCCAGGAAGCCGGAGCCACCCCAACCCTGATTGCCGACGTTGCCCCGGAGCAAACCCACCAGGACCTTCTGGATACTTTTCTGGATCGGCTGCAAGCATCCCCCACCAGCGAAATTCAAACGTTGGTTGCCGGGTTTGTGCCGCAGGCAGTTGTGGAAAGTGTGATGGAGCAAGCGGGGATTGAGTCGGGAAGAAAACTTGGAGCGGTGCGGCGCCAGGAGCGGGAAAAATTGATTGCCACGCTGAAGCAATGGCGCGTTGGAACGGTGGGGGAAGTGCCGATTGACCGGGGCGAAGTCACCGCTGGTGGGATTGCCCTGCGGGGGGTGGGGCCAACCACCATGAGGTCCCAATCGGTGCGAAATTTGTACTTCGCCGGCGAGGCGTTGGACGTTGCCGGGCGCGTTGGCGGCTACAACCTGCAAGCCGCATTTTCCACCGGCTGGGCCGCCGGGCAAGCGGCGGCCACAAATCCAGAAAAAGAAGAATGACCGGCTGAGCATGAGCGGAGGGCGGGGTGGTCAGTGGTCAGTGGTCAGTGGTCAGTGGTGGCTTTTCTTTGAAATTGCTCCGTGCTTCAGCGCGGAGATTCTGTGCCACCTCACATTTCACTCTTCGGTTCCATCTCGGCTTTGGCTCCCTCTCCCACCTGCCGAATGTGAGGCAAGCAGTAGCTTCACCTACTTGGGAGAGGGCGGGGGGTGAGGGCAGGCAGCGGCGGGCTGAGCTCGGTGGCTCCGCTCATACTTCGACGGGGCTCAGCATGAGCGGAGGGCTGGATTCGCGGTGTGGTCATTGGTGAGTTGCTGGCTTTGTCTTCATTTCACTCTTCCCATTTCACTCTTCACTCTTCGCTCTGGCTCGGCATGGGCGGGGGCGATGTTCGGTAACTCTATCATACTTTGCACACTCACTCTGGACCAGCCATGACCTTCACCGAACTCTTCAACGCCGATGTCCGCATCCAGCGGGATATTCCATATCTGGCCGATTCCGCCGAGCCGCGCCACCGCCTTGATCTGTACGCTCCGCCCAATGCTGAAAATCTTCCGGTGGTGATCTACTTCTACGGCGGCGGCTGGCGCAGCGGCGACAAGCGGTTGTTCGAGCATCTTGGCCGCGCCTTTGCCGTGCGGGGAATCGTTGCCGCAACGGTCAACTACCGGCTGACCCCGGCGGTGCAGCACCCGGCCCATGCCGATGACTGCGCCCAAGCGGTGCGGTGGGTTCATCAACACATTTCGCAGTTTGGCGGAAACCCCAACTCACTCTTCCTGATGGGGCACTCCGCCGGGGCGCATCTTGCGGCGTTTGTTGCCTTGAACAGCGATCTGCAAACCCGCAATCAGTTCCCTGCCGAAGCGGTTCGCGGGGTGGTTGCCATCAGTGGCGTGTACAACCTAAACACCCACGCCGAAAGCCCCGGATTCACCAGCTTGGAGTTGATTCACGAAGCGTTTGGCGGAGCGGCCCAGGAGTTGCACGAAGCCTCGCCGGTGCATCATATCAGCCAGTTCCATCCACCGTTTTTGGTGATGGTTGCCGAGCAAGACCCGGAGCGGATGCGCGACGGCGGCAAGCAGTTTGCCAACGCCCTGCGCGAAGCCGGAAACGAAGCCCGGTTCGTCAGTATTCGCGGCCGCGACCACTTCTCCATCGTCCGCCGTTTTGGCCCCACCGGCGACACAACGGTGGAGGCGATTGCGCAGTTTGTGAGGCATTGGGGCGCGGGGTAAATCACCAAATCATCACGATCCATGGGCTGGCTACTTGGTTGTTTTTCAACGGGGGATACCGGGGTTGTTCGGCAGCGAATCCAGGCTGTTGCTGGCGGCGTTGCATCGTTCGCTATCAGCCAGGAAACTATGCTGGCCGTTGGCGGCGGAACGGAACTCACTTGCCACTCTCACTCGCAGGAACATTCCGGCTGGATTGTTTGCGGGTTGGGAATTGCCAGCGAAAACAACGGCTGCCGAATCCTGCAATCCCAAGATTGGCACCGGCTGATGAGCCAACCCGAACCACCGCTTCACGAACTGAACGGCCACTACCTCACCCTCCGGTGGAACGCCCACGAATTAGTTGCGGCCAACGACCAGCTTGGGCTTCGCTCACTCTATTTTTCGCACCACAACAATGCTCTCATCTTCTCCACACGGCTCGATTACCTTTGCCGCGTTGCCGGTTTGTCCCAGATTAATTTCCACAATTTCGGCCCGCATTTCCTGACGTTCAACCAGTGGCGTTGCGGCAGCTTGGTGGAGGGCGTTGAACGGCTGGGGCAGGGGGGAAGGGGGATTTTCCGCGAAGGGAAGTTGCGACTGACCGAGCAACTCTATCTGCCAAAAACGGAGCCAGCAAGCTCTGTTGAAAACGCGCTGGGGCGGTTTCTGCAGCCGCACATTCCCGATGGCCGCCAGCTTGCGCTGGGGCTTTCTGGCGGGTTCGATTCGCGGTTGCTGCTGGCGTTGTTGTTGCAGCGGAAGGGACCCTTCACCACCTACACGTTTGGCCAGCCGACCGAGCCGGATGTTGCCCTTGCCAAGCAGCTTGCGGCGGCCCACGGCATCGCCTGCCACCATTTCGATCTTCCCCCCGATGACCCCGCCCACGCGCTCCCGTCGCTGATGGAGTACGCCGGGCAGACGATGGTGGTGGAGCCGCTCTCCACGTGGTCGCGGCTTCGGTACTATCCGCAGCTTCCGGCGGAGCGTTGGGTGCTGGTGGATGGGGGCTACGGCGAGATTGGGCGGCGGCAATTTTTTGGAAGATTTCTGAAAGGGGGAACCGACGCGCTTGCCACCGGCGACCCCGATGCCCTGCTCCCGTTTGTGCGGCTGCATCGCGCAAAACTCTTCAACCAGGAAACAACCGAAGTGATGATGCGGGGGGTGAAAGAGCAGTTGCGTTCGCTGTGGGAAGCCGCGCCGGGGGTGAAAGAATTTGGGGTTGGGAACTTGCTGGATTTGTGGATTGTGCAGGCGCGGTTCCCGAACGTTGGCGGCATTGAGCAATCGCGGGTGGATTCGCTTGCGGTGAACTTCATGCCCTTTGCCCAGCCCGATTTTCTGGATGCGGTGTTTGCCACCCCCGAGCCGTTGCGCCGGAATGCGCGGCTGTACCGCCAGATGCTGCATCACGCCGCCCCCTCGCTGGAGCGGTTCCCGCTGGTGAAAGGGGTGACAACCTACCCGTACCCGTTGGGGACGATTGGGGCGCACCTGTGGGTTCGTGCAAAAAAGCTGATCCGTCCCGAACCGCCACACACGCTGCGCCGAGATTTTCTTGCGGCCATGCGCCCGTTCATTTTGGACCGGTGGGAATCGCAGCAGGTCCGCACCTACCCTCACTACGACCACGCCGCAATCGGCAACGCAATTCGGCGATGGAGTTCGGGCGACCCGTCGGCAGAGGGGGAGGTAGATTGGTGGCTGGCGTTCGAGCTGTGGCGGGGGGAAATAGGAAGTAGGAAGTAGGATCAAGAGTGTTGGCCACCGAACCTGGCCCTCCGCTCATGCTGAGCTTCGCCGAAGTAGAAAAAAATCAAGAAGCGGCTGGCGGCTGCAAGAAACTTGCTGCGATGCCAGCCGCTTCGGTCCGGTTTGCTGTTTGTTGTTGAGGTGTCTCCTCTCTCTTTTTTTCTCTCTCTGTGTCCTCTGTGCCTCTGTGTTTTTTTTTTCTTCAGTGGCGAAGAAGGGAAAGAACCACAGAGACACAGAGAGCACAGAGGAAAGAAAGAGAGGGTTGCTTGGGGCTAACGTTCGTTGAGCCTATTTTTTTTACACTACCTCTTCCTTCTTCCGCCCCATCAATGCCCCTGCGATAATCATTCCGAACATCACCACGTTCAGCCCAAGCGAGGCGTACTTTCCGGTGTCGAATCCGCCGCTGACGTAGTTCATCTCAATCTTGTGCTTCCCCGCCGGAACCACCAGCCCGCGCAGCAGGTAGTTCGTTTGGATAATCTCTGCTTCCTTGCCGTCAATGGTTGCGCGCCACCCTGGCGGGTAGTGGATTTCGCTGATCACCAGGAAGTTGTTCCCGGTTGCCTCCACCTCCATTGCAATGTGGTGCGGCTCGTATTTCGTGATTGCCACGCTCCCTTTTGGCGCGCTGATCGCGGTGCTTCCGGTGGTGTCCGGCACAAGGTTTCCGGCGGAGTCCAATTTCATTTTATCCTGCATCCCGGCCGAGAATCCAACTGGGTCTATTTGCACTTTCAGCGGGGCAACAAGGTAGGCAACGTCGCGGGGGTCGAATCCGTTCGATTTTATCATTTCCAGAATGGCTTTCTCGTTGGCAACCTCAACCCGGTTCACGAACCATGCGCGTGGCATGGCGTTGGTGTTCTGCATCACCGTCAATCCGCGTGGCGATTGGAACACCGGGGTCATCCCCTGGGCCGATTTTGCCTGCTCGTTCGGCATCACCAGATATTTGGTGTTCAGCAAGTCCCACGCCAGCGGTGAGGTTGGGATGTCACCGTTGCCGGCAATATCCAACAGGTTCTGGTAGCTCCGCATTTTTGCCGATGAGTATCCCAGAATATGCTCCTGGAAATGCCGTGCGGGGAAGTTCGGTTGTGTGGCAAGGTTCAGGATGCGGTACTTCGTGGTGTCCTTTGCCAAGAACTGATCAACGTCGGTGGGTTCAAACTGGGCCATCACTTCTTTGGCTGGCGTTCCCTCCATCGGGATGAAGGCGATGCGCCACAGGTCTGCCGTGGAAAGGGCAATCAACGCGCCCACCATCACCACACTGCTGATGCGCCCTTTTGCGTAGAAGTAGGCAAGTCCCAGTCCCCCCACACCAAACAGCAACGTCAGGAATAAGTCGGTCATGGCGCGTCCGTGCATGTAGCTTGCGGCTTCCGCGCTTGCCGAAAGAAGTTTCCCCGATTGCGAGACCGTTTCGTTGTAGCTGCTTCCGGAAGAAAGGATCAGCAGAAGCAGAAGGGTGAACCCGCCAAACCCGGCCATCCAGCCGATCATCCCTTTCACGACGGTGGTGTCGCCAGCTTCGCGGCGGGCAATCAGTTCCTTCAATCCCAAGCCGGCAAGAATCGGGAACACGAACTCCAACAGCACCAGCGATTGGCTTGGTGCGCGGAACTTGTTGAAGCCAGGAACAAGGTCGTAGAAGAGTTTGTAGAGAAGGTCAAAATTCCGCCCGAAGGAGAGGACAAGCCCGAACAGGCCGATTGCCAGCAAGGCTTGTGCAAAGCGGTTGCGGCGGTTAATCCAGAATCCCCACAATCCCAACGCCAGCACCACCGCGCCCATGTAGTGGGCCGCATCGGTGAAACTCATCTGGCCCCAGTAAGTGGCCATGTGCCCTTCCGGGTCAATCCCGTTTTGCTGAAGCAGTTGCGGGTTGAAGCTGGCAACCACCTCACGCGGAAGCTCCATTTTCCCGAAACCGTAGTAGCTGGGGGAGAAGAACGTCACCATTTCCTGGGGCGAGAAGCTCCAGTTGGTGGAGTATTCCCACCCTTGTCCAACCTCCATTGCCCCTTCCTTGTGAGTTGGGTCGGCGGTGATGGAGGCCGCGCCACGGGTTGAGTAGGGGAGGTATTCTTGCACGGCCAGGTTGCGGTCAAGCCCCATGCCGTAGGCGAACGCGCCGGCAAGGACCAGCGTGGCAATGGCTGCCCCCACGGTTGCAGGAGTTCCTGATGTTGCCGCGTCTTGATTTTTTTGGCGGAGCGCGCCGATCAGTTCAACAAGCAGGTAGATTCCAACGGCGCAGGCTCCGTAGAATGCGGTTTGCATGTGGCTTGCTTCCCACAGGATATGAACCGCCAGAACCAGCAACCCAGCATACAGCAGGCTCCAGCGTTGGATCAATTTTTCCAGACAGAGGAAGATGTAGGGGAAGGTCATCAGCACCAGGATTTTGGTGTTGTGGCCAATCATAATGTAGATGATGATCCAGGTGCTGAAAATTGCCGCCAGCGCGACGAACAGCGAAACCCCACGGGTAGCTTTTTTTGTCCGCATCAGCAGGTACATCCCCACCCCGTACAGGAAGTAGTGGAACACCACGCGGGTGACGGGATAGTTGATGAAGCCAACGATATGCTCGCTGCTGTAAAACAGCTTCATCGTCAAATCCCACCAGCGGTCGCCGGTCACTAAAAAGGAGGCGAAGGCCGGCATTCCGCTGAAGATGTACGGAATCCAGAGTGGGGGTTCACCTTTGGCATCTTGGGCCTGAAGGTAGGGGTGGAAGCTCTCCCAGGAGACAAAGTCGCTTGCGCCAAACAGCATATCGCCAAAAATCTGCTTGCTGAAAAACAGGACAAGCAGAAGAAGGATTGCCCCCACAAACAGGAGCGACTGGGCGCGAGGGTCCAACCCAGCAAACGGCGACCGCCCTGGGCCAAGCTGCTGCTGTGCTGGTTTCTTGCTGGAAGACGCTGCGGAACGGCGCGGGGCCTCGGAGCGTGGAGTTGCCATACGTCGGTTAGTTCAGTTCGTTTTTTGGATGGACTGTTGTGAACGAAGGGGCGCAATATAAGGGGGAAACCGATGCGAGAAGGTGAACCGAAAAGGGGGAAAACAGAGAGGACACAGGGAAGAGCGGGTATCTCACACGTTCTCTCTGCGTCCTCGGTTATTCTTATTTCCTATTTCCTATCTTCTTCTTCCTCACATCCCCGCCAGCACCCCCCGAATCACTTCCAACCCTTCGTCAATCACTTCGGCGGTGATGTTCAGCGCGGGGCGGAACCGGATGGAGTGATCGCCGCAGCCCAGGATCATCAGCCCGTTGGCGTAGCATTGTTCGCGGAAGGTGTTGCGCAGTTCTGCGGTTGGCAGATCAACGGCACACATCAGCCCACGCCCACGCACGTTGCTGACAAGGTTCGGGAACTCCTGCTGAAGCTGATGCAGGCGGCCAAGCAGATGCTGGCCAACCAGGCGCGCGTTCTCCACCAAATTCTCCTCCTCGATAATCTCCAGCACCTTCGTGAACCGGACCATATCCACAAGATTCCCCCCCCACGTGGAGTTGATGCGGCTGGATTTGTGGAAAACGTTATCGGGGACTTCATCCACACGCGGCCCAACAAGGATTCCGCAAACCTGCGTCTTCTTCCCAAAAGTGATGATGTCCGGCAGAACGCCCAAGCCTTGATGTGCCCACATTGTGCCGGTCATTCCAACGCCGGTTTGGACTTCATCAAAAATCAGCAACGCCTCGTTCTGGTCGCACAGGCGGCGTAGCTCGGCAAGGAACTCTGGGCGGAAGTGGTTATCGCCACCTTCGGCTTGGATTGGCTCCAGAATGATGCAGGCGATGTCGTCCGGGTTCTGGCGGAATGCTTCCTCAATTTCGGCGATTGCTTGCTGTTCCAGTTGCTTCGTCCGCTGAAGGTTATCCCCTTCCAGCGGGAACGTCGCGCCCGGGCTGGTGATCCGTGGCCAACCCTGGAATTTGGGGAAGAGATCGGTTTTGGTCGGATCGGTGTTCGTCAGGGTCATCGTGTATCCGCTCCGCCCGTGGAAAGCGTGGCGGAAATGGATCACTTTCTGGCCGATTTCCTGGGTGTGTCCTTTGGCAAAATTCTTCCGCACTTTCCAGTCGAAGGCAACTTTCAGCGCGTTCTCCACCGCCAGCGCGCCCCCTTCAATAAAGAAACTGTAGCGGAAATGGGAGGGGACGGCAACGCGGAAAAATGCTTCCACGAACTCCGCCATTTCCACGGTATAAAGGTCGCTGCAGCTTGGTTTGTGCAGCGCCACTTTCCCAATTTTGGTGATGAACTCGGGTGTGTTCAGCTTGGGGTGATTCATCCCCAGCGGGTTGCTGGCAAAGAAGGTGAAGAAGTCAAGAAAGCGGTTGCCGGTGATGGCATCGTACAGGTACGATCCGTGGCTGCGTTCAAGGTCCAGCACCATCTGGAATCCATCGGCCAGCATGTGGCGGCCAAGCGTTTGGTGGACTTCGTTTGGGGCAATGTTGCCGGCGGCTTTCAGCATGGTTCCCTGTTCCATTGATGTAGTCATGGTGATCTATCTCTCCTATTGATGATTGATTTTTTGTTCAGCGATTAACGATGCAGCATAGGTGGCGGAAGCAGGCAAAAAACACCTGCGCCCGTTGGCTACGCAATTTTGGAAAGGAGGAGCGTGTGGAAAAAAATCAGGCGGAGAGGGGGAGTGCGCTGGCGGTGGCAATCCAATGGCGCAGGCGTTCGCCCAGGAGCATCGCCGAAGGGAACGATCCCCCGCGAATGGTCCCGGTAGATGACATCAGGTTGCTGCTATGAAGGGTTTTGATTCGCACGGGGCAAATATACGACGGCAGGGGCCGGGCCGCCAAGCCGCCAAATAATCGTCACAGGTGCTGGATGGATGGGGGGCATGATGTTTGAATCATGCCCCCCGATCACCTCACGAAAACTCCACCAAATCATGCCGGGTAAGAATGCCGGAAATCATACCGTAATCTTCGATCAGAATTGCGCGGGCATCTTTCAGGTAGCGGATGGCGTTGCTCACTTCGGTGGTGTGTTTCACCACCGGGAAGCTACCCTCCATCACTTCACTGACGGCGCGATCCAGCAACTCGCGGTCTTCCAGCACAGCGGCCATCAGGCGGTTGTCGCGTAGTGAGCCAACGGGGGTTCCTTCCTCCATCACCGGCAGCTGGCTGAACCCGTGGGCGTTCATCAGGTTCAGCGCGTCGCGCACGCTCATCGCGGGCGTGGCCGATAGCATTGCGATTCGCCCTTCGCGCCGCACCTTCAGTTCTTGCACCATCCCCAGGGTGATTTTTTCACTTTCCAAAAACCCTTTCTCCTGCAACCACTCGTCGGAGTGATGCTTGGTCAGATACCGCTCGCCGGTGTCGCAGACAATCACCACCATCACATCACCCTCCTTCAGTTCACGGGCTTTTGCGGCGGCGGCGGCAACGTTCATTCCGGTTGAGCCGCCGGTGAAAATACCTTCCTCGCGAGCAAGCCGGCGCGCCATCACAAAGGCTTCGCGGTCGCCCACGTTAAAGACTTCATCCACAACGTTGAAGTTCAGATTTCCCGGGATTCGCTCCTGCCCAACGCCTTCAATCAAGTAGGGGAGTGCTTCAATCAGCCGCCCGGTTTCCTTGTAGGTTTTCAGCGATGAGCCGGTTGGGTCGGCACCAATCACCTTGATGTTGGGGTTTTTCTCCTTGAAGAATCTGCCGCATCCGCTGATGGTTCCTCCGGTTCCCATTCCGGCAACAAAGTGGGTGATCGTTCCTTCGGTCTGCTCCCAAATTTCTGGTGCGGTTCCGTAGTAGTGGGCTTCGGGGTTGGCGGGGTTGTCGTACTGGTTCAGCATCAGCGCGTTTGGTATCTGGCTGGCCAAGCGTTGCGCGGTGTTGAAGTAGTATTCCGGCGAGCTTGCTTTTGCCGCGCTGCTGACAATCAGCACTTCGGCCCCCATTGCCTTCAGGTAGCGGACACGTTCCACCGAGGCTTTGTCGGTCATCACAAACAGGCAGCGGTAGCCTTTCTGGATTGCGGCCAGCACCATCCCAATTCCGGTGTTGCCGCTGGTTGGCTCAATCAGCAATCCCCCTGGCTTTATTTTCCCTTCCCGTTCGGCAGCCTCAATCATCCTGATGCCGATTCGGTCTTTCACTGAACCGCCTGGGTTCGCGCTCTCCATTTTGGCCAGCACAGTCCCTTTTGTTGGGCCGATAACCTTGTTGAGTTTCAGAAGCGGAGTGTTGCCGATAAGCTCGACAACCGAATTAATGACTTGCATGTTGGGAAGGATAATTCTGCGTGATCTCACTCTGCGTAGTTGGCTGCAAACCTTCGATGCCTGCAACGCAAACAGCCGCAAACTTAGCCCCCAGACCCCACGCCCGCCAACGTTGTGGTTGTTGCAGGAAGCATCTGTTTCGGCACACTCAACATAAGCGGAGGGGAGTGGCTTCTCTTCCGTATTCCCACGAGTTAGCGCGGGGGCGCGTGCGTACATCGTTGCTATTCCACCCTTTCCCCCCAGAATTGGGGGGACGCGAAGCTCGCCAGAGCGAAGCAGGGGGGCGCGAGTTCGGTGGCTCCGCTCATACTTCGACGGGGCTCAGCATGAGCGGGGACTCTATTTGTCGGTAGCTCGGATCATACTTTGCCCGCTAACTTTAGATGAGCATCTGTATTTTCTGCAATGGCCTCAAACTCCGCATTGCTCCCGGTCACGTTCCACCGCTTTCACCGCGCAATCCGCAAGCAACTGCTGGCGTGGTTCCAAAAGGAAGCGAAATCGTTCCCGTGGCGAAGGCTGGAGCCGGAGGAGGGGGGCGCGGTGATTGTGGACCCGTATGTGGTGCTGGTGAGTGAGGTGATGTTGCAGCAAACCCAATCGGCGCGGGTGGCGGCGCGGTTGCCGGAATTTTTGCGGCAGTTCCCAACCGTTGCCGCGTTGGCGGCGGCCAGCAAAGGGGACTTGCTTCGGGCGTGGCAGGGGTTGGGCTACAACCGCCGCGCACTTCGGTTGCAGCTGGCGGCGCGGGGGATTTTGGAGCATCACTCCGGGGTGTTCCCGCGCAGTGCCCAGCAGTTGCGGGCGTTGCCGGGGTTGGGGGAATACACCGTTGCGGCAATCCAATGCTTTGCGTTTGGGATGGATGTTCCGGTGGTGGATGTGAACGTCCAGCGGGTGCTGTCGCGGCTGCTGTTTCGCTGCCACGGGGCGCGCCAGGTGATGCCGCCGGCAACGGTGGCGGCGGTTGCTGCGGCAATTCTTCCGGCGGGGGATTCCTTCCGTTGGCACCAGGCGTTGATGGACCTTGGCTCCACAATCTGCACCGCACGCAAGCCACGTTGCTCGGTCTGTCCGGCGCGCCGCAACTGCGCCTCGGGGCCGATTTCGCAACTGGCACTCTTCCACCCCGACGACGTTCGCCCCCCCGAGCCAACGTTGTGCGGAATCCCACGGCGATTTTGGCGGGGGAAGATGGTGGAAACCTTGCGCCACGCCAAAGCTGGTGTTCCGGCCCACCAGCTTGTGGCTGAGGCTGCCAAGCTGCTAGGCTATCAGAAAAAAATGAAACTGAAAGAGGAACGCGACGGGTTGGAAATCTTGGCCACCCTGATTCAAGAAGGGCTGGCGGCGCGAACCGGCGTGCAAGAAGGTGAGCTACGGGAGGGGGATTTGGTGATGTTGCCGGGATAGAAAGCTGGAGTAAGCAAGCGAAGGGAGCCGGTGGAATGTCGAATGCCGAATGTCGAATGCCGAATGAAGAATGAAGAATTTGGAATTTCCAGCGAATGCCGATCTCCTACACGCCAGATGGGCTTGCGCTGCTGCTTCGCGGTGGCGGGGTGATAAAAAAAACGGCACCCGCGATTGGTTCGCCGGTGCCGTCTCCTGTTCAACTGTGGTTGCCCATGAATCTGTTTCCGCCGCGCCACCCTTGTACCTCCCTGTGGTGATCCGGAGGGAGCCGTGAATTACAAACCACAGGGAGGTCCCAAATCGGGCGCATGGGAATTCAGACGGTGGCAAAGATGAGCGGGGAATCCCTCAGAAAAAACCTTGCCGGAACAACACCTCAATTTCTGGGAATCGTTGGCAAGGTTTGCGGCATGATTTGTTTTACAACGCCACCGCTTTGCTCTGCTTCCCCGCTGGTGGGGCCATCAGCGGCATTGGCGGCAGCGGAAATTGGAGTTCGGCATCTTCAAACTGCGGCGCGGTTTGAGCCATCATGCTTTGCACCAGCTGGTTCAGCATCCCGCCGGGGATAATGTTGCTGAACTCCACATTGTTTTCTGGAGTTGGGGCGATTTGCTCCTGTGGTGCGGTTGGGGCTTCGCCGTCGCGCTGCTCCTGCATCTGTGGCATATCTGGCCCAAAGAAAAACATCTCAAACTGGCGCGGACCTTTCCCCCCTTTGAAGTGGAATTTGCGCATCTGCCGTTCGCCGTTGGGTTGCAGCATTGGGTTGGTTCCCATTTCCGGGGCTTTCTCCAACGTTGCGGTGATTGTCTGTTCTTGTCGCTCGCGAAGGATGCGAAGCTCCACCGTTCCTTCCTTGTGCTCGCGGATCATCTGGGCGGCATCGCCGGGGTCGCCAACCTCTTTTCCATCAATCGCAAGAATGATGTCGCCAGCTTGCAGCCCGGCGCGTTCGGCGGCTGAGTTGCCAACTACTTCGCTAATAAGCGCGCCACTCTTCTGGTTGGTGCCGAAGTATTTGGCCAATTGTGGAGTAAGGTCTTGCAGTTGCACCCCCAAGCGTGGGCGTTGCATCCCCAAGTTCATGTTGGATTCACCACCAATGATGAACCCGTGGCAGTCCCCCTTCATTGTGGTGTCGAAGCTCCAAGCGGTATCCATTTTGAAGTTGAAGTGATTCAGCCCTTCAAATCCTTCCAGTCCCTCCAAGCCTTCTATCCCCTCCACCGCTTCCAAGCCTTTCCAATCCATCATGGAGTCCATGGTGGAGTTGAATCCTTCAAACATCTCATTCTCCTGTTTGCCGATTGTGGCGTTGATGGTCATCGGCGATCCATTCCGCAGGATTTCGATGCGGACGGCACGCCCCACCGGGGTTTCGCGAACCAGGCGGATTAGTTGGCGGGTGCTTTCCACGCGGCCACCATTCCAGCCAACAATCACATCGTTGGCCAGCAATCCAGCTTTTTCGGCAGCGGTTCCCTCCATCACTTTGTTGATAATCGCGCCGTACTCTTCTTTCAGCCCCAGTTCTTTGGCTTTGTCGGGGGTCACTTCTTCAATTTGAACGCCCAGGTAGCTTCCTCCGCCGAACGGCATCGTCATCGGGAAAAGGTTGCAGCTAAAGCGTTCGGTGCGGATGGTGGTGTCGGCTACGCCAAGCTGGGGGGTAGCGGTTTGTTGGGCATGGATGGCGAGTGCGCCAAAGGCCATTCCAGCGGCCAGCAGAATCGGAAGTCGTTGCGTCATGGTGTCGGAATCCTCCAGAAAAGTGCGTGATAGGTAAGCGGTTTTTGCGCAGTTCTGCGGTTGTGACGGGGGGTGGTGGAGGATGTTCCGGCGCGGAAGCCAGCTTTTTGTTGCCGTGCATCCCCGGGGGCACAGCCATGCCATGCCCCCGGATAGTGCAGCAGCAACAACAGCAACAACAGCAACAACAGAGAAGCCCTGCTTACTGGCTAATCGTCATGTGGAACCCACCATCGGTGATGGCGAATAGTCTGCCGGATACAGGTTCGCGGACAATCGCCTCGAAGTCTCCCGATGCAGTGTTGGCGGTTAGGTCAACGGCGGTCAGCGTCAGCCGGAACCAACTGTTGGGATCGTTGTTGTTCTCAAAATCTGTCTTCGTGTTCTGCTGAACAAAGGACATCAGCAGGTTGCCAAATTCCACTTCCGTACCGATTTGGGGCAGAGGGATCACATCAAGGTCTAGCCCAGTGACACCAGGGGAGAATTGCGGATCAAGGGTTCGCGTGGTGGCATCTTGCACTTTAATCTCCAACAATCCCTGGCTTGCTCCGCTTCCGGGTTGAAGTATCCGTAGCCGGAAAAACTGTGTGTTGTTCTCCTTGTTGCCATGGTACTCGGTGGTGTTGGAGGTCATCATCCCTGAGTGATTCCTCATTTCTACCACTGCTTGGGCCAATGTCATCGAGCTTGGAAGTTCCTTGTAAGAGAAGCTGAAAAATCGGACATTTTGCACCGCCGGAGCCAGCGACTGCAAGGCCTCGCAGCCGGTGAGCAGGAAGGTACTGGCGGCAAGCACCAGCGTAGCGAACAGTGGTTTCAGTGTGAAGGTCATCGTGATGTTCCCAGATTGTTGAAGGTTGTTGTGATTGCTACTGAAGCAATGGGAACAATCTATCGGCGGCATCTTATGAACTGGGAAGCAAGGTCTTACGGCTGGGGAGCGAGGGAAATTTTTGGATTTTTTTTGCTCATTTTCTGTGGGGTGGCAATGGTTCCCGCATCGCTTCCCTGCTGGCTTAGGTTGATACATTCTTCCGGCAACCTCAGCCCGCCGGACAACTTTATCTTTGCCGCATGGAAACAACTGAGATGGGATCAACCGTGATGGAAACAACTGAGATGGAAACAACTGAGATGGAAACAGAACCAATTGCTGTGGCGGTTTCGCCCGATAGCGCGCTGAACATTGGTGGCCAAAGTGCGCGCCAATTAGTGGAGCAATTCGGCAGCCCGCTGTATGTGTATGATGCTGAAGTTATCCGCCAGCACTATCAACGTTTAGCCAACGCTTTTTCGGGGGTGCCGCACCGGCTGCTGTACGCCTGCAAGGCCAACAACAACGTGGCGGTCATCAAGTTCATCCACCAGCTTGGCGCGGGGATTGATGCGGTCTCGGCCAACGAGGTGGAGCTTGCGTTCCGCTGTGGCGTGCCGGCCAGCCAAATTCTGTTCACCCCCAACTGTGTTGCCTTCAGCGAGGTTGAGTATGCTGCCGAGCGGGGGGTGCTGGTGAACATTGACAACATCTCCGTGCTGGAGCGGTTCGGCCAGAAATATGGGGGAAGCAAGCCGTGTGCAATCCGGATTAACCCGCACATCCTTGCTGGCGGCAACGCCCATATCCAAACCGGGCACATTGATAGCAAGTTCGGAATCTCCATCCACCAGATGCGGCACATCCTGCGGATTGTGAGCGCCTACCAGATGAACGTGGTGGGATTGCACATGCACACAGGGTCGGAAATTCTTGATGCGCAGACGTTCGTGACCGGCGCGGAAATTTTGTTCGATGCCGCGTTCCAGTTCCCCGATCTTCAATTCCTTGATTTTGGCAGCGGGTTCAAAGTCCCCTACAAACCGGATGACATCGCTACCGATGTTGAATCCCTGGGTGAGACGATGACGGCGCGATTCCGAGAGTTCTGCGCGGAGTACGGGCGGGAGTTGGAGTTGTGGTTCGAGCCGGGGAAATTTCTGGTGAGCGCGTCGGGCTACCTGTTGGTGACGGCAACCGTGCTGAAGCAAACCCCAAGCTGCGTCTTTATCGGAACCGATTCCGGGCTGAACCACTTGATCCGCCCGATGCTGTACGATTCCTACCACGGCATCATCAACGCCGACCAACTTCAGGGGACCGAGCGGATTTACACGGTGGTGGGCTGCATCTGCGAGACCGACACCTTCGGCGTTGATCGCCGATTGGTGGAGGCGCAGGAAGGGACAATTTTGGCGTTGAAAAATGCTGGGGCGTATGGCTACGCAATGTCCAGCAACTACAACCTTCGCGCACGCCCGGCCGAGGTGTTGATGCTGAACGGCCGGCCACATCTGATCCGCCGCCGCGAGACGTTGGAGGATATGATGAGGCTGCAAGTAGAGGTTCTGGGGTGAAATGTCGAATGTCGAATGTCGAATGTCGAATGTCGAATGTCGAATAGAAGAGTGGGAACTGCTGGAACCTCCACCGAATCCAGCTCTCCGCTCATGCTGAGCTCCGTCGAAGTATGAGCGGAGCCAGCGAACTACGAAGTACCGTGATGGAGGTTCGAAAAACTCCGATTCGTCATCGCGAGGAGCGATAGCGACGTGGCGATCCCGCGGCCAGCACGGTGTCCGATGACTTCCCAGCAACGCGTGAGATCGCTTCGTCGAAGACTCCTCGCGATGACGACGGGGCGTACGTTTGGGAGGACGACTCCTTGATTCTCGCAAACCAATTTCATTGGAGTTATAAACACAAGCACCGCTCACATCTTCAATCATCAAGCCATGGAAACATCACATTATCACACCGTGCAAGTTCAGAGAGTAGTGCACGGAACGCCAGAGGAGGTTTGGGGGGCGTGGACCGATTCGGTGAAAATTGCTCATTGGTTCACCGAAGAAGCCGAGCAAGATGTTCGCGTGGGTGGCCGTTACCGCAACAGCGATGGCGATGAAGGAACCTACCTGATAGTGGAGTCTCCGCATCGCCTGAAGTTCACGTGGGATCAGCCCGATTACTCACCGGGAAGCCTTGTCACCGTGGAGATTTCCGCTGGGGAAGAAGAGGGGACAACAGTGGTGCAGGTGCTGCATGAGAACATCCATTGCGACGATGCCGATGACCTGCAAACAGGATGGCAGTGGGGGCTAGATTCCTTGCAACGGTACATGATTACCGGGTTAGGAATCCGATTTGAGGAGTGGGCCGCAATGCAGTAGGGGGAGTGTGGAATGTCGAATGTCGAATGTCGAATGTCGAATGTCGAATGGAAGAGTGAAGAATGGGAAGTGGGGAATGTTGGAGTCACCACCGAACGCCGCCCTCCGCTCATGCTGA
This sequence comes from Chlorobiota bacterium, assembly GCA_016788565.1. Taxonomy (GTDB): domain Bacteria; phylum Bacteroidota; class Ignavibacteria; order OLB7; family OLB7; genus OLB7. The sequence continues at coordinate 7,340 of JAEUSP010000052.1, read as the reverse complement.
GCCCTGTCGAAGTATGAGCGGAGCCACCGAACAGGGAAGTACCGTCATCGCGACGAAGCCCATCCGGCGAGTGGCACGGTGTCCGATGCCATCCCAGCAATGCGCGAGATCGCTTCGTCGAAGACTCCTCGCGATGACGGGGTGGAGTATACTCGGCGCAAATTGGTTTGCGAAATTCTACTCAGCTATGTGTGGTATGGATTCCCGCTTTCGCGGGAATGACAGTGATGAAGTTTTTCGCAAACCACTCTGTTTGGAGTATAAACTCCACCGAACGCCGCCCTCCGCTCATGCTGAGCCCCGTCGAAGTATGAGCGGAGCCACCGGAAGGCGCGAGGCTCCGCTCCATTGCGCCGCTGCAAGCGGCTTCTCACTACCCCAACCGCCCCCTCATTGCAGCCATCTCTGCGCTCAGCGCTTCGGCTTCGTTGTTCTTGCCTAAGGTTCGCAGCACCGGCACAAATGCCTCCATGGTTTGCACCGTCTCGGGGTGATCCCCTAATGCCGCGCGCCGCACCTGCAACGCCTGTTGAAATGCCTCGGCTGAACGCTCCGTTTGGTTCATGTCGCGGTAGAGTGTGCCAAGCCCAAACCAAGCATGGCCGTTTAGCGGGTGGTCGTTCCCCAACACCTTCACGAAGGTTTGCCGCGCTTCGGTGTACATCTGCTCGGCTGTCTCGTAGTTATTTCGATCCTGCAAAACCTCGGCAAGGTTGTACATGGAGATGGCGGTGTAAGGGTGCTCGGCTCCTAACAATCCTTCCCACACAACAAGTGCCTCGCGGTAGAGTTGCTCGGCTTCATCGTAGCGGTGGGTGTGGCGCAGGGTGATGGCTAAGGCGTTCAGTGCAGTGCCAGTTTTTGGGTGTTCGTCCCCAAACGTTAGTCGTGCTGCATCCAAGGATTCCCGCAGCAAGGCTTCTGCCTCTTCATTCCGTTGGCTTTGTTGTAGCAGCATTCCCAAGTTGTAGATTGCATCTACCGTCCATTCATGTCCGCGCCCTAAGGTCCCTTCCAGTATCCGAATAGCCTCCCGATGAAGTGGTTCTGCCTCCTCATACTTCCCTTGCTCATTCAGCACAAGAGCCAGTGTATCTAAAATGCTTCCAACAAGCTGATGATGTACACCTAACCTTGTTGCTCGTATTGATAAAACTTGCCGGTAGAATGGTTCCGCACGGTCGTATTCCCCCTTCATCTGATAGAGTTTCCCAAATTGATGGAGTCCTCTTGCGGTCTCTTCGTGGTTATCCCCATAAAGCGATTGGCGGGTTTGCAACGAACGCTGCAGTAGCGGTTCAGCGGCATCGTATTCGGCGCGGTTGAAAAGCAACTTGGCTAATCTGTCCAACCGCTCCGCCGATTGTTGGCTGATGGAGCCATGCACCTGCTCCGTAAGCTCCAACGCTCGGCGTAGTGGTTCTTCGGCGGCTTGGTAGCGTCCGCTTTTCATCAGGAAATCGCCGATTGCTCCCAGGGCGCGGGCGCGTAATTCTGCAGAGGTTGCGCGCTCCTCGTAGGCGGCCAGCGATGTGCGGTATGCCCCTTCCATCCGCGCTAACTCCCCAACGGCCAACCAGTATCCAATCAGCTCATACTCCTTGTCGCTGTGGGTGAACTCCAGAAATAATGGGATGTCGGCAATGCAACGCTCTAACCGCTCGGATGCCCCGGCTTGTTGCAACTGATAGGGAAGCTCATCGGCTTTGCGGGCGGTGGTTGGGCGGCGTTCAAAGTAATCGGCAATCCGCAGGTGCAATGCTGCCTCGGTCTCGTCTTTATCGTCCCGTATGTACCGCTCCTCCACCGCCGCGCGAAGGAAGTTGTGGTAGAAATCCAGCAGCCCATCGCGGTGCATGAACTGGTACTCCAATGCCAGAAGGAAGGTGCTTAGATCAATCCGGCTAAGGCCAGTGATCTCCAAAATTTCCGATTCGGCCAAGCCCCGCCGCGAAGCCCAAATCAGCGTCATCACCTGCTGCACCACGTGGCGGCTGTAATCTTCCTCCATCCGCGCCAGCAACCGTTGGAACAGGTCGCCAACGTCGCGCGCGGTCACGTAGTACTCAATCCGGTCATCCAACCCCTCGAACGATCCAAACACGCGAAGCTCCTCCAGCACAGTCCGCAGAAAGAGCGGGTTGGCACTTTTTGCATCGCCAGCAATTCGGGCGCGTTGTTCCTGGCTAAGGGCTTTGCGGAACTGTCCCAAATAATGCTGGATCAACTGATCCCGCTCGGTCTCGTGCAGCAGGTTCAGATGAAGTTCTGGCCAGTTGTTGCGGCGCACAGCATCCAACGTTTCCCCATCCACGGTCGAGAGGAAGACGCGGATGTTCGGCGGAAATCGGCGCGGCATCCAGCGGAGCGCGCTGCTGCTTCCGGTGAGTTGGTTCAGCGCGTCGAACAGCAGAACCAACGGCTCGTGCTGCACTTTTGCCAGCCATGTTGGGAACTCACGCTCGATTGCGTCGGGCGTTGAAGGAATCGGCTCCTCAAGGTTGTAGCGGCTGCGAATCTCCTCCATAATTCGGCGCATCAGGGCAGGGTGGCCGCCGCCGCTGGAGGTTGCTCCAACGTAGTGTTCGATGATAAACACATCTGGGTTTGCTTGGCGGTAGCGTTCGGCCCAGAAGGCAAGAAGCGAGCTTTTCCCCGATCCCGATTCGCCAACAACCGCAAGCGGCCCGGCTTCCGATTTGGCGTGGGCATCAAGGGCTTCAAGGTACTCTGCCCGTGCAACGTAGGCGCGGCGGCGGGTCAGCGCAAAGGCTTCGTGCAGACGGTGTTCCCGTTCCAGCGGGGTGGGGGCTTCCTCGGCAGGATAGAGCTCATCCACCACCGCCAGCAGGTCGCGGCGGACCCAGGCGCCAAGCTCTTCGGGGGAAGCAAAATTTTCGCGGACGGGATAATTGCTCCCCCTGACGCGATCCTTCACCGAGGCCAGTTTATCAATCGGGTCCTGGTCGCTTTCCTTGAACTCGTGCGGCGTTGTGTCGGCATCGCGGAAGTAGAAGAATGCTTGCTCCCGCATCGAAGGATTGTTCAGCACTCCGTAGAGTATCTCCATCTCGGTAACGCTGATGCCATCGGCGATGCACTGCTCAATCCAGGGGTAATCCTGCACCAATTCTTGATCCTTGCTGACATCTTCAAAGCGTGGGGTCCAGCCGTAGCGTTCCCCCAGGATGCCGATGAAGTACGGGCGGCAGCGTTCGATTTCATCAAGGCAGATTTTCAGCACTTTCCCCTGCTCGGCCTCCTCCTTTGTCACCCCCCAGCGCAGGTCAATTTCGGTGAACTCCACGCCACGTTCGCGGCAGACGTGGCGGATTTCTGGGAAGACATATTTGATTAGGTATTCCCGCTCCAACTGCATATCACGGAACGTGCTGCTGATGAAGACCCGAATTTCTGGGGATTTAGTTTCGGTTGCGTCTGTATTCATGGTTGTTGCTGGTTATACTTGGAACAGAGGGGTTTGAGAGAATCAATGAATTGTTCTCCCAAACTCACGCGGTGTCATCGCCCCGACGGGTCGGGGTCCATGACAAGGAGTCTTCGACGAAGCGATCTCGCGGGTTTCTGGGAGAGCATCGGACAGAGTATCAGCCTCGTCGCCATTGGCAATGACGAAGAGGGATTTCACCGAACCACCATCACTGTCATCGCGAGGAGTCTTCGACGAAGCGATCTCGCGGGTTTCTGGGAGAGCATCGGACACACTGCCAGCTTACGGCACCGACTGACTATAGGTAATCATCATCACCACATAACTCCTGAAAAAGGTCTCTCCACTCTGGGTTGATAGACTCAATCAACTCCACCTTTCTCTTCCTCGATCCAGCTTTAAGTTGTTTCTCTCTAGAAATTGCTGTGTAAGAATCCTCGTGTGCTTCATAATACACTAACCGATGAACATGATACTGCTTTGTAAACCCCTCAATACTATCGCTCCGATGCTCCCTCATTCGGCGGCATAAATTATTGCTCACACCAGTGTATAAGACATTTTTCGTCTTGTTTGTCAGGATGTAGATGTACATGGGTTTTGACATTTCCTGCTTCCATTACTTTGAATTGCTCAACGGCAAATTATACTCCAAAGGAGTTTCCGACGAAGGATCGCGAAGCATGGGCGCAAGCTCATTCGTTATGTTACTGGGATGTCATTGTTCTCACAGCCAGCCGCGAGATTGCTTCGTCGCTCATCGCTCCTCGCAATGACGAAGAGGGGGCTTCGCGGTTCTTCGTTGCTATCGCTCCTCGCAATGACGAAGAGTTGTGTGCTTCACCGCGCCACGTTGCTTCCCATCCTTCATTCGACATTCGACATTCGACATTTGGCATTCGACATTCCAACACTCCCCTCTCATTCCCGATGCGGCACGATGATGGGGCGGGTTCGGTGGCGGAGCAGCCACTCGCCGTTTTCGTTCAGTGCTTCCTTTCCCAGCGCTGTCACCATCTGCCGCGCCGATTCATATTCTTGACCCGATAGCAGGTCGCGCAGGATGCGGTCCCCTTGCTGGAACAGGGTGGCCATTCGCTGGTAGCGGCGGCCATAATCTTGCATGGTGGTGCGGATTACCAGCATCAACAGCAATCCCACCACCAACGGCAGAAGCCACTCGGCATAGACGATGACGGCAATCGGCGCGTAGTTCAGCGGCTGGCCCCACGCCAGCTGCAAAAGGGTGACAAGAACTCCGCTCAGAAGAACCAGCACCGCCACGCCACGCGCACGCCGTGCCAGCACTTCTTCCCGTTTTGCGGCGGCAGTGTAGTAGCGTTCTTGCACGGCTATCCATTCTTTTTCAACAATGCTCCAATCGGTGCTGTTGGCTGGGAAGGAGGGGGATAGATAGCATCGGCTCCCCTGCATCATCGGAAGCGTGACCGCCCGCAGACTTTGCCGAACCCAATCCAATTCGCTCCGTTGCTTCCCCAAATAATGCTCGGCCACCGGCTCGTTAATTCCCGATAGCAGCCAGAACGTCCGCACGCGAAGCCCCTCGGCAAGGGCGCGATAATCGAAGTATGGCGACGTGCCACGCAGCAGATAGGCTGTCCACCCGCCAGCGGTGAGCAGCAGCAGCAACGGAAGCAGGTAGGAGACAAAGATGGAGGAGAGAGAGAAAGGCATCAGCGCAAGCGCGTTCATCGTCACAATCATCAGCAAGGTGGCAGCGGATAACGCAACGGTTTTTCGGGAAGCGCGGGCTTGCTCGGCGGTGGCAACCTGGTCAATCAGCGTGCATCGTTGCAGGGTCTGCAGGACTTCGTGGTGAGCGGGGTCGCGTAGTTGGTTGGCAAACTGCGGTAGGCCTGGTGGTGTTTGCTGGATAATCGCGCGGTTCAACCGCTCAATCCGTGCCAGCATTTCCTGGAACGCGCGCTCCCCATTGGCCTGGCTGCCGAAGCGTTCGGGATAGAGTTTCCGCAGCGTGCAGGGATTTTCCGGCGGCTGTTGGTTTCGGATTCTTGGGGTGATGATGTGATAGACCGGCCCGGTTTCTTCCGGCTCGAAGATGCTGTGGCGTGGGATGTAGGTTGGCGGAATCCCTTTCAGCTGGAACTCGGCAATGAAGGCTGTTCCGCCAACTAACTCCAGCGGAACTCCATCCCACATTGCAATTAGCATTTGGCTGTTGCGAGCAAGGTAGGCACCAACGTACGCATACTGGCGGTCGCGGGCGGGGCCGTAGATGCTGATCTCATCTTCGGTTGCCCCCGGCAGCAACGGAAGCTCGAACCAGGACCACGCGCGTGCGAGAAACTCCGCAAACTCGGTGCGTGATACCTCGGTGGGGAAGTCCGTTTCGTACAGTTCGCGCCGCATCGGAAGTGGGGCAACAAGGCGTGCCCCTTCTTGCAAAGCGATTCGGGCTGCAAGGCGGTCGGCCCCTTCGGCAAGTGCCGATACCACGGTGATCGGGGTGGAGGGATAGCGTTGGCGAAGCTCACGCAACACCCCCCGGAGCGTTGCTTCCAACTGCGGAATATCCTGCGGGCGAAGGTCGCGATGCCCGGTGATGCCGATAGCAATCGGAACCAGATGCTCCGCCGTCACCGGCCAGGCGTGGTCGGTCAGGCTTTCTGCGGCATGGCCGGTTCGCGTCCGGGTTCCGTTTTGCGCGATGGTTGTTGTTGCTTGGAAGGATAGCGTGTTCATTGCGTCTCCAGACTGCACAATGAATGGAGGAGGAACGTTGAGCGATCTTGCGGGTTTCGGATGTCACTGTTGGCACTACCAGTCGCGAGATGGGCTTGCGCCGCTGCTTCGCGGTGCTTCGTCGTTCATCGCTTCTTGCAATGACGCAGAGGGATTGCACCGAACCTCCATCACTGTCATCGCGAGGAGTCTTCAACGAAGCGATCTCGCGTGTTGCTGAGAGAGCATCGGACAGAGTACCAGCCGCGTCGCCATTGGCAATGACGAAGAGGGATGCGGGCAAACTAACGCCATGTCATCGCGAGGAGTCTTCGACGAAGCGATCTCGCGGGCTTCCCTGATGTTACTCTTCTCACAGCCAGCCGCGAGATTGCTTCGTCGCTCATCGCTCCTCGCAATGACTTAGGAGGGCGCGGTGGTTCGTCGCTCATCGCAATGACGGAGTGGGGGCTTCGCGGTGCCACGTCGCTTCTCGCAATGATGAAGAATTACGCAGTGCCACCCCTACCACGCCACCCAGCCAGCAGTTCCGTTGTTCACGTAGATCAGCATCAGCCGGCCGCCGGCGGCAACCGTTGTTGCGCCGGCCATTGGGGCCGGCGAAAGGGTTGCTGTTGCGTTGGCATCGGCGTTGTAAACCCACAGCACTTGTCCCACCACCGCGCTTGGCAGGGTGATGGTGATCGCAGTCGGATCGCTGTTTGCGGTTCCGTTGGTAATCACTGCCACCGAAGTGCCGCTTGGAATGGTCCCGTTGACATCACCCACCAAGCTGTTATCGTGGCTCAACACCGTCTCCGACGTTGCCGTCAGCGTGGTGAATTTTCCGCTGGCAGCGGTAGTCCCGCCGATGGCAACTCCATCAATCGTGCCGCCAGTCAACGTCAGCGTGTTGCCAACCTGTGCATCGGTCAGCCCATTCCCAATCTGCGCAGCGTTGATGGTTGTGGCCGCAGCGTTCACCGAAGCAACCAATGCATCACCCTGAGCGGCAGTGGTTGGGAATGTTTGCTCACCCGTCCAAGTGTTGGTTTCTGAAAGATCAACGCCGAGCGCGGTTCCGGTGGTTCCATCACCAACGATGGTGGAATCAACAGAAACGCCGATGCTGCCAGTCAGCGAAGCAATGGTTCTGGTTTCCAACGCGCCGCTGTTGGAGGTGACG
>JAEUSP010000013.1 GCA_016788565.1 Chlorobiota bacterium | reverse complement strand
AAGGTCGAATTGGTGTATCGTGTTCGTTACGCAACTCGCCAGGCAGCACGGCAGAGCATTTTCGAGTACATTGAGGTCTTTTACAATCAACGGCGGCGGCATTCCACCCTTGGCTACAAAACACCAGCCGAGTTCGAGCGTCTGCACGCCACACCCTCGTAACTCCCTATTGACTTTTTCGGGGGAATATCAATGTGTACCAACTCCTTGGGGAGTATGGAAAGTCGTTGGAATATTCCACCCGTGCGATGGCCTTGCTGGAAGAGCTTGGTCTGCGTTCCGGGGTGGCGAGTGTTACCGGGAACATCGGGATTGTGTACAAGAATCTTGGCGAGCATGGGAAGTCGTTGGAGTATTACACCCGTGCGATCACTCTGCATGAAGAGCTTGGGGAGCGTTCCAGGGTTGCGATTGTTACTGCCAGCATCGGGGCACTCTACGCTCAGAAAAAGTTCACCGACTACAACCCCACCAAAGCCGAAGAACTCCTCCAGCAAGCAATTACCCTGGACCAAGAATTAGGAGCCAAGCAAAACCTCTACGAAAGCCACCAAATCTTAGCCAACCTCTACTCCCAAGAAAACCGCTGGGAAGAAGCCTTCCAACAGTTCAAGAAATACCACGAACTCTATCAAGAAGTTCAGAGTGAGGAAGCGCAGAAGAAGGCAGCCCAAGTAGAGCAACAACGGCAGATTGCCGAGATGGAAAAACGGACCGCCGCCGAACGCGCCGATGCCGAAGCCACCAAACGGGTCCTCCACAACATCCTTCCGCCAACCATTGCCCAGCGCGTTGTGCGTGGGGAAGAGCGCATCGCCGAATCCTTCGAATCGGTCACGGTGTTGTTCGCCGATATTGTTGGTTTTACGGTGCTGTCGCAGCATATCTCGGCCACGGAGTTGGTGTCAGGATTGGATGTGTTGTTCAGCCAGTTTGATGAGTTAGCGGAGAAGCACGGGTTGGAAAAAATCAAGACGATTGGGGATGCGTACATGGCGGTGTCGGGGTTGCCGGAAGCGCGGGAAGATCACGCCGAATCAGCGGCGAAGATGGCGATGGAGATGGTGGAAGTGGTGAAAGAATTTGCGGGACTTGGAGGCGACTCACACCTGCAAGTGCGGATCGGTTTGCACACAGGTGAAGTTGTAGCGGGGATCATCGGGAAGAAGAAGTTTGCGTACGATTTATGGGGCGATGCAGTGAACACGGCAGCGCGGATGGAGAGCCACGGAAAACCCGGCCACATCCACGTGAGCGAAGAGTTTGCGAGCGCGGCTGGGCGCAATTTCAGTTTCACAGCACGTGGGGAGCTGGAGGTAAAAGGGAAGGGGGTAATGCGGACCTATTTTTTGGAGGTGGGGAGTTGAGGTTGGGGTGCTTCGCCGTTCGGTGGCTCACGTTCATACTTCGACGGGGCTCAGCATGAGCGGAGGGCTGGGTTCGGTGGAGTTTACTCCACCCTGTCATCGCCCCGACGAGTCGGGGTC
>JAEUSP010000058.1 GCA_016788565.1 Chlorobiota bacterium | reverse complement strand
CTCTTCACTCTTCACTCTTCACTCTTCACTCTTCACTCTTCACTCTTCACTCTTCACTCTTCACTCTTCACTCTTCACTCTTCACTCTTCACTCTTCACTCTTCACTCTTCAAATCCTCACCGAATACGCCAGCACCCTTGCAAGTCGTTCGGCAAGTTTGCGTTGGTCGTAGTCTTCGGCGGCTTGGCGTTTTCCTTCTGGGAGCGTTCCTGATTTCCATTGCTGGTAGCTGGCCAGCAGTGCTTCGGCAATTGCTTGCGGGTCGGTGGGGGGAACAACCGTTGCGGCCCCGTACGGAGCAAGCGTTTGTGTGAGCGCCCCTTTTTCGGTGAGTGCGAGAATTGGGCGGCCCGAACCCATGTACTCATAAACTTTGCCGGGAACGCTTGCCGTGTGGTAGTTGGCCAGCCACAGCAGATGGCTGCTTAACAGAAGCCCGGGGACGTTCCGATGCTCAACATATCCGGTAGATACCAGCGCGGAGGCTACCCCGATGTTGGTTGCCATTTTGCGAAACACCGCCGGAAGCGTGCCAACAAACATCACCTCAATCTCGCCGCGGGTTTGCGGTTGCTCGGCAAAAATTTTTGAGAGAGCTTGGAAGAAGTACTTCGGCGTGTGCCGCGAATCGAACGCGCCGCAGTAGGTGATCCGCATCTTCTCCTGAGTGTGGCCGGCCAGATGCCGCCGTGCGTTCTGAAATTCTTTTGCGTCGTAGCCGCCGGGGATGATGTGAACCAAGTCGTGCGTCAGGAATGGATAGCGCGCGATCAGCCGCTCCTTAATCCGGCGGTTCACCACCACACAAGCGTCGGCATTTTTCAGAATATCTTCCTCAAGCCCGGCGGCGTAGCTTCGGTGGATTGGCGTGGCGTAGAACTGATGTGGGTTATCCAGCCACGTGTCTTGGTAATCAACCACCAACGGCAGGCCGTAGCGTTTTTGAAGCTCGCGCCCAATCATAAAATCGGTGAACGGTGGCGCGGTGGCAAACACTGCATCAAAGGGGTGTTCCTCCATCAGCTCCACCGCACGCTGCAATGCGTAGCGTTTCCAGCCAATTTTGTTATCGGGCTGCAGGAAGGTGTGCGACACGCCCCGCAGAAATCCCCGGTAGCGTTCCACCGGGACTTTTTTCATCCGCTTGTTTCCCAGCAGCCGCACAGGATCCATGGTCTGGGTCCGCTCCACTTGCACCCCGCTTTCCAGCACCTCTTCCAGCAGTGAGAAATCTTGGACGAAGTATCCCACATCGTTCACCGTCAGCACGGTAGGGTCCCAACCGAACTCCGTCAGATGTTTTGCAAGCCGCGCAATCCGCAGCACGTTGCTAAGGCCGATTGGTGGGAAGTAGTAGGAGACAATCAGCACCCGCCCGCGCCCCGAACGGTGCGGGCGGCGGGGCGTGGACACGATTTCTTGCGGAGTAAACTCCAACTCCAATGCTTCGGCATTCGGCAAGGCCGCTGTTTCCGGCTGTGCGGATTCCCCCTCCCTTGCTTGGCTGGCATCCATCCGCGCCCCCTGGGTTGGGGGAAGAAGGCTTTCTGTCGGGTCGGTATGTTGGTTCGGGTCTGTCACTCTCGGGTCTGTCTGTGAACGTCGGGTGCTACGCGGGGCGGAAGTGCTTTGGTGGTTGCTGCAAACGGATGCGGCGGTTACACGATAATCAATTCTCGTGGGGATGATGTTAGCACCGTGCATCCGGTTGCCGTCAGCAGCACGTCGTCTTCGATGCGAACCCCCAACTGGTCGGGAAGGTAGATTCCTGGCTCAATCGTCACCACTGCTCCTTCTGGCATCCGTTGTTTTTCGGCGCGGAAACTGACGCTGGGTTGCTCGTGAACCTCAATCCCCAAACCATGCCCGGTGGAGTGGCCGAACTGCTCGCCGTAGCCAGCGTCGGTGATGATGTTCCGGCACACGTCATCCAGCTCCTTTCCGGTCATTCCGGCGCGTGCGGCTTTCACCCCGGCTTGCTCGGCATTCAGCACGATGTCGTAAATCTTCCGCGCCAACGGCGTTGGTTTCCCAACGGCGAAGGTGCGGGTCATGTCGCTGTTGAACCCCTGATGAATGCAGCCAAAATCCAACGTCACCAACTCACCCGATTTGATTTTTTTTGTGCTGGCGCGCCCGTGCGGCAACGCGCCACGCGGGCCGGATGCCACGATGATGTCGAACGCATCCCCCTCCGAACCGAACTTTTTCCCCAAGTAGCTGATCTCCATCGCCACCTCATTTTCGCGCATTCCTGGCTTCACAATCCCCAAAATTTCCTGATAGACCCGCGCAGCAATGTCGGCAGCTTTGCGGATGGCACTCACTTCCTCGGGGGTTTTTACGATGGTGGTTTGCGTCACCATTCCGCCGGTTGCGGCAAATTTTGCTTTGCGGAATTTCTTGCGGAGCGCGCCCAACGCGGCAACGGTCATGTAGCCATCCTGGAACCCAACCTTCATCCCCTCCTGAATCAGCTTCTTCTCGGCAATGGTTTCGTAGGGGGTTTTGGTGATGATTGCTTTGAAGCCGTTGCGAAGCTCGGCAGCGGCTTGCTCCTGGTAGCGGAAATCGGTGATGAACCACGCCGCACGGCGCGTAACCAGCAGCTGGCCTGCGCTTCCAGAAAAGCCGCTCAGGTAGCGAACATGGGGGATGTGCGTCACCAGCAATCCATCCAATTCTTTCTCTTTCATGGCGGCCCGAAGCTGGGCAAGGCGGTTGTTGTTCATGGTTGTAGGAAGGCTATGTTGTTGTTCGTGAAATTCGGTTCAGAATGCCGGCAAGCTGGCCCGTTAGCGTCCGCCGGTCGAAGCGGCTGATGGCCGCAGCATCGCCAACCGGAAGCTCCCCTTTCTGCTTCAGATCGGCCAGATGAAGGATTGCTTGGCGCAGCGCGTCGTCGTCGTCGGGGTTCACGATAACGGCATGGCCGAATCCTTCAAGAATGGTGCGGATGTCGTTCTCCGGCAAAATCGCAAGTATCGGTTTTCGGCTTCCCAGATATTCAAAGGCCTTCCCGGGCGAAACGGTCTGGAAGCCTTGCGAGCGGGAGCCGATATTGAACCAGAGGACATCGGCGCGCTGAGTCCAACGGATGGATTCGTGATGCTCCACATATCCGTGATAGTGGCAACACTCCCCCACCCCCATTGCCTGGGCCATTGCACGGTACTCCTCCTGAACGTACCCCACCATGTGAAACGCCAGTTGCCGATAGAGTTCGGGATGCTGCGATTTAATCTGCGCCACCACACGGAACAGTTGCTGGGGGTCGCGATCCTCGTAAAAAATTCCGGTATAGACAAAATGAATTTTTGCCGAATCCAGCGGCTGGGTCGGTGCGGACTGTTGGAAATCTTCCGAATCGTAGCCCTGCGTCAGCACCGAAAGGCGGCTATCCAACTGGAGCGCGGGATAGCGTTGCAGCAGCAAGCGGCGGATATGGCTGCTGGTGACAACCACAGCATCGGCAGCCGCAAGGGAGCGTTGCTCCAATGCCTGATGTTTTCTGCGGTGCCAATCGCTCCAGTAATGGTGGTAGGGGAACTCTATCCAGGCATCGCGGTAATCCAACAGCAGCGGGATTCCGTGGCGGTGGCGCAATTGCCCCCCCAACAAGTGGCTGGTGAACGGCGGCGCGGTTGCAAACACTGCATTGAACTGGCCCAGGTTGAATTGGCCAAGATTGTGCCGATGCTCCAGCTGCCGCAACGCCTGCTTCCCCCAACTGGTTTTGTTGTCGGGGATGAAGAATGCTTGGCTGAGACGGTTCAGCAGTTTGCGCGCCCCCTCATTCTTCAACGGAACGGTTTTCCGCCCTTTGAACAGCGAGAAAATCCCCGCTGGCTCAACCCGCCAGATCGGGATGTCTTTGCCGTGAAGTTCATCCAGCAGGCTATCATCGAACGCAAAGTAGGCATGGGGCTGAACCGTGAGGACGGTAGGTTGCCAGCCAAAATCTGGTAGATATTTCACGAACTTCAGCGTCCGCTGCACTCCGCTTAACCCCATTGGGGGGAAGTAGTAGGCGATAACCAGCAGTTGCTTCATTCGTGTGTGATTGCCCGGGCGTGTGGTTGCCCCCCACGCCGCTGCGGCTTACATGTAGTTTGGTGATTCTTTTGTGATCGTGACATCATGGGGATGAGATTCGCGCAATCCGGCGGCGGTCATCCGGACAAACTTGGCGCGTTGCTGCATTTCGGGGATAGTTCCGCAACCACAGTAGCCCATTGCTGCGCGAAGCCCCCCCACCATCTGGAAGGCGATGTCGGACAAGGGGCCTTTGGAAGGAACACGCCCTTCAATCCCTTCGGGGACCAATTTCTGCAGTCCATCTTCAACATCTTGGAAGTAACGGTCAGCCGATCCATCCGCCATGGCCCCCATTGACCCCATCCCCCGATAGACTTTGTAGGAGCGTCCATCCAGCAGGATTTTTTCCCCCGGGGCTTCGTCGGCACCGGCCAGAAGGCTTCCCAGCATCACGGTGTCGGCACCGGCGGCAATGGCTTTTGCGATGTCGCCGGTTTGGCGGATTCCGCCATCAGCAATCACCGGGATTCCGTGGCGTGCGGCAACGCTGGCAACCTCCATCACCGCGGTAAGCTGCGGCACGCCAACGCCAGCCACCACCCGTGTGGTGCAGATGCTTCCGGGGCCGATTCCAACTTTCACGCCGTCGGCACCGGCCTCGGCAAGCGCTTGCGCGGCTTCGCCGGTGGCGATATTTCCGGCAATCACCTGAAGTTCCGGGAAGGCATCTTTCACCTGCTTCACCATCTGGATCACCCCGTGCGAGTGCCCGTGGGCGGTGTCCACTACAACAACATCCACCCCCGCACGGCACAACGCCTGAACCCGCTGCAGAGTATCGGCCGAAACGCCAACGGCTGCGCCAACCCGAAGGCGGCCATGGTCATCTTTTGCGGCGTGGGGGTGCTGGCGTTTTTTGCGGATGTCCTTGAAGGTGATCAGCCCATGCAACCGCCCTTCGGAATCCACCACCGGCAATTTCTCAATTCCATGTTTTTGCAGGATGGCTTCGGCACCTTCAAGGGTGGTTCCAAGCGGAGCGGTGATTAAATTTTCGCTGGTCATCACCTCGGTAATCGGCAGGTTTTGCTCCGGCTGGAACCGCAAATCGCGGTTGGTGACAATGCCGACCAGAAGGTTGTTGTCATCAATAATTGGAACGCCGCTGATGGAGTATTTCCGCATCAGCTGCAAGGCCTCGCCAACGCGGCTGTTCAGCCCCAGGGTGATCGGGTCCAGGATCATTCCGCTTTCGGAGCGTTTGACCCGTTGGACCTGTTCGGCCTGCTGGTCAATCGTCATGTTTTTGTGGATGATGCCGATTCCCCCTTCGCGCGCCAGGGCAATGGCCATGGCCGATTCGGTGACAGTATCCATTGCGGCGGAGACAAGGGGGATATGCAGCATGATGCCGCGTGACAGACGGGTGGCCAAGTTCGTTTCTCTGGGGAGCACTTGGCTGTACTGTGGGATCAGCAAAACGTCATCGTAGGTCAGGCCCTCGCCGACGATCTTGGAAGTGTTCATGGTCTGTCAGAAGTGTGAAGCCGTGGCCGCCAAAAGCGGAATCACCGGCAGGAACGTTTGGCAAACTTACCCAAGTTGCCCGTGGTGGTGCAAGGAAACAAGGGGCAAGCCCCCCCACTCGCATAAGGCTGTTACGTGTTTGGGGGATATTTTGGCATGATTTCACAGACCGTGGTGCTGTGGAACGCGCACGTGAATAGGAAGGAATTTGTACCTTTGCCCAGCAATCGCGTTCAACACGGAACATCTTCCTAACCGAAGCACATCATGACTGATTCGTCGGCAGTGGCGGAACCACTTCAGGAAATTGAAGGTCCAATCGAATTTTCCCCCGAAGAGCTTGCAAAAGTGGAGCAGCTGAAGGGGCTCTATCCCAGCTCAAAATCGGCAATCATGCCCGTTTTATGGATGGCACAAAAAAAATGGGGTTGGCTTTCGGTGGGGGTAATGAAGCACGTTGCCGAGGTGATGAACCTCCCCTACTCCCACGTGTATGGCGTGGCCTCGTTCTACACCATGTATTTCAAGAAGCCGATGGGGCGGTTCCACGTGCAGGTTTGCACCAACGTGAGCTGTATGCTTCGCGGCGGCGAGGCAGTCTATCAGCACGTTTCGCAGAAGTATGGAATTGGCCACAACCAACGCACCGCCGACGGCAAATTTTCGCTGGAGGAAGTGGAGTGCATGGGGGCTTGCGGCGGCGCGCCAATGGTGGCGATTAACGAAGACTACTACGAGAACATCACGATTGAGGAGCTGGATAGAATGCTGGACGCGCTGGGATAACTTGGCCACCAGCAATCATGTTTTTTGCTGCGATGGCGCAGCCCATGAAACATTTGCGCAGGTCGCCAGTCTCAACCGGCACATCAACAGAACACTTCACTTCGGGAACTTCACAGGCACGATTCTTGCTACGGGTGATGCTATGAACAAACAACGTACTTCCTTTCGCTCACTTCTTCAGGCAATGTTGCTTGCGGCAATGATTGTTGCTCCGCAAGGATTGTTCGCCGCGCAAGCCGCCCACGACGTAACCCCGGCCCCGGCACAACTGCCAAACACTCTCACTCTTGAATCCATTTTCTCCAGATTCCTTTTTTCAGGGGTAGATATCCGTGGCGAATCGCCAGCACCGGAGCGGCTGTTTCTGGATCAGAATTTCCCGAACCCGTTCAACCCCACAACCATGATCCGCTACGGCGTGCCGCTGGAAACCAACGTGAAACTGACGATCTACACACTGCTTGGCACACCGATCCGGATTTTGGTGGACGAACGCCAAGAAGCAGGCATCTACGAATACGATTTCTCGGCACTTGACCTTCCGTCGGGCGCGTATTTCTACCGGCTGCAAACGCCGTTGGGAACGCTAACACGCCGGATGACCGTGTCGAAGTAATCACCAAGAGAGTCACCAGAAATAGCCAGAGTTCCAATCCAATAGAAGGCCACACTACCGAAAACGGGCGACCATTGCTGAAATGGTCGCCCGTTCGTTTTACTGCCAGCGGTTCTTGATTCTTGGATTGATGCACGCTTACTTGGCGTATCCCACCGACCGCCGCTCCCGAATCACCGTCACTTTAATCTGCCCCGGGTACTCCATCTCCTGTTGGATTTTTTCGGCGATGTCGTGGGCAAGTTGGTCGGCAATCAGGTCATCTACCCGCTCCGGCTCAACCATCACCCGAACCTCGCGCCCGGCTTGGATTGCGTAGGTTTTGGCAACCCCTTCAAAGGACCGCGCCAGAGTTTCTAGAGTATCTAACCGCTTGACGTAGGCTTCCAAGGATTCGCGGCGGGCACCGGGGCGCGCGCCGGAAATTGCGTCGGCGGCCTGGACAATCACCGCAATCGGCGTTTCCATCTCGATGTCCTCGTGGTGGGCACCGATGGCGTTGCAGACGATTGGATGCTCCTTGTACCGCTTGGCAATCTCAAACCCCAACAGCGCGTGGGGGCCTTCGATATTCCGATCCACGCATTTTCCCATGTCGTGCATCAGCCCGGCGCGGCGTGCAAGGTTGGCATCCAAACCAAGCTCGCGCGCCATGATTCCGCACAGGTAGGAAACCTCGATGGAGTGGTTCAGAACATTTTGGCCGTAGCTGGAGCGGTATTTCATCTTGCCGATCAGCTTGACGATTTCGGCATGGACGTTGCCGATTCCAAGCTCCAGAAGTGTGTTGTTTCCGGTGCGGATGATGTCTTCCTCCAACTCCTTGCGGACTTTGTCCACAATCTCTTCGATGCGTGATGGGTGGATACGCCCATCGTGCATCAGCCGCTCCAGCGCGATTCGGGCAACCTCACGGCGGAAGGGGTCGAAGCCGGAAATGATGACCGCTTCGGGGGTGTCGTCCACAATCACATCAACGCCGGTTGCGGCCTCGAACGCACGGATATTGCGCCCTTCGCGCCCGATAATTCGCCCTTTCATATCCTCGCTGGCCAAGTTCACCACCGAGACGGTGGTCTCCACGGAGTGATCCGAGGCAGTCCGTTGAATGGCTTGGACGATGATCCGTTGCGCTTCGCGGCGGGAATCCAATTTGGCTTGGTCGCGGATGTCTTTCACCTGCTGGGCGCATTCCAGCTTGGCTTCGCTGACCATGTTTTCCATCAGGAACTTGCGGGCATCATCCTTGGACATTCCGCTGATCCGTTCCAGCCGGTGATTCTGTTCGGCAACCAAGTCATCAACAACTTTTTTCTGCTGCTCGATGCTTGATTTCGTGTTGTCAATCTGCTTTTTCTGAAGGTCGGTGGCTTTGCGTTGCTCTTCCACCTGGGCCACTTTTTTCTCCATCTCCTTCTGCTGAATCAGCAGATCCTTCTCACGCCGGGTGGCGGTTTCTAATTTTTTGGAGAGGTTTTTCTCGATGTTCTCCTCTCGTGATTTGACCTGCTTCTCGATGCCTTGCAGTTTTTCCTTGCGGCGGTTGTGGTCTTCTTCCAGTTGCCGCCGTTTTTTGCTAAGGTCATCTTTGGCTTCCAGCAGTTTTTCTTGTTTTAGGATTTCGGCTTTTTGCTGTGCGTCGTTGATGATTTCCTGGGCGCGCTCTTCGGCGTTGGTCAGTTGTTGCTTGGTGGACTTGGTTGCGATGAAGTACGACAACACAAAGCCAAGGATTGAAGCCGCCAGAACTATGAGAAGGGTTGATGTTTCCATGCTTGGAACCCCCACTGAAATAATGGAATGTGAAAAGTACTGCGCAGCGATTGGGCAACCGCCCAGAAGAATACGCAGCCCCCAGCGCAATACAGAGCAACAGGTAGAGAGAGAGTGTGTGTGTTAGGAAAATGGAGACCGACGTGATGGCGTGTGCCCGCGCGGCAGGCAAGGGGAAGGGACACGAACGGAAAAAATGCCGCCTGCCCATTGTGCAATGGCGTGACCCTTGTGGTAAGAAACAAGGGCGCTTGTAGGCAAAGGTAGAACCCAACAAGAACACGGTGGGTGACTGCCAACACATCGCTCACTTCCACTGGTCCCCCCACTACTAACAGGGGGACTTTTCTACTGATGTAGAAAACGAGGCCTGTGATTGACGTGCTGAGTCAATCGCCCATAGTCGCAACTATAGGTTCATGTATTGCGAGTTTGCACAACGGGCAGCGCGGGCAATATTCAAAACGTTCGATGTCAAAGAAGTAGTGGAACAGCCCCTGCATCAATGTGATACCGAAAGGCTTCCCACTGTTGTTTGATTGCCAAACAATGATTCAACCAGTGGTTCAACCAGCACAGTGTGTGTGCTGTGGTTTTTACTCCATCTCTAGCAATTCGTAGATGGAAGCACTCATCCCGTCTAATCGGCGGGAGCAGTCCTGAAGCTCAGTCCGTGAGCGTTCTTGCTCACCAATCAACAGCTCGGCAGTGTTCAACGCGGCCAGCACAGCAATCGTTACCGGCGGCTGTGTGGGTGCCTTGCTCGAGATGAATCGCATCTGCTCGTTGATTATCCCGGCGGCTTCCTGAATACGTGCGGTGTCGTCGCCACGCAGTTTGTATTCGGAGCCATGTATCTGAACAGTGATGGTCTGCATCGCCCCCAATGGCAGGTTGAACGGTTTGTGAAAGTGCTAAATAAATGGCTTGGCTCACCCCCCCCGCCTTTCACCTCGGCCTCAGTTCCCTTCCTCCCTCTCACGCTTCCATTGCTGAATCGGAATCTGGTTGAAATAGCTTGGTTCCTTCCCTTACGTACCGGCAAGGGTTTGTGCCGCTTGCCGGACAGTTCACGTGCGGTCACCATCCCTGTTGATCGTATCGTTCTTCCGTGGTTCGTTGCCAGAAAAGGATATCCTTCAGCAGCGCACCTCAGGAATGCCAGGGTTAATGACTGTGGGCAATTATACTACAATCGCCGTGGCAAAACAAAGCATTATTCCCCAAGATGCCGGTCAATCATTTCAATCGCTTCGGTTACGCGCTTGCGCAGTGCTAATCGCTCCCCTTCTTCCATCCCCCCTTCGGCCTGAAGTTGCTGCGCTGCTTGGCGGTGGTCGTGCAGTTCTTGCGTCAGTTCCTGAGCCTTTTTGTGCAAGTCAAAGCATTGTGCGCGGATCGCTTCCGATTCCTGAAGTGCGGCCAGCGTTTCTTGCTCCTTGCGGGCGGCCATTTCTAGGGCATCGCTTAGGTCGCGGGTCAGTTGCTCAATTCGGAATTTCTGCTGGCTGCTGGCTTCCCCCTCCAACTCCTCCAACTCTTTCACCCGATTCTGCATGGAAAAAATCTGCACGAAGGCCTGGTCCCGCTCCGATTCCATGGAGGCTACCTGCCGCCGCGCACGCTCAAGCTCCATATCGAACGCAACGTGCTTCTCCTCCAATTCCGCCAGCTTTTGGGCGTACTCATCTTTCAACTTGGAGCCGTCGCTCTGGGCATCGCGGATTTGAACCTCGCGCGCGTCTAACAACTCACGCAATCGGGCAATCTCGTTGTTGGCCATTTGCAACTCCAACGATGTCCCCCCCTGTTTCTGTTGGGTGGTTGCAAGGTCGTCGCGGAGCTTGGCAAGCTCTTCGCTGGCGGAGGTGAAACGGCGGCGAAGCTCGTCGGCCTCGTGGCGAAGCTCATCGGTTTTTGCGGCGGCTTGCTTCAGTTGCACCGATTCCGCCTGCATCTGGGCCGATGCTGTCACGGCCAGTGCCGACTCGTTCCGCACCATGGAGACTTGCCGTGTGGCAGCATCCAGCTTGCTTAGGGTCTGCTGGTATTTCTCTTCGGCTACAACCCGCTGGTCGCCCAGCAGTGTGATCGCTTTTCGTAGCTCGGCAATTTCGGCCACTGCGGAATCGCGCTGGGCCGCAAGTGTGGAAACTTCTTCGGCGCGTTCGGCTTCGGTGCGCTCCAACTGCTCGGCACGCTGGCTGTTCAGGCGTTGGCTGGCGGCAAGCTGCTCCTTCAACTGGGCGATTTCCGCATTCAACTGCTCGGAATGTTCGTCAAATTTCCCCCCTTGCTCCTGGGCTTCCGATAATTGGTGGCGAAGCTGGCCCAGGGTGTCCTCCTGTTCGGCAATCATTGCTTCGCGTTCGGCAACCCGCTCCTCCAATTCCCCCGCCCGTTGCAGCAACTCCAACATCCGCCTGTCCCCCTGAATCACCCTCTCCTCAAGCTCGGTTCCCCGCTTTCGCTCCTGGTTGACGATTTCTTGATGGACCGAAATGGTCATCTCGGCAGCGGCGCGTTCCTGCTCAAGCTCGGCGATGCGCTCAAGGTTGCGCTTCCGTTCGCGGCGAAGCTCAAGGTAGCGGTCGGCCAGCGCGTCAATGGCTTGTTGGAATCGCTCTAGAGATTTCCGGAGTTCGGCGGATTCGTTCGTCATCGGTTGGTTGGAAGGGAAGTATCTGCTGAAAAAAAATAGGCGAAATGGAGTTTGCTGAGTTACCCGCGAAGCCGCGCACCATGCGCTGCCGAAACCGCATTGATGATCTGGTTCATCACCCCTTCAATCTCCGAATCCTCCAGCGTTTGGGTGTAGCTGGTGAAGCTGAGTGAGTAGGCCAGCGATTTTTCGGTTGGCTCGATCCCCTTCCCCTGGTACAGATCGAACAGCCGAACCCCGCTTAACAACTCACCCCCTGCCGAACGGATGGTAGATTCCACTTGGCCGTTGGGAACTGCTGCGGGAAGGATGACGGCGATGTCGCGATGAACCACCGGGAACCGTGACGGTGCGCGGTAGCGGTTCTGCTGGAAGGCGTGTTTGGCAACGTGCTCAAGGTCCACCAGTAGCAGAAATGGCTGTTTCAGAAGGGCGTGGCGTTTGGTTGTGGCTTCATCCAACGGTCCCATTCTTCCCACTTCCTGGCCGCCGATGTGGATTGCCAGCCCCGGCGCGCCAATCCCCCATTGCGGTGTTTCCACCGGGGTGAAGGTTCCACCGTGGATGGCAAGCCGCGCCAGCAGCCGCTCCACCGTCGCACGCAAATCGAACAGATCGAACTGGCGGGTTGGGGTGTCCCAGCCGGAAGGCTCGGCAGTTCCAGAAATCAGCGCGCCTAACTCCGTCATCTCCACAAAGCCCGGTATCACCCCTTTTCCCGATTCGGAACGGCGGAAGGCTTTGCCAACTTCAAACAATTTTTGGTCGGGGCGGCTGTGGCGTTCGTTCAGCCCAGCAACCTTTGCCAGGGTTGGGGCAAGGCTGGTCCGCATGGTGCTGGTGTCGCGGCCAAGCGCGTTTTTCAGATGGACGGGGTTGCCATATTCGGCGGCGGTTTCGGGGTCGGTCAGATGCAGCCCCACCACTTCGGTGAACCCGTTATCCACAAGGAATCGGCGGGTTTCGGCAATGGTTTTCAGCAGCGGGTCCTCCGAAGTATCCATGCTGATAGGGGCGCGGGTTTCTTCCGGAATGTTGTCGCAGCCGTACAGCCGTCCGATCTCTTCAATCAGGTCAATCTCACCATAAATATCTACCCGGTAGGATGGAACCGTCACTGTTGCTCCGTTTTCCGATTCCACAACCTCAAACCCCAACCGCCGAAGCAACGCGGTTTGAGCGGGGCCGTCAAGCTCCACCCCAAGAATCTGCACGGTGCGGGCGTAACGGAGTTGGATGACCAGCGGCTGGTGGGGACGTGGATACTCATCCACAATTCCGGAAAGGATTTCGCCGCCGGCAAGCTGGGAAATAAGCTGGGCAGCGCGGTTGACGGCGTAGAGTGTGATGCCAACATCGGCCCCACGCTCGAATCGGTAGCTGGCATCGGTTGCCAAGCCAAGTTTGCGGGCGGTGCGGCGGATTGACGATGGTTTGAAGTAGGCCGATTCAATCAGCACGTTCACGGTCCCGTCGGTGATTTCCGAATTTTCGCCCCCCATGATTCCGGCAATGGCCACCGGTTGGTTGGCATCGCAGATCATCAGGGCGTTGTCGGGAAGGGTCTGTTGCTTGCTGTCGAGCGTGGTGAACTGTTCGCCACCGGAAACGGCACGGACGACAATCTGCCCGCCGGCCACAGTATCCAGATCGAAGGCGTGAAGCGGGTGGCCACATTCAAACATCACGTAGTTGGCAACATCCACCACGTTGTTCCGCGGGCGCACCCCCAGCGTGTGAAGCAAATCCTGGAGCCATTGCGGCGATGGACCGACCTGCACGCCACGCACCACACGGGCGGAGTAACGCGGGCAAAGTTCGGGGTCGTCAATGCGGATGCTGATCGCCGAAGCCGCCGGGGTGTCCGACTCCAAAATTTCTGGCTGGGGCCAGCGGAGCGGGTTTCCGGTTAGGGCAGCGATTTCGCGGGCAAGCCCGGTGTGGCCCAAGCAATCGGCGCGGTTTGGGGTGATATCTACATCGTAGATCACCTCACCCAACAAATCGGCCAGCGGCGCGCCAACCGGAGCGTCAGCCGGCAGCACCAGAATGCCATCGTGCCCTTCCCCCAGGCCCAATTCCTGTTCGCTGCAGATCATCCCCTGCGATTCCACGCCACGGATTTTTCGTTTCTCAATCGTGAAGCCAGCGGTTTGGATAAACGCACCGATGGGGGCAAACGCAATGTTTTGCCCGGCCGCCACATTCGGCGCGCCGCACACCACTTGGAAAGTTTCCGCCCCGGTGCTGACGGTGCAAAGTGAAAGGCGGTCGGCATTGGGGTGTGGTTCGCGGGTCAGCACATGGCCAACCACAAACGGAGCCAACGATTCACGACGATTTTCGGCCACGGTCACTTCAAGTCCAAGTTGAAGTAACCGGTCGCAGAGTTCGGTAGGTGAAAACTGATACGGCGTGATTGACTGCAACCACGATTCAGTAACACGACGAGTGGGCATAGAAACGTGCTGTCCTAATCAGAAGATGAAGGTTTGGCGGCAAATGTAGCGAAAGGCGGGCGTGAAGCAAGCAACACGGGAAGAAACCAACGCTATGAAACACGGCTTCCGTTGGGAACGGGGCGTTCAACATCCAGCACAACAACCCCTTCGGGGGTTTCAATTCCCAGCACCAGGCATTGGCTTTCCACCCCGGCAACGTTGCGCGGCGGGAAGTTGAGAACAGCGATGATTTGCCGAGAAATCAACGTTTCGGGGGAGTAGAGCGCGACCAACTGGGCACTGCTGGTGCGCTGGCCAA
This sequence comes from Chlorobiota bacterium, assembly GCA_016788565.1. Taxonomy (GTDB): domain Bacteria; phylum Bacteroidota; class Ignavibacteria; order OLB7; family OLB7; genus OLB7. The sequence continues at coordinate 16,290 of JAEUSP010000058.1, read as the reverse complement.
GCGGACCGAAGTCAATCGTGAGTTTGAACGAGGGCTTGCGGGCGCGGGGGTTCAGTTGGCACTCTATCACGGTTCCAACCCGAAGATCGCAGGCAAAAAACTGCTCGACAGAAACCGGGTCAGCAGCCTGCGGTGCGATTTCCCCCCCTTTTTGCGATTCGGTGAAGCTCATTATTTCCCTGCCACGTTCAGCTTCTGGCGGATGGCGAACAGGGCGCGGCGCGTGGGGTCGTCGCGGTCTTTCAGCGAGTCAACGGTGGTGATGGCGTGCATCACCGTGGTGTGATCCCGCCCGCCGAAATGGTTGCCGATGGTTTTCAGCGAGGTGTTTGTCAGCTCGCGGATCAGTGACATTGCAATCTGGCGGGCTTGCACAATTTCCTGCTTGCGGGTTTTCCCGGTCAGCAAGCTGATGGGAAGCCCAAAGTGTTCGCAGACCGCGTTTTGGATTTGCTCAATCGTGATCACCGGGTCGGCCATCACGGCGATTCCGTTCACCACTTCGCGGGTAAGGTCCAGGGTCAGCGATAAGTTCCGGAGTGAGCTTTCGGCAAGCAGCGAAATCAAGCAGCCCTCCATTTCACGGACGGAGTTTGTGACGTTGCGGGCGATGTACTCAATCACATCTGGCGGAAGGTTGTAGCCTTCGCTGCTGCTCATCTTCTGCAAAATTGCCACGCGGGTCTCGAAGTCGGGGGGTTGGATGTCGGTGGTCAATCCCCACTGGAATCGGCTAATCAGCCGGTCATCAACGCCGCGCAGTTGTTTTGGGGGAACGTCGCTGGTCAGCACAATCTGCTTGCCGGTGTGGTGCAGCGCGTTGAAGGTGTGGAAGAAGTTGTCCTGCGTTTTTTCTTTGTCGCTGAAAAATTGGATGTCATCCACCACAAGCACATCGGCGTTGCGGTAGTAGTTGATGAACTCCTGCGACTTGTTGTGCTGGATGGCGTTCACAAACTCTAGAGTAAACCGCTCGGAGCTGATATACACCACCGAGCTTCCTGGCCGCTGTTGCATCACATGGTGGCCAATGGCCTGGACTAAGTGGGTTTTGCCCAACCCCACCCCACCGTAAATCACCAGCGGGTTGAATCGGGTTCCGCCGGGGTTGTCGGCCACGGCTTTTGCTGCGGCGTAGGCAAGCTGGTTGCATTCCCCCGTCACAAAATTCTCGAAAGTAAAACGTGGGTTCAGGTAGGTGGATTCCGGTTTTGCCTGCTGCTGGATGGATGGAGTAGAGAACGGAAGCCCGGTTTGGGTTGCTGGATATTTCACGGTTGCCCCGGCAGCCGCAGCGGCCCGGTTCGGGACGGTGATAAAGCGGGCTTCGGCTGGCTCGTTCGGATTATCAACAACGGTGTGGTAGCGCAGTTGGGCTTGGTCGCCCAGCACCTGCACCATGGTTTTGCGGACAAGAGCATAGTAGTGTTCCTCAATCCATTCGTAAAAGAATTGGCTGGGGACTTGGATGGTGAGCGTGGAGCCATCCAGCTGCAACGGCTTGGTAGGTTCGAACCACGTTTTGAACGCTTGATAGGTGACTTGATCTTTGATAAGCTCAAGGCAGCGTGCCCAAATAGTATGTGCGTCCTGTTGGCCAGGAGGATGTATCATGGATGTTTTGCCCGAAAAAAAGAGAAGCGTGCGCGCACGACCAAACCGCATCAACACAGGCAGTTCGCCGATGTTTTCCTTCCCCAAACAGTGCGCGTTTGTGCGTGAGTAAACCAGCAGAGCAGAAGAATGGGAGGCAGCGGCGGGCAAATTACGCAATGGCAAAAACCTGAAGCAACAGTTCCACAGTTTCACGTGGTTTCCCGAACAAAGAAAATTTGTTAGGTACGGTAATCGGGCAAAAAAACGTGTGATGGATTGCCGAAGCAAGTGTATTTTTGGCGTTCTTCCAACAAAGCCTTCAACAAAAACATAACCGGAATACCCTTATGAAACGGACATATCAACCAAGCCGACGCAAGCGTCGCAACGCCCACGGGTTCCGCACCCGCATGGCAAGCAAGAACGGACGGAAAGTGCTGGCACGCCGCCGCGCCAAAGGCCGTCATCGCCTTACCGTCAGCGACGCAATGCCACAGGCATAAGCCACAGTGTGAAGCAATAGTGTGAAGCAACAGAAACGCGGATTGTGATCGTTCGATAGTGATCGCAATCCGCGTTCCCGTTGGCAACCCTTCCGCACCTTTTGAACCCCCAAGCACGCGCCATGGATTCCCAACAACCAACCCACAACCCAGCGGGATTGCCACGCGCGGCAATTCTTCGGGGAAAGGAGCCGTTTCGCGCTCTGTTTCAAGAAGGGAAAGGGTTTCGGCAAGGGAGCGTTGTGGTGAAGTACCGAATCGCAGCATCGCCGAATCAAGGCTCCACTGCCGAAACAACCGACTTGCAGCCGGCGGTCATCGCGGGGTTCATTGTTCGGAAAGGGAAAGGCGGGGCAATCCGCCGCAACCGGATTCGGCGGCTTCTGCGCGAAAGCTACCGGCTTGTTCGTCATCGCTTCCTGCAAGGGCTTCCGCACGGGGTTACGCTCCATTTGGCGTTGCTCTGGAGCGCGCCACAGGAGCAATCGCTTCTTCCCCCTCCCCCGTTTGCTGATGTCCAAAACGACGTTCGCCGGGGCTTGGAACGCTTGCACCGAAAAGTGATGAAGGACTTGCACGAACGCCATGGAATCGCAGCCACAGAACCACGAACCACAGACTGAGGTCCCTCCCAAAAAACGGCGTGGGCCGATTGCTGTTGGGTTTCTGACGGCCATTCGGGGCTATCAGCGATTCCTTTCGCCGATGCTTCCGCCAAGCTGCCGGTTCCACCCAACCTGCTCGGAATATACCCGGCAAGCCATTGAAAAATATGGAGCAGTTCGGGGAACATATCTGGGGGTACGGCGCATCTTAAAATGCCACCCCTTTCACCCGGGCGGATACGATCCGGTGCCGTAGCAGCGGCTGAGATCACACACACAGAGTGTGCGGCACACGCGCACACAACAAGCAGAACAATCGCCCACCAATGAACCCAAAACAGAGATCACGCCAGCCAGTGTGCGCGATGTCGTTTTTCTTGATTTAGAGCAACACACAGAATGGACAAACGGACTATCCTTGCATTTGTGCTGATCGGCGTGGTGATCGTCGGTTGGTCAATGTTCTTTGCGCCAACCCCCGAAGAACAAGCCACAAACCGCCGCGACACCGCCGCGAAAACCACCGCCCCCCAACCAGCAACACCGACACCAACCGCCCCGGTGGTCGCGCCGCCACAGCAACGCCTTCCCGAGCAGTACCAATCCCTAATCGCCACCAGCAGCAAGCTGGTGACGGTGGAAACGCCAACGTACACGGCGGTGCTGAACACACGCGGCGGGCTGCTTTCGCGGTTCACCCTGAAAAACTACAAGGCATGGTACGGCGCGCCGGTCCAGTTGATTGCCGACAGCAGCGGATTCCCCGGCGTGTTGGGGCTGGATTTTAAAGATGCTGCCGGAAAGGAAATCACCACCAGCGACTTGCAGTTCACGATTGACGGGCCGGAAAAAATCACCCTGGGGGCGACCGATTCCGCAGTGGTGACGGCGCGGCTGGCAATCCCTGATTCGGCAGGAACAGCGCGCACGATTGAAAAACGGTTTGTCTTCCACGGAAACAACTACGGCATCGGCTTCAGCGTGGCGATGAACGGCATGGGAGATCAAGTTGCGGGGGGAAACTACACGCTGAGCTGGACCGGCGGGATGAAATACCAGGAACACAACTCGGTAGATGAATCAAGCCGCGCAAAAGCCCACGCCAAGGTGAACGATGAGCTTCACAACCTTGACCAAAGCGAAGCCGGAAAAGGGGCCAGCACCGACTACTCCGGCAACGTTGAGTGGGTTGGAACTCACGTGAAATACTTTGGTAGCGCGCTGATTCCGGCAACACCAATCAGCGGAGCAAACATTCGGCTAACGGGGTTTGCCTTCCCGGTAGATTCTAGCGGCGTGGTGGAAACGTACAGTTGGGCGTTGCGGGTTCCGTTCAAGGCCAACGCCCCGGCCCAGCAGTTCACGTTGTTTCTTGGCCCGCTTCAGTACGATGCCTTGAAGCAGTATGGCGTTTCCGATATGCTGGATTTCGGCTGGGCTCCAATCCGCCCAATCGGTGAGTATGTTCTGCTGCCGATGTTCCGATTCCTTCACAGCTTTATCCCGAACTACGGTTTTGTCATCATCATCTTCTCCATCCTGATCCGCTTGGCGTTGTGGCCCCTTTCGGTCCCGCAAATCCGCTCGGCACGGAAGATGCAGCTGCTGAAACCGGTGATGGATGAACTCCGGAAAAAACACACCGGCGACCCACAACGCCAGCAGATGGAGACAATGAAGCTCTATCGCGAGTACGGAATTAACCCGATGGGTGGCTGCTTGCCGATGGTGCTTCAGCTTCCGATTCTGTACGCGCTGTATGCCACGCTCAGCAACTCGATTGACCTCCGCCAAGCCAGCTTCATGCTCTGGATTCACGACCTTTCTATCCCCGACGTGATCCTGCACCTGCCTTTCAGTATGCCATTGTTGGGGAACACCATCAGCGGCATGGCGTTGGTTATGGGGATCAGCATGTTCTTCCAGAACAAGATGTTGATTACCGATCCCCAGCAGAAGATGCTGATCTACCTGATGCCGGTTCTGCTGACGCTCACCTTCAACTTCCTCCCTTCCGGGCTGAATTTGTACTACCTCACCTTTAACGTGTTGGCTATCGGCCAGCAGGTTTGGATGACGAAATACAGCAAGACCACCTTGACGCTGGAGACGCTACGGCGTGAGGCATCGCAGAAGAAAAAAGGGTGGCTATCGCAGAAAATGGAGGAAGCACAGCGAATGGCCGAGATGCAACGGAACGGACAAGCCCCCGGCGGCCCCCGCAAAGTTGACGGAAGGACTCCGGTGGAGCCGAAGAAGAAGAAGTAAGAACCGACCTTACGCAAGGTGGATATTCTCGGTACTCCACCAAGCCATTGAAATGGCAAATGCCGAAATGGAGTTTCCACCGAAGACAGCCTTCCGCTGGCAGGAGAGGCAGTGGGATGCAGGCAATGCTGAACAGGTGGGGCAATTGGTAGGCAACCAGCCATGCAATCCATGCCCAGCGGCTGCTGATGCACCAGAAGGAAGGGTTAGAAGTTCGGCATCGAGCAATGGCCACCGATACCAGCGCTGGGGAACACCGGGAAGAACACCGGGTTATCGGCTACGTGGTGGCAACGCCATTGTGGGGGAAGCGCGAAAGCCAAGCAACGCGCAATGAAGAACTGCGCACCGGCATTATTCTGGCCGATGCGGGCCACGAAGTGGAATTATACTCCAAACAGAGTGGTTTGCGAAAAACTCAATCACTGTCATTCCCGCGAAAGCGGGAATCCATAGCGCACCTAGCTGAGTAGAGTTTCGCAAACCAATGTGCGCCGAGTATAGACGTAACCATAGTGGTCGAACGCTAACGGTTATCCACGACTACGAAACACCAGTGCGATTAGAGGAGATTACGCCATGATGAAGGAAGTGCAAGACATGAAAGAAAAAAACCAAGAAAAACCACCCCAAAAACGGCTTAGATCCGCAGCCAAAAAACGGCGGAATTGAAACAGAATCGCAGGGAAATTGGGCGCGGCGAAAATCTTTGTCCGGCCGGACAACGCAAGAAAAAACCACCCTTACCCGGCAATGGTAATGGCGGCGGCGGTAACGGCGGCAACCTGCTGCTGTTCCTGGGGCGTTAGCTCCATAAACCGGCGCACCACGCGGCGGCTCCCCACGCCAACTTCGTTGTGATACAGGGCCTTCAGGGCTTCTTCTTCGCGGGTAAACCCAAGCTGCACCGTGTTCGCGCCCTCATCAATCTTCGTGATGGTGAGGTGGACGCAATCCCTGCGCTGAAGCACAGGGCGATGAAAAACCGATTCTCTTTCACCACTCCTCATTCGGCATTTGAACTTCGGCATTCGTCATTTCACCACCCTTCATTCGGCATTTGAACTTCGGCATTCGTCATTTCACCACCCTTCATTCGGCATTTGAAATTCGGCATTCGTCATTTCCGCTACACCTCAATCACCTGCATCACCCCCTCCCCTGCTTCCAACTGATGCAGCACGCGCCGCAATCCTTCCAGGCCGAATTTGTTGATGAGGTAGATCGGGTTCAGGAAACGCTCCTGCAACGCGCCGCCGGGAAGCAGCAGCGTTTGCGCGGCGGCCAAGCGGTCAATCTCGGTTTGCTCACGCTTCTTCAGGGCCGACCGCAGCCGCTTGCTGAAATCATCGAACTGCTTCCGCGCCGCAGTTGCTGCCGCCCCCAATGCCCCTTTCAGCGAAGCATCAATCGCCCCCGTAATCTCCGCCAGCTCTTGCTCGGCATTCCCCACCAACGCAATCGCACGCTCGGCTGCGGCTTGCAGCTCGGCGTTCATCTGGTTATCCAGCAAGGCGGTGGCCGGGTCAAATTCGGGGTTCAGCAACTGGGGAAGTCCCCACTTCCCTTGCTCAATTACCCGCCTGGCTTTTGGCTCCAGCAGGGTTGCAAACGGGCGGGCAATCAGCTGCGGCGGCTCCATCCCGAACAGCTGGTACAGCGGCGCAATCTGCCGCTGGTAGGCAAGCTCCGCCGGGCCGCCGATGTATGCCGCCGTCGGCAACATCCCATCCTGAATGATTGGCCGCAACACAACGTTCGGGGATAATCGCTCTGGCGCGTTGGCCGCAATTTCTGCAAGCTCGGTTTCGGCAATCCACGCATCGGCCCCCTTTATTCGGTAGCCGTCCCCTTCCGGCTCAAGCCCGCGCCGCTGGCCCTCGTGCGTCAGGAACAGCATCCCCGGCTTTGGCTCGATTGGTGCTGGCAGCCCCGCCCCCCGAAGCGATTCGGTTGAATCGGAAAGGAGCCGGAACGCTTGATCGCGATTCTGGATTGCCGCCGCAAACAGATCGCCAGCAAGGCGTTTCAGCCCGGCCGAGCGGGAACTGAGCAGAACGATTGGAGTATCGCCAAGCATTGCGTAGAAGGCGCGCGCAAAGCCATCGGCAAGGGTTTCGCCGGGGCGGTAGCTTTCGGCAAGAAGCCCCGCCGCCGCATCGGAAAAATCGGTTGGAAGAAGCTGTTCGCTCAAGGCTTCGGCCAACGCGGAAATTGCACTGTGAGTAACCACGCGGTCGCCAACGTGCAGCGGGCGCGCGTCGCCGTCGTCGTAGCGGAGGGTGGCCGGTTTTCCGGCGCGATCCAGCAGGCCGATTGCGCTGGCTTCGGCGATATCGTGGTCATCCCCTTCAATCCAAAACACCGGGACGAACTGAAACTCAGGATGCTGCTCCGCAAGCAACCGTGCATGGATTGCCGCGCCGATTGCTTTGTAGATGGAGTAGAGCGGCCCGGTCAGAAGGCCCGCTTGCTGCCCCGTGACCACCGCGTAGGTGTTCGGCTGGCGAAGCAACTCGGCAGCGGCGCACGCAGCTTCAGGAGCGTCCCAGCGGCGCAGATCGGCAAGCAGAGCGTCGGCAAGTTGGGCGCGGTGTTCGGCGGTGAATCGTGCCAGCCCACGAAGCTGAGTAGGTGTGGTGCTTGGGGCTGCTGAATCACTGTTGAGCGTTGCAAACTGGGGAAGCCCAGCAAGTGGAATGGAGGTTGGCATGTGACGTTCGATGGATGTTGGTAAAGTTTGCGGAAACTCAGTTGTTGCTGTTGGGGCGAAGAATATCCGACAGCAGAATATCGCCGCTCACCGGAGCGGAACCGGGCTGGCCGGCCGCAGCATACTGCTCACGTTCATCCCACTGGCAAAGGTCATACAGCGGGCAGTGGAAGCAGTGCGGACGCTGGGCCTTGCAGACCCACCGCCCGAACCGAATCAGATCAACATGGAACTGAACAGCGGCATTGCGTGGCAGCAGCGGGCGTAGCGTGTGGAACGTTTTATCGGGGGTGGAACTCTGGACGATACCGAGGCGATTGACCACGCGGTGGACGTGAGTATCCACGGCGCAAAGATCGCGCCCCAGGGCGAACATCAGCACGCAACTTGCGGTCTTCAAGCCAACGCCGGGGATGGAGGTGAGTTCGGCAAGAATCGCGTCGGTAGCAAGTTGGTCCAGGGTGCTATCAAGGGTGGTGGTGTCCAGGGTTCCGTGGCGTTGGCGCAAGGCTTGCAGCGCGGCCAAGATTGTCCGGGATTTCTGCTGGGCAAGGCCGCCAATGCGGATTGCAGCGGCAAGCTCGGCTTGGCCGGCATCCGCAAGTTCATCCCAGGAATGCCACGTTGCACGAAGCTGCTGGTAGGCGCGCGCGCTGTTCCGATCCGAGGTGTTCTGCGAAAGGATGGTGGCAACCAGCGTCTCGATTACCGAAGCCGGATTGTGCAGATATGGCTTGCCATTGAACGCCTTCAATCGGCGGGCGATTGCGGCGGTGCGCTGCTTGGTAGCGTTGCTTGGCGACTGCGGTTTCGGCATGGTGCAAACATAGCGCGGCAGCCGAACCAACAGCGTTGGCCCGACAAATTGTCGTGAGTTTGAAGATGTTCAGGAAGGTGGAGAATCTGGCAAGGAGCGCAATCGAAAGGGCTAAAAAATGAGATGCCCCTTTCATCGTCACCACACGTGAAAGAGGCATTCCCCTATCTCATTTGTTTCACCACCACAACGAAAGGAGAATTTGAGAGAGAGAGTTTGACGGCAGGCATACAGTCTCCATACATGCACACCACCATCAGAGAGAGGATTTCTGAATCTCCTCTTCGCTTTAAGCGAAGCCAAATGATTCGATTGTCTGAATTTTCAAGGTTTCTTTTTTTGCGGCCGGCGATTGCCTAACCGCTGCATTAACATACAACATTCGGGAAGTGGTTCGCAAGAAGTATTTCACCAAAAGATAACACTTCCACGATTTTCGCCCGAATTGAAGAGGAATCGCCGATGGTGGCGACACTTTTACAATGTGCTTTGTGTGCGAATCCCCTGTTGGGCTACTCCTTCCCCCCGCCAACCGCCGATTCCAACCGCCCAATCTCGTCGCGAAGCTCGGCGGCACGCTCGAATTCCAGCCCTTTTGCGGCCTCCTTCATCTCCTGACGCAGGTGCTCAATCAGGTCCCGTTTTTGCCCGTCGGTCATGTACTTGAACACCGGTTCCTCCACCAGCGAGGGCGTTGATTTCTTCTCCACCTCCTTCCGTTTCTGGTCACGATGCGCTTTCACGTCGGCAATGGCGGTGGACTCCATAATCGCCTCGCGCGATTTCCGCACAGTCCGCGGGGTGATGCCATGCTCGGCATTGTAGTCAATCTGAAGCTGGCGGCGGCGGCGGCTTTCGCCAATCACTGCCGTCATCGAGTCGGTCATCTTATCGGCGTACATAATCACCTTCCCTTCCTGGTGGCGGGCGGTGCGCCCGGCGGTTTGCATCAGCGAACGCTCGCTTCGCAGAAAACCTTCTTTATCGGCATCCAGAATTGCTACCAGCGAGACTTCCGGCAAGTCCAATCCTTCGCGCAGCAGGTTCACCCCAATCAACACATCGAATTTCCCAAGCCGAAGGTCCCGCAAAATTTCCACCCGCTCCAGCGCATCAATTTCGGAGTGGATGTACTGGACCTTCACGCCGATTTCTGTCAGGTAGTCGGCCAAATCTTCGGCCATTCGCTTGGTGAGTGTTGTCACCAGCACCCGCTCCTTCTCATCCTTCGTCACCCGTTCGCGGATTTCGGCAATCAGGTCATCAATCTGGTTTTTCACCGGCCGCACCTCAATTACCGGATCCAGCAAGCCTGTTGGGCGGATGATCTGCTCCACTACCACCCCCTGGCTTAACTCCAACTCCACATTCCCGGGCGTTGCGGAAACGAACATCGTCTGCCCAATCCGCTCCATGAACTCCTCGTACTTCAACGGGCGGTTGTCCAGCGCGGAGGGGAGCCGGAAGCCGTGCTCGACCAGGGTGAGTTTGCGTGCGCGGTCGCCGTTGTACATCCCACGGATTTGCGGAAGGGTGACGTGGCTTTCATCCACCACGCAAAGGAAGTCTTCGGGGAAGTAATCAATCAAGGTTGATGGGGCCTCGCCGGGCTGGCGGCCAGCAAGGATTCGGGAGTAATTCTCGATTCCGGAGCAGTAGCCAAGCTCGCGCATCATCTCAATATCGAACAGGGTCCGTTGCTCCAGCCGTTGCGCTTCCAGCAGTTTTTCCGATTCCCGCAACTCCTTCAGCCGCACGTACAGCTCGTCGCGGATTTCGCCGATGGAGCGGTCCAGCTCGGTGCGGGTGGTGACGAAATGCTTTGCGGGGTAGATGGTGACGGTCTCCAGCGGGGCAATCATCTTGCCGGTCAGGCGGTCGAACTCACTCAGACGTTCAATTTCATCGCCGAAAAGTTCGATGCGGATTCCGGTGTCGTCCTGGTAGGCGGGGATCACCTCCACCACATCGCCGCGGACGCGGAAATTGCCACGGTAGAAATCAACATCGTTGCGGCTGTAATGGATGTCGGCAAGTTTGTACAGCAGCTTGTTCCGCTCAATCCGCTCCCCTTTGTGCAGCCGAAGCAGCTGCCCGCCATAGGCCTCCTTGGAGCCAATGCCGTAGATGCAAGAAACTGAGCTGATGATGATGACATCGCGCCGCCCGTCCAGCAGCGCGCTGGTGGCCTTCAGCCGAAGCCGGTCAATCTCATCGTTGATGTTGAAATCTTTTTCGATGAAGGTGTCGGTGCTGGGGATGTAGGCTTCCGGCTGGTAGTAGTCGTAGTAGCTGATGAAGAACTCCACCGCGTTGTTCGGGAAAAAACTTTTGAACTCGCCGTACAACTGCGCCGCCAGGGTTTTGTTGTGCGACAGCACCAGCGTTGGGCGTTGCAACTGGGCCACCACGTTCGAGACGGCAAAGGTTTTGCCCGACCCCGTCACCCCCAGGAGTGTTTGGAATCGGTCGCCACGGTTGATCCCCTCCACAAGTTGGCGGATGGCTTCCGGTTGGTCGCCGGTGGGTTGGTAGTCGGAGACAAGGGAGAAGTTCATGGGAGATTGGTTGGTGGTTAGTTGTCAGTTGTCAGTGGTCAGTGGTCAGTGGCCTGTTGCAGCCAACGCTTGCACAATCGCGTGGCAGGCAACGGGGATGCGAAGATGGGGAAAAATGGAGTAGTGGCCAGCATGATTGTGGTTAAAAATATCGGCTCATTGTGAGTTCACATGCGAAGTATGATCCGAATCTGGAAGCATTGAATCGGTCGGGCACCGAACGCCGTCCCCCGCTCATGCTGAGCCCCGTCGAAGTATGAGCGGAGGCCACCGAATCCAGAATCCTTGCCCCCCTTCTTCGCTCTGGCGAGCTTCGCCGCTCCCCAATTCTGAGGAGGGAAAACGATGGGTGAGCCAAAAACAGAACGGGAAGCCAGCGGTGGCTTCCCGTTCTGTTTAGTCTGGTGGTGGCTGATCCCCCCCCCCTCTTTCTTTCACCTCCATCACCGCTGCACAATCACCAGCCTTGTTTGGATTTCTTCCCCAATCGTGAACCGAAGCAGATAGGTTCCGCTTGGCAGGTAGGCTCCGTTGGCGGTTGCATCCCAAACAACGGTGTGTGGCCCGGCCGCCGGCGATTCATCCAACGCCAACGTTGCAACCACTTGCCCGGCCAAGTCGAGCAGCTCGATCCGAACCGAGGCCCCCGGCGGAAGCTCGGGCAACGTGAAGCTGATCTGGGCTGATGTGGTGATTGGGTGCGGACTGATGGAGATGTGCAGCCCAGCATCGCTCCGCTGCGCGTCGTCCGGCAATACCGATGATGTTCCGCCACCGTTGTTTCCACCACCGTTGTTTCCACCACCATTTCCGCCGCCAGTGCCGGTTGTGTCGGCGGGCGGGTTTTCGGTTTGGGCAAAACTGGAGTACGGGGAAAGGATGCCATACTTCAGGCTTAGCCGGATGATTTCGCCACGGTATTCTTTCCATTCGTTCGAGTTTTCTTTCACCCCGGCCATCAGCACCAGCAGCGCGTCCATCCGGTGTTTAGCCCAGATTTTCGGGACGAACAACTCCCCGTTTCCATCCCCCACAAACGTGACGTTGTAGGCCAAGTCTTCCTGCCCCAACACCGAACGCCCATGCAGATGCGCCACCGATTCCCCCGGGTCACGATACCGGCCAACCACCACCAACTGCTCGCCAACGTACAGGTCGGGAAGGGCAAGCGGATAGAGGTCGTACACATCACCGTGGGTGAAACTGACGGAGATATTCTGCAGCAGTGGGTCCTTAATTTTCTGGTAGAACGCCCCGATTCGGTTGCTCACCGAGTCGTTATCCAGGAAGTCCGAAACCCCGTCGTGGTTGGCAGCAAGCTGGGTCAGCATCGTTTTATCAACATCCCTTCCAATGCCGAACACATGAATCCGCACCCCTTGATTGTTTGCATGCTGAATCTTCTGCTGATCCACCGGCGCGATACCGTCGGTAAGGAAGATGATGACCTTTGCGGTGTTTGGCGACATCTGCTGCCCCAACGCCAACAGCAACGCATCTTGGATGTTCGTCCCCCCGCGCGCCCGCAGTCCTTTGATGAACTCCAACCCCTGGGCGATATTCTCCGCCGTGGCCGGTATCGGGTCGCTGCGGAACGTTGTTGGCTGCTCGTTGAACGGGATGATGTTGAACTGATCTTGCGCGTTCAGATGCTGGATGCAGTAGCGCGCCGCCTCCTTTGCTTGCACCAGTTTCTCCCCCCCCATGCTGCCAGAAATATCAATCACAAAGGTGAATGCCTTGCTGATGATCTCGTTGTTGGCTGCGCGTGGGTTTGGCTCGGCAAGCATGATGAAATATCCATCGGTGCTGTCGGGCTTTGCGCTGAGTAAGGTGAGGTCAATGTTATCCTGCGCGACTTCGTAGGCCACCAGCAAGTTACTGGCATCGGCGTTCAGTCTGGTTTCAAACGCGGCGGAAGCGGTGTGTTCGGAGAATTCGGTTTTCAGGTCGGGGTGAGTCGTGCTTCCAATCGCCACCAATTTTTTGGCGGTCGTGATGTTCATCAGGAAACTGACATATACCCCTTTCCCCTTGCCATAGCTTCCCCAATTCAGCGGCAACGGGTAGGCGATTTGCCGCGATGAGTACCTCAGCAACTCCATGTAGGTTAGCTCCACCGTGATGGTGGAATCGCGTGGCAGCGGCTCGCTAAATGGAAAGATGAAAGGGCTTCCCCCCAGATAATTCCGCAGCGTGGTGTCGGCAGCAACGTTGCCGCCACCGCTTGCTGCGGCGGTGTCCTGCGGTTTCCCCACCAACGCGGCCCCGGTCCAAACTCCATTCTGCAGCCAGCGGAACTGGGTCACTGCGGCGTTCAGCCCCATCGGGAACAGGTAGGCCATTTTGGCCGAAGCCCCTGTCCGGTTGGTGAACGTTGCACGCAAAACGGTTGTGGCGATTTGGTCGCGAACATCGGTGCGAACTTCAACCGCAACCGGCACCACCACCGTGTTCTTTCCCTCAACTTTCAGAACACCCCCGGCACTGCTGCTGTGCCATGCGATTGCCAGAAAACTCAGCAGCAGGAAGATCAGCCTTGTAGAACGGTTCATTGCTTTGCTCCTGAAAAATTTTTGTTGGATTGATTGATCTGCCAGGCTCGGCATGGCCACACTCAGTTTGTTCAAACTCAGTGTTGTCAAACCCAGCGTGGCCAGCAGGCCTGGCGGCGAACACTACCGCTGCATGATGATGGTTTGCGTCACCTGCCGCTCCCCTTGCTCCAAACGGCAGAGGTAGGTTCCGGCTGGGGCGGGGTTGCCGGCGGCATCGGTTCCGTCCCAGCGGACTTCGTGCAGCCCGGCGGGAAGCATCCCTTCTGCCAGCACTTTCACCAATCGGCCAGCAACGTCATACACCGCAAGCCGTGCCGTTGCTTGGGTTGCCGGCAGCGCAAAGCGGATGGTGGTTGATCCAACAAAGGGGTTGGGGTAGTTGGCGAACAACGTCAGTTTCAGCGGAGCCAACAGGTCGTCGGGGGCATCGGTTGGGGTGTTCGGGTCGGTGGGGTCCACATAGAAGGCGGTGTACGGGGTCAAGATTCCGAACCGGATGCTGAGGTCAATCACTGCATCAACCAGCTCCTTCTGCTCCCCGGTTGATTTAATCTGAGCCAGCAGCACATCAATTTTCCGTTTGGCCCACAGCCGTGCCACCGCACGGTTTCCCCCCTGCTCGGTTCCGAACTGGGCGGTGGTGCTTAACGCAAACGGAGTTGCGGCGCGGGTTCCGGTCAGCGTCAGGGTGTGTTCCCCCCCGCTGGTGTAGCGTCCGAACTGCAAAATTTGCCCGCCCCAGAACAGGTCGCTCAGCTGGCGGTAGTATTGCTCGGATGAGTTCAATCCACCGTAGTCTAACTTCAATCCAGAAAGCGCGGGAAGGCTTACGCGGCGGAAGTAGTTTTCGATCACCGCAGCAATGCTGTCGTCGGAACGGATGAAGGTGGTGTAGCCGCCGTTGCGTGCACCCAAGTCGTTCAGCAGTGCGGCACTGATATCCTCCCCAATGCCAAACGGAAATATGCGGACTCGCCCGGCATTGCGTGCGGTCGCGCTGTCCAGAATATCCGAAATCTTCACCTGGCCCCAGGTTGGGTAGCCATCGGTCATAAAAATCAGGATGTTGGAGCGGGTGGTGTCGAAGTTCATCGCCAGCGAGCGGCGTAGCGCGTCGTCAATGTTGGTTAGCCCCACCGCGCCAATGCTGTTCACAAACGCACGCGCATCGGCCACGGCTTTCGGGGTGGCATCAACAAGGCCGGGCTGGAACACCACGGCATCGGTGCTGAACAGCACAATGTTGAAGCGATCCTGCTCGGTCAAGTCGTTCAGGAAGTAGCCGATTGCCTCCTTCAGTTGGGCGATTCGTTTCCCCTCCATGCTGGAAGAAACATCGGCGGTGAAGACAATGTTCCGTGGGGGAATATCGGCTTCCGTTGCCGAGTCGGGTGGGGTAATCCACAGTGCGTAAAAACTCTCCACACCGAACGAATCTGCCGGGGTTGGGACGTAGGTTTGGACGGTCATATCAACGCCTGTGCGGCGTGTCTCGAAGGTCAGCCGCAGGTCGCGGTCGGGGATGAACTGTTCATCGCCAAAGGTGATGCGGTAGTGCGAAGGGGATTCGGCATTGATGCCAAGCGCTGGGGTTGCGCCATGGCTTGGGGAGGTGAACGACTTGAAAGTTTTGGAAGTGGTAGCATCCACCGAAACGGAAACCCGCTCCAGCGGATCGGGGGAAAGCCCTGTGGTGTTCAGAAGAAAGCGATAATCCACCGCGCCGAACTGGTAGGGGAGCAATTCGGCATAGGTGATCTCGAAGCGGACCTCACTGTTGGGTTCAATCGGCGCAATGTTCAGCTTGAAAACGTTGTCGCCAATGGATTGCAGCAATGCCGGATCAATCAACTGCCGGATTTTATCATTGTACGCCTTCTGCGCCTCCTGCTTTTCGCGCAGCGAAGCAACGTAGCGTTTGCCGTTGAACCAGTAGAAGAGTTCGGTAATCACCGCCCCTTCCGGCAGCGGGAAAATGAACGTGGACTCGACACGGGAAGTGCTTTTATTGAAGAACTTCTGGTCAATGTGGGTGACGGCGATTTGATCTTGGATGCTGACGGTGGCATCAAAGGTTTTGATGGACATCAGCGAGTAGCTCTGCTGGCTGTTCAGCGGGCGGATGTACAGCGCGCCAATCGCATGAAGTTCAGCAACCGAGGCAAGGAATACGGCAAGGCAAAACGTGAGCGTAGCAGGAACCTTCATGGCATCCTCCAGGTGCAATGTTCACGGCGAACCGTGTGAAGTGTGTGTGTGAAGTTTTTAGCAGCGTGCGTTGCACCAGAAAGACAACGATGCCCCCAAAAGTTCTCACCCCCCCCAAAAAAAAACCGCCCACAACACATCTGCTGTGGGCGGCTGGTTTGGCCGTAAGAATATGGTGGGAGCAAAGTAGGTTGCGAAGCTCTACAAAGCTGTCTGTGCTGCTACCCCGCCGAGTATGCCATACCGATCAAGATTACCGAGCAACCACCATTACCCGCACCTCCCCCCCCAATCGGCAGAAATATGTTCCGGCGGGGAGTTCGCTTAGGTTTAGTGTGGCTTCGGTGGTTTCGGCGGGAAGTGTTGTTGATAGCACAACCTTCCCCAACAAATCACTCACTATCAATCGCTCCTCTTGGTTGGATAGCTGGTAGATTAATTGTAGGGTTGATATGGTTGGGTTG
>JAEUSP010000055.1 GCA_016788565.1 Chlorobiota bacterium | reverse complement strand
CCACGTATGCTCCAACCGCTGGAACCAGATATTGCCAGAATCGTTGGCGAAGGTGCCGGCAATGGAGTGTTTGCTGTTGGCGTGTTTGGAGCAGTACAGGCTTCGGCGGGCAAGCAAGCTGGTAAGGTAGGTGATGCCGATGCCGAACACCTGCTTGGTAAGGATGTGGTTAATCCGCTCCTGAAGATTGGGGAATTGGTTGGCCAGGCCGTGGTTCAGCCGGCTGGTGATTTCGCGCAGGAACACCCCCGATTTGGTGCAGGGGTCCAGGAAGGTGACCGAGCTATCGGCCCAGATATTCGCGCCGTTGTTGCTGGCGGCCCAGGCCTGGGCAAGGGTGTCCAGCATCTGGTTGGCAAGCTGTGGCGGGGTGAAGACTTCGTCGTTGGAGAGGTTGGCAATGCAGGTCAGGACATCGGGGTTGCGGCCATGCAGTGCGAAACGGACTTGGTTGTTCATGTCTGGATCAGGATTTTTAGGATTTTCAGGATTGGCAGGATTTATACTCGGAGCAAATTGGTTTGCGAGAATCAAGGGATCGTTCTCCTAAACTCACGCACCGTCATCGCGAGGAGTCTTCGACGAAGCGATCTCGCGGGTTCCTGGAAAATCATCGGACACACTGCCGGGCGCGACTGCCAGTAGGCCAACCATGGCGGCATTGGCGGCGGCGTAGGTTTTCCGCCGGGCATCGCGCAGGATGGCGCGGACATCGTGGAGCAGTGAGGGGAGGGCGGGAGGTTTGGAGGTCATTTCTTGTCTGGATCAGGATTTTTAGGATTTTCAGGATTGGCAGGATTGTTATGAGAGGGCAAGGTGGGTGCAAGCTGGGCTGCAATCTGGCGTACCGTCATTGGTGGGTAGGTTGTTGTTGGCGTAAAAATTTCGTGCTTGCCAAGATGCGCGAACAGCGTTCCTTCCGTGCCGAAGGCGGAGGTTTGGGCAAGGATAGAAAATTGGAAGTCGCGCCGCTGAAATTTCCCTTTCCCCAGATAGCCCCATTCCGGGAAGATGATCGGCTGGTTATCGTTGGTGCGCATGGTCAGCGCGTCGCCGTGGATCAGGTTTTGCGAAAGCACGTAGGCGGCGGCGTGGTAAAGGTCGTCGGAGTGGTCAAGGCTCAGATAATCGGCGAATATCTCCAGCATATTTGCGCGGCATTCGGCGATGTTATCGGCCAGCAGTTCAATGCCGTAGGTGCACATCAATCCAAGCAGCGCGTACTGCTGCCGCTCAAATTCGGACTTCCCAAATTTGAGTTCAACGGCAGCAAGTTTGCGCCGCAGAACCTCCACAAGGAAGTTGCCGCTGCCGCAAGCGGGCTCCAGAAATCGGGAGTCAATGCGTTCGGTTTCCTGCTTCACCAAGTCCAGCATCGCTTGGACCATCCAGGGTGGCGTGAACACCTCACCATGGTCGGCAACGCGCTGTTTGGATTTGATAAGGCTCATAGGGAGAGAGATAGCAAGTGTGAGTGAGAGATTGAATGAGAGTGAGTTGTCGGACGGCGTTTCACTCTGCCTGTTGTTCAGCTACCATCCGGTCAATCTTTGCTGCAAGGATAAAATCGCTTTCCACCAGCCCATCAATTTTGTGGGTCCAGATGGTGACCACCACGCGGCCCCACGCAAGGTGGATGTCGGGGTGGTGGCCTTGCTGCTCGGCAAGCGCGCCAACGCCGTTGGTGAACGCCAACGCTTCGGCAAAATCGGGGAAGGTGAACTCCTTCCGCAAGTGGTGCTGATTCACGACTTCCCAATCGCCACCAAGCCGTTCATGGATCAGTTTCAAATCATCCCCAGTCAGCGGAGGAACGCCCCCTTTGCAAGGGATGCAATCTTGTTGGAACAGCGGCGAGTCAAGGTTCATGGCGGTATGAAGAATGTTGATGATGATTGGCAAATCGCGAACGCCACAACGTTACTGAAATGGGGGGAGAGGGCAATGGGGAATGTCGAATGCCGAATGCCGAATGTCGAATGTCGAATGCCGAATGCCGAATGCCGAAAGGGACGAGTGAGAGAAGTAGGGGGGGGGATTCGGTGGCTCCACTCATACTTCGACGGAGCTCAGCATGAGCGGAGGGCTGGATTAGCGGTGAGATGCTGTAAAGGAATGCTGAATGCCGAATTGATTCTTGCAACTGACCACTGACCACCGACCACCGACCACCGACCACAATCCATCAGTGAGGAAAATGCCGAATGTCGCCTCCCGCCTCCCTTCTTGCACACCCCGCCTCACTTCTCTACATTGCGCCCCGAAAAATCACTCTTCACGCACGTTCTCACTCACTCACGTATGGCTTGGGATTCTATCATTGGGCAGACGCGGGCAAAGAATCTTCTGCGGGCGGCAATCGCTGGCGGGCGGGTTCCCCATGCGTATCTGTTTACGGGTGTCGAAGGAATTGGCAAGGACGCTGCGGCGATTGAGCTTGCCAAAGCACTCCGCTGCGAACAGCTTGGCCCGCAAGGAACCCCCTGTGACCGATGCCGCAACTGCCAGAACGTTGCCGTACTGCAACACAGCAACGTCCGGTTTGTGTTTGCATTGCCAACGGGGAAAGGGGAAGATGGCCGCGCCGACTCACCCTTACTGAAGCTGAGCGATGGCGAAATCTCGCAAATCCAAGAGCAGGTTGCCATGAAGGCGGCAGACCCCTACCACAACATCACCATCCCACGGGCGCAGCAGATCAAGATCAGCAGTATCCGTGAGGTGAAGCGGGACATTGCGTTTGCGGCCACCGAGCCGGGCTGGCGGATTATCATCATCAGCGAAGCGCACCAGATGGGGGAAGAAGCCGCCAACGCCTTCCTGAAAACCCTTGAAGAACCCGCCCCAAACACCCTGCTGATACTCACCAGCAGCCACAAGGAGCAACTGCTTCAGACGATTCTTTCACGTTGCCAGGAGGTGCGGTTCGACCTTCTGACCGATGCCGAAATTGCCGAAGCCCTGACCGCCCGCAACAACATCCCCCGCAAGGATGCGATGTTGCTCAGCAAAATGGCCGAGGGGAGCTACAGCCGTGCGATTGAACTAACCAACAGCGACCTTCAGCAGCTTCGGTTCGACGTGGTTGCCTTTCTGCGTGCCGCGCTGAAACGCAGCCCCGTTTCGGTTTTCACCGAAGTGGAACGGCTGACCGCCGGAAACGACCGCCGAAGCCTGGAGCGGACGCTGATGCTGCTACTGCTCTGGTTCCGCGACGCGCTGATGCTGCGGCTGACCGGGCGCGAAGAATCGGTGGTAAATCAAGATCAGTTGAAAGATATTCAGAGCTTCAATAGTAAGTTTGCCAACGCCTCGCCCGAACGGCTAATCCGTTCGGTGGAGGAGGCTATCGGAGCGATTCGTGGAAATGCTCAGTCGCAGCTTGCCTTCATTGTGCTCGCGCTCCGGATGGAATCCATCTGCTACTCGTGATCCCTATCAGTTCGAACTCAGTATCCAACTCAGTCTTCATCAACGGTGGCTTGCGCTGTTGATTATCAATTTCAGCTTCGCTTTCAACAGCGAAGCTCACTCTCTGGTTATTCAACCTGCACTCACCTTCTTCAATTCACATTTCTACTTCAGTTCATGGGACAATCCAACGCTGTCCAGCATACAACCTCAGCAACAACAGCAACAACCGAGCGGCCAGCAAACATGGCCGAGCAAAAAATTGCCCCCGGGCTTCGCGGAAGGGAATCGCACTGCACCCACAACTGCGGCGGCGGGGATGGCTGCGGCGATTGCGGCTCGTCCTGCGGGGTGGGCGGGGTGGAAGGCGCGCCCCAGCTTATCGAACTGATTGCCAACCAATTCAACTACAACGATTCCCGCCGGATTATTGAAGTGGAGTTCCGGGGTGCCCGTCGCGAGTTCATCGAGGTGAAAGAGGAGACTCCGTTAAAGGTGCGGGACCTTGCGGTGGTGGAAACCGAGCGGGGGGTGGATGCCGGCTACATCTCGATGGTAGGGTCGCTGGTTCACATCAAACGAAAAGCCAAAAAACTTAGCGGCGAACCCCTTCCAACATTGATTCGGAAAGGGGATGCGAACGACGTTGAACGCTACGCCAGCAACCGAAAACAGGAGAAGGAAGCACTAACGCTTTGCCGCAGCCGTGTGGAGTTTTTCCAGCTGCCGATGGAGCTTGTGGATGCCGAGTGGCAGTTCGACCACCACCGCATCACCTTCTTCTTTTTGGCCGATGGCCGCGTGGATTTCCGCGAGTTAGTGCGGGACCTTGCCGCGGTTTTCCACACCCGTATCGAGCTTCGGCAAATACCCGTCCGCGACGAAGCCAAACGGCTGGGAACAGTTGGCATCTGCGGATTGCAACTCTGCTGCACAACTCACTTGGGCCGCTACGAGCATATCACGTTAGATCACGCACGCGCCCAGCATCTTCAGCCAAACCCAGCCAAACTCAGCGGGCAATGTGGCCGCCTGAAGTGCTGTTTGCTGTACGAAGTGGATCATTACGTGGAGGCGTTGAAACGCTTCCCACCGATTGAGTCCACCGTGAAAACGCACAAGGGGGAAGGGGTGCTGCACAAGATTGACATCTTCCGCAATCAGCTGGTGATTCACCACCCAGATGGCTGGGAGACCATCACCCTTGCTGATTTTATCGAGCAGCAAAAAACGCCGCCGCCCCCGCCCCCGCCACCGCCAACTCCGGCCAGCGGCGCACGCCAAAAACAGGAGGCCTCCGCCAGCGGAAAAGGGGAGCAGAAACGCCACGAACAAAAAGGGGGAGTGGCCGGAAAAGAGCGAGTGAAAGAAGCACGCCAGCAACCGCAGCAAGGGGGGAACAAGCAACGTCAGCAACAAGGGGCAGGGCAAAAAGTAGGGGCAGAAAACAGAGAAAATCAGCAATCAAAACCACAGCTACAGAAGCAACATCAGCCGCGCCCAAACCCGCAGCAAGCGGAAGGGAAGAAGAATCAGCAGCAGCAACACTCTGAGCCGTTGGCCAAAGTGGGGCAGAAGCATCAGAAGCCAGCAACGCTGATACGTCCCCATTCGCAGCAATCGGGAAGCACAGGCCGTGGAAACACGCCGCCGCCGCGCGTTGCCGAACCAGTAGCCGAACCGGAAGCCGAGCCAACAGCGTGATGGAGACCCGGCCAACCGCACACCTCCGCTCCCGGCTGATAGTGTTTGCCAAATACCCACAGCCTGGCGGGGTGAAAACACGGCTATCGCCGCCGCTGTCACCCCAGGATGCTGCCGAACTGTACCGTGCATTTTTGCTTGATGCAATCCAGAGTTACCTCACGCTTCCGGCACCGATTGAGGTGGTGATCTACCTCGGTTCGGAAACTGACATTCCAGCAATGGAGCAACTGCTTGCCGATTCCGGTTGTGGTGGATTGCCGATTCGCGCGCAGCGGGGCGCGGGTTTGGGGGAGCGTTTGGAGCATGCGTTGGCGGAAGCATTTCGCGAAGGCATTGCCCGTGCCTGCGTGGTGGGAACCGACCACCCGACGCTACCGCTACGGTTGCTGTTGCAGGGGTTTGTTGGGCTGGCTGCGGCACAGGCTGTGGTTGGCCCAGCAACCGATGGTGGCTACTACTTGATTGGGATGAACCGAATGATCCCCGAACTGCTTCGGGGGATGCCGTACAGCACCGAGCGATTGCTGGAGCAGACTCTGCTGGCCACCGAAATTCATCACGTGCCGTTGCAGCAGTTGCCCCCCTGGTATGATGTTGACGATGCCGAATCGCTTGCCCAACTTTATGCCGACCGCGCACTGCTTCCGCCAGGTTCGCGGACGGGAGAGTGGTTGCGCAATCATCTCGATCCCCGACAACCGATCCCCGCTCCCTAATGCCTAACAACAACATCCAACACACCCCGGAACCACTCTGGAAACAAGCCCTCAGCCCGATTCTTGGGCTACGCTCGCTGGGGGTGTTTGGCGGGACGTTCGACCCGGTGCATACCGGGCACCTGCTGCTTGCCGAACGCGCCTGCGATGAGCTTGGGTTGGAAGGGGTGCTGTTTGTTCCGGCAAAAAAACCGCCGCACAAGCTGCAAGGGGTGAATATCTCGCCAGCTGCAGACCGGCTGGCAATGTTGCAGCTTGCCGTTTCCGATAATCCCCGATTTTTTGTTAGTGATCTTGAGCTGCAACGCGAAGGGGTCAGCTTTACGGCCACAACGTTGCAACAACTCCACGAACTCCTTCCCGATACGGCCTTGACCTTGCTGATTGGTGGCGACAACGCTCGCGACTTTTCTTCATGGTGGCAACCGGAAATGATTGCCCAGCTTGCGGAGATTGCCGTCTGGTTGCGCCCGGGATTTCAGGCCCCGCCGGAGCTGCTTCCGGGGATCACGTATCGGATTATCGCCGCGCCGCTGATGGAGATTTCCGGCACGGAGCTTCGCGGGCGGATTCGTGCCGGACGCTCGGTCCGGTACATGACCACCGATAGTGTCATCCACTACATCAACACACATGGCCTCTACCGATAAATCCCCGCTCCTTTCCCGAATCCTGACCCACAGCACGCTGGTTGTTGTGTTGCTTGGGATGCTGTTTCCGCTGTTTTGGATGCTGGCCATTTCCTTCCGCGAAAGCACGGCGGACTTCACCTCCATCAGCGTTTTTTTTAGCGGAACCTACACTCTGCAAAACTACATTGATGTTCTGGCATCCGGTCCGTTTGGGCGGTATTTCTGGAACTCGACAGTGGTGGCCGTGGCGGTGATGCTTGGGAACGTCCTGTTCTGCACAATGACCGCCTACGCGCTTGCCCGCCGCCGCGTCCCGCTGAAAGGCTTTTGGTTGGTGACGGTGGTTGCCGTGCTGATGATCCCCCCGCAAGTGGTGATGATCCCGCTGTACCGCATGATGGTGAACTTCGGCTGGATCAACACCTACTGGGCCTTGATCGTCCCGAATCTTGTCACTCCGTTCGGCATTTTTCTGATGCGGCAGTACATCATGAACCTGCCCGTGGAGCTTGAGGACGCTGCGCGGATTGATGGAACTTCCGAGCTTGGAATCCTCTTCAAAATCGTCATGCCGCTCTCCAAGCCGATGCTGGTGGTGCTGGCTGTGTTCCAGTTCCTGACCACATGGAACACCTTCCTGTTTCCCTTCCTGTTCACCAACGATGAAGCGATGCGGACGCTTCCGGTTGGGCTAACGTTCTACCTGGGAAATCAGTCCATTGATTGGGGGCACCTGATGGCAAGCTCCGGCATCTCGGCAATTCCGGTGATTCTGCTCTTCCTGCTGTTCCAGCGCCAAATTATCCAGGGGATGACCGCTGGGGCGGTGAAAGGATAGTCCCAACTGTGTGCAAGAAGCAAAGTCAGGAGGACGGTGATACTCCATTTCCCTCTCTTTCTCTCTTTCTCTCTTTCTCCCCTCTGTGCTCTCTGTGTCTCTGTGGTTCTTTCCTGCGTCACTTCTGAACAGGGGAACCCAACACAAGATTGGCCAGCTGCCTCCCGATACTGCTTCCCAACGCCACCCCCATCCCGTTGCAGCCGAACCCAACCGCCACGCGGTTTCCGGCCCGCTGGACAATCGGCAATTTGGTGCTGCTGAACCCCATGATCCCAGCCCAGCGATGCTCAATCTGGAAATGTTTTTCGGGAAGAATCACCGTGCGGAGCAATTCCTCCAGCCGTTCTTGGATGGCGTTGTTCAGCGTCAGTTCGTGGCTGGTTTCTTCGGCGAATGCAAGGTTCCTTCCGCCGCCGAACAGCACTCTATCGCCAACGTTGCGGAAGTAGTAGAACCCTTCATCAAAGTGGAACGCCCCCCGAATGGCCAGCCCAGAAATTGGTGAGGTGACCAGCACCTGGCCACGCCCCGGGGTGATTGGAACATCGGGAAGCAGGGTGGAGGTGAAGGCGTTGGTGCAAAGGATAAGCTGGCCAGCGGCGAACGTTGCTGGTTGATTGACTCCAAAACGGCAATCAACCGTGGCGATTTCTGCGCCGTCGGCAACCGCCGTCACCTCCGCGCCGGTGATGATGCGAACCCCACGCTCGGCAGCCAGCTTCATCAGTTGTGCAACCATTTTTCCGGAATGGATCTGCCCTTCCAACGGGTTGAACAACATCGCCGCCACAGCCTTCTGGTTGAAACCGAACTTCGCAATAGCCGCATCGGCGGGGCGGAACACCTGCGTGGCAAACATCGGCTTCAGCAAGGCATTGATTTCGGCAAGGTGATCCAGCGCGGAAATTTGTTCCGGGAACAGGAGTTCGTAGCCGCCGAACATCTCAAACTCAAGATTGCGATCCCCCACACGTTTCCGCAGAAGTTCCAATCCAGCACGCCGAGCATCAATCACCTGCAACGCCCCTTCCACGCCAATTCGATCAATATCTGCGGCAATCTCCGTAAGGCTTCCAAAGCAAGCAAAGCCGGCGTTGCGGGTGCTTGCTCCGCTGCTGAACGGGCCACGCTCCAGCACCGCGATTGAGCATTTTGGCTCACGTTCGGCAAGCTCAATCGCCGCCGAAAGCCCGATAATTCCGGCACCAACGATGATGACATCAAATCGCAGCAGTGCTTGCTGTTCCCAGATACTGAACATGGTGGTTGGTGTTGGGTTTTTGGGGGGAGCATCCATTCGTTTTTTGGGATAATCTACAACCGTTTCTTGTTCCGGTGGCCTGTGTGAATCTTGCTTCGGAAAGGGAATTGGAGGCAAGCCAAACGGAGGTGGGGAATCGCACTGCCGCCGGGGAAAACCCGGAACCGAACAAACTGCTTGCATTTCACCTCTGCTCGGTTGTTTTTTTGCGGCTGATCCTGCGGCCTTTCTTCCTCTGCCTGCTCAACAACACCATTTCCAACCATGAAACGACACGGCTACCTGGTACCGCTGCTTTTTCTTCTTTGCCTAACCGATTCTTCGTTCTCGCAAGCCCTTGTTGATCCTTTCCCGCTGGTGCTTCCAACATGGGATTCCACTGCGTCCGATTGGCTGCCGCCGGCCAGCGGCACGGTTGCTGGCCAGCATGGCTTTGTGCGCGTTTCGGAAAACGGGCGGTTGGAGTTTTCCGATGGAACCGGAGTTCGGTTCAACGGGGTGAGCATTATCGGCAGCAGTTGTTTCCCCGATAGCGTGGGGGCAATCGCCACGGCGCGGCGGCTGCGGAAATTTGGGGTGAACCTTGTCCGGTTCAATTACTTCGATTACCACAACAACACGGGTGCCTCCACCATTGCCGCGCAAAACAACCAGACCCGCAAGTTCGATAGCCTTTCCCCCACACAAATGGCGCGGCTGGATTGGTTCCTCTATCAACTGAAAGTAAACGGAATCTACGCCCATTTCGTGCTGAAATCGCGCCAAGCCCCGCGCACCAACGACGGCATCTACTTTGCCGATTCAGTCTATGCCAGCAGTGCGTACCTCACTTTTTTCGACCCCGCTTTCCAGCGTTTGCAACGGGATTACATCACCAAGTTCTTGGGGCATATCAATCCCCACACCAAGCTGAGCTATGCCGCCGACCCCGGTGTTGCGTTGATTACCGTCAGCGACCTCACCTCAATTTTCGATCAATGGCTGAACGACCGTCTGAACCAGCGGAACAACACCATGAGCTTTCATCACTCGCGCCAGTTAGACACGCTGTTCAATCGCTATTTGCTGGCCAAGTATGGCTCCACAACCGCCATTAAAAATGCGTGGTTTGAAGGGAGCAAAACCGATGGCCAAAACACGATAAAAAACAACGGGTTTGAGTCGTTCACTGATAACTGGCTTCTGACCGTAGGGGAAGGGGCGCAGGGGAGCGCGGTGATTGTCCAGGGGAATGATGTTGCACCGGGCGAAGGGGCATCCTCGATGCGGATTGTGGTGCGCCAAATCAACGGCAACGATAGCCGCTTGTACTTGGAACAAACCGGAATGCCACTCTACCGGGGAAGAATTTTTCGGCTGAGTTTCAAGGCAAAAACGGACACGGCGGCTGGGCGACGGATGCGCGTTCGGATTCAGGCCGGCGGAACGGCGCTGGATCAAAACGTTGACATCACCAACAAGTGGGCAACCTACAGCTACACCTTCCGCGCAAACGGGACTGATAGCGTGGCCTCGAACCTCCGTTTCTACGCTGGGGGGTTCCGTGGGGATATTTTTCTTGATGGAATCAGCCTGATTGAAACTGGCAGGGAGGGGGTTGCCCCCGGCGAAGACCTTGCTACGTTCACCGTTGCACGAACCCGCTACGCGGCGATTGGGAGCGCGGCGTTGCTGCGGGCAATGGATGTCACGGCATTCTACGATTCGCTTGCCCGTGCATATTTCGCCACGATGCGCGACCACGTCAAATCTCTGGGAGTGAAAGTTCCCATCACCGGAACCAACAACACCGTTGGAAGTGCCGACACATGGACCCAAACCGGAATGGATTTCACCAGCGAGTCGGCGCAGTGGGATTTTAACGGTGCGCGACCGGGGTTCGGCTACAGCGATTCCACATGGGTGATTCGGAATTACTCCATCCTGAATTACCGCGACCAACGGGTGGTTGAGTTTAGCCGAAATGCGATTGCTGGGAAGCCATTTCTTGTGGAAGGCTACAGCCATATTTTCCCAAACAGGCATCGCCCCGAAATGATGTTGTTCCTTCCGGCATACGCCGCGCTGCATGGGTGGGATGGCATCAACTACTACTTCTACAACGATCGCTCCAGCGAAACCGCCGACCGCCGCCGGTTTATCAAAGATGATTTCTACAGCATCATGGCCGACCCTTCGGTGATGGCCTTAATGCCACAGGCAATGCAGATGTTCCGCAACGGGTGGGTGTCGCCGTCGCTTCGCACTATCCGCATCCAGCACGACGCTCCCGACCTGCAAACCTGGCCACTAACCTACAGCGCGCGCGGAGCCTACCAGATTGATGGAACCTTCAACAACGTTGCAAACTTGGTCAGCAGTGTGCGGGTGGATTCTTTCAACGCAAGCCGCCATTACACCACGGGGGATTATTACTTCACTGTCCCAAGCGATGACAATATCCAAAGCGACACCCGGCAGCTTACCCTTGATATGACCAAAGGGGTCTTCACCGTGAATACCCCGATGATCCAAGGGGGAAGCGGCCAGCTTGCCAACGTCTCGGCACTGCGAAGCGACCAATTAGGGGTGAATGTTTTGGAGGGAGCCAGCCATATCACCTACCTCTGGAGTTCCCTCACCCCCGACACGCTTGGCGCAGCACGCCGCTCGCTTCTGACCGTCACGACCCGCGCCGCAAACACCGATGCCCAGTGGACGTTCGGCGATTCCAGCTTTGCAAAGCAATGGGGGGTTGCACCAACCATGATGGAGGGAGCAAGAATTGGAGTGAATTTCTACACAGCTGCCGACACGATTCTTCTCCACCCGCTCGACTCGTTGGGGCAACCGAACGGGAAAACAATTCCTGCCGTAAAAACACCGCAAGGTGTGTGGCGTGTGGTGCTGGATATTGCCCAGGAAAAAACACCGTGGTTTGGTGTGGAACAACATTTTGCGGGCGACCCATCGGCAGTGGAAATGGAGAGGAAAAGCCAGGTGGCAGTGGTGGCGGGGAACGTTATTCCAACCCCGGCCACCGGTGAGGCATTGCTGCCAATTACTATTCCAGTTGGTGGAGCAACGCTGCGCGCTACTCTGGTTGATGCCGTGGGGCGCACCGTCCGGGAAATCATCAACACTGATGCTGTTGAAGGAAACACGCAACTTCCAATTGATCTTTCAGGAATTTCCGCTGGAAGCTACACTCTGGTGGTGGTGATTGGTGGCCAGCAAGTTGCTCGGCGGGTTGTTGTGAGGTGACGCAAGAAAGTAAATTTCGAAATAAAAAATCCACGCCATTTTTTATTGGCGTGGATTTATTTTGCTTGTATACTCCAAACAGAGTGGTTTGCGAAAAACTCAATCACTGTCATTCCCGCGAAAGCGGGAATCCATAGCGCACCTGGCTGAGTAGAGTTTCGCAAACCAATTTGCGCCGAGTATAAAACTTAGTGCATCTGCTTGCTGGGAGTGTCGTTTGCCACGGCTGTTCCGGCAATATCTAAGCGAATTTCTGGCTGTTCCGCGCTGCTGGTTTTCATGGTGATTACGCCATGCAGGTTCCCAACTTCGGTGGGTTGGACGTTCACAACAACCTCGCGGGATTCCCCTGGTTTCAGCGTCTCTGCTTTGGTTAAATCGGAGCTAATTGTGGCGTTGGCGTTGGAAGTTTGCGGAGGCTCGATGGTGAGAGGTGCGGTTCCGCTATTTGTGATTTTAACGGTGGATGGTGAAGGTGTCCCAATTTTCCCATTTAGCACTTGGACCCACGATGGAAACACCGTGACATCGCGCAAAATGTTGGCTTTCAGCGTCACCGCAACCGATGGTGTTTCTGCCCCATCGGTGATAATCGTGATGCTTTTTTGAATCGGCCCGGTGGAAGTGGATGCCGTCACCGAAATTCCAATATCGGTTGTTTCCCCGGGTGCAAGGGTGTTTTTTGCAACGGTTGGCGTTGTGCAGCCGCAGCTTTTCTTGACATCTTTAATTGTCAGAATTCCCGACCCAATGTTTTTCACTTTCAGCGTGGTGGTTAATGTTGCTGGTTTCACATTTCCCCAGTCGAACGTGTTCCCGCCGACAACTTCCAATTTCCCGGAAGTTTGCGCTTGCGCGGCAATGGAGCCAGCCAGCAAAAAGCCGATGGCAAGGGTCAGAACTTTTTTTCCTGTCGTCATGTTGTTTGCTCCGTAAAGAGTGGATTGTGGTTGTTGAGATTATCGTTGTTGAGATTGCGTTATTGCTGAACGATTATTCGTTGAATGGCTTGGTCGCCGGTGTCGGTTTTTACGGCAACCAGATATGCCCCTGGGGCGACATCACCCAATTGCAACTCAGGCTCGTGAATGCCTGCTGTGACGTTCTGCTGGGCCATAAGTTCCCGAATAAATTTTCCGGAGAGTTCATGGAGTGTGATCGTTATCGAACGTTGATTGGTTAGCTGGTAACGGCAAGTGAGCTGATCCGAAGCAGGGTTCGGATATGTCTGAACCATGGCGATTGAACCGCTGCTTTTTCGGCAGAAATCAAAGAACGTCTTTTCGCCGGTAATTCTTTCGCAAACTTGCCCAACTGGCATTTTGCATTCCACAACGTCTGTAATTACGTCAAGCTCCTGCTGCAACGGAATGCGGTAACGGCTGGGCAATGCGGCAACAAATTCTGGAGTTGGATAATACCAGAGATAGATATCGGCTCCATATTTTTTATTTGTCCCTTCAATCACTGAGTTTCCCAGCCGAATGTAGATTGGAATTAGCTTGCTGAGTTTCGGATAATCGCTGATCGTGTTGGGAAAAGGGCTGCCATAATCTGTACTTGAAATGTTGTTGAACTCCAGAGCCTCACGCTCTAACTCTTTTTGGGAAATTGAAAGTGAATCGAGCGTTGCAGACCTATTGGGGAAGTGCAGAAATGATTTGTACGTGTTAATCCCCTGGTTCCAATGTGAGGCTACGATCACTGGGATAATGCTTGATGACGGGGCATCGCTGTAATTCGTCCCCTCATCGTAATAATCGTTGCTATCAATGGAGAAGGTTGTCATCCTAAATTGATTGCCGTACTCATCTTGAGTCTTGATGAAAATTCTATTCTCATCAAATACCAATCCAATTTTACGAAGCTCTTCTTGGGTTAGCTGAATTTTTTGAATCCCCAATATGCTGTCTTGATTTATGGATTGCTTTGTGTTGCCGTGTTGTTCAATAACTTGGGTGCGGAGTGATGAGGAATTATCAGTTTTGATAGTAGCTGGGGATTGCAATTTCTGTTTTGGGTTGTGAGTGCCCATATCCATTTTTCTGCTTTCGGGTTGAATCCGTGCTTGCTTCTCCGAATTATTTTGCAAGATATTCGGGCTGTTGATTGGTTGGGGCTTGGATGCCGTATCTATTGGGGCTAATGGCACACTCAGCTTTGTAGAATTTTGCAAGCTATTTTCGTTGGTGGATATTTGTGGGAGGGTGCTGTTTTCTCCGTTCGGAGTCTGGCTCCACCACCAACTGGCACTGATTATTCCGGCAAGCACAACCAACGATGCAACCCCAATCAAAACCTTTTTTTGAGAAAACAGAGGTGATGCTGTTCCCACCGGTTGCGCGCTGCTTGCCGACAGCATCGCTTCCACCTGTTGGATGGAGTAGAGCGGGGCTGGCTGCGTTTGGCGCGCTTGGCTGAAAACTTCTTCAATGGTGCGGTTCTTGTTCATCATGGTTAGGAAGTAAGTGATGAAAATTCCAACGTCTCAATCTCGTTTTTCGGTGCCGGTTCAATTTGTTCTCTGTTGCCGTTGTTGGGCCGGGCTGTATCGGCTCCAAGCAGTTCGGCCAGCCGTTTTCTTCCGCGTGAAATCCGAACTTTTACTGCAACCACTGTTCCCCCTTGTATTTCCTGAATTTCTTTCATCGAGAAGCCGATCAGTTCAAACAGCGTTACGGCTTCGCGCTGTTTTTCGGGAAGCTGCTGCAAGGCTTTGTGGAGCGCGCCAATATCGGCAGCAACATCGGGCGGGGTTGTTGTGGCGCACAAGTCGGCGGTGTAGTCGTCGGAAAGTGGGGTGTGCCGCTGGCCATGTTGCCTTCGTTTTCGGTGAATCCGCGTGGCCACGGTGAACAAAAAACTGAGGAAGGCTTCGGGATGCTTGACGCTATCGAACCGCTCCCATGCAATCAGAATTGTTTCCCCAGCAATGTCGCGGGCTTCCTCCCGATCCCGTGCCATCGCATACGCGAATCGCTCAAGATTCGGCTGAAGTGGCCGTAACAACGCCATGAAACGTTGCTGGCGGTCATGTAGCTCGGTGTTTGTCATTGTTGGGTTCTTGCAAAGTCGCGTTGGCGGGGAAGTGCCAGAAGTGGAAGAAAGGTTACATCGGTGAAGTCATCGCCGATTATCTTGGCTTCACTCTCTTCTTCCCCTCTCTGTGTCCTCTGTGGTTTTTTCCTCTTCAGAAGCGGAGAAGAGAATGGACCACAGAGACACAGAGAGCACAGAGGAGAGAAAAGAGAGGAAGAAAATGAGTTGGAGTATCGCCGATTGCTAACTCCCTCCGTGCCAGTTTTTTCTGCAAGAATGACGAAACAAGGGATGAAAAAAATGCCACCAAATCCGTATTCTTCCCGTTGCCAGTAACAACAAAATTACGTGTCACTTCTTGGCAATGGAATGTTATGAACCGAACCCTACTTCGCTGCATTCTGATTCTGCTTGCTTGCTTTGCTCTCTGTTCCCAATCTTCTGTTGCCCAGGAGGAAGGGAACATGGGGCGGTCGTTTGTTCTTTCGTTTCCGTTCTCCTACGCCGCTGCCCAGTATTTCACCCCAAGCCTGAAGTTGGTGTTGCGCACCCGCAGCAACGGTTCCCAGGTGACGATTACCGGCTACGGCAACGGAGGAAATCAGCAACTCACCATCCCACCCAACAGCGCCATTGTTGTTCCGTTGGACTCAACGTGGATGATGCTCCCGAAGCAGGAAGGGACGTTCGGCGCAGCAACCGGGGTTGTGGCAAGCCAGCCAATCAGTGCCACACTGATCTTTGACCGGGTGTTCACCACCGAGGCCTTCCAGGCGATACCGGACACGTTGCTGGGGTTGGAGTATGTGGTTGCTATTCCGCCCGATGTTGTTTTTGGCACGGCTGCGGCAATCACCGGAATCCACGACCGGACGGAAATTTCTATCATCCCAGCGGCCACCACCTACATCGGCAATCAGCCAGCAATCCCGTTCAACATTACGCTGAACCGAGGCCAGGTTTATCAACTGATGAGCGATGGCGATTTGGCGGGAACAACCATTGTTGCAAGCAAGCCGGTTGGGGTGATTTCCGGCGCGCCGTCGGTAGATTTCCCCGCCGGATTGTATCACACCGGAAGCCCAGCCTTCGAGCAGCTTCCGCCAACCGATGCGTGGGGAACCGAACATATCGCCGCCCCGCTTGCACGGCAGTATTCAGGAATCTACCGGATTGTGGCGGCGTTCGATGACACCCGCGTTGATATTGCTCCGTCGCTGGGTGGCGCGCCAATCAACTTCACGCTGAATCGTGGCAAGTTTTATGATCTTCGGTATCCGGGATTGCTTCAGTTCAGCAGCACAAAGCCGGTGCTGGTTTCGCAGATGGTGACCAACACGGCATGGGAGCCGAAAAGCCGCGACACCGCCTACGGCGACCCCGGAATGGTGATCGTTCCGCCAACATCCAACTGGGGAAACAACGCGGCTGCCTACGCCCCAGCACTGGACCCACGAACTGACTTTGGACCGACGGTTGGTTGGGATCATTACCTGCTTGTTGCCACCCGCGCACCAACTATCACCGGCGTGCGGATTAACGGGCTGGCCCCCGCTTGGGCCTCGCTGATCTCCTTTGGCGGCGCGGCCGTTGGCGTTGCCGCCGTGGGCCAGGGGGAAAACCGCGTGACCGCCACCGACTCTTTTTCGATTATCGCCCACGGCTATTCCGTTGCGGACGCTTATGGCTACACCCCGGCGGCGGTTGTGCGCGCTTCGCCGCTGGAGTTGTTCAGCATTGAACGCACCACCTGTGGCGACCAGTACGACACCACCATCACCCTCCGCAATCTTTCCGGCCAACCGGTTAGGATTGATAGAGTTGAGTTTGCCGGAAACCTGACTGGGCAGGTGCTGTCGCCGGGGTTTGCTGCCACCATTGAGCCGGGGGAATCGCTTCCGGTTCAGCTTCGGTTTACCGGGGTCTATCAGCTTGGGCGCAACAACGGGAGCATTGTTCTTTGGCATGATCTTCCATACCAGCAGCGGGTTGCGGTGTTTCCGGTGCAGCTGTGGCCCGAAGTTCTGACGGTGACGCCGGGGGATGGAAGCCGCTACCAGTTCGGTGTGATCCCCTCCACCGTCCCCTTTGTTGATACTCTTGTCACCATCTTCAACCCAATCCAACGGACGATGCGGGTGGATGCCCAAACGTCGGGGGGCGTGGCCATTCTTTCGCCAACATTTCCGCTGGACCTTCCGCCGCTGAACGCCCGCACCGTGAGGTTGCGGTACACACCAACGGCCGAAGGGAAGGGGGAGGTGAAGTTCCTGACGGCGAATTGCCCCACGCCGCAAACCCTTACTCTGGAAGGGGTGCGTGGCAGCGGAGGATTTCTTCAAGGGGCGGCTGATCGCACAATCCAACTTCTTTGCCCGCCAAAACTTCCCGATACCGTTCAGGTGAAACTCACCAATGCTGGCGACCAAGCTCTTCAGCTTCGCGATGCCAACATTGTTGGGGTGGATGCTGCCGAATTTTTGCTACTGGATAATCCCACCGGGGAATCCTTGCAGCCGAACCAGAGCCGCACCGTGAGGGTGGAGTATCGCCCAAACGGATCAGGCCTGCGCAACGCACAACTGCGCTGCATCACCGATGGAGTACGGGATACTCTGCTGATCCCTTTTCAAGTCCGTAACGATACCGTCTTGCTGAAACCGGTGATTGATACGCTCCAGTTTGGCCAGTCCTCGGCGTGTGATCCGCCCCCAAGCCGCACAGTTGTTTGGCGCAACGATGGCGATAGAACCCTTGACACCGTTCAGTTTTCCGCCAACGGAAATCTGTTTGCATTAACACCGAAAATTGCCACTGGACTTCGCCCCGGCGACTCCGTGACACTGACGGTGGATATGCTGGCAACGGCATCGGGGAGTTTGGATGGCGTGATTACCGCCGAAGCAACGTTGTGCAATTCGCGGTTCACGTTGCCGGTTGCTGGCCGGCGCGATTCCGTTGGCCTGCGGATCAACCACGACACTCTAGATTTCGGGCAGATCGGTTGGTGCCGTTTCCAGCGGTTAGACTCCATTGTGCTGACCAACGTCGGCACACGCCCCGAGGTGATCGAGCTTGCCACCGTCCCAACCAACGGTGGGTTCTCACTCAGCTACACCGTCTTCCCTCCGTTCACCATCCAGCCTGGGGGAAGTGCCAAATTCTACGTCACTTTCCGGCCCAGCGGGATTGGGGTGTATCGGGATCAGGTGGCGATAAAAATTCGTGGTTGCGCCTTCCAGTTTGTGGTTCCGCTCCGTGGGGTCCATGATACTCGCAAACCGGAGTTGCTGGATTCCCTGATTGACTTTGGCGGAGTGATGCAGGGGGGAAGCCAGGAGCGCGTGATCCGCGTCGTCAATAACTCCTTCCTGGCCTACCGCTACAACCCCGCCGTTCTGCAAAGCGCGACCCCTGACCTTACCGTTGTTGATCCCACCGGCCAGATTGAACTGAAGCCTGGGGACACCTTGAAGGTGCGGCTACGCTACGCCCCCACTGATTCGCTGCGGACCTTGAACGAGAAGCTGACCCTTGCGTTGTTCGACCCCTGCAACGACACGGCGCGGATCACCATTCAGGGATTTTCAATCGAACGTCCAGCGGGGATCAGTTTGCGGTGGGGTTCGGTGGAAGGGGGTGTTGGCCAGAAGGTCACTGTTCCGTTAATCAGCAGCAGCCGCAAGCCGATTGATGAAGCGATTACCGCCCAAGCATCGCTCAGTTTCGATGGCCGATTGTTGTTCCCAACCGGCGAAGTCACCGCGCCAAACCCTGCGGTTGCAGTGCGGTTGGTCAGCAACGTGATTGCCAACGGGCGAAGAACCGTGACGATTGAAGCCACAGGAATCTTCCCCGATAGCGGTGAGATTGCTGCGATTGAAGGGGTGATTCTGCTGGGCGCGACCGACACAACCGCGCTGAATTTCGGTCCCCCTGAACCAACGGCATCCACCTCCACGCGGCCACTGCTGGTGATGGATACCGTTGCCGGAAAGTTGAGCATTTCTGGCTTCTGCGAAGCAGGGGGAACGCGGTTAGTGGCTGCCGGGCCGTTGCTGAAAATGGAGCTGTCGCCACAGCCCGCCAGCGACCAACTTCAGGTTGCCTTCCAGCTGGTGGAAGATGGCTACACCACGTTGCGGCTGCTGGGCCAGGCCGGGCAGGAGCTGGCGTGGCTGGAGCGTGGTTATCTGCGGCATGGTTCCCACCGGAAATATCTTCCGTTACTCAACCTTCCCAGCGGCATCCATTATCTTGAGTTGCAAACCCCAACCCAGCGGCTGGTGGTTCCGTGCCTTCTGCTCCGGTGAAACTGGTTCGGTGAAACAGGTAGGTGCAAGATCGGCGGCTTCTCGATTCGGTGGCTCCGCTCATACTTCGACGGAGCTCAGCATGAGCGGGGATGCTATTCGGTAGCTTTTCTATACGAACTCTAGAATGAGCCAAAAGCAGCTTCCAGCTGGGAACGTTTCAACATCTTGACAGAGCCATGACCCAACCGCCAATTGACCTCCGCAGCGACACCGTCACAAAGCCAACGCCGGGGATGATCCAGGCAATGCTGGCCGCACAGCTTGGCGATGATGTGTATGCCGAAGACCCAACGGTGAACCAGTTTGAGGAACACGTTGCCGACCTGCTGGGCCACGAAGCCGCGTTGTTTGTTCCCACCGGCGTGATGAGCAACCAGCTTTGCCTGAAAGTGCTGACCAACCCGGGGGATGAGGTGATCGTTGGCCAGCGAAGCCACATCTTTAATTACGAGACTGGCGCGCCCGCGCTTCTTTCCGGAATCCAGCTTCACACGCTTCCCGATGAGCAAG
The DNA here is from genome assembly GCA_016788565.1 of Chlorobiota bacterium. Taxonomy (GTDB): domain Bacteria; phylum Bacteroidota; class Ignavibacteria; order OLB7; family OLB7; genus OLB7. The sequence goes on along the minus strand of JAEUSP010000055.1, from coordinate 130,237 downwards.
GGTGGATGGAGTTCACACAGATTGAAGAGGCAATCCGCGAGGAGGCCTACTACCTTCCCCGAACCGCAGTGATAGCCGTTGAGCAAACCCACAACCGTGCCGGCGGAAGCGTGATCCCGATGGAGTATCTGCAGAACGTGGTGGAGCTTGGCCGCCGCAAAGGGATTGGGCTTCATCTGGATGGTGCACGGCTCTGGAATGCGTGTGTCGCCACCGGAATTTCCCCGCGCGAGTATGCTTCCCAGTTCGACACCGTCTCGGTCTGTTTCTCAAAAGGATTGGGCGCGCCGGTTGGCTCGGTGATGGCTTCATCGAAGGAGCGTGTGGTGCTGGCCAGGAAGTTCCGCAAAGTGTGGGGTGGCGGGTGGCGGCAAGCGGGAATCCTTGCTGCCTGCGGGTTGTTCGGGTTGCAACACCAGATGCAGCGGTTGGAAGAAGACCACCAGAAAGCCACGCGATTTGCGGAGATACTTTCCGGCAGCCCAATGATCCAAATTCCACGGTTTCCCGAAACGAACATCGTTGTCTTCAAGACTGTTGGCTTCGATCTTCTTCGGCTGGCCGAGTTGGTGAAAGTGGAAGGCATCTGGCTTTCAACAGCGTTTAAGGGGTTGCTGCGCGCAGTCTTCCACATGGATGTCACGCTTGAACAAACCACCACCGCCGCCCAGAAAATTGTTGCCACGTTGAAGAAGTTCCAAGCATGAGGGAGCAACAGAATCCATGCCTCATCCACGGCTGCTGTGCAACATCCACCGAATAGCCTCCCCGCTCATGCTGAGCTCCGTCGAAGTATGAGCGGAGCCACCAAACTCTATCATTAACCCATCGCTAACCATGACCACAATCCTTTGCTTTTACCACGCCCCCTGCAACGACGGGTCCGCGGCCGCCGCCGCCTTGCACCACCGCCTTGCCCAGCGTGGGATGCTGGAACATACCGATATCCGTTTCTGCCCGGTGACCTACAACACCGAGTGGAATGCCCCGTTTTCCCCGAACTATCTTCACCGTGAAATCGTGCCGAAGCATCCTGTGGAAGCGATCTACCTGCTGGATGTTAGCTTCTCCAACGTGAAATATGACCAGGTGATGGAGCACCTTCGGGAAACCAACAAATTAGCAGTTGCTAACCCGCCAACAATCTGCATTGACCACCACGAGACCGCGCGGCAACAGCGCGATGAACTGCTTCAGTTTTGCGACGAAGCGGTGATTGAAATGGGGCCGGGGCTAAGCGGTGCAACGTTGGTCTGGAACTACTTCAACAACCAGTGGGGGGCCGCTGACGAAACCCCGATGCTGCTGCGGTACATTGCCGACCAAGATATTTGGGAGTGGGCGCTTCCCGAATCAGCCGAGATCAACGCCGCCTTGAACACGATGGATGGTTATGTGGATTCGATGCAGCACTTGCTGAACGAATTCCTTGCCGACCCCGAGCGGGTGCTGGCAAGGCTGCTATCGGAAGGGAGGGGGATTGTGAAAATGGTGGAAGCACAAATCGCCAAAGTGATGCACCACACGATTGACCTTCACGTGGATGGCGTAACCGTTCGGGTGGTGAACTCCAGCGCGTTTAGTTCGGAGCTTGGCAACTTCCTTTGCAACCACAGCCACGATAAGCCAAACGTCATCGGGCTGATTTACTCCATTCAGGAGGACTTGGCGATCCGCTGCTCTGTTCGCTCGATTGAGGGGGGGAAAGTGAACGCCCGCGGGTTTGCCGAACGCTTTGGCGGCGGCGGCCACAACCACGCCAGCGGCTGCCGGTTCCACAACTACCAAGATTTCTGGGCCGCGCTGAATCAGCTGGTGAAAGATGGGTGGGGGTGAGTGGCAGGGCTGTTAAGTGTTCAGAGGAGAAGTGGCTTGAGAGACAAAAACTCATGGAACAGCCGCTGGCAGAACACCCGAAAACCATCCTCATCTTCGGTTGTGGGGTATTGGTCTTTCGCCCCGTTGGGGCTGTGGGTGTTGGCTGGTGTTGAGTTCTCCCCCTGTGCAGAAGCAGGGCAGAGAGGGTGTTCGATGCGCAGAACCGTGCCGTCCCCACCGCGACGATCGGCATGGCCAGAAACGTCCCCGCCTCCATCGGGTTGGGTGAACACGTAACAGCCCTGCCCGATCCCCGCCCACCCGATCCCCGTCCACCGACTTGTGCGATTTCAACGGTTGGCAGCGTGGCAATCTGTTGGCCAAGCATGGTGTGTACTCTCAACTCCACTTTCCCGGGTGCTTGGCTTTGTAGCCGTAGTTCTACTTCGCCAGCAATGGTTGGGTTTGGAATGACTTGCAGTTGCAGAGCGGCCGTTGCTATCTCCTTGGGCTTGGTGTCCAGCCAACTCACCAATTCGTGGCTGCGAACTGCACGGCGATTGATCGCCACATTTCCCGAAGAAGCAAGGAAGGTTCCGGTTCGCGTTACGTGGTGAACAACATCAATCGAATCCACCACAGTCTTCCCAGTTGTTGGGCCAAAGAAAATTGGCGGAAGGCCCGGCGGCAAACCAAACGGCGGTTGTGGTGGCGTTGGCGGAAAGGCAATGCCAATATCGAAATGATGGTTGGTGTTCTCAATAGTGGGGCAAGATAGCGGTTCACTCAGGTGAGACGCTGAAGATACGGTGCGGCATAGACCTTCAGGTTGGTGTCGGCAACCTGCTTCCAGCGGATGGCGGTTAGGCTATCGCTGTCGCGTTGGCCATCCTGCCACAGCCACCACTTGGTGCTATCGGCATAACGAGCCAAGCTGGTGGGCATTCCGTAGAAGTATCCGAACTCCATCGTAAAATCACGGCGGCCTTGCGTGGGCAAGGCAAGGTCTTCGCCACCGATTTCAAATTGGTGGTGCTGTTGCCAGTTCACGTCGTAGCCTTTGAAGCAGGTGTCGCATTGCTGCCACTTATAGAGCTGTTGGGCCGGTAGTGATGATGCGAACAACCCCAGCATCAGAAGGCAAGGTAGAAGAGTGCGATAGGTCGTCATAGCATGAAGAGGATTAGTGTTGTTGAATGAGCGTGGTGATGGTGGTTGCGTGCTGGCTGTTGGCCAGCGTGATGGTATAGACTCCGCCGACCAGATTGGCCGTGTTCCATTCGATGGAGGACTGCCCTTCGGGAATGGTTGTTTGCCAGACTTGGCGGCCAAGGACATCGTGGATCGTGAGGTAGAGAGTGTCGGCAGTCTGTTCCGTGTTCCAGTGGATGGTCGCATGGCCGTGCGCGGGTTGAGGGACAACCTGAAGTTGCCATGAATTTTCGGTTGATGGTGCTTCTGCTGGGCTTGCCACCGCACTTGCAGCATATTGGCAACGGTATCCGGTGTCATGCGGCAAGCGATACTCGCTGCCCCAGGTCTGTGGTACCCCGACGGCACGCTGGTACGTCACTCGGCCATCACGATACCCAATGCAGATAATCGAACTTCTCGAGCCATCTATCAAGCCGATATTTTGCCGATAATCTCCTGCATCGGCAAGAACATCCACTAAGGAATCGAGTTTTGTTCCGGTGACATAACCGAGTAAGTACGGGTGGGAGATGGTCCAAATCTCTTTGGCTCCATCACCAGACACGTCACCTAAGTCATAGGTGCTGATACTCTTGAACCATCCATCATGGAGATGGGATGGCATCCAGAGGCGTACCCAGGGTCTGGTGGGGAAACGTCCTTGGGCACGGTCGAGGGAATCGTTGCCGGAGCCATATTGTTCCAACAATCGTTGCCCAGCTTTGCCAGCAAAGACAAGGATTTGATCATAAAAGGTAGCAGCAACAATGAGTTCCGGTACACCATCTCCGGTAACATCGGTGAGGAGTGTAGGCCAGCCAGTATCGCGAGGTAGTGTCACGGTTTGGATGTTGTTGGTATCAGGGAAGGCGTTGGGTCGTCCGTAGCAGATGCTGATTGAGCCAGCAGCGGATGTCGTGTTAAAAAACACCAAATCCTTCCACCCGTCGCAGTCTGCGTCGAGATACTCTATTGAGCTTACTCGTTCTTGGGACGGAACGCTCCACCATCCGAGTACTTCTTTATTGCTTTGTTCCTCACCTGACCAACGATGCCCACCATGCAATAAGTACCCACCAGGTAAGCCTTTTGTTATTGGTGTTCCATTCACAAGCCCTGATGCGTACAATACTAATCCGTCTCCTATTCCATCGTTGTCAAAGTCTCCACTTATCCCCTTATCCGGGCCAAACCATGCCTGTGTACCGTTACTCACTTGAGTCGTGTCAGCAATCGAATACTTCCCCTTGGAGCTGCTCCAGAAAATGACCAGTTTGCCATACTCATACCCGACGCTTGGACCAAAACTTGTATCATTCAGCTGGCGAACTGTACAGATGAGGTCTTGATGCCCATTACCATCAAGATCACTTGCACACACGAACTCGGTGACACTCCCCAGTTCGCTAGCGCCGATACGCTCGGCACTATCCAATGGGGGGATTGCCCCATCAACGGCACGTACCAACAACAGGTCACGTGGTTGCTTCGAGGCATCGCCAAAAGTGGTGTCACAACGAACGCGATCGAGCAGCCACGCCACGGGTCCGGCGGTGGAGAGTTTGCCGAGGGGGTGAATCTCACCAGTAAGGTTTCCAATGCCTGGTTTGCATCCGGTGAGCACGTGTTGTGCAATCATCTGCAAGGTGCCGGCATCGGGGTTTCTGGGGTCAATTCGTTTGGGTGGCGTTTGTGCGGTTGCGGCTGTCGGCAGCAGCAGCGCAAGCAGCAGCAAGCCCAGCAGCCCCACGCTGCGTGATGGCGCGCGGCTTCGTTGTCGGTGGGTGTTTCGGTGGTTGTTCTTCATGTTGGTTCCTCCTGGTGGAGTTGGTTATTGGTTGCGCTGCGGTTGGCAGCGGTAGTTGCGGTATGGTGGAAGGAGTTGTTCATGCGGGAACTTCGGATTGATTGCGGTTGTGTGCAAGGGGAAAAATGGGGTGGGTTCTTCCCAAGCAACACATCGGCATAACGCGCCAAGCTGGTGGGCATCCCGTAGAAGTATCCGAACTCCATCGTAAAATCACGGCGGCCTTGCGTGGGCAAGGCAAGGTCTTCGCCACCGATTTCAAATTGGTGGTGCTGTTGCCAGTTCACGTCGTAGCCCTTGAAGCAGGTGTCGCATTGCTGCCACTCGTACAAGGTTTGCGCTGTTAGCGGTGCAGCGCAGGATGCCAGCATCAGAAGGCAAGGTAGAAGAGTGCGATAGGTCGTCATAGCATGAAGAGGATTAGTGTGATTGAATGAGTGTGGTGATCGTCGTTGTATGCTTGGCGTTGCCAAGCGTGATGGTATAGACCCCGCCGACCAGATTGGCCGTGTTCCATTCGATGGAGGACTGTCCTTGAGGAATCGTTGCCTGCCAGACTTGGCGGCCAAGGATGTCGTGGATCGTGAGGTAGAGAGTGTCGGCAGTCTGTTCCGTGTTCCAGTGGATGGTCGCTTGGCTGTGTGCGGGTTGAGGAAACACCTGAAGTTGCCAAGAGTCTTCGTTCAGTAGTCTTGGCGTTAGGTCTTGCACCGCACTTGCAGCATATTGGCAACGGTAGCCAGGCTCATGCGGCAGCCGATACTCGCTGCCCCAAGTCTCGGAGATGGTTGTTGCTCGCAGATAGCTGATGCCTCCACCATAGCCCAATGCCAACACTGGCAAGGTGCTGGCACTGAGCCGACCTAATGGTGCGACATCGGCTGGAGAGTTCCACCGATACACCAGGTCTGCTAAGGAGTCACACTTCTCTTCGACACGATACCCCAATAAAAAGGGTGGGGAACTGCTCCAGAGTTCATCAGTGCCATTTCCGTCCAAATCACCGATAGGTACGATGGGACCGCTCTTGAACCACCCATCATGGAGGAGTGATGGCAAGATGACTTGCGCCCAGGGTCTGGTTGGGAAACGTCCTTGGGCGCGGTCCAGGGAATCGTTGCCGGAGCCGTACTGCTCCAACAACCGTTGCCGTGGTTTACCAGCAAAGAGGAGGATGCGGTCGGTGATGGAGACTCTGGATTTGACCAAGAGTTCCGGAACACCGTCACCGGTGACATCGCTCAGCAGAGCAGGCCATCCAAGTTCTTGGGGGATGGTGAGTGTTTGGATATTGTTGGTATCGGGGAAGGCGTTGGGTCGTCCGTAGCAGATGCTGATTGAGCCAGCCGTACCACCACCATAGAACACCAAATCCTTCCACCCGTCGCAGTCTGCGTCCAGGAGGCTCATCGTGGTGATATCTACTCCCTTGGCCATATACCACCAGGGCTGCACTCGGGCTATGCTTTGTTCACTTCCCTTCCATCGCTTCGTTGCTCCGCGTAGTAGATACGCTACTGGCAAACCACCATACGGCTTCCCATCCCGATACCCCGATCCGGTAAACATCAATAATCCATCCTCACATCCATCATTGTCTATGTCCCCACCAATCCCATAACTCGGCCCTAACCATGCTTGCGCCCCGTTCGATATCTGTGTCGTATCATCTTCCGCATACTCCCCCAGATCGTTTGCCCAAAACACCGCTACGGCACAGATGCGATACCCCTTCACATTCCCATTGCTGGTATCATTGATTCGATGGACTTGGCAGACGACATCCTGGTATCCGTTCCCATCGAAATCTGCTGCGCACAAGAACCGTAGTTCTGTGGCAACGTCACTAGTCCCGATCCGTACCAGACGTTCTATCGGCGGTATCGCCCCAGTGCTGTCGGTTCGGCAGAGTAGGAAGTCTTTGGGCTGAGTAGGATAGCCATACTCTTCGATGGAGGTATCGCACCGTACTCGTTCTAAGAGCCAGACATGTTCACCGAGTGGAGTTTTCCCCAGCGGGTGAATCTCGCCAGTAAGGTTTCCAACGCCTGGTTTGCATCCGGTGAGCACATGTTGCGCGATCATCTGCAAGGTGCCGGCATCGGGGTTTCTGGGGTCAATTCGTTTGGGTGGCGTTTGTGCGGTTGCGGCTGTCGGCAGCAGCAGCGCAAGCAGCAGCAAACCCAGCAGTCCCATGCTGCGTGATGGCGCGCGGCTTCGTTGTCGGTGGGTGTTTCGGCGGTTGTTCTTCATGTGAGTTGCTCCTTGTGGAGTTGGTTATGAGTAGTGCTGCGGTGTGCAGCGGTAGTTGCGGTATGGTGGAGGGAGTTGTTCATGCGGGAACTTCGGGGATGGGGGTGAGATAGGCAAGGGGGAAAATAGGAAGTAGGAAGTAGGATCAAGAGCGGAAGCCTGCGAATCTGGCCCTCCGCTTTCCTATTTCCTTCCCGGCTTCGGCTCTATTTCACTCTTCACATTTCACTCTTCACTCTTCACTCTTGGCTTTGGCTCCCTCTCCCACCGGACGAATGTGAGGCAAGCAGCAGTATCACACGCTTGGGAGAGGGCGGGGGGTGAGGGCAGGCAAGGGGGGCGGCGCGATACCGAACAAGGCTACTCACTCTTTCACTCTTCACTCCCCCTCTCAATCCGCACGCGAACGCTTCGGGCGTACATCCGTTCTTCTGGGTAGCGGAGCGTTGCTGTGTTGGCGATTTCCCCAACCCCTTCCGTTCTGGCCACTGGAAGCCCAAGCAGTGCAGCCGCCGTGGCTGCGCGCCCACGCGACAACTGAAGGTTTCCCGCTGCTTCCCCTAAATCGTCGGTGCTGCCAAGCAGGAGGGCGGTTGCGTTGGGGCCGGCCCAGCGGCGCAGTTGCCGGATTGCTTCGGCATCTTTTTCGGCAAGCCGCGCACTTCCAAACGGAAATAATGCCAACGCCTCCAACCGCACTTCCTTCTCTGCCTCCGTCCGCAAGTACAGTGGCGTTTCGCTCGGTTTCCGGCCGCGGGTGATGATCTTCAATCGCAGGGTTTCAACGCTCCCCTCGGTGCCAGCCAAACGGGGCAGCGGTCGAACTACACCTTCCACCAGAATGCTTCTCTCAACTCCATTTTTCTCAACTCTATCATGCAAAGCCAACCGCTGGCGCGCTCCGTTTTCGCGCTCAATCTCAACCGAAATCAGTGAGTCGCTTCCTGGGATAACGCGGCCAGAAATTGTGGGATTGGAGATTGTGGAAACCGTGTCGCGGAAGATGATGGGTGAGAGAATCGCGGGGTTATCGGAAGCGATTTCCGCACGGATATTTTCGGCAAACCCTTGAGGTGAGCTAGAAATGGTTGGCGATTCCGGCGCGGCCACGCCAGCAATCGCAATGCGGGTGCGGTCAATGCTCCAAACCTCGGCAAGGTAGTTCTGCACTGCTGCGGCGCGGGCGGCCGCTGTTGAAATTGCATCCGCCCCAGTCCGCTCCGGTGCTGTTCCGGTGATGGTGATGCGTGCCGCCGGGGTCAACCTCAGCCGCTGGCCGATGGTGTCAAGCACACTTCGGTGAAGCCATGCTGCGGTGGCGATTTCGCTTGCAGCGTTCTCCCGTTCTGCCGCACCCACGTGTGATTGCAAGCGATACCGCTCGGGAATCTGCGTCGAGCCAGAGTCGAAAAAAATGTAGGGGAGAAGGGGGATGCTCTGCTGGCGGATCAGCTGCCGTTGTTGTGCAATGGCGGTGTCGCCGTTTGCCGTGTTGCTCCAGCCAATGGCAAATCGCGCGGGAGTTTCCGTGGGAACCTCCATTGCCGGCGGCGATGCCAGATACTCAACTGTATCGGGCTGACTGGAGGGAGCTTGAGCGATGGTTGAAGGTTCGGCAGGCGTACTCCAAAACTGATACTCCAACCCAAGCCGCAGCGTCACGCTGTTCCAACCGAACGATGCCCACGAGATTGGTGAGCTGAAAAAATGCCGAACCGCAACCGACGGCAGCAGCCGCAATGATTCCCCCGCAATAATTGGATAGGCTGCCTCGGCATCGGCGGCAACGCTGATGTGACCTCCATTTCCGCTACCCGCTCCAATGTTTCTGGTTTGTCCACCCTCCAAAAACTCCGCGGTTATCGGGGTTACGACCTCCTCATCAGCTGAGTAATCCTCCTTGATCGTGATGGAAACTGCTGGCCCGGCACTGATCCGCAGCGGGATCGCAAACGGTTGGAAATCGCCAAGAAGCGAGAGTGAGATGGTGGAAACATTAACCCTGTTGACAAACCGGGTGAGGGCTTGGGTTGTTCCGGTTGGAGTAAGAATCTGGGCGGGATCGGTGCAGTTGAACGATTGCTGAAACGCCCCGTTCCGGAAGGTGAACAACCCACGCAGCCCAAGCCGAGAGCTGAAATCGCGAGCATATCCAACCCCAATTTCCAGCGATGTGTCGTTCCCATTTTCAAACGCTCCGCACGCCGCTGATGTGGTGATAGCTCCGCCAGCCGCCACCGCATACTTGCAGGTGAAGCCATCCAGAATGTAGCCGACGAATCCGGAAACCCGCGCAGTTTTCAGCGAGTCGGGTTTCGCTTGTGCCGTGGCGGTTGGCTTCGGGATCAGCATCCAGCATCCCAACAAAACCAGAATCTGCCGGAAAGTGAAAAAGCTGAAGTGGTTCATCACCGCGCCACAATCATCCAGCGTGAAAGGGTCTGCAATCCAGCCTGAAGGGTGTAGCGATAGACCCCGTGGGGCAGGCTGTTTGCATCAATCACAACCTGCTGGCGGCCCGCAACCTGTGGCCCGTTGATTGGCTGAAGAACGGTGTTCCCCAACAGATCCGTCACCGTCAGTGTTGCTTGGCCATTGAACGGGATTTCGAACTCGATCACCGCTGTTTGGCTGAACGGGTTGGGGATATTCTGCTTCAGTTCAAGCAGCCCCGCCGCGCGAAGCAATCGCCCGTGGGCATCGCAATAATTTTCCAGAAGGAAAGCTCCGTCGGTGGTGGCCACAACGGCGCGGGCATCAGCCGAAACTCCCCAAATGGAGATTGGCGTTGCAACCGTATCCCCCCGAAGCACCTGCCAAGTGATGGTGGCCACAGTATCGGAAATCGTGCGGGCAACCGAGTTCGCCGCAGCAGAAACAGGGGGGATGGAAAGCCCACGAAGCTGCACGCTGCCGTTGGCCGAGTCAATCCAGATGAAGTCGGCCCTGTTGGTTTTGGTGGTTACGCTTGTTGGCCGTAGCAATCGGCGGTTTGCCTGCACGCCAACATCAACGTGAAGTTGGCGGTTGCTTCTGTTGGCAACAATGAGTGGCGTGGTCACGGTTTCACCCCAACGCCCAACGGTTGTTCCCATGCTGATTGCAACGGTATCCATTCGGTCGCTTCCGCCATCGCCCCACAGATAGACTGTCAGAGTATCGGGGCAAGGTGCGGCAAGGGTTAGCCGGATTGCGCCGCTGAAAAAGCCAACCGAATCGGGGGCAAACTGAATGGGGATTGCCAGCCGCCCACCGGGCGCAATCGCTTGCGGCAAAGTGAACTGAAGTGAAAAAGCATCGCCACCATGTTGGATGACGGCTTCGTCCACCAGCACCGAATCGGAGGAGGGGTTCAGCAGTTCCAGAACTCCATCGCTCACCTTCCCAACAACGGCTTGCTGGCGTAGCGTGTCGGGGCGGTCAATCGCTACCGTGCGGAGGCTGGTTCGCAGCTCAATCCGCCCCTCACCCAAGCAGTTGGCCGAACGGATCACCAACGTTTCGGTGGAGCTTGCTTGTGATAGATCTGCCGCAACCGTCACCCACTGCTCCTGGCCAGCCCCCAACGCAAACGCGCCGGTTGGCGTGATTGTGAAATCGGTTGAGGTTGAAGTAAGCGCGAACGTATCGGCCACGCTCCCTTGATTCCGCAGCCGAAATTGCTTGGTGATGGAGGTTCTGCACGGGGTCACTCCAACAAAGCTGAGTTCCGCCACCGGCGCGCCCGATTGATCCAGTGCCGCGCTGCCAACGGATTCCCGCTGGGCCGTTAGCTCGGTGCTGAGTTCGGTTTGCAAGGCTGGTTCGGTAAGCAGCACCAATCGGTCGGAAAGGGTTTCTTGCGGGCCGGGTTTCACGCCAACAAGCAGTGTGGCGGCATCCCCCGGGGCAAGGTCGCGGGGGAAGGGGGAGTTCAGAAATTGAAATTGCGAGGCTGAGTTGGCAAGCTGGGCTTGGGTGATTTTCACAACGGCAGTCCCGTAATTCCGCACCGTGATTGAATCCACAGCAGTTGGGATTGCACACGGCAGAAGCGTGCCGAAGGAGATGCGGTTGGTGCTCAGCGTCACTTCCTGCGAAGTCACTTCCACCGCAATGCTTCCGGTGATTTTTTGCTGGCAAGGTGAGGCGGTGACAGCAACAACATCAGCCGTGAATCGGCCAGCGGTTGAGTCGCCAACGAACAGGATGTTGATCGCCCGTTGTTCGCCGGGGCGCAGCAGCAACGGGAAGCTAATCCCCTGAATCAGGAATTTCGAGTTGGTGAGGTAGAGTGAGTCAATCGCGACATCGCGCGTCCCGTTGTTCACAATCTCAATCACGCCAGAAGTTTGCTCACCCAACGGTGCTGTTCCAAGCGTGACGCTTTGCCGAACCCAGGCCACCGAAGCCTCGGCAACATCAAGGCGAAGGGTGAGGGAATCGGCAAGCCCGCATTCGGCAAACCGCACCACAAATCCTTCATGAAAGCTGCCGGGTTGCGCCGCAACCAGCCCAACCAGCAAGGTGTCGCGCGCGCCTGCGGCAATAGTTTGGCGGGGGATTTGCACGGCAAACGGAAGTTGGTTGCCCGACTGTTGGATCACCTCAAGAATCGTCACGGCCACGTTTCCGCCGTTGGCAATCGCAACCCGCTGCCAGGTGGTATCAGCCGAGCGGCAGACCGGAGATTGCCCCGATTGCACAACAGCCGCCGAAGCCTGTGGCCGGCTAAACGTGACCAAGCAAGGAATTTTCAGCAGGCCGCCGGCCAACGTGCTGTCGTTGCTTTGGATTGATAGGGTGTCACGCTGTTGGGCGTTGGTGGGGGTTATCTGGTAGGCCAGTATCACCGAATCGTGCGGCATCACCGTAACGGGCCAAGCCGTTGGCCAGGCCACCACAAACGATGACGCTGGCGAACCGAACCGCGCCGAACGGAGCAGTAATTCGCTGTTCCCGTTGTTCTTCACCACAATCGAATCGGTTGCCAGCGCGCCGCAGGTTGCCAGCTGAAGTGACCGCTGGGAGGGAGCCGCAGCGTAGGGGTTGGTTGCTTTGAACTTCACCACAACGAACGTATCCCTTCCGCACGGCTGCATCCGAATCCAGAATTTCCGTTCGTGCGGGAGCGTGTCGGTTGCGCGGGCTTCAAAGCAGAGCATGGTGTACTCACCTTGCGGAATCTGGAGATTCACAACGGTGTTTTTCAGGGTGATTGCTGGGCTTCCGTTCAGCGGCTTCACCGACTCGATCACTTGTACTCCATCCCCCATATTTGCCAACCGGATGCAGACCGCCGACGATGTTCGGAGCGGAGCCGAAGGGATGGTGACGGCTGTATCGGGATCAAGTTCAGAAAGGATTTTCCGGCGATAGCCCGACATCACCACTTGGTGGGGGGATGCGCCAGCGTCCGGATCATTATTCCGCAGCTGCAACGTGGCGGCAAAGGCTCCGGTTGTTCCGCCCATATCTGTCTGGATCACCAAACCAACAACCGACCCGACGGGAACGGAAAATGGAGGAAGGGGGCGGACGACGCTGAACCTGCCCGAACGCATATCGCTGAACCAGACGCTATCAACCTGAAGTGGATAGGAGCCAAGATTGCGAACGGGGATGGTGTCGAATCTGCGGTAATCGCAGATCATAGTGTCGGCGGCTTTGAAGGTTGCTGGCGCGGCGATTCGTGGGCGCACGCCGCGCCCTTTCACCACAACGGCAATTGGGGTGGCAGCATCAAGAAGCGTTAGTTCAACACGGGCAATTTTCACCCCCTCACTTCTTGGTTGAAATGAGGCAAGCACACCCGCTGAACCACAAGAAGGAACAGGGATAGGAGTGATGGCTGACGGAAGATTGAAGTGAGCAGAATCGGCCCCAGCAGTTTGCCAACTTTGGATTGTCCCAGCGGTCCCGATTGACTTCACGGGAACAAGGGAATCGCCCCGCTTTGTCCCGACCAAAACATCGCCGAAGTCAATGGTGTCGCGGATTGGCAAGTAGTAGTGTGGGACGTACTGGTAGATTCCATCACCCACGGCCCAGCCGTGGGTGGCATCGGTAAAATGGATGTCGTCAATGCGGTCGGCACTGGCCATTCCGCACGAGGTGTTCGTCCAGGTGGTTCCGCCGTTGGTGGTTTTGAATGCGTTGCCGTTGTCGCCGCAGGCCCAGCCATCGTTTCCGCTGAACATGGTAATGCCCCACATCACCACCGAGGGGAAGTTGGCGGCGGCCCAGGAGGAACCGCCATTGGTGGAGCGCAAAATTTTCCCGCCACCGATTGCCGCGCAGCTTGTTCCGTCTGCCGATGCCACAAAGATATTCCCTGCTGCCGTCACCAAATCTTCCTGCCACCCGCCGGACCCAGTTGGAAGGTAGCTCCAGGATGCCCCGCCATCAGTTGATTTCCAATGCTTTCCGCTTCCGCCCGCTGCGTGATAGGCTCCGTTCGTGTAGCCGATTCCGCCAACGGCCACATCCGCAATGGTGTGGTTGTAGCTAACAGACGACCACGTAGTTCCGCCATCGGTAGTTGAGCAGAAGGTCACTGTTGAATCGGCACATCCGCCGAAACCAAGAACGCCGTTGTTGGCATCAATGAACCAGCAGCTTGTGCTTCCGGAGATTGTGGGTGAGGAGGGGGAGACATTGGTCCAGGAGGCTCCGCCATCGGTGGTTTTCCAGATGCCATCATCGCCGGAGATAAAACCGGTGGAGGAACTAACGAAGCAGATGTCGCGATTGGGTGAGCTTTTTGCGTTTGGGAGGGAGCTTGATTGCCAGGTAGTTCCGCCATTGGCAGTGCGGAGTACGGTTCCGTTGAAGGAGGTAATCCAGCCGTGTTGGTTATCGAAGAAGAAGACCTCGTTATAAAAGCCGGTGGAGTAGGCGGTAAGTTTCCGCCATTGAGCTACCGCAGTGCTGCCGTTGAAGAAAAGCACCGTAAAAACCAGAAGGAAGAAGGAGCAGAACGCACGCTGGAACGAAGGGGACATGGGACACTTCCAATGAACATGAGTAGCGTGAGAAAAGGCGCTGCATGATACGAAGGAGTTTGGGAACAGGGAGCAGTTTGGGTGAAAGTTGAGGAAGAAATGTAAATCCGTTATTGCAAAATGAATTCCACAATTCAAAAACAAAAAGCAGTGGCGATTTGGCGGCCAGCACGGTGTCCGATGGCTTCCGAGCAACCCGCGAGATCGCTTCGTCGAAGACTCCTCGCGATGACGGGACGAATTCGCCCGCGTGATGATCCCAAGTAATTTTTCCGCCACTCAATCCAGCTGCCCACTCCTTTCGTATCTCCCCACAGTCGTCGGTATCCCAACAACCAACCGTACCAATTCCTCAACGTAGGGAGAGCAGAACAATGAAGAAACATCACTGGATGAAAGCACTGACTGGAGCGGCTGCTGCGCTGGCACTGAGTTTGCCAATGCAGCCAGCGTTTGGCTCCAGCCACCGCGAAGCACCACTGATCAGCAACGACCCGTTGGCTGACAACACCGACCTCTACGCCTTCAGAAGCCCAGACGACCCCAACACCATCACCATCATCGCCAACTACATCCCGCTGGAGTTACCGGAAGGGGGGCCGAACTATGCCAGCTTCGGCGAGAACATCCAGTATCTGATCCACATTGATAACGATGCGGCAAAGAAAGGGGATGAGATTGTTTACCGTTTCACCTTCACCAAAACCAACGAAGACCCCACAACGTTCTTCAACATCCGGCTGGGGAAGGAGAATTTGAAGACCACCTACACCGCCGAAAAAAGCACCGACGGCGGCAAAACTTTCCAAGTGATTGTCAACAACGGCGTTGTACCACCATCGAACATTGGCCCACGTTCGATTGAAGGGGCGGCAGGATTGAACAAATCCTACGAGCAGTTGATGAACGCTGCAATCACCACCGCCACCAGCGGCGAAACCGTCTTCTGTGGCCCGGTTGATGATCCATTTTTCGTTGACCTGGGGGGCATCTTCGATCTTGGCCAAACCCGCCTGAAAGATGGCCAGGGCTTTGAACGCGCCCGCGATGCAGTGGCCGGTTTCAACTGCCACGCCATTGCCCTGAAAATCCCAATTCAGCTTGTCCAGAAAGATGGCAAGCCGGTGAGCGAAGCCAAAAATATCCTTGATGGCGATTACACAATCGGCGTATGGACTAGCGCAAGCCGCCCAAAAGTCACCACGCTCCGCACCGATGGCAAAGCCCCAGATGTCTCCGGCGATTGGATCCAAGTCTCGCGGCTGGGAATGCCACTGACCAACGAAGCAGTGGTTCCAATCGGCATGAAGGATTACTGGAACGCCATCACACCGTACGATGCTGACGAAGTTGCTGTGTTCGCAAAGTACTTTATGAACCCAGAGCTTGCGCTCTACATGGACGATAGCCAGTTCGGCGGTGCGGTTCCGGCATTTGCCAAGCTCCGCATCCAATCCAAATCGTTGGGATCGTTCGATTTCCGCAATGGAAAAGATGGACTGTTCGGCCTTCCAGAATCGGCACGTGCGGGGACGGCACTCAGCGATCAACTGTTCGGTGGAATCTTGCTGGGAAAAGGGGAACCGCGCCGCGTGGATGTCCTTCCGGCATTCTACACCGGTGTTCCAAACGTCCCGCCGTACCAGCTTGCCACCGGAAAAAATGGAAACCCGCTTGCAGTCGGGAAGCCATTTGCCAACAACTTCCTTCCGTCATTGGGTGATATGCTCCGTCTGAACATGGCGGTTCCTGTCACGCCGCGGAACGACCCCAAATTCAGTTCGTTGGGATTGGTGCAAGCCGCCGTGCTTGGGCTGACCGACCCGGCCTACAACCAAAACGCCGACCTTCAATTCATCCCGAACATGGATGGATTCCCGAACGGCCGCCGCTTGGAAGATGACGTGACCCGCATCGAGCTTCAAGCCGTTGCTGGGATTGTTCTTGCAGCCGTTGGATTGTGGTATGATGACTACATCCCCGACCAATCTCCCTCCCCCGTTACGCCGCAACTGCTTGGCGTGCTTACCTACTCCGCCGGCCCGGAAGCAAACGATCTTCCGTTCCGCTCGCAATGGCCCTACATGGCCCCGCCACATCGCGGCTACGACTACGTGAAGAAACTGACAACCGGAATCCGCCGCGACGATGATCCAACGCCTGCAAGCGCGCTTGGCATCTCGGCTCCGGTAGGGCAGTTCGTTGGCCAAAATTTCCCGAACCCGGCCACAACCGAAACTGCACTCCGTTTCCACGTGAACGCTGTTGGCAACACCCGTGTGATCGTCTATGATACTCACGGAAACCAAGTGGCCACACTGGTGAACCAGCGCGTCGAGCCAGGAACCTACGTCACCGAGTGGGAGCCGACGCTGGACGTGCCTTCGGGAACCTACGTTGCTCAGCTTGTGGTCAACGGCGCAGCGGTCTCCTCGATGAAGATCACGCTGGAACGATAACCAAGAAAACAGGAACGATAACCAAGAAAACAGGGGGGATGAGGTGAGAGAAAAGAAGGGAGGGAAGGAGGGGACGATGCGATGGTCATGCTTCACTGGCAGTTGCCAGAACAATGGGAGTGTTCTGAATATCTGGCAACTGCCGGTGGCATGATTCACCGAGCCCGCAACGGAAACTCCGAGCAACCAACTTCACACAACTCACTCCCAAAATTTCACGGCTCACGCGGCTTCATCACACAGCCTACTCACACAGCCTACTCACACAGCCAAATCCCTACATCAATGGCTTCGATTTCTCACTTTTCTGCTGCAACGATGCTGGCACTGCTCATCTTGATTGTTGGTTGCGGCGATTCGTCGCGGCAACCGTCCACAAGCAATCCAGCGGCTGCATCACCGCAAACCTTCATTCCCGATTTGAAGAAGCGAACGTTTGAATCGAAGCCCTCGCAGGAGTTCACGAAATGGCAGAAATTGATTGAAGGCTACCGCACCGATATTGAAAAACACCCCGACCAGTTGGAGAATTACGTGAAGGCGGCGGAAGTCTATCTTCAGGAATCACGGGTTTCGGGGGATCATCATTTCTACATTCCTGTGGCCAGCGCAATTCTGGATTCGGTGCTGCGCCGCCAGCCAAACAGCTACGAAGCCTTGATGCTACGGGCTTCCATCTCCATGACCCAGCATCAGTTTGCCAACGCGAAACAGCAAATCCAGCAAGTGATTGCCGCCAACCGGAAGAACGCCTTTGCTTGGGGGGTGCTGTGCGATGCCTACGTTGAGCTTGGCCACTACGATAGCGCGCTGGTTGCTTGCGATTCCATGATGGCAATCCGCCCCGACATCCGTGCCTACTCACGTGCTTCCTATCTGCGGGAGTTATTCGGCGATCCAAAAGGAGCGATGGAGTTGATGATTCAGGCAGTGAACAGCGGCGGCCCTGGCGAGGAGTCGAAGGCTTGGGCAGCCTACACATTGGGGGGGCTGTACCTGAACGCAGGGAAGTTGGACACCGCTGATTATCTTTTTCAGAAAACGTTGGAGGAACGCCCGTCCTACCCCTACGCCATTGCCGGGCAAGCGATGGTGAAAGCGATGAAGAGTGAGTATCCCGGGGCGGTCACGCTTCTGACATCAGCCTTAGAGATTTCCTCCGAGCATCTATTTCTTGAACAACTGGCGGACCTCTATTTGGCAATGGGCAAACTGCAAGAAGCCAAAGGGCTTCAGCAAAAGGTGGTGGATGCGTTCACGCAGCACCAGGCCTCGGGGTGGAACGTGGATCGTGAGCTTGCGCTGTTTTCGGCAAACCACCGGATCAATCTGGATGACGCGGTGATGCGCGCCAAACGGGATCACCAAACGCGCCCGATGAACATTGATGCCTGCGACACCTACGCTTGGGCACTGTTCCAAAACGGCGCGGCCCCCGAATCGCTTCCGCTGATCCGCACGGCAATTCGGATGAACACACAGCACGCCACGCTCTTCTATCACGCCGCCGCGATCTACGCCGCAAACAACCTTCGCGACAGCGCGGCCATGATGCTGAAGAAAGCCACAGGGATCAATTCCCGGATTGATCTTCTCAACCATGCCGCCGCCGATAGCTTGCGCCTTCGCCTTCGTTAAATCTTGCTCGTTCAATCCTTCCTCTGTTGGCATGAACTTCAACCTGTTCCATCATTGCCACCAACTTCGGCTGGCGTTGATTGCTGCGCTGGTGATTGCAGCCGTCAGCCGTCTGGAAGCCGCCCGCCACGACATCCACATTGGATATTGCCGTGCGGTGGTGTTGCCAACCGTTGTCAGCGGAAAAGTGACCTACTACAAGGATGATTTTTTTGCAGCCTTACGCCAACATCAAGAAGAGCATCAACAGAAGGCCATTGATTTTTACTCCTACCTGAACCAGCACTTGCAGCTACAAGAAGGGGGGAGGTTCGTTCCATTGATTGTGGACCGGTATGGCCAAGATGAGTCCACAATCTGGTTCACCTTCAAGTTCTATTTCAACCACAGCCGCCAATCGCTGCGGCTTACTCACTCCTCCCTCACCGACCTGCACAGCGACCAGTTGAACATCACCAACCTTACCGGGCTTGTAGAAACCAGCGGAACGTTATCGGCTTCGCAGCCTTCGCTGCAACTGGAGCTTCCGCGATAACCAGCATACCCTAAACCACTATCTCCATCATGGGCGACTTCGGGGCATTCTTCAACATTGGATTACACCACATCCTTGAAGGCTACGATCACCTTCTGTTCCTGCTTGGGTTAATCCTTGTGGCGCGCTCGTGGCGAAGCCTGCTGATGGTGGTTAGCGCGTTCACGGTTGCTCACTCCACCACATTGGTGCTTAGCGCGCTTGAGGTGCTATCAATCCCACCCATCATCACCGAAACTTTGATTGCTGCCTCGATTGTGTACGTTGGCATTGAAAACACCGTCCGTGGCAGCGGCGAGAATTCGCACCGGTGGATTGTGGCTGGGCTGTTTGGGCTGATTCACGGGGCTGGTTTTTCTGGCCACCTTGTTGGCTTGCTGAAAGGGGCGGTGGAGCAAGGGAGTATCTGGCCAGCACTGATTGGGTTCAATATCGGGATTGAGGTTGGGCAGATTATTGTTGTGCTGGCCGCGCTGCCGCTGCTGTGGCTGGCCGATAAACAAGGGGTTCGCGAGAAACTTGTTCCAGAAATTTCGCGGATGATTGCGGCGGTTGGCGGTGTGCTGGTGGTTGCCAGAATTTGGGGGATTGGGTGATGCTGAATTGTTCGGTGCTTCAGAAAGAAGAGAAAGAACCACAGAGACACAGAGAACACAGAGGGGAGAAAGAGAGGTAGAGTTGCGCCGTTTGCGAACTCCATTTTGGGGCAAGCGTTCGGATGCTCTCCTGCTAAATACTCCATCTGTCCGGTAAATTCCCCATGTAATCTTTCGGCATCGTACACCAAATTTCCGTTTCGCGGCCTATCTTTGGCGCTGTTCCGATTTCCTGCAGATTTCCTGCAACAGCGCGCCCATGACTTCCCGAATCGCAGACCGCCTTGCCGCCGGGCGGCGTAAACATTTTGTTGGCCGGCAGAGTGAGGTTTCGATGTTCCGTTCGGCAATCGCTGCCAAGCGGCTCCCCTTCCATGTCCTGTATATCGTTGGGCCTGGGGGGGTGGGGAAGTCATCGTTGATTGCCCAATTCATCACCATCGCTACCACCGAGCCGGAAATTCAGGCTGGCAGCATTGATGCACGCCACATCGAGCCAACACCGGTTGCGTTCAACAATGCCTTGCGCTCACTGCTCTCCCTTCCGCTGGACGCTTCTCCTGTGGAGTATCTGGCCGAGCTTCACACCCGATTTATCCTTTGCATTGATACTTACGAATCACTGGAAACGTTGGAAGAATGGATTCGTGAGGAGTTCATCCCGCAGCTTCCGGCAAACGTGCTGGTGGTGCTTGCCGGAAGAAACCACCCGCCAAACGAGTGGAAAACCGACCCAGGGTGGCAGGAACTTGTGCGGATTCTTCCGCTGCGGAATTTGCAGACCGAGGAGAGCCGTGAGTATCTAACCAGACGGAATATCCCCACCGACCAGCAACGGGCGGTGTTGGAGTTCACCCACGGCCACCCGCTTGCTTTGTCGTTGGTGGCCGACCTGTTTGCGTATCACGGCGATATCCATTTCACCCCCGAACTACAGCCCGACATTGTGAAGATGCTGCTGGAGCGATTTCTGCAACGTGTTCCTGGGCCTGCGCATCGAGCAGCATTGGAAGCCTGCGCACTGGTGCGTGTCACCACCGAGGCATTGTTAGAAGAAATGGTTGGGCTTTCCGGCGCGCCAGAATTGTTCCGGTGGCTCCGTTCCCTTTCTTTTGTGGAGTCGGCGGTGGATGGACTGTTTCCGCACGACCTCACGCGGGAAGCGTTAGTGGCCGATGTCCGCTGGCGCAACCCCGATTGGTATATCGAGCTTCACCGCCGTGCCCGGAAGTATTACGCTGCCCGGCTGCATCGCGCACAAAGCCACGACCAACAACGGGTGATGTTCGACTACGCCTACCTGCACCGCGACAATCCCGTGATGCGCCAGATGTTCATGTGGCAGGGGGTGGGGAACGCGCTTGCTGATTCTCCACGCAACACCGATTTCCCACTGTTGCGCCAAATGGTGCAACGCCATGAAGGGGAGCACTCTGCAGAACTTGCCGCATTTTGGTTCCAACGCCAACCGGAAAACGTGCTGGTGCTGCGAACCCCGCAGGGAACACCAGTTGGCTTTTTGATGATGCTGGCATTGGAGCAATGCAGCCAGGAAGATTGCCAGCAGGACCCCGCAACCGCTGCCTGCTGGAGCTACCTTCAGCAATATGCGCCGCTGCGCCCGGGCGAACGCGCCACGCTGTTCCGCTACTGGATGTCGGCAGAGAGTTACCAAGATATTTCCCCGGTGCAAAGCTCGGCATTCATCAATGTTGGGCGGTACTATCTCATCACGGCGAACTTGGCATTCACTTTTTTCCCCTGCGCTAATCCAGATTTCTGGACACAAGGGTTTTCCTACATTGATCTGCACCGCTTACCGCAGGCTGATTTTACCGTTGGCGAGCAGAGCTTTGGTGTCTATGGCCACGACTGGCGCAGCGTTCCGCCAGTGCAATGGCTGGCAATTCTGGCCGAACGGGAAACTGCCGGAGCCAACGTAGCGGGCCGGGGCGAACCGATGCCTGTGATGCCGCAAATCATTGTGCTCAGCAAAGACGCTTTCGATGATGCTCTGCTGTCGGCAATCAAGCACTTCACCTCACCCGACCGCGTGACCGAAAACCCATTGCTCCGCTCGCGAATAGTGCTAGAAAACGAACGTTTAACAAACACCACGCCCGCAGTTAAAGTATTGCAGCAGATAATTCAGGCGACTGCCGAGCAACTTAAAGCCAACCCAAAGGAGGAAAAATTTTACCGAGCCGTCTATCGGACCTATCTGAACCCGGCAAGCTCGCAGGAACGCGCAGCGGAGCTATTAGACCTTCCGTTCAGCACCTACCGGCGGCATTTGAAATCGGGGCTGGATAGGATTCGGGAGATATTGTGGCAGCGTGAACTTTCGGGAGGAAAATGAAGAAATGAGCAAACAATGAGCAGTGAATGGTCTGGACGGTGAGCAATCGCCGGAGGTAAGTTGCGGTTGTCAGAGAATATGATCTGGCAACCGCTTTGTTTTTCACAACAACCGCCGATACTGCGATGGCCTCAGAAATTGTTCAACAGATCATAGATGCTTGGAACAGCCACGATATTGATCGGATCATGGAGCTTCACGATTCCGATTACGAAGGGGGGGATGTTGGGCTTGCCGAGAAAGTGCTGGGTTTGCAGGGAATCCGGAAGGCATATCTCCGTTTTTTTCGAGCATTCCCCGATATCGTCATCACCGCAGCCGACGAGGTTGTGTGCGATAACCGTGTGGTGCTGCATTGGATAGCAACCGGAACTCATCGAGGCAGCTTCATGCGAATCCCAGCTTCTAATAAAAAGATCAGCGTCCACGGGGTATCGTTGCTGGCGATGAAAAACGGCAAAATTTGGAAAGGAACACGAGTTTGGGACGTTGCAGGGTTGCTTCGAGAGATCGGATTGCTGCCCGATTTGCAGGAGTAATTCACAAAAGAGACGGCAACAAGGAGACGCGGCAAGGAGAGATACGCTCACAGAATCAACTTCACCAACGATTTCCGCAACCATGAACAATGCTGATACCTGCAAGCCATTAAGTGATGCCGAGTTGCTTCAGCAGATTGTCCTGAAAAACATGAAAGCGATTGCCGAGCTGTACGACCGCTACAACCGTCAGTTGTACATGCTGACCCTGGGCATTGTGAAAGATGACCAAGAGGCCGAAGACATTCTGCAGGAGGTGTTCATGCAGATTTGGAAGAAAGCACCGACCTACAACGCCGAGCTTGGATCGCCCAAAACGTGGTTGCTACGGATGACCCAAAACAAGGCGATTGACCTGATCCGTTCCAAGCGATACCAGCAGAAGAAGCAGGAAGCGTTTTCGTTGGACGACCAGGATGAGCCGGGCGCAGCAATTGGCCACAGCGAGAACAGCACATGGGGAGCAGTGTTGCAGCAGGACAACAGCACATACCTGTTTCGGGCATTGAAGAAGTTGCCGATTGAGCAACGGAGTTTGATTGAGAAGGCGTTTCTGGAAGGATACACCCACCAGGAGTTGGCCGAAACGCTGGCGATTCCGTTGGGAACCATCAAAACCAGGATCAGGACAGGGATGATGACGCTGCGAAAAGAGCTATCCTTCATGGAAAAAGATTATGCACTATAATGGATATTATGTCACCTAATGTTTGTTGAACTCCCCGATAACTCTTCCCTATCTGCCGATCTGCTCCTGTTGTTAATCTCATCTATGTGACTTCTGCTGTGACCACCATCACCGCATCGCCAACCCGAATCACTCCTTCCTGCAGCACGCTTGCGTACAGCCGGCTCCAACCCGGATTCGTTTTCTGCGACACCCGCTGGATTGTCCCTTCCGCAAATGCAAACTGGATATACTTGCATGGCGTGGCAAAACCGGTTATCTCAATCACCACCTGCTGGCCAAGTTGCAAACGGTCGCCAACGCCTAACCCGGAAATATCTATTCCATCGGTTGTGATGTTCTCGCCAATATCACCGGGCTGTATGGGATGACCTTCCGACTGCAACGCCCGTATCTGCTCGATTGAGTACAAACAAATTGCACGGGTTGGCCCGCCGTGATGCACCATATCATTGTGGGCATCGCCGCGAATCCCAAGCTCGGCTACGTCGCCTTCAAGAATTGGCAGCTTTGGCACGCCGCCGCCAGAGATGTTGATCTGGTAGATTTTGCCGCTGTTCATGTTGCTCATCACTGTGTTATTCAAGGTTCAAACTGTTCAAACTCACTATTCAAAACTCAAACAGTGTTCCCGCGCCAAGCAATTCATCGGGGTCTAGCGTCTGTTTGGCTTGCCGCATGGATTCGATTGCATGACTTCCAAGCATCTGCCGCAGATACCGCCGTTTCAGCTTTCCAATTCCGTGCTCAGCCGAAACGGTTCCGCCCAACTCGATTGCTTTGGCCACGAAGGAATCATACACCAACTTGGCTTGCGGAAGTTGGTGGCTTCCGTCAAGCAGTATGTTTGCATGAAGGTGGCAATCGCCCAAATGGCCGTAGGTGACGGTTGCCAGCCCGCTATCGGCAAACTGCTGGCGGTAGAAGCTGTACAACTCCTCAAACCCGCTTTCGGGAACGGCCATATCACTGCCGATTTTTGTTTGGCCGTTGGCGGTCAGGAACTCATAGACCGATGACGGAATCGCGTGGCGTAGCTCCCGCATCCGCGCCAACTCCTGTTCGTGTTCGCCAAACCAGCTTTCCTCCATCATCGCTTCGTGCCGCTGGAATAGCTCCATCCATTCCTCCAAAATTTGGGCATCGTCATCGCTCCCCAGATTTTGCTCAATCCAAATCCCCCCGCCAAAGGCATCATCGGGAATTGCTGGGAATTTCTCACGAACCAACTGCAAGGCGTTCCAATCGGCGAACTCAAGGATGTTGGAGTTCAGCCGGGCGTTGGGATTACGCGAGCGGGAACGGATTTCGGAAGCACACCGAAGCAACGGCTGTAACTCCCGAAAAAAGACCACACCACCAAGCCGGGCGTTGGGAATTGGGATCAGCCGAAACGTCACCGAAGTCACCACCCCCAGCGTCCCTTCCATGCCGATAAACAGATCAACAAGGTCCATCCCAGATTTCAAAAAATACCCGCTGGCATTTTTGATTGATGGAATGGGAAGGTCGGAAAATTTGAGCCTGATGGTGGAGCCTTCCAGTGTGCTCAGTTCGGCGGTTGTGCCGTTGGCAATCACCTCCCCCCTGTTCAACCGCAGCCGCTGGCCGGAAGCAAGCACCACGCAAAGCTGTTGCACCCACTGGCGGGTTGCTCCATACCGGAAGGTGTGCGCGCCCGATGCGTTTGTGGCCACCATTCCGCCAACGGTGCAAGTTGGCTCGGTGGGATCGGGGGGCAAGAAAAGATTCTGTTTGGCCGCAGCTTCCCGCAATTCGAACAACCGGATTCCGGCACCGACGGTGATGCTCAAGTTGGCCACGTCAATCACTGGCTCTGGGCGGATGCGTTCGGTGGAGAGTATCCATCCATTTTCCGCCCCGGTTGGAACCGCTCCCCCCACAAGTCCGGTTCTTCCGCCGGAGATCGTCAGCCGCTTCCCCTGCTGCCGCGCTGTTGTGATTACTTGGATGACCTCCTGCTCAGTTTGTGGCAACCACACCGCTTCTGCCGCCCCGCCATCAAGGTTGGAAGCATCCCGCAAAAATGGATGGATTGAGTCGGGAGCGCGGCTAACGATCATGCGGTACTGAAATCGGGAAATGAGTCGGAAAATGGAGTTTTACAGCGTCCCAGCCAATGGCGAAACAAATCCGGTGTAACCCCACCTCCGCTCCACAAGCTCAATCACTGTGTGTGGGGTTCCATCCACAATTTCGGGAGCCGAGTAAAGTTGCCGGAAGGGATCGCCAGGCATTCCAGAGATTGAACCATCGAAAGAAATGCCGTGCGACGCGAACCGCTCCGCAGCTACCTCAATATCTTCCACCACAATGGCCATGTGATGCAATCCGGCATCGGTGAACTGATTCACCCAATCGGGGATCGGCGAGCCTGTGCCACGGGAACCCGCGAAGGCTTGGTCAATGTAGATTGGCGGAAAACCTGGCTTCCGATAGACCTTACCCCACCACGAATCTCGCTCGATCACCCCCAAGTTCACATCGAACCGGAAGCCCAGCGCTTCAAACTCTAACGCCCGCTCCTGCACATCCAACGTGCGGATGGAGAGGTGGTCAATGGAAGGACGCAGCCCAACCCCAACCTGATCCAGCAGCGTGTGGATGATTTTTGCGGCGGCGTTGGTTTCAACAAGTTGGCGGATATACTGCCGGATGACCTTCTCGATATGCTGGTTGACAATCTCCATACGGTGGGAATTAGCTGAAGTGAATGTGTTTGATCTGTTCGGATTGAGAAATCGGGATTGGCACTTACTGCTGCGCGATTCCAACCCCTTCGATGATGGCCATTGCCGCGCCAATCGGCGATTGTGAGTATGCGGTGACAAGCTCAATCTGGGCACGAAGGTCATCCCGACGCTCGGTTGTCCAGAAACGTTGGCGCAGGCGGTGCTCCACTTCCTCAATAATCCGCACCTCCTCCCGTTTTTTGCGCCTCTCCAAAAACATTCCGTGCCGCTCGGAATGCTCACGATGCTCCCGAATCGCCTCCCCTACTTTTGCAATTCCCTCCCCTGACATCCCAACAGTTTTAATCACCGGCGGGTTCCACTGCGCAGCATCGTGAGTGATCTTGAACGTGAGGATGGTTTTCAGCGCGGCCACGGCTTGGTCGGCCCCGTCACGGTCGGATTTATTCATAATGAAAATGTCGGCAATCTCCATCAATCCCGATTTCATCGCTTGGATCGAGTCGCCCGATTCTGGAACCAGGACTACGATGGTGGTGTCGGCAGCCTTTGCGATGTCAAGCTCCGACTGCCCCACGCCAACGGTTTCAAAGATGATGATGTCGTAACCGCTTGCGGCCAGCACGTCGGCAAGCTCCTGGGCCTTGGCACTCAGCCCGCCCAAACTGCCGCGCGAAGCCATGGAGCGAATAAAAACATCGGGGTCTAGAGTCTCCGACTGCATCCGAATTCGGTCGCCCAAGATTGCCCCGCCGGTAAATGGGGAGGTTGGATCAATGGCAATCACGGCCACCCGTTTTCCGGCGGCGCGGTAATGGCGGATCATCTGCTGAGTAATCGTTGATTTCCCAGCTCCTGGCGGCCCGGTGATCCCAATGCGGTAGCTGGTTCCTGACTGTGGATAGAGCTTGGAAAGCAACTCCACCCATCCCTCCCCTTCGTTCTCGGCAACGGACAACGCACGGGTGATCTGCCGCTTATTTCCGGCAAGAATGGCATCTATCTTTTCTTGTATATTGGTTTCTGTCATGGCCGCCAAAGTTATGAAGAAGCGGCAACTGCGCAACGATACCGAACAGATGGAAATCAACAACCAGATCCAACAAGCGCGCCAACTGCAAGGAAATCCCTTGTCGGCGGCGGATGTCCGATTCACCTCCGTTGGCCAAATGCTGGCACAACAGGCACGCACTCAACCCGAGCAGACCTACCTCTCGTTTGCCGAAGATGGCATAATCCAGCAACGCTACACGTTTGCCCAATTTCGGGATGCCGTTGCCAGCGTTGCCACCTCACTTTCCAGCAAAGGTGTTCGCCGGGGCGATTCGGTTGCCACGTTCGGCTACAACCACCCCGAAACCGTTATCCAGTATTTCGCGGCATGGTGGATTGGCGCGGTGGTAGTCCCAATCAACCCGGGTGAGGATGATGCTAGGATTGAGTTCATTCTGGGAAATTCCCAAAGCCGCCTGATGTTTGTTCGGGATGAGTACGCCGAACGCTTGGCCACAATTCTTCAAAATAGAGTTCAGAATGGAGGACAAACTGCGGAAGTTGTGTTGTGTGGTGGAAATCAAGATCAATTTCGGGGAATGCTGGATTCAAAATCTTCAGAAATTCCGTGTGCCGAAAATTGTCTGGAATCCCCCTGCTTAATTGTTTATACCAGCGGAACAACTGGAGCACCCAAAGGAGTGCTGCTGTGCCAGGGGAATCTTTTTGCAGACGCGGAAGGGATATCCAAGTGGCATGGCATTACCGCCGAAACAGTGATGATGTGCGTGCTTCCAATTCATCACGTAAACGGGACCATTGTGACGTTGGTAACACCGATGTATGCAGGGGCTTCGGTTGTGCTTTGCCGGAAATTTCAGTCACAACATTTCTTCCCGGTAATTGCCCAAGAAAAGGTGGCGATTGTTTCCGTTGTCCCCACCTTGCTGGCGTTTTTATTGGAGACAGAAATTGATCTTGCTGAATATGATCTTCGGTATTTCCGGCATATCATCTGCGGCGCAGGGCCATTAACATGCCAGCTTGCCGAACGATTTGAATCCCGATTTGGCTTCCCAATTCTTCACGGATATGGGCTATCGGAAACAACGTGCTATTCCTGCTTTCTCCCAACTTCATTGCTACCGGAAGAGCATCAGCGGTGGATGCAAGAATATGGCTACCCAAGCATCGGCGTTCCCATTCCCCAAAATGAAATGGCAATTCATAACGAACAAGGCCACGAGGTTGAGCCTGGGGAACGGGGCGAAATTGTCATCAGGGGCCACAACGTGATGTTGGGGTATTTCCAGAACGAAGAAGCGAACCAGAAGGCCTTTACCTTTGGGTGGTTTCGCAGCGGGGACGAAGGATTTATGGTGATGGATAGCAACCAACGCCGCTATTTTTTTATCACCGGAAGGCTGAAAGAATTGATTATTCGCGGTGGCGTGAATATCTCTCCACTGGAAATTGATGAGGTGATAAACTCACACCCAAAAGTAGCTGCAGGGATTGCCGTCGGTTTTGAAAACAACATGTACGGCGAAGAAGTTGGAGCCTACGTTCGGCCAAGCGATGCAACACTGACGGAGTTGGAGTTGCTCGATTATTGCCGGCAACGACTACCAGCATTTAAGACACCGAAAGTGGTAATTTTTGGAGAGGATATTCCTGTGACCTCAACCGGGAAATATCAGCGCAACAAGGTGAAGCATCTATTTAGCAACTACAAGGATCACCAGTTCAACGAACGCAAATCGGCAGCGCACGGATGATCCAGCCAAAATTCGACACCAGCTACAATCAAACGTGGTTGCCGTTGCAGGAGTTGGCGGCGAAGCTATCCCCCAACATTTCTCCAGCCGATTGGCTGCGGGTCAGTTCCGCGTACGAAATGGCCGAAAACGTCCACATGTACCAAAAGCGCAACGATGGAACGCCATATTTTTGGCATTGTACTCGGGTAGTAAAAATAATCACGCATGAATTAGAGCTTTCTCATCCAAACCTTATCATCGCAGCCATTCTGCACGACTCACTTGAAGATTCAGATATTCTGAATTATGAGATATTGGAGTACAATTTTGGAAGTGATGTCAGCTCTTGGGTGGAGGTTTTAACGAAGCAGGTGCGGGTACGCGACGAAGCAGAAAAAGCAGCAATCAATAAAGAATATCAGCAGCGAGTTCAGGATGGGCCGATGGCGTGCAAAATTATCAAATTGGCCGACCGTTTGGATAACACACGCTGCATCCAATTTAACTTAAAGCGCAACCCGTTCAGCTACATCCAAGAAACGCACGACCATTATTTGCCAATGGCATCGAAGGCAGCAAGTCCTGAGTTGCACAAATTAGCAGAGAAAATTATTGCTGAGATGAATCGCTATTTAGGATAGCAAAATTACTCCCCGCGCCGAGCAGGAATAATGCCACGTGTGCTGCGTTTAACAAAATCAACGATATCTTGAGCTTCAGGGCAGATGTTGGAATCACCTTCAAGTTGGGTAATTGCATCGGTGATGTTCAAGCCAGAGTGATAGAGTATTCGATACGTTTCGGTGATCGCCTCAATAGATTCTTCCGTAAATCCACGCCGGCGCAAACCGATGGTGTTAATTCCAGAAAATGACAGTGGCTGATGACCGGCGCGAACGAACGGCGGAACATCTTTCATCACGCGGAACCCTGCTCCAATCATCGCATGTTTGCCAATTTTCTCAAACTGATGAACGCCAGTCAGCCCGCCAACAATGGCCCAATCGCCAACTTCGGCATGGCCGCCAAGCTGGACAGCGTTGGCAAGAATGACGTTATTTCCAACAACACAATCGTGCGCAACGTGGCAGTAGGCCATGATTAAACAGTCACTCCCAATCACCGTTCGGCCAGTTGCAGAAGTGCCACGGTGAACGGTGACATATTCACGTATCACCGTTCTATCACCAATAATTGCCACGGAATCTTCGCCAGAAAATTTCAAATCTTGAGGCGTAGCTCCAATAGCTGCACCAGTAAAGATTTTACACTGCTCACCAATTCTGGTTCCAGATTTAATGTGGGCGTGCGCCTGAATATGTGTTCCATTTCCAACGACAACGTTTTCTTCGATAACCACGAATGGCTCAATAATAACGCCATCGCCGATTAAGGCATCGGGATGAACAACAGCAAGGTTGTTGATGGTTGGATTGTGCATTGTCATCAACTTGGATTAGTTCTGTCGCCAACGGCCACTGTTAATTCTGCTTCAGCAACCAGTGTACCGTTTACTGTTGCCCGCCCAGAGAAAAGGTAGGTGTTGAATTTTTTTGATTTCAGGGAAACTTCAAACTGAAGTTGATCCCCAGGCAATACCGGCTTACGAAATTTGCAGTTGTTGATCCCCATAAATAATGCCAGTTTTTGCTGCGCATTTCCACCCATATCTTGCATCAGCAATATCCCCCCTGTTTGTGCCATTGCCTCCACAATTAATACACCCGGCATAATTGGTTGCTCAGGGAAGTGCCCAATAAAAAACGGTTCGTTGATTGTCACGTTCTTCAGCCCGATCACTTTTTTTGCATCAAGGTCAATATCTAAAATTCTATCAACCAGAAGGAACGGGTAGCGGTGTGGGAGGATATTCATAATTGAGCGAATATCCACAGGCGGGGATTTTTTTTGAGCAGAGATTCTACTTTTTTCTGCGGCTCGTTTAATTTTTCGTGCAAACTCGATATTGCTGGCATGGCCAGGGCGGGCAGCAAGAATGTGCGCTTTTACCGGGGCACCAGCAAGGGCAAGATCACCTAAAAGATCAAGCAGTTTATGCCGTGCCGGCTCGTTCATAAAACGCATCGAGCCGTTATTCAGCACCCCTGTGGAACCCAGCACCACCGAACCATCAATCCCCAAACGGTGCGACATCTCGTTGATTTCACTTTGGTCAACTTCTTTGTCCACAATCACAATCGCATTATCAAGCCTTCCCCCTTTAATCAATCCTTCACTTCTTAGCCATTCTACTTCGGTTAAAAAGCAGAAAGTGCGTGCAGGGGCAACTTCCTTCACAAACTCTGATTCTAGATTCAGTATTCCAGAATGTTGGCGGCCCAGTGCTGGGTTACGGTAATCTATCATCACCGTCATTTGGAAATTTTGATTGGGGAGTGCGGTAATTTCCACCCCTTTTGCCTCGTTAGCATATTTAACGATGGAGTCAACAACAATAAAATTCCGAGGCTTTTTCTGGTCAACAATACCGGCTTCCATCAGAACTTCCGTAAACGGCATTGCGCTACCGTCTCCAACTGGAGGTTCATTATTAGAAAGCTCGATGGAGCAATTATCAATTTCCAGCCCGGTTAATGCAGCAAGGACATGCTCGACGGTATGAATGCTAACGCCATCGCGTGAGAGTGTTGTCCCGCGTGAGACATCGGTGACTAAATCAACATCAGCAGGAACCTCTGGGGAGTCTGGCAGGTCGGTGCGAAGGAATCGAAATCCGTAATTTTCTGGTGCCGGACGGAAGGTGATGGTGGATGGGTTGCCGGTATGCAGCCCAACCCCACTGAAGCTAATCGGGGAAGCAATCGTGTGTTGTGTTGTTCTCATCGTTCTTTTGTAAAATTTACAATTACGTTAGCTCGTTTGCTTCATCAATAATTTTTCTTCAAGCTCGCGGAGTTTGGCTTTTAACTCTTGCAGCTCTTTGAGCGCATCTGGCAACTGTCGGATTGCTGCTTCTTGGCGTAATGCCAGCCCGTGTTCTTTTGCTGGATGCCCAAAATATCTACCAGATTTCGGGATATTCTTGCTAACCCCTGATTGAGCTTCCACAATAACATTATCGGTGGTTGTGATATGCCCAACCAAACCGACCTGCCCACCCAGCATGTTAAATCTCCCGAGCCGGGTGCTTCCTGAAATTCCACTTTGCGCTGCAATCACTGTGTGTTCGCCAACAATAACATTGTGAGCAACATGCACAAGATTATCCACTTTTGTCCCCTGGCAGATGCGGGTCTCTCCGATTGTTGCTCGGTCAATGGTGCAGTTTGCGCCAATTTCCACATCGTTTTCAATAACAACAATGCCTAGCTGGGGAATTTTTTCCCAATGGGTTTGGCGTTGTAAATATCCGAACCCGTCCGAGCCGATAATTGCCCCGGCTTGTACGGTCACATTATCGCCAATAATGCAGCCATCGTAGATCACAACATTGGGATAGATCACGGTGTTGTGACCAATACGAACGTTGCGGCCAACGACTGCGCCAGCATGAATCTGGGAATTTTGCCCAACGATAGAGCCTTCACCAACAACAGCAGTGGGTCCGACGTATGATTCTGGATCAATTGTTGCACCGTCAACTGCAGCTTGCGGATGCACTCCAGGGGGGTAGGTTGTTTGATCGGGAAAAAAAACCCGCAACAGCTGGACAAATCCAGCATACGGGTCTTCAACTTTGATATACGCTACATCGGTGCGTTGCGGAGTGTGCGATGCTGAGATTATTAAAGCCGAAGCCAGCGTTTGTGTTTCGTATCGAAGGTATTTCTGATTGGCAATAAATGAAATCTGCCCACTTTCGGCATATTCAATTTTTTCGATCCCGTTAATTTCGATGTTCGGGTCGCCAATGATTTCTCCGTTCAGAAGCCCAGCAAGTTCTTGAATCGTCATAATTCCTGGAATGTGCTACGGGTTTGTACTTTCCCCTTCACCGCCCAACACCTTGTTCGGATCAACATTGATTGTTTTATTGACCCCTTTCTGCAAATCTTTCAGCAGTTCATTCGGGTCTAACGAAGGGCTTTTTTCGGTGCTGCTATTGATTTGCACACCTTCTGGTACCTTAATGGCATCTGCGCTTACCCCTAAGCGTTTTAGCACAGCTATCGTTAAATCAACTTGTGGGTTCACATAAAAAATTGCTGCCGAAGTGGAGCTTTTGTCGAACACAATGTCCATTTTCTGCGACTTCGCTTCTTCTTCGATTGCACGGGTGATGTTATCGAACACAGGCTTCATTATTTCCCCTTGCAGCTTCTCGTACTCCCCTTTTGGAGCGTACTTGGCTTTGCGAAATTCGGTGAGGCGTGCTTGAACGTTTGCAAGTTTGGCCTCGGCATCTTTCCGCTCTTGTTGGCTCCAGATTAGCCGGTTCGTCTCAATTTCATTTCGCAGTTTTTTCTGCTCGTTTTCCATCTGCTCAATTTCGCGAAGCCAGCCTGCTTGAATTTCCCCCAAGCGGGTTTGCGCCGCGCTGGCTTCCGGCAAGTTAATCAGGATAAGGTCGCTTGCAACGTAGCCTATTTTTTGGGCAAATGCGTTGGTGGCCACCACGACGGTGATGGCCACAACTGCAAGCATTGTGCGGATGTTGTTATTGGGAGTCACGGCTTAAGTAGTCAAGTACTTTGAAGGTGATATTCACCGTTGTTTTTGGGTCCTGGTCAATATAGACTAAGTTGCTGTTCTCGAACACCACAGCCACTTTTTCTTCTTTGGCAACTTTGGCGATAATTTTCTTGATTTTCTCGCGAAGTGGCATCAGTAGTTCCTGTTGCTTTGCAAGGATATCCCCCTGTGCCCCAAATTTTGCTTGCTGGTACTGCAAAATGTAGTCGCGCATCTGCAGAATTTCGCTCTCTTTTTGCTGCTTTGCTTCCGGGGTCATTGTGGCCTGCTTTTTCTGGTAGTCTTCCAGCTCTTGGTCATACCGGGCCTTAAACATCCCCAAAGTGTCCTCGAATTGTTTCCGATAGACTTGCAGTTGGGCTTCCACTGCTTTGAATTCTTTATGTGTGCTGATAATGGTTTCGGTCTCCACATATCCAATTCGTAGTTGGGCATTGGCCGAAGAAGGATGCAGGACAATCAGTGAGAACAGCACACAAGCCAGTGTGCGTAGCGCGGTTTTCATCATACGGATTCGTTGCTGTGAAAGGTCGGTTAAGACGGTTTTGTTGATTGTGTTATTTGCCAAACTGGAAGTGGAATTGCCAGCCGGAACGTTCCGGAAGCCCGCCGGGGCGTTGGATGGAACTGCTGGGATCGAACCCATATCCATAGTCAAATCCTAAAATTCCTACTGGGGGAACCATCACCCGAATCCCAAAGCCAGCCGAGCGTTTCAGGTTGAACGGGTCAACTTCGCTAAGGTTTGACCACACGTTCCCGGCTTCGGCAAACGCCAGCACGAAAATGGGGATTGGATTGATTGCTATCGAGAACCGAAGCTCGGTTGAGATTTTGTTATAGACCTGTCCAACGGGAATTCCATCGCCACCAACTGGGCCGATTGAGCGATCCTCGTAGCCGCGCAATGGAATGGCGTTTAGTGCCGTCAAGGCGGTCCCACCCATTGCATACAAAGATAGCGGCGGGATGTTGGCAAAGTCGCCATAGTTGTACAGGTAGCCGAATTCGCTTCCCAAGTAGAAGACCAAGCTGTTGGATTCTGTCACGTCAACAATGGGTGAGTAGAATTCCAGTTTTAATTCAGGTTTCACATACTCCGCATTTCCAAGCCCGGCAATGGTTGAGCTTAGGCTGAATCGTGAGCCATACTTTGGGAAGACGGGGTTATCAATGCTGGAGCGGGAGATGCTGAATGTTGAGCTTAACTCAGTTCCATCACGGTAGTAGGTGCTGCTGCCGGTGATGTCGTTCCGAAGGAAGCGAACCACCATATCGGCGCGGAAGAAATCATCGGGCCAGCCTGGCTTCCAGCCGGATGTTACGGAAATACCGGCGCGGCGCAGTTTGTTTTCGTTGGTGCTGACGGTTGTCAGGTCTTGGGTTTGGTAGAAGACGCTGGAGCCTAACGTCACCGGCCAATCGAACAGATATGGCTCGGTTAATCCCAGCGAGAAGGTGGTAACGTAGGAACCAAACTCCCAGTTGAAATTCAGGATTTGCCCCCCTCCCCCCTGCAACGGCTCGGTCAGCGAAAAATTATTGAAGGAAACTCCCAACATTCCGGTGAGTCCCTGCGAGCTAAGGCCGATTGAGGCGTTGAACGTGTCGCTGGGGCGTTCTTCAACTTTGTAGGTGATGTCCACCGTGGTGGCATCTACCGGCTGGACGGCTGGCTCAAGGCGTTCCGGGTTGAAGTAGTTCAGGTTGGCAAGGTTCCGCAACGACCGGATGACGGATGCTTTGCTGAACACATCCCCTGGGTGGGTGAACAGCTCACGGCGGATCACTTTGTCCTTGGTGCGGGTGTTTCCCGAAATTGTGACGTAGCGGATGCTGGCTGGGTTCCCCTCCACCATTTTAATCAGCACATCAACCGTATCACCGTTTACTGGTTGCTCGCTTAGCTGGGCATTGAAGGTAAGATAGCCGTTATCAAGGTAGAGGGAACGAACGTCGGTTTGGTCTTCGTTGCCGTTCAAGTTTTTCTCCAACCGAACTTGGTTGTATGGGGCGTTGGTATCAACATCCAGACGGTGGAGGATCACTGGCGAAGGATAGACGTTATTCCCTGCAAGAGCCACGTTCCGCAAAAACATCTGCCTTCCTTCCGATACGGAAATCTGGACATCTGCTTTCCCAGTGGTTGGGTCAATGGAGATGGAGTCGGACAACACGGACGCATTGATGAACCCACGTTCACGGTAGTAATCCACAATCAGCGTCTCATCTTTTTTTAGCTTTTTGCGGTCGAATCCCGACGTGCGCCAGAACTGCCACCATGATTTTTCCTTCACCTCACTCATTGCTCCTTTCAGTGCATCATCGGGGATTTTTGCGTTCCCTTCAATGGTGATTGCGCCGATGCTTACCTCTGGACCTTCTTCAATATTGAATTGAAGGTTGCTGCGGCCATCGTCATCGTCGGATGGAGTTGTCTCCACTTTCACTTTGGTGAACAGATAGCCTTCTTCGCCATACTTCGCACGGATTTTGGAACGCGACCGGTCAATTTCGTAGGGTGAGGCGATGTCGCCGGTGCGGATCGTAACGACCGACTCCAAGTCTTTTTCGCTGAACTCATCGTTCCCCTGGAATGTGACCACGCCAACGCGACCATATTCTTTCACGCTGATGACGATCACCCCTTCGTCGCCACGCATATCCTCAACGTAGATTTTGACATCGCTAAACAGCCGCCGATCCATCAAATTTTTGATTGCTTTCGGGAAGGCTTCGCTTCCTGCGCCGATAACATCGCCAATGCGAAGGTTGGAGTACGCGATGATTGCCGACGCGCTTGCGGTCTCGTTCCCCTCCACGCGGATATCGCGGATTCGCAGGGATTGTGGTTTTGCGTCGGGCGTTTGGGTGTAGGCAAGTTGGTGGACAAACAACAGTGCCAACCAGCTGACGATCAATGATCTGGTGGGGGTCATATAGGTGCTATTGCCGTGTTATCAAATCAATGATCTTTTGGACGTAGGAACGCGATTGGGAGCCTGATTCGGTGAGTTGCTCGCTGGTTTTTCCGAACCGGCGTTCCCGCTGCAAGTAATCGCTGAGAGCTTGGTACAGATGATCGCGGCGGAACTCCGGCCAGAAGACGCTGGCGATGTGGAGTTCGGCATAGGCCATTTCCCACAGAAGGAAATTGCTTAACCGCATCTCACCGCTGGTGCGGATCAGCAGATCTGGGTCGGGGATATCGGCTGTGGTTAAGTAGGTCTGGAACAAGTCTTCGGTGATGTCTTCGGGGGAGAGTTTCCCCCGGCGGACATCCAGTGCCAACGTCTGCACAGCACGGACGATATCCCAGCGTCCGCTGTAGCTAAGGGCTAAGGTCAGGTTCAGTCCGGTGTTCCCGGCAAGTTTCTCCATGCTGGAATGGAGTTCTTTCTGAACAGGTTTCGGAAGTGCGTTCAGCTGGCCGATGGCACTGAGCCGGACGTTGTTGCGGTTTAAGTCTTCGATTTCGCTGCGAAGATAGACCATCAACAGCTCCATCAGAACGGAGACTTCGCTTTTTGGGCGTTTCCAATTTTCGGTTGAGAATGCGTACAGCGTCAGGTGCGGGATTGCAAGCTGGCCGCAGGCCTGCACGATATCACGGACGGAATCCACCCCGGCGCGATGCCCCGACACACGTGGAAGCCGTTGCTCCTTTGCCCAACGGCCATTGCCATCCATGATAATGGCAACGTGCTTCGGCAGCATTCCTGATGCTTTGAACTCCTGCTGTATTCGCAGGTCGCTCTCGGTTTGTGGTGTTGACCAACTGCTCACAATAGTATGCTTTGGGTACGAACAACGCTTTTCAAGCGGGCGAAACTACTTGTTCCCGTTGGTATATCCAAGCCCGTTGAACATCCGCAACAATGCCGAACATTCTGGAAACAACGCAAGGCAATTCTGCAGCCCCTTTTTTGGGGACATCTGTGAAAACGGTTGCTTGCAATCAATATGTGGCGTAAGTTCCCGCGTCCTCCTTCTGAACTCAACGAAACACTGCTATGGATCGCCGCGATTTCCTTTCTGCACCGCATCGCTCCTCCCCTTGGCCAGCATCGCCAAGCAACAACAAACGAACTTCCAAGAATGGAGCTTCGCTTCTTTCTTCCGGTGGGTTAGAACCCTACGTGCCACGCGCCGAAAAGCCGTGGAATGCCCAACGTGCTGCTCACCTGTTCCGCCGCGCAGGGTTTGGCTGTAATTGGTCCGACATCCAAAACGCACTTGGCCTGACACCAGCGGCAATCATTGATGGATTGCTGGAGCCGGGTGAACTTCCTGCGCCGCCAGGCAACTGGGTGAATCAGGATTACTTCCAGAACAGCAACGCAGCAAGTGCCCAGTATGCAACGTGGCTGCGGCAACTTCAGGAGTGGTGGTTTGGCCTGATGGCCGACCCGAAGAATATGCTGCGTGAGAAAATGGTGCTCTTCTGGCATAACCACTTCGTTAGCGAGTATCCGGTGGTCTATTACACCCAATACTTGTATATCCAAAACCAGCTGTTCAGGGAGTTTGCTTTTGGGGACTTCCGTGAGTTAACAAAGCGGGTGACGATTGACCCGGCGATGCTCATCTACTTGGATGGATACGTCAGCAAGGCCGGCAACCCGAACGAGAATTATGCACGGGAACTGTTGGAGTTGTTCGCAATCGGGACAGGGTTCTACAAAGATGGAACCCCGCATTATTTGGAGCATGACATCATCGAGCTTGCGCGCGCACTGACTGGCTGGACTCCAGATCGGTTGTCGGTGCGGTTCAATCCGGCCAGCTTTGATAAGTCGGTAAAAACCATCTTCGGAAAAACCGCAGGCTTTGGTATCCAGGGCAAAGCCGAAACTGATGTGATTGACCACATCTTCGAGCAGATTGACAAAGATCTGCAGAAACCACGTTCGGCGGTCTTCCTTTGCACAAAGCTCTACCAAACGTTTGTGCATCATGAGCCGGATATGGATATTGTGGCCGCAATGGCGCAGACCCTATCGGACAATAACTGGTCGGTGAAAGCGGTGCTGAAGCAGCTTCTGAACAGCGAGCATTTCTTTGATGATAACGTGATCGGTTCGCAGATAAAAAGCCCTGCCGATTATGTAGTTGGGGCAATGCGCAGCTTCAATCTGAAGCCCGCAATGGCCGCCAGCAACCTTGCCGCCGACCGTCCCGAAACCCATGACCCTGTGACAGCAATGTGGTACCTGTCACAATGGCTGTTCTACCCACCCAACGTGAAAGGGTGGCCAGGCGGGCGAACATGGATTAGCAGTGTGACGGCTCCGCTTCGTGTGCGCTACGCAAAAATGTGGGTGGAGCCGATCCCCAGTTCGCTGGCGTATCAGTTCGATCCGGTTGCGTTTATCAACTCCTTGCCGGATGCCGACGATGTCCACAAAGTGCTGGATAATCTTATCACACTGCTGGTTCCGGTTCCATTAGATGCCGAGATGAAAAACGCTTTGCTTGCTGAACTGCTTGGCGGTGGCTTCGACTACGAGTGGAAACCGGCACAGTCGGCTCAGAAAATCCGTTCCTGCTTAGTCCGGCTATCCAGCTTTGCCGAATTCCAGTTGATGTAACCGCAAACAAACCACAAAGCCAACACTGACCAACCAACTATGAAACGCCGACAATTTCTTGTACGCGCTCTTCAAGCCGGAACGCTGATACCGCTGGCCTCCACGGGGTTGTTTGCACGCCCACTGGCACGCCACTTTTTTGCCCGCCCTTCTGCGGCATCGGATCGAATCTTGGTGCTGATAAATCTGAGTGGCGGAAACGATGGCTTAAACACGGTGGTTCCTTACGCCGATTCGCGCTACTTCAATGCACGCCCCAACATCAAACTGCCAACCGACCAGGTGCTGAAACTGAACAGCGACCTTGCATTGCACCCTTCCATGGGTGCTGTGCAAGATATGTTCAAGTCGGGAACCGCTGCGGTGGTTTCCAATGTTGGCTATCCGTACCAAGACCGCTCCCACTTCCGCTCCACCGATATTTGGAACTCCGCTTCCGATGCCGAAGAAGTCCTGTTCACCGGATGGATAGGCCGGTATATTGAGAAATCACATCCAGAGTACCCGGCCCAGCTGCCAGTGGCTCCGTTTGCAATCCAAGTTTCTTCCAGCACTTCCTTGCTTTTGCAAGGTGAGGTTGGGAACACCGGCATTGCCATTGATAACCCCGACCGATTCTACAACTTGGCGAAAGGGCTTGGAAGCAGCGACTCCCCTGTTCCCGCAACGCTGGCTGGGCCGGAGTTGAAGTATGTTCGGGAAATCCTTGAGCAATCAAACACCTTCTCGACAGCGATTAACCAAGCGATGCTGGGAAGCACAACCAATGCCCAGTACGACACCGACAGCTTTGCATCGCAGTTGAAAGTAGTGGCAAGGCTAATCAATGGAGGGTTGGGGACAACGGTGTTTGTGGTGACGTTGGGCGGGTTCGATACTCACTCGGCCCAGATGGCTCAGCAGGCAACCTTGCTGAACAGGTTATCGCGTGGGATTAAGAGCTTCTTCGACGACATCACCGCCAGCGGTAACGCCAACCGTGTCACTTGCATCACGTACTCAGAGTTCGGGCGGCGTGTGAACGAAAACGGCTCGGCAGGAACCGACCACGGCGCGGCAGCCCCGCTGTTTGTGTTTGGTAACTCGGTCAATGGTGGAGCCATTTACGGGGGAAATCCAAACCTTACGGATCTTGATGATCGTGGTGATATCAAGTTTACGGTGGATTTCCGCCAAGTCTATGCCGCAGTGCTGGAAGACTGGATGGGCCTGACCAACGCCGATGCGAAGAATGCGCTGCTTGGCGATTTCACAAAACTTCCGCTCTTCAAAACCTCTTCCTCCTACTATGCCGACGATGCGGTAATGGCAGGAATGACGTTGGAGCAAAACGCCCCGAATCCGGCTGTTAGCGGAACAACCGTCACTTTCACAACTCCAATTCAAGGGTACGCAACCTTGCGACTTTACTCAGCCGATGGAAGATTTGCGGGGGAATACTTAAGCCAAACGGTATCTCCCGGCCAACATCGGATTCCGGTGAACGTGAGCGATATTCCTTCAGGCCGCTATCTGTACCGGCTGCAGATTGGGCGTTTCCAGATGGAGAAGTGGATGGCGGTTGTGCGGTAAAAACGGATTGAGTTTGGTGGTGAGTGAAATAACAAGCAGGGCTTCTGGTAATTGCCGGAAGCCCTGCTTGTTTATGAAGAAAAAATGTGCCCAGAGCGGGACTTGAACCCGCACGGTGCTTACGCACCATCAGATTTTAAGTCTGATGCGTCTGCCGATTTCGCCATCCGGGCAGGCACGCATGTGCGGCCAATTACGACTGCGCAGACTCTTCGCTTGCGGCTGATGTCTCTACCGATGGAGTAGGCTCGGCTGGAGTAGGCTCAGTTGCCACAACAACTTCGGGTTGAGCTTCTGCGATTGGTGCTGGTGTTGCCACCACCGCTGGGGTTTCTGGCGCGGCAGCAACAGGTGCAGCGGCGGCTGGCGGCGTTGGGTCGTCGTAGTTCAGTTGCTTTTTGACGGCTTCGCCAAGAAGATCACCAATGGAGAAGTTGCCGATGAGTTTGGAGTTTTTCAGCTCGTTCTGCGGTGGCTGTGGGGGTGCAACTGGGCGGTCGCGGTCGCCGCCACGCTCACCACGTTCGCCACCACGTTCGCGTCGCCCCCCTCCTTCACGCCGACCACCTTGCCCACCTTCGCGTCGTCCGCCGCCGCCTTCGCCACGATTTCCACCTTCACGATTACGGAAACCGCCTTCGCCACGTGGCTCACGATTTTCACGGGGTCCGCCTTCGCGCCGTCCGCCTTCTTCTTGGTCGTCATCGCTATGCTGAGTAACAAGCCCAAAGATGAGCGATTGATTTGCTGGATCAACATCAACAACGTGAACAGGAAGTTGCTCGCCAGCTTTCATATCAGGCAAACGGCGTGCTTCGCGTCCCATTCGCCCGCGTGGAAGAAATCCTTCAACATCTTCAACAGTAACCACCACGCCTTTGCTGGAGATTTCTTTGATCTGAGCTTCCCAACGGGTTCCCAGTGCAAATTTTTGGGATAGCCCTTCCCACGGGTTGTCGGTGGCTTGGCGGTAGCTTAGCGATAGCCGTTCCCGTTTGGCGTTGATTTCAAGAACCTTCACGTTGACTTCTGATCCCTTTTTTAGGATTTC
The DNA here is from genome assembly GCA_016788565.1 of Chlorobiota bacterium. Lineage (GTDB taxonomy): Bacteria > Bacteroidota > Ignavibacteria > OLB7 > OLB7 > OLB7. The sequence goes on along the minus strand of JAEUSP010000055.1, from coordinate 89,034 downwards.
GTCCGGGTGTTGAACCCGCTTGGTCCAGGAAAGTTCGCGCAAACGAATAAAGCCTTCAATGCCTGGCGCGATTTCGACAAAAGCACCGGCTTTGCTAAGCCCGACCACTTTTCCGGGATAAATGGAATCAGCTTGGAAAAGCTCATCGGCTTGGCTCCAAGGCGAAGGGAGCAATTCCTTCATTCCCAAGTAGATGCGCTTCTTCTGGCGGTCAATGTCTTTAATAATGACCTCAACCCGTTGCCCTTTGCGAACCATTTCGGATGGTTGCTTGGTGCGGTCGTAGCTGATTTCTGAAGCATGAACCAAGCCATCAACGCCGCCAATATCCACGAAGATTCCGAAATCTAGAATGGAGGTCACGGTTCCAACACGGCGTTGGCCAACTTCTAGCGAGTCCATCAACGAGCGGCGCAGAATTGAGCGGCGCGTGGCTGTGATACGGCGTGCGTCTGTTTCAAAGTCGGTTATCTCTAAAACGTTCGCTTTGAATGGTTCGCCCGGTATCGCGTCAATCGTTGGGTTGGGAACTGCACGGTCAAGGCTCCAGTGTGACATTGGAAGGAAAATTTCCAGCCCCTTGTAGCCCGCAACTACTCCACCGCGGTTATGTGAGATAACAGTGAGTTCCACCTCTTCATGCTTGTTCTTTTTCTCGGTAAGCTCGGCCCACAGAACACGCTGCTCCTCTTCGGGCAGCTTGCTGCCGCGCCGCCCGCGGTGCTCAGGTTCCTCCGATGATGCTTCCGTTGTTTCGGATGCCGCAGCACCTTCATCAGCCGAAGGCACGGATGCCGTCACCGCTTCTTGGGCAGGCGGAGCAGAAGTGACTTCGGCAGTAGAAGCTACTGGTGTTTGGGAAGGAGCTTCGGAAGCAGTTTCACTTTGTGCTGGCACAGCAACCGGTGGCACGTCGGCGGCGGCGGGAATCGCCACTTCGGCTTCGGTTGTTGCTGGCTGTGGTTGCTCCGAAGGTGCAGAAGTTGTTTCTGCAGTTGCTTCCGTTACTGGAGTAGGTTCTGGTGCTGAGGTCGCATCGCTTGTAGCAACTTCTGGCATATCTTGTGCCTCGGTTACTGTGTTTGTTCCGTTGTCCGTCATGGCTGATAGAAAAAATGGTCCGAAATTCTGCTGTTTTGCTGTAGGTATTCTGGGTGTTCAAACACTCCAATCCTGCAAAAGGGGGCGCAATATAGCACTGTCTAAAGAAAAAGCAAGCACTGGCGAGCAACAGAGTTTTGTGGTTAAATCGGTTCGGGTTGATGATTTCGTATCTTCGTTTCATGCTACTGCGCGCAAGCTACATTCTTTGGTTCTCTTCGCTGGCTATTGGTGTGTATGTTGCCCACAAACTGCTGCGCGATACCCCCACTTCTTCCCTCGCTTATGTAGGATCGGCTTCCTGCCAAAATTGTCATTCGTCGGAGCGTTCGGGGAATGCTGTTGAGGTCTGGATTCGTAGCAGGCACGCTGTGGCCTATCAATCAATACGGAAAGAACTGGCAACACGTTCGGCAACAAATTTGGAAGTAGGTGATTCCGTTTCATGCTATCGCTGCCATACCACTTTGGGGCATCCGCCGGCTACTGTGGCCGAAGCAGGTGTCGTGGCCGAGGGCGTTGGGTGCGAGCGTTGCCACGGGCCAGGAAGTGAGTACAGCAGCTACGGCATTATGGCCGATGAATCACGTTTTCTGGGACATGGTGGTGTGAAAGGATCATTGTCTGATTGCCGGCATTGCCATACTCTTCCGGCTGAACGTCCCCAATGCCCTTCTTCTGGCACGGCCACTACGGATGTTAATGCCTTATGGAGCCAAATTCGTCATCATGGACGAGATACAATCGCCACAACCACCTCAACTATCACCAACCGCAACTAATGCGAACCCGTTTCTCCCCTATTGGTTTGTTTGATTCTGGCATCGGTGGGTTATCGGTGGCACGCCAGGTAATGCGGATGCTACCGAATGAGAACATCGTCTATTTCGGTGATACAGCTCGCGTACCGTACGGAACAAAATCACCCGAAACAGTTATTGGATACTCACTTCAAGCCGCAGCCTTTTTGCGCTCGCAAGGGGTGAAGTTGATTATCATTGCGTGCAATACGGCCTCCGCAGTTGCTTTGCAAGCAGTGCAACTGGCATCGGAGGTTCCGGTGATTGGAGTAATTCAACCAGGTGCGGCCGCAGCAGTTGCGGCTACTCGGAACGGACGGGTTGGGGTCATTGGTACTCAGGGGACTGTTCAATCGTTGGCTTATCAAAATGCAATAACGGATTTATCTTGTTCTACTTCTGTTTTGGCTCAACCTTGTCCCCTGTTCGTCACCCTTGCCGAAGAGGGTCATACCTATCATCCCGGCACTCTGATCTTTGCTCGCGAATACTTGCACCCCCTCCTGCGCCAGTCTATTGATACCCTGATACTTGGCTGCACTCACTATCCCCTTCTACAACCCAGCATCAGCGAGGTTTGTGGCCCAGCAGTCACCTTGATTGATCCTGGAATTGCAACAGCCCAAGAAGCCTTGCACCTGCTGGAGCATTCTGAAATGCGGAACTCCTCGACCTCACTCCCCCGCTACGAGTATTATCTAACCGATCTCCCCCTGAAATTTATTGAAGTTGGCGAGCGTTTTTTGGGGCGTAAACTTGACCACGTTCACCGTGTGCAGTTGGACGACTTGCCGAATATCTTTTAATAGATACTCTTCCCCCCATCTACAGGTTATACTTTTTTCGCTTTCTCCAAAGTGTGGCAGCATCTATATCTAGAATCTTGGCGGCCTCCTCATAATTCTTTGCTTCGGCCAAAACACGAGCAATGTGTTCTCGCTCAATATCTTCCAACGTTTGCCCATGCTCTTGTATTTCGGCTCCAGCAACCACCACACCACGCAACTCTTCCGGCAAATCACTCACACGAATTTCAGAACCGACCGATAAGAACACAACTCGGCTAATAACATTTTCAAGCTCCCGGATGTTTCCCTTCCAATCATACTGCATCAGCGCATCCATAGCCTGGCTGCTTACAGTTAGCTCCACGCTATTTTGAGTGGAATATTTCTGTAAAAAGTGTGCCACAAGCAATGGGATGTCGTTTTTGCGTTCACGTAATGAAGGTATTCTTAACCGAACTGCATTCAGACGGTAGAATAAATCTTCTCGAAAATTTCCTGCTTTCACCTCCTGAACTAAATCACGATTGGTGGCAGCAATTATCCGTACATTCACTGTGCGGGTGGTGCTTTCGCCCAGCCGCTCGTACTCACGGCTTTGAAGAACTCGTAATAACTTCGGTTGCAGTGTCAATGGTAGCTCCCCAATTTCATCCAAAAAAATAGTGCCACCATTAGCTGCCTCAAATCGTCCAACACGGTCTTTCAACGCCCCAGTAAACGCCCCGTGGACATGACCAAATAATTCCGACTCAAGTAAATTTTCTGGAAGAGCTGCACAATTAACTTTCACGTATGGTGATTTCGAGCGGGTGCTTCGCTCGTGGATCAGTTTTGCAAATAATTCTTTTCCAGTCCCGCTTTCGCCTTCAATCAATACTGTTAATGGAGTTGCTGCGGCGCGTGTAGCCAGCGTCAGTAACTCAGCCATGACCGCATTTTGTGTCAGAATATCCTTTGAATAGATGGCATTTTTTTCCGCACCGCTAATGGAAGTCTTTAGACGGTGGTAATGAGTGACAGCATTGATAAATGACCGTAATTGCTCAAGATCAAAAGGTTTTTGTAGATAGTCGAAGGCTCCACGCTTGATAGCTTTAACAGCAGTATCTACAGTTCCATGTGCTGTTATTATTACAACTGTCAGCTTTGGCATGATTTTCAACAGCTCACTCATTAACTCAATACCATCCATTGGAAATATCTTCAAATCAAGAAATGCAATGTCAAACTCAGGGTAACTACGTGCGCGCTCCAGTGCTTTGCGTGGATCAGCAAATGGCTCAACTGATAGCCCCATTGCTGAAAGGCTAATGGCGATGGTTTTTAGAATGTTCGGTTCATCATCAACCAGCAGCACGTTCAGTGTGGTGTTTGTTGTTTCCATTTTATGGTTGCGGTACGTCGTGAGTGTGATGTGGAATTCGCAGAGTAAAAATGCTTCCTTTACCAAGCTCGCTTGCCACCGAAATTGATCCACCGTAGGTGCTAACGATTTCACGAACAATGGCAAGCCCCAGCCCAACGCTTCCCTGCCTATTCTGCCCGGAAGGTTCCACCTGATAAAACTTTAGAAAAATTTTATCAATGCTTTCACGGGGGATGCCACAGCCTGTGTCGCATACTTCAATCAACATATCTTTTTTATTCATGGATACTGTAATTGCAATATGCCCGCCGTTTGGAGTATGCCGAATTGCGTTGCTCACAAGGTTGTTCAACATCACTATCAAGTCACTTTGATCAATCCAAATTTTATCAGAGTTATTTTGATTGACGATGTTGATCGCAACATCCTTCTCTTGCAATTGTAATCTGTGGTTCTGCTGAATTATTGCAAGAACCTCCGAAACCTGAACCCAACGGCAGTGCGTTGTGCCCCCCCGATTTTCTAAACGTGACATTTCTAATACGTCACTTACTAGCTTTGTTAATCTGATGCAATCCTCTTTTATCCCTTTCATCAAATCAAGTTGTTGTTCGTTCAAATCCCCTAAAATTTTTTCTTGGAGGATATCCGTACTCATTAAAATTGAAGAGAGTGGGGTTCGTAGCTCGTGCGTCACTCTTGCTAAAAAATCTGACTTAATCCTATCCAATTCTTTGAAGTGAGTGATGTCGCTGAACATCACCACAACCCCTTTCACGGATGTTGTTGCTACTAACGGAAGCACTTGCACCGCATAGAATCTTTCACTCCCCTCAACCTCACGAATGTACAAAGGAAACTCACCGCTGGTTTCTACTGTTGGGCTAAGAAGTTTTGACCGAATATATTGTTGGAGTTGAAGATCAGAAATCATGTGACCAAATGGAGTTCCCAGCTTCTGTGCCGAGTTTTCAATCCTGAATAAATCAACCGCAGCATTATTCAACATGATGATGGTAGATAATGCGTCAACCACAACAACTGGGGTGGCAATACTGCTTACAACTGCCTCCACTTTTTGTTTTTCAACAAGCAGTTGGTCGTAATTCAGTTCTTCGTATTTCCGCAGCCGCTCAACCATTCGGTTGAATTCGAACGTTAAATCGCCGAATTCGTCGGCGGTGGTAATCAGAACTCGATCTCCTAATTTACCACCGGATAAATTTTTCACGGCTTGATTTAATCGCTGGATTGGCCGTGTTGCCCAACGTGAGTAAAATATACCTGCCAGCACTGCCAATATCACCGATGCCATTGCGGATAGCACCACAGCAATCAACGTATTCCTTGTTTCCTCCTGAACTTTACTGCGCGACTCGGCCACCTGCTGGCGGGCAATCCCAAGCATTGATTGGCATTCCCGACGCAGACGATCAACAGCTTGGAACATCGCATCCATGTACGCAGTGTCGCGCGGCTGCTCAGAAAAAAACTGCTGGGTTGATCGGTTAAATTCTTGCGTAGCGGAACGGATGCGGTGCAAGGCATCTTTATAAACCAGCAAGGAGTCAATTCTGGACTCATACACCAAAGCAATAAGTTCGGCATTTCGCTTGCGGAACTCATCCTGTACAATCGGCTTCAATGAAAGTTGTTGCTGGTTGCTTGCCCAGGGAATTGAGCGGAGAAGTCGCTGCTGTTCATCAATCATCCGCATCAGTTCGATGGCGGTTGCAGCAGCTTCATAGTTTGGGACTAACAGGCGGTCGGTGGCTTCGCCAATGTGTGCAAAACGAAAAATTGACCAAAGGCCAAACACCACGTTCAGCGCAATGATTGCGGCAAATCCGGCATTTATTTTTGCACGAAGAGTTGTGAACATGCACTCGGAACAAAGCGGTTTGCGAAACTCTACTCAGCCGAACGTAGTGATAAACCGCAGCTGTATTTATTATTGCGGATTAGCCTTTAGCCGGACAAAAGTTTGTAATTGCATATTTTCTGTTTTTGCCAAGCCGCAACGTTCGTAAAAGGAAACCGTGTCGTAGGTGTTGTCTGTCATAAGCACTATTTGCCGCACGCTAGAATACTCATCTAAAAGTTGAGTCAGAAGTTGCCGTCCGATATGTTGTCTGCGAAAGTTTGGCTCAACTAAAATATCCTGCACATAAATGATGGTAAGCCCGTCGCCGACTGCGCGCAAAAGGCCAACAAGTTTTTGCTCTTTCCATGCTGTCAAAACAAAAAGTGAGTTTTTGATGGCTTGCTCCAACATCAATTTATCGGAAGTGTACGCTGTCCAACCCACAGAATCATAAAGCGAAAACACATTATCGAACGGAAAATCGGTTCCGGTGCAAAACTGTATACCTGACATGGGAAGACCTTTAATATCGAAATTTTGCATTCGGCCAGTATTTAATGATAAAAAATACAGCCCCAGCAAGAACGCTAACAGCAACAATCAGATAGCCAATCACAACCGCTTTGGCCACGGCTGGCGAGGTTGAACTTCGGGTAAGCCAACCGCGCCAATTACAGTGGTGGCAACGATAGACACCATACACCGGGACAAATACTTTCATTGCTCGCTCCTTGAAATTTCTCAGTTTTGAGCGATGAACGCGGCCAACGGTCTGGCAGTTTGGGCAACGATGAAGCGTTCGCGACATGGCGTGGACTCTCCCCAAAAAATTATTTGTGCATGAATCGTTCTTTCAACGCCCGCCGCACCGCGCTTGCTGATGCTGCGGCCACTTCAATTAAGCTGGAATCCATTTGAAGTAGTTCGGGAGACCAATGTTCTTTCACGAAATTGGTGCTAAAATTTCCCGAAATAAATGCTGGGTGCTCCAACACAAACTGGCAGAATGGAATTGTGGTTGCAATACCAGCAATATGCGTGGAATCTAGCGCTTGCAGCATTCTTGCAATCGCCTCGGTACGGTTTTCCCCCCACGTAATAATTTTTGCCACCATCGGGTCGTAGTAAAGGGTGACGGGCATTCCGGCATAGAGTGCGGAATCCACGCGGATGCCGTCGCCGGTTGGCTCGATTACTTCACGGATTGTGCCGATGCTTGGAAGAAAATCGTTGAACACATCCTCGGCGCAAACGCGGCACTCGATTGCATGGCCACGGCGTTGGATCGAGTCGGTGGAAATTGGCAGTTGCTGGCCGGAAGCAACCAGCAACTGCATTTCCACAAGATCAACCCCCGTCACCAACTCCGTCACGGGGTGCTCCACTTGAAGCCGTGTGTTCACTTCAAGAAAATAAAAATCCCCTTTTTCATCCAACAGGAATTCTAGAGTTCCGGCGTTGGTGTAGTTGGCCCCGCGCACCAAGCGTTCGGCGGATTCGAACATCTTTTGGCGCAGCGTATCATCCACCGCAACCGAGGGGGATTCCTCAACCACTTTTTGGTGGCGGCGTTGGATTGAACACTCACGTTCCCCCAACACCGCAACGTTGCCATGCTCGTCGGCCACAATCTGAAGCTCGATGTGGCGCGGCCCCAGCACATATTTTTCCACAAACACTTCATCGCTGTTGAAGGCGGTGATTGCTTCGCCACGCGCGGCACGCAAACCGTCTTCCAACTGCGATTGCTCCCACACCACACGCATCCCTTTCCCCCCGCCGCCAGCGGCTGCTTTTAGCAGCACTGGGTAGCCGATTCGTTCGGCAACTTCCCGTGCTTCTTCCACTGAGCGGAGGCCTTCTTTGGTCCCTGGCATGATCGGCACGCCGGTTTCCACGGCCAAGCGGCGGGCGTTGGTTTTGCTGCCAAGATGGTCAATGGCATCGGGCGATGGCCCAATGAATTTCATTCCAGTATCGGCGCAGGCTTGGGCAAAAGTGGCGTTTTCGCTCAGAAAACCGTATCCCGGATGCACTGCATCGGCACCAGCGCGGCGCGCTGCGGAAAGCACCCGTTGGATATCCAGATAGGTTTCGCGCGGGGTGACACCAGGAAGCCGGATTGCGGTGTCGGCTTCCTGGACGTGAAGCGATGAGGTGTCGGCATCGGAGTAGATGGCAACGGTCTCGATCCCCATTGTCCGGGCTGTTCGGATAATCCGGCGGGCTATCTCGCCGCGGTTGGCTATCAGCAGTCGTTTCATTCGATGTTGGGTCGGTCTCTGGTTTGGATGTTGGCTCCGCGACGATGCGTTTTCGACGAAGCACCGCGCAATAACGAAAACTCTCTACTTCAACTCCACGATTGTCACCCCTGCTCCCCCTTCGGTTAGCGCGCCCAAGCGGTACTCGGCAACGTTGGGGTGGTGGCTTAGGTGGTCGTGGATGCGGCGACGCAATGCCCCGGTCCCTTTTCCGTGGATAATTTCCAGGCGGTTGATGTGGGCGTTCAGAAGTGCGGTGATTGCTTGCTCCACTTTCACGGCGGCTTCGTCGGCGAACATCCCGCGAAGGTCAATGCGGGTTTCGGCAAGGTCGGCATTGGTGACGGCTTGGCGGCCAGCACCTTCGCGCCGAAGCTCTTTTCTGGAAACGGAAACAAGGTCATCAATGTGTGCCCGCATCCGCAGCGCGCCGAACTGCACCACGGCGTTCCCCTTCTCATCTGGCTCCACGGCAAGCTCGCCAATCTGAACTCCATCGCGCAGTTTCACGGTGTCGCCAACTTTGAACCGCTTTTCTTCTTGTGCGGCCGCCGCTGGTTTTGCGGAAACACCCCGACGGGTTTCCTCAATTGCCTGGCGCATCTGCTTCACTTGGTCGTTGCTTGCGCCGGAGCGGATTTCGCGAAGGGTGTTTTCAATCAACGTGTTGGCGTTGTTCAGCACACGGCGCGCTTCCTCGCGGGCATCGGAAATGATGCTGTTTTTCCGGTCGCTGAACTCTTTCATCTCACCTTGCAACCGTGCGCGAAGTGCTTCGGCTTCGGCGGTTTGCTTGCGGTACTCTTCGCGGTGGCGGCGGCTTTGGGCAAGGTCTTCCTCTAATTGGTGGATGATTTCGGTCATCCGATTCCGCTCCTCCCCCATTTTGCTGCGGGCGTTCTGCAGAACTTTTGGGTTCAATCCCAAACGTTCCAGCAGTTCAAAGGCGTAGCTGTTGCCGGGCATTCCGATTACGCAGCGGTAGGTTGGCGTGATGGTGCGGGTGTCGAACTCCATTCCGGCATTCACAACGCCTTCGGTATCGTAGGCAAACACCTTCAGATAGCTGTGATGTGTGGTGGCAAGAATGAAGGTGCGGCGTTGCAGCAGAAACTCCAGAATTGCTGCGGCGATTCCTCCACCTTCGTCGGGGTCGGTTCCGGTTCCGATTTCATCCAACAGAACAATATCCCCCATCATCACGTGCTCCAAAATCAGGCTGATCCGCGACATGTGCGCGCTGAAGGTGGAGAGGTCGTTCTCGATGGATTGCTGGTCGCCAATGTCGCTGAAGACGTTGCAGGGATGAACCACACACTCGGTTGCCGGCGGGTGGATTCCGCACAAGGCCATCATCGTCACCAAACCAAGCGTTTTCATGGCCACGGTTTTGCCGCCAGCGTTCGGGCCGGAGATGACGATTGCGCGAGCTTCGCGGCTCATCTCCACCGTCAGCGGAACAACGTGGGGCAGCCGGATTTGCAGCAGCGGGTGGCTGGCGTTCCGCAGAACAATCACGTCGTCGTCGGTGACGGTTGGCTCAACGCAGTCATATTTCTGGGCGTAGCGTGCGCGGGCAACCACCGAATCCAACAGCTGCAATCGGAAGAGTGAGGTTTGGAACTGGTCGGCTTCGTGGCCAAGCTCTTCGGTCAGCACCCGCAGGATTCGTTCAACTTCGCGGCGTTCGGCAAAGGTTAGCTCGGCAATCTCGTTGTTCATGTCGAAGATTTCCGCTGGCTCCAAGAAAACAGTTCCACCGCTGTGCGATTCGCCATGAATGATGCCGGGGATTTTCCGTTTGAACTCAGTCTTCACCGGAAGCACTAACCGCCCTTCGCGAAGAGTGACGTACTCCTCGGTGACAAGCTCATCTTCCGAAACCTTCCGGAGTATCCGTTGCAGCCGCTGGCGCAATGCGGCCGAGCGGTCAATGATGTCGCGGCGGATTCGGCGAAGCTCGGGACTTGCGCTGTCGCGGACGTTGCCCAGGTCATCAATCGCATCCTGGATATGGCGTTCCAGCAGGCGGTTGATATGCAGCCCCTCGCACAGCTCGGACAACAACGGCGATTGCACAGACTTCCCCATGAAGAACTCACGCACGCGGCGCAAGGCAAGGATCGTTGTACCGATATGCAGGAAGTTTTCCCCGCTTAAATAATTCCCCTGGATTTTCGCATGGCCCAGGGCGTTGCGGATGTCGTAAATGCCATCCAGCGGAATCGCTTCCTCGTTTTGGAGTCGTACCCGCGCTTCGGCAACCATTCTGTTTTCGCGGCGGATTGCGTCTTCATCCGAAAGCGGGGTCAGTTCAAGGATATGCTCCACCCCCATCGAGGAAGCTGCGTACCCGGCCAGATGCTCCAGCACCCGGTGGAACTCCAACTGCTCTAGGCTTGAGGCGATTAGTTCATCACGTGTCATCTCTATTTTTTCAAAAAGGTTTTTTTAGGATTGAAGTTCTTCGCGCACAACGGCTTGCACGCGGTTGCCATCGGCAAGGCCACGCATGGCGGCCATGGCTTTGGGCATCACCAACTTAAAGTCGTTCGAGCCGGATGCTCCGGTTTCGGTAATCAGTTCGCGGACCTTTGCGCGAATTTCGTCATCGGAAAGTTGCTGGGGCAGATATGCCTCGATGATTGCAAGCTCCACCCGCTCCACTTCGGCAAGATCGTTCCGCCCGGCAGCAACGAATTGCTGCATGGCATCCTTCCGTGAAGCAGCTTGTTTTTGGACGGCGCGCAATTCCAGATCGGGGGTGACTTCTGCCCCACTTTTCTGCAATTCAAGAAGTGCGGCGCGGACCATCCGCAGCGTCCCCAGCTTGGTTTTATCGCCGGACTTCATCGCCTCTTTCATGTCGTTTGCTATCTTCTCGGTCAGTGTCATGGTGTGTTGTTCCTGAGTAAATGATGAATGGTTCAAACTTACAGCATCTGCAATGAACAGAGTACTTTCACTGCTTCCCAGCGCAACGGAAATCGTGGTTGCGATTGGTGCCACGCCGCATTTGGTTGGCATCACGCACGAGTGCGATTTCCCGGCGGAAATCGTGGCCACCAAACCAACGGTGACATCAGCGCGGATCAATCCGGCAATGGCCAGTGCCGAGATTGACCAGCTTGTGCGCTCGCAACTTGAAGATTCCGGCACGCTCTACACGCTGGATTTGGAGCTTGTGCAGCAGCTTCAGCCCACGCATGTGCTAACCCAGCAGCTTTGCACGGTGTGTGCTGTTGGCTACGCAACGGTTCATACGGCCATGCGTTCGTTGCCGAACCCGCCCGACGTTATCAACCTTGAGCCGCGAACATTGGAGGAAGTGTTCGGGACGATGCTGGACGTTGGGGAGATGCTTCACCGCACGGGGGAAGCCCACCAACTTGTTGTGAATCTGAAGCGAAAGCTGGCGGAAATTCCCCGGTTTCCCCAACCGCCACACGTTCTATTTCTGGAATGGCTGATCCCCCCTTTCCGCGCTGGGCATTGGATGCCGGAGCTTGTCCGCCACGCTGGGGGAACACCGGTGCTTTGCAACGACGGAAGCCATTCCACGCAGGTGAGTTGGGAGGACATCCGCTTAACGGAGTTCCAGGTGTTGGTGATCTCCTGTTGCGGCTTCAACGTCCAGCGTTCGATGGAAGATGTTGAAGCATCTGCAGAGTTGCGCCAACTTTGCGCCGAACGTCCCGGGCTGCGGGTGATCGTCATGGATGGAAACCATTACTTCAGCCGCCCCGGCCCCCGCCTTGTGGAAAGCGCGCAGATGTTGAACGCCGCGCTGCAAGGCGTACCGCCGGAAACTGCCGGAGCAACCGTTGCTACTCCGTACTCAATTCTTTAGCTGACCCGCCGAAAAATCTCGCCCCCCTGCTTCGCTCTAACGAGCTTCGCGTCCCCCCAAGTCTGGGGGAAAAGGGGAACCGAACCGTACCCGCTCCCTCGGCGATTTCCCTCACCTCGGCTCCCTCTCCCGTTTTGCCACGCTGATCGAAGCATCTGCGGGGCGGGCGAGGGGGAGCAAGAGGAACGGCAGATGCTGAACACCGCGCTGCAAGATGAACACACTTACCCTTCGGCAACGTGGGTTGGTGCTGGAGGCTTTGATTGAAGCGTGAGGAACATTCCGCATAATGCAATAACGGCGGCTGTGATTCCGTACAACACAAGCTGTTGCTGCTCAATCAAAAACCCGGCAATCAACGGGCCGATAATCTGTGCAATGCTGTTCAACGATTGACTCACCCCCAGGGCTTCCCCCTGCTCGTGCGGCCCAACCGATTTTGTCAGAAGCGTGGTGAGCGCTGGCCGAGTTACCGACGAACCGAAGCCTCCCACCACAACTCCAATCAGAAATATCCGCCAGTCGTGGATGAACCCCATTGGAATGTAGCTGAGGGCCATTGCAAGAAAGCCAATGGTGGAGAGCCTCACTTCCCCCCAAGCCGCCGCCAGCCGCCCCACCAGCCCACCCTGCACGATCGCTCCAATCAATCCCGAAAACGCGAACAGGTACCCCGTCTCCTTTGCTTTAAATCCAAACTGCCGTTCCAAGAAGAGCGCAAACCCACCAATCAACAGCGCGAACGCAAGGGTGAAGGCAAAGAACTCCAGCAAGCTACGGCGTGTTTCCGGGCGACGCAGGTATTCGGCAAAACCGCTGAACCTCCCTTTTCGCGGGGCCGGCGAGTGTGTGATCTCCGTGCTGGGAAGCAGAGTGATGGTGCAGATGATGGAGGCCAACGATAACCCCGCCGCCGCAAACGCCGGCACGGAATGCCCAAAATCGGAAAGGAACCCGCTCATTGCTGGGCCAATCAAGAAACCCAAACCGAAGGCGATGCCGATAAATGCAAACGCTTTGGTTCGCTCTTCCGGCTTGGTGACATCGCTGATGTAGGCTTGGGCAATGCTGAGATTTCCGGCGGTGATTCCATCAATGATGCGCGCCAGAAAAAGCAGGAACAGAGTGTTGGCAAACCCCAGAACAAGGAACCCAATGAACGTTCCGATCTGGCTAAAAATCAGTGTAGGCCGCCGCCCGATGCGGTCGCTGATGCGACCCAGCACCGGCCCAGCAAGGAATTGGCAAACGGCAAAGCTGGCAAACAGCAACCCCACAACAATGGGGGTTCCACCAAATTCTTGGGCATAAAACGGGAGCAGTGGGATAACGATGGTCAGCCCAAGAACGTCAACCGCTACCACCAAAAAGATTGAGATGAGTGCTTTGTTTGAAGTCATTATTGGCTGAGTAAAACGTGTGTGGTTGTGGGTGAAAAACAGTGCGGGGAATCTCACACTGTTGGAGATTCCCCGCCAAGAAGAATTGCTGTTCGGTGCTGCGTTATCCTTTCAAGGCTTCCGCGCCCGATACAATCTCCAGAATCTCCGTTGTAATTGCCGCCTGGCGTGCCTTGTTGTAGTTGATGCGAAGCGTCCGCACAAGGTCCTTGGCGTTGCGTGTTGCGTTCTCCATTGCGGTCATCCGCGCCCCCTGTTCGGCGGCGTTGGAGTCTAGCAAGACGTTCCACATCTGCGTGTTCAGGTGCTTCGGCAACAGCGCGTCCAGCAGGCTTGCTTGGTTTGGCTCAAAGATGTAATCGGCCATCACCGCGTAGTCCTTGTTGGCTTCCATTTTTGGGATTGGAAGCATCTGCTGCACAATCACCGTCTGTTTTACAACCGAACGGAATTCGTTGTAGATCACCTCAACTTTATCGAAATCCTTCCCGATGAAGCCATCCACGGCATCGTTCACAATCTGGCGTGCGTAGCTGAAATCCAAGCTGTGGAAGATGCCCGGATACGAAGCGATCACGTTAAAACCCCGCTTTGCAAAGAAGTCCACTGCCCGCTTCCCAACCACAATCAAATCCAAGTCGCCACGCTCGGCAAGCTCGGCGTAGTGGGTTTTGATGTGGTTCAATGTTGAGCGGAAGACGTTGCTGTTGAACGCACCGCACAGGCCACGGTCGGCGGCAACCACAATCAGACAAACGCGGGAGACTTCCCGTGTTTCCAGCAAAGGGCTTACCGATGCTTCGGTTTGGGAAGCAAGGAATTGCAGCAGCTCACGGAGTTTTTTCCCGTAGGGGCGTGCGGCGATAATTGCATCCTGGGCACGGCGCAACTTGGCAGCCGCAACCATCTTCATTGCTGAAGTAATCTTTGCGGTGTTCTCTACGCCTTGAATACGGCCACGTATCTCGCGAAACTTTGGCATGGGCTCTGTTAGGTGTGCTTCCCCAAAAAGAAGCACGAACTCAGGTTACGTGTGGATTTAGCTTCGTGCGAACGTCTTGGAGAACTCGGTTGCGGCACCCTTCAGCCCGTCGCTGATTTCGGTGGTCAACTCTTTCTTCTGTGCAATGCTTGGAAGCAACTCAGGGTTTTTCAACTTCAAGTACGCGATAAACTCCTGCTCGAACCGGCGAACATCGGCAAGTGGAATGCTGTCCAAGAAGCCGCTGGTTCCAATGAACATGGCCGCCACTTGCTCCTCCACCGGAATCGGCTGGAACTGCCCCTGTTTCAGCAACTCCACCAAGCGCGATCCACGGTTCAGCAGTTGCTGCGTGGATTTATCAAGGTCGGAGCCGAATTTTGCGAAGGCTTCAAGTTCGCGATACTGTGCAAGGTCCAGCTTCAGCGTGCCGGAAACTTTTCTCATCGCCTTAATCTGGGCACTTCCCCCCACGCGCGAGACCGAAATGCCGACGTTGATTGCCGGGCGCACACCTGCGTTGAACAGGTTTGGCATCAGATAAATCTGGCCGTCGGTGATCGAGATCACGTTGGTTGGGATGTAGGCCGACGGGTCGCTTTCCTGGGTTTCAATCACCGGAAAGGCCGTCAGCGATCCGCCGCCGTTGGATTTATCTAACTTGGCTGCGCGTTCCAGCAAGCGTGAGTGCAGATAGAACACGTCGCCCGGGTAGGCTTCGCGCCCTGGCGGACGGCGAAGCAGCAACGACAACTGGCGATAGGCAGCAGCTTGCTTCGATAAGTCATCATAGACTGCCAAAGCATGGCGGCCGCTGTCGCGGAAATACTCACCCATTGCCGCGCCGGAGTATGGAGCGATAAACTGAAGCGGAGCGGGATCGGCCGCGCTGGCAACCACAACGGTGGTGTACTCCATCGCGCCGTTGTCTTTCAGGATTTGCACAACGTTGGCAACGGTGGATGCTTTCTGGCCGATGCAGACGTAGATGCAGAACACCGGGTCAATCCCTTGTGCTTTTGCTTCTGGGGTATGGGTGTATTTCTGGTTGATGATGGTATCAATCGCCACAGCCGTCTTTCCGGTTTGGCGGTCGCCGATGATAAGCTCGCGCTGGCCGCGCCCAATCGGAACCATTGCATCAATGGCTTTGATGCCGGTTTGCAGCGGCTCGTGAACTGGGTAGCGGGCAATAACGCCCGGGGCTTTTTGCTCAATCGGGAGCACCGCAGCGGCGTTGATTGGGCCGCGCCCGTCAAGGGGTACGCCCAACGGATTCACCACCCGACCCAGCAACGCTTCCCCCACCGGAACGGAGGCGACCTTACCGGTACGCTTCACGGTGTCCCCTTCTTTGATGAGCTTGTCATCGCCGAACAACACCACACCAACGTTGTCCTCTTCAAGGTTCAACGCCATTCCGGTGACACCGTTTGGGAACTCGACAAGTTCCGAAGCAAGCACATTGGTTAGGCCATAGACGCGCGCCACACCGTCGCCCACTTCCAAAACGGTGCCGATGTCGTAAACATCCACCTCGCTCGAGAAGCCAGTCAACTGCTTGCGCAGGATGGCGGTTACTTCATCGGGACGAACTTCAACCATGCTGGTTATCTGTACTAAATGAAAGTTGTTGCTGGATTCAGTTGCTGGGTTCTCAGGTACTCTGTGCAGTCGTGGGTTAGTTCAACGAGCCTTGCAGCAGAGTATCGTGCATTCGATCAAGTTGATGCCGTACCGAGGCATCCATCATTGTGTCGCCAAAGATTGCCCGGAAGCCGCCAATCAAGCTGCTATCAAGCCGGTATTCGGCACGGATTGTTTTTCCGCTGATTGCCGACAAACGCTGCTCGATTTCCTGTTGTTGTGGCGCGCTTAACGGGGTCGCAGTAGTCACCACTGCACTGACGGTGTTCTGCTCGGCATCAAGCAAATGGAAGTAGGCATCGGTGATGGAAGCAAGGTCTGCCGAACGCCCTTTGCGTGTTAGCAAGCCGATAAAGCGCGCTACCACTTCGCCAATTTTCCCCGCAAAAATTTCAAGCAGAAGGCTCTCCTTCACCCGCTCGTCAATCACTGGGGTTTCCAGCAACCGGCGAAGCTCCGGGGAGTTTTGCAATGCCCCGTGAATCGTCTTAAAATCTTCGGTGACTGTTTCCTGCGCATTCTCCTCCTTGGCGATTTCCAGAATCGCTTTGGCGTATCGTTGCGCTGCTCGTGTCTGCGTCATCGTGTGATGCGGTAAGTAAGGGGATCGGGCTTAGTTCTGGTTGGCGGTTTGCTTCAGGTAGTCATCCACAAGCCGCTTGTGGCGGTCGGCATCCAAGGATTCGTTCAAGATTTTTTCGGCAGCGCCAACGGCCAGCGAAGCGACTTCGGTGCGAAGTTCGTTCAGCGCTTGCTGCTTGCTTAGGCCGATTTCCTGATGAGCTTGTTCCATCAGTTTCTTGGTGTCGTCCTGTGCTTTTGCCATTGCGTCGGCCTGAATCCGCTGTGCGTACTCGCGGGTTTCCTTCAGCACTTTCTGTGATTCTGCTTCGGCTTGCCGCAGTGCTTTTTGGTTTTCAGCAAGCACGCGGTCGGCTTCTTGTTTTGCGGCTTCGGCGCGATTCAAAGCGTCGGTGATCGTCTCCTGGCGCGTTTTCAGGGCGTTCAGGATCGGTTTCCACGCAATGATGCGAAGAAGGATCAGAAGCAGAAAGAAGTTGATGATGGTCCAGAGAATTGGACCCACATTGATATCTGCAAGTGGATTCATTGCTTAACGTTAGGATAGTAATCCAGGCTGAAAAGGATGCCGAAAGAAGTGCTTCGGGCGGCCAACTGTTGGCCGCCCGATAGGTGCTGCGTTATTACTTGGTTGCCAGCAGAATACAGATCACCATTGCGAACAGTGCCACACCTTCGATAAGTGCGGCGGCAATGATCATCGTCGTGCGGACATCACCGATAGCTTCTGGCTGGCGGCCTTGTGCGTCAAGCGCGGCTGCTGCAAGGCGGCCAATGCCTGTTCCGACACCGAAGACAACCATTCCGGCGCCAAGACCTGCGCCGAGATACGCCATTACCTGTGGTTCCATGAGAAAAGCTCCGTTTGGTTTTGATGAGAGTTTATGAGTTCAGATATGTTCTGCCGCTTCGGAAAAAGAAGTGCGAAACTACGCAAATGCCAGCCCGCCACCACCCGCTTTTCCGTGCGAAAAAGGTTTCCAAGAGTTAAACGCTAATGGGCAACGGCCCCGGCTGGTTGATGCTTGCGAAGTTCATCGCTCAGGTCGTCGTAATCGCCGGTTGCCATCTCCGTCACCACATCCGTCACCGTTGCGTGGCGGTCGCTGTGGGAATCATGCTCTTCGTGATGATCGTGGCTTGCCATTGCCATACCGGTGAACACTGCTGTCAGCGTTGTGAAAATGTAGGCCTGCAAGAACGCGACCAACAACTCCAACAAGTAGATAAACAGCGAGAATCCAACCGACACCGGAATGAACACCGCGCTCATGAAGGTGAGGGCGATAAACGAAAGCAAGATCACGTGGCCGGCCACCATGTTGGCATACAAGCGGATTGCCAGGGCGAACGGCTTGGTGAACAACCCCAAAATTTCCACCGGGATCATAATCGGCCACAGGAAGATTGGGGTTCCGCCGGTAAGGTGCTTCAGATAGCCGCCGATGCCAATTTTTTTGATGGAGGCAATCTGCACCAAAAAGAAGGCGATGATAGAAAGCCCTGCGGTGACGTTGATATTTCCCGTTGCGGTGTGCGCCCCCGGAACCAAGCCCAAGTAGTTCATCACCAGGATGAAGAAGAAAAACGTCAGGAAGATCGGGAGCATTTTTGCTCCATCCTTTCCGATGTTGGGGGTGACAATCTCATCGCGGACGTATTCGATCAGCATCTCCATCGCCGCAAAAATTCCACCAAGCGGCTTCACCCCAACCTTCTTGTATTTCCGCGCCATCGGGATAAAGATCGCCAGCACAATGGCCATCGCCACCCACTGGTAGAACACCATGCTGGTGATGGATAGATCTAACACCGGCGGTTTTTTGGTTGCCACATTGATAACGTGGTGATGATCCATTGCATACTTCCCTTCGGCTTCCATTTGGTGGACGCTGGGATAGATATGCAGCCCGTCATCCACCAACATGATTGGCAGATTGAACAGGTGGATATGCCCAAAGGTGATCTCGCGATGATCGCCAAGGTGAGAAAGCACCGCCGCAAAGGGGTTTTCGGCTCCGGCAGCGTGGCCGTTGCCGTGGTCGGCGGCCCCGTTGTGTTGCTCCTGGTGCGGAGCTTCCTGGCTATGTGGGTTTGTAGTATCAGGCATTACTTCTTGGCGGATTCAATGGCAATGGAACGGGGGAGCGAGGAAGTGTTGTTGGAACGTTGTTTGCGACGGCTTGGGGCGGAAACTTTACGGCGGCTCATCACCCGTGCGATGTAGATAATTTCGGCCACCATATACACCACGTAAAACACCATCAAACCAAGCGATAGTGCCAACTGGTGATACTTAGCGGTGAACAGGACAAACAGCACCACCATCGTGGCCAGCAGCCGGATTGCCATCCCCCCAAACACCAGCGAAAGGAACTGCTGGTTGGGTTTGTCCAGCGCGTACTCCATCATCACGTAGCCGATCAGGACGTTGGCCAGGGCCACAACCCCAGCGGCAATAATCCCTTCGAACACTTCTGGCGTTGCCCAGCCATAGATTGGATAGACCAGAACAATGCCAAACAGCAAAGTGATCAGAAGGATGTTGCGAAGAAACAGGAATTTCATTCTGTTGAACGTTACGTTCGGCGGTAGAGCCATGCGTTGTGTATTACGGCTTTTGTGAACGAAGCGACGTGCGAATCATACTGATTAATCCGCCCGTCGCCCCCAAGACGACACCCGCCACCAATAACCACGGCGTGGTTCCATATTCTGAATCGGCCCACCACCCAGCCCCACCAAACGCTGCCATCGCCGCCGCAAGCTGAAACCCCATACCGAGGTATGGGGAAAGTTGCTGCATTGTTGAGCGGTTCGACTGGCGTTGCTGCATGGCACTCACAAGGCTTTAGCTGTGATCCCTTCCCCCGATTCGCAGCGCAAATTCGGAAGCACCGCCTAAGAAAGGGCGCAAAGTTAGCTACCGAACGTAGTGCCGCCAAACATTTGGCTGCACTGGGAACACTTTGTTGTATTACGGGCTGCGTTGCGCGGATTCTGCTGCATCCAATCGCTCACAACAGCAACTACCACAGCCTGTAAACTGTCACCTCACCACCACCCTCCTCACCATCTTCCTCCCCCCCATCGTCACGCTGCAGAGGTAGTTTCCGGCTGGCAGTGTTTTTAGATCTATCTCGTGCGTGGCAATGCCGATTGGTGGAGATGTTGGCCCAACGACGGCACGGCCGTGGAGGTCGTACAGGGTGATCTCGGATTTTTCGGTGAGTTGCTCCGGTGGAAGCATCACCACCATCCGCTCGGTGGCTGGGTTTGGGTAGATGCTGAAGGTTGCGGTTGGCTGGGCTGGCTCATCATCAACGCCCAGGGCTTGCACCACTGTGCTGAACATCCCGTTGCCGTGGGTTGCCACCGCAACGTAGCCGTCACTTTGGCGAACGTCAATCATTGCCACCACAACGTTGCCGATTACATCGCTCCCTTCCTGGTGCCACACGGTGTTCATGCCATCCAACTTGTTGGTGGAGTAAAGGCCGGTGCTGGTGGCAACAAGGCAGAGCACCCCGCCAGGGCGGTGCAAAAACGCGAACCAACGGCACGATGGCCCCGCGCCAGTTCCATCAGGTTTTTCTTCCAGATTACCGCCGATCGGCTCCCAAGTCTCCCCCGCGTTCGTGGTTAAAAACAGGCTTATCACGTTGTAGTTGCTGAACACGGCAACCGCTCGGTTCCCATCCAACGGGTCGGCATTGATTGCGGTGATGTAGCCGTTTGCCGGGAAGCCAGCCCCGGTAACATTCACCGGCTGCGGGTCGCCTGATGTGGCGTTGTCAATGCGGTAGAGCTTCCCACGGCTGGTTCCGTACCACACGCGGTTGGCCGGCGCGGCTGTGCTGACTCCAATCGCCGACACCACCGATGCGGAGTCGGTTCTGCTGCTTTCCAGCTTGGCCCAGTTAAGGGTTGTCCGCTCTGTTGAGGAAAGTGGAATCGCCGTCAGATCAGTGTTGCGCCACAGGTAGCGTCCGGCGGCCATGAACATCATTTTTTGGTCGGAAGGGTTCAGAACAAAGGGATTGATGAACATGTAGTCGGTGGCCGAATCAGGCTCGACACGGGTGGAGCCGGTGACAGCTCCGTCCTGATCCAACAACACCCGATAGACCCGCCCTTGCTGCTTGCTCAAATAAATTTCCCGCCCGCCATCAACAACCGCACAGTAGGCCCCGTCGCTGGTTCCCCGCTCAATCCAGGGGGCCGATGAGTTCAGCGATGAGGTTCCCCACGATCCGTTATCCTGCAATCCGCCAATCATCAGGTTGCTCCCTGCGGTTCCGTGGTCAATGGCAACGGTGTAGAATTGAGTGGTGAAGTAGCCGTTGTTCAGCGAGGTCCACGCCACCGAATCGGCCAGATAATTATCGCTGCGGTGAACCCCACCATCGCTTGCGGTGAACAACACGTTGGGCCGCGTTGCCGAAAAAACAGCGGCGTGCTGGTCGGGGTGATGTTCGGGATATTGGTAATCTTCCAAAATGGTGCTGTCGCGTTTCCAAAGTTTGTAGCCACCAATCCATTTGCTGTTTGCTGTGCTGGTGAAGCCATCGGTGGAGCGGTAGAGGTTGGTTCCGCCAATCACCACGTTGTTCGGGTTGTGGGGGTCCACTGTGACGTGAAGATCGTAGCCCCCCTGCGAGAAGAAATCCCCGGTTGAGGTTCCGTAAATCGGGAGGTTCGCCGATAGGTTCTCCCACTTCCCTCCGGCTCCGGTTCCGTCACCGCTTAGGTACGTGTATCGCCACAAACTTTGCCACGATGAATCCCCCCGGAAGTTTTTCCCCAACGCCCCCGCCCCAGGTGTTTCACCCAAGAAATAGACGATGTTTTGGTTCGATGGAGCAATCCCAATTCGGATGCGGTTGTAATTACGCGGCCATTCTGGTGGGGTGATGTTCGTCCATGTTTGGCCGGAAGCGCGGAAGATTCCCCGCTGCGAACCATCGCTGCTGAGCGTGGCATAGACAACACCGCTATCGGTGACGGCAACATCGGTGGCATAGGCACTGTTTAGCCCGCCACGCACCCGCTGCCAACTTGCGCCGCCATTAATCGTGCGGCGGATTTCACCATACACCGCAAGGTAGATTTCATCTTGCTCAAGATTGCTGGGATCTACCGCCAAATTCCACACCAGGTCGGAGACGTTATCAAACGATGTTGGGGTGCCGGAACCGGTCCCGGCCAACCGCTCCCACGTTACTCCATTATCAACAGATTTGAACGCGCCATCGCCGTAGTAGTAAGCCCCGCCATCGCTTGCGCTGTTGCCGTACAGCTCACCGGTTCCGTAGTACCACGTCCGCTCCTTTCCCGGGCGCGGGTCCTGCTGGATGCAGGTGACGCTTGGGTGCATATCCAACTTGGTGACGCGGATCCAGCTTGCACCGGCGTTGATGGAACGCCACATCCCGCCGGAGACTCCGCCTGCAAGAATCGTGTCCTCCCCCGTCCGGTCAAGTGCCAGCGCGCGGGTGCGCCCGCCAACGTTGAACGGTCCCCGTTGCTGCCAGCCGTATTCCTGCACTCCAAGCGTTTTCAGGAACGCGCCACCTTGCCGCCGGGGCAATGTTTTGGCAAAGGCCAGCTCACGCGCGGAAATTCCTTCTGGGATGCGCCCGGTTGCGGGGTCGCGCAGCCGCAGTAGTTCCCAAGCCGCACGGTCGCGCGGGATTTCCGGCCCGGAATCGGCTGGCCGTTGTTGGTCGGTTGATGAGCAAGAAGCAATCAGCAAAAGGAGGGCAAGGGAGAGAGGAAAGCGTAGCGTTGTAAGCATATCGGCAGCAATGGATTGTGGAGATTTTTTTCTTGGCAGAAAATACGCAGATGGGGCGAAGATAGAGTGAGTTCTGTTTTGGCTGTTCAGCATCTGCGGAGGGCTGGGTTCGAGGTGTGGTCATTAGTCATTGGTCATTAGTCACTGGTGAGTTTCCCGCTTTGTCTTCATTTCACTCTTCACTCTTCACTTTGGCTTCATTTCACTTTTCCCATCTCACTCTTCACTCTTCGCTTTGGCTCCCTCTCCCACCCCACCAATGTGAGGCAACCAGCACATTCACCTGCTTGGGAGAGGGCGGGGGGTGAGGGCAGGCAGCGACGGCGGCCCATTGAGGTAGCGGAGTTTTACCGGCGGTAGGTGTAATGCCAGGGTTCGTAGGGGGAACGAAGCGGGCCGCTGAAATTGCGGCTGACGGCGCGGATTGCTTCTTGCAGTTTTTTTGTCCACCCTGGCTTGTCCCACTGGCTTCGCGCCGCACCGGCGTTGGTTCCGGCAATCACGGTTCCCCCCTGCTTCACCACAAAATCGAAGGCGCGCAACTGCCCGTGTTGCGAAAGCCCCGGCACAGCAACGGTGGGAACAATCGGCAGCCGTGCCGTGAGCAATGCTTGGCGGAACGGCTCCAAATCCAGAGAATCTGCGGGGAAGGTGAGGTTGCTATCCACCAGCGATTGCCGCAATTGTTGGTGCAACGATTGGGCAGCTGCCCCCACCGATGGCACGCTGTTCCAGCTCTCAAGCTGCTCCTCAATCGGGCGCGCTTGCAGGCTGGTTCCAAGCGAGTAGCCGGGGTTCAGCTCGGCAAATTTGGCTTTCACAAGCTCCACTTCTGCAATGGCGTTGCGGTAGGCTTTGGTCCGTTGGAATTGCTGGAATTGAGCACGGGACCAGGTCCATTCGTGGTTCAAATCATCGTGGCGATTGAGGTAGTGCCGAAGCGCGAGCAGCTTCCGGTCGGCCCCTTCAATCTCCAGCAACGTTGCCTTTGGGCGTTCCGGCAATTGCTCTGCAATGGCCGCAAGCTGCACCTGAATTTTCAGATCGGCGATGGCGGTGGGGGTAAACGGCAGAGCGTCCAGCGAAGAGAAGTTGTGCATTGCCATGCCTGCCGGAAATTCATCCTGCGGCATGGTGAGAAGCATCAACATCATCATTGGAAGTGAGATCAGGTCCATTGCGCGGCCTTTGCAGACTCTAGAGTAAACTTGAAATACCAAACAGCACATCCCCCACCTACCGCACCACCACCATCTGGCGCGATTGCATCGCCCCCGCGATTGCAACGGCAAAGAAATAGGTTCCTGGGGGAAGTTCCTCAATCAATCCTTCTTCAATCACCACCCTGTTCACCCCCGCCACGGCAATGGCCGGCGGAAGCTCGCCGACCTCACGTCCAATCGGGTCGTACAGGCGTGAAGAAATTACCTTCCCAACCAATTGCTCCGGCACGGTGATGCTGGCTGTTGCTGTGCGACGAACGGGGTTTGGCGAGATTGAGGTGATGGAGAACGCTGCTGCGGATTCTGGCTGGTTTGGCACAGCTAACGAAGGCGCGTACGCACTAAGGATTCCACCGCCATGGGTTGCAACCACCACCCATGAATCGTTCGGACGAGCAACCACCATATTCACTACCCTGTTGCCAATGTCTTCCTCCTGATTCCACACCGTGTTCATCCCCTGAAGTTGGTTGGTGCTGTACAGGCCTGTGCTTGTTCCCACAAGCCAATATGGGCCAAACGCCCCCTGCGAGATTGCTGCCCACCGTACCGATGGCCCGGCCCCCGAACCATCTGGGTTCTCCTCAAGATTTCCTCCAACGGGAGTCCAGCTTAGCCCACCATCGGTCGTCATAAACAGGCTTTGGATGTTGTAGTTGCTGAAGACCACCATCACGTTTTTGGAGTCCCACGGGTTGATTGCTACGCAGTTGATATAACCTGATTCGGGAAAATTTGTTCCTGTGGCATTGAAGACGTTTGGGGATGCCGAGGCAGGATTATCCACCCGATAGAGTTTGCCGCGCACGGTGCCGTACCACAGCTGTTTCACCGCTGCAGACTTCAAGCTGTTGGATGCTACCGAGGTGATATAATCATCGCTGAGTTCCGTCTGCTGTATCACCTTCCAGTTGGTTGTTGCCGGGTCGGTGCTGAACGGCGGGATCGCGGTTAGGTCGCTGTTCATCCAGATGCTGTTCCAGCTTACCAGATACATCACTTTGCTGTCATCAGGATCAAGGATGAAGGGATTGACGAACAGATATGGGCCGCCGCCATCGGGGTCCACCCGCGTGAACGATGTCACCGAGCCAGCAGAGTTCACCGTCCCCCCCAAGATGAACCCTTCCTGCGCCGAACCATAAAACTGAGATTTCCCGTTGGCAATTGCACAGAAGGAACCATCCCCCCCGCCCAGCAATTTCCAGGGTGCGTTTGGATTGTTGTCCAATCCAAGCCAGGTTCCGTTGTCTTGCAGCCCTCCCATCACCATCTCATCGCGGTTGCCAGCCATATCCACCGCAGCGGTGTAGAACTGGGAGGTGGTGTATCCGTTGTTCAGCGGAGTCCAGGCCACCGTTGGGGCCAAAAAATTGTCGGTTCTGAAAACTCCGCCATCGTTAGCACTAAACAACACCGAGGGGTTCGACGGCAGAAACTCAACAGCGTGTTGGTCGGGGTGGTGGTTGGGATATTCGTTGCTCAGCTCAAACTGTGAAATATCCCCCGTGCGATACCCGCCAATCCATGCGGTCCCCTGCGAGTTGGCGAAGCCGTTGGTAGAGCGGTAGAGGTTTGTCCCGCCAATCACCACAGCATCGGGGTTGTCCGGTTTCACTTTCACCAGCATATCGTAGGAGCCTTGCGAAAGAAAATTGCCGAAATCCCCCCCAAATGCTGGCAGGCTTGTTGAACGGTTTTCCCAGGTTCCGCCGCTCCCCGCTCCATCCCCCGAAACGTAGGTGTATTTGTAGAAGCTGTGGTGCTCCGTTTCGCCATCGCTGCCGGTGGTGGGGAATCCTTCGCCGGGGGTTTCGGCAAGGACGTACAGGATATTTTCGTTGGAGGGAGCAACGGCAATCACCGCACGGATTGTGAGTGAGGGCCAGTTGGTTGGGGAGATTCGGTTCCAATCCTGGCCGTTCACCGAACGCCAAATCCCGCGTGTGGCGGCCCCGGCTCCGCCAATCGTTGCGTAGCAAACCCCGCTGGATGTCACCAGAACATCCGTCACCTGCGAACCGCCAGCCGAGCCAAGCACCCGCGCCCACGATGCTCCGCCATCTTCCGAACGCATCACCCCGCCACGCACCGCTGCGTAAATCTCATCCTCACCTTGCGCGGTGGGGTCGGTGGCAATGTTCATCACCGTCTCGAAGGTTTCCCCAAGCTGGTTTGGGCGGGTGGTGGCGGTGGCGGGAAGCTGCTGCCAAGTAAGCCCGCCATTGCTTGAGCGGTAGATGCCGGTTCCTTTGTAGATGCCGTCGCCATCGTTGCCGGCACTGTTCCCGGTGAACTCACCCGTGCCGTAGTACCACACATTTTCCCGCCCCGCAACCCGCGATTGAGCAATGCAGCTTACGCTGGGATGTTGCTCGCGCAGTGTTTGCCGCCACCACGAAGCACCGCCATCGGTTGACCCCCACATCCCCCCGGAAACGCCGCCAGCAAGCAGGTGGTTTTCGTTGGCCCGGTCAATGGCAAAAGCGCGGGTGCGCCCGCCAACGTTGTAGGGGCCACGCGGCGTCCAATCAAAGCTCCCATCT
Source organism: Chlorobiota bacterium (assembly GCA_016788565.1). Classification (GTDB taxonomy): domain Bacteria; phylum Bacteroidota; class Ignavibacteria; order OLB7; family OLB7; genus OLB7. Next base: position 62,824 of record JAEUSP010000055.1, on the reverse strand, counting down.
TGGGCCCGTGCCAAGCCAGCGGCCACAGCACCTTCTCGCGTTGGAAGCGTCCGTGCAAACTGATGTTCGCGCTCAGCAATGTTTGGCGGCAGTTGGCCGGTGGCGGGGTCACGAAGGCGCATCAGTTCCCAGCGGCGGCGGGCTTCTGGGTTTTCCTTGCGAATCCCTGCAGCCCGCATCACGCCAACCCAATCGCGTGGGCCATCAGGCACGGCCGTGATGGAGTGGAACTGGAACGCCGCAAACGCACAGCCAGCAAGAAAAGCCGTTGGAAAAAGGAACCGGAGAAAGGACATAGCGAGCACCCTCTGTTGAATGATGAAAGGATGCGCGAAGATAGGGAAAGAATGGAGTGAGGAAAATGCTATTTCAGGGGGAAGAGATCGAAGAGTGAAGAGTGAAATGTGAAGAGTGAGATGGAGACAATGCCAGCGACTGGCTAATGACTAATGACCAATGACTAATGACTATACTCCAAACAGAGTGGTTTGCGAAAAACTCAATCACTGTCATTCCCGCGAAAGCGGGAATCCATAGCACACCTAGCTGAGTAGAATTTCGCAAACCAATTTGCTCTGAGTATAATGACCGCTTCCCCTTACCCCTTCCGTTGGCACAACTCCACCAACACGCCATTAAAACTTGAGGGATGCACAAACGCGATCAGCATATCGTGCGCGCCTTCGCGTGGAGTTTCGTTGATAAGCCGAACGCCTGCGGCTTTCAGGCGGTCAAGCTCGGCCTGAAGGTCTTCCACCTCAAACGCGATATGGTGAATCCCCTCCCCGCGCTTTTCAATGAATTTTGCGATTGGTGATTCCGGGGCAGTGGCGGCGGTTAGCTCAATCACTGCATCGCCAACCGGGAAAGATAGAATGGAGACTTTCTGCTCTTCCACAATCTCACGATGTGGTTCATCCAGGTCAAATAATTCACCGTAACGGATGCCAGCTTCTTCCAGAGATTTGACAGCAATGCCAAGATGAGAGATTTTCATGTTGGGAAATTGTTTTTCGGTTTCGGTTGTTGCCTCAGCTTCAGGTAGGCGTAGGTCTTTAGCCTGCGATACCTTCGGAGGAATTGTCGCAGGCTAAAGACCTGCGCCTACCATGCCTCCATTCCGCCTCCTAAATTCTTCATCAGCATTGCTCAGCTGTTCCACCGTATTTATTCCTTGAATTTCTTGGAAGTCGGCAGAGCAATGGGCGGCGATTGGTAGCCTTTGCTGGCGAAAAAATGCGAACACATCGGTGAGGTAGTATTCATTTTGTGCGTTGTTATTTTTCAGGCTTGCCAACGCCTGGCGCAGGCCACCGGCATCGAACAGATAAATGCCGGAATTAATCTCCGCCACCTCACGCTCATGCTCGGTAGCGTCCCGATGTTCAACAATGTGGGAAACCGTGCCGTCGGCATTGCGGATCACCCGGCCGTAGCCTGTGGGGTCGTCGGCAATCACCGTCAGCACTGTTCCGGTTGCGCCGCGAACGGTGTGGCAATCCCACAACTGGCCAATTGTTTGGTAGCTCAGAAGCGGGACATCGCCGGAGAGCACCAGAATATCGCCAGAAAAATCGTGCAGCAGTGGCATTGCCTGCATCACCGCATGCCCGGTTCCCAACTGCTCCAATTGTTCGGCAAACTCCACACGTCCATTGAAGGCTTCACTCAAATAATCACGCACAGCTTCGCGATTGAAGCCGATAATGGCAATCACTCGGTCGGGCTGGCACTGGAACGCACGTTCAACAACGTGATGAATCATCGGCACCCCACCAATCGGGAACATGACTTTTGCGCGGGAAGGATCGTTCATCCGGGTCCCTTTTCCAGCGGCAAGAATTACTACGGCAAATGGGCGTTGGCTCATCTGAAAATTTGAATTATGGAAGGATGCAGGGGAAACAAAACAACAGAGCCACACAGCACAGGGGTTTCCTGAAGTCACGTGTGGCTCGGTTGAAAATGACTGACAATGGCTGTGATTAGACCGACACGTATTTCTGCCCGGCACGCTGCTCATCGGTAAGGGAAACGATGCGGTTGCGCTTATCCACCATGACGATTGCTGGCTTGTAGGCTCGGGCTTCCTCGTTGGTCATCGAGGCGTAGCTGATGATGATGACTTCATCCCCCACCGACCCCTTGCGTGCTGCGGCACCGTTTAAGCAGATCACCCCACTGCCACGTTCGCCAGTGATAACATACGTCTCGAATCGCTCGCCATTGTTGACGTTCACCACCGAGACCTTTTCGTATGGGAGCAGATCAGCTGCTTCCATCAATTCCTCATCAATGGTCAGGCTTCCCTGGTAGTAGAGTTCGGCCTGCGTGATGACGGCGCGGTGGATTTTTGATTTGAACATGAAGCGGGTCATTGTCGCTTGCTCATCCTTCAGATAGTGAACGGAACACGGAACCATGGCTACGGACGCGAACGGCTCCGCGACAATTGCAGCACAAACATATCGGTACGAACCGAAGGAACCGTTTTCGACCTGTATCGAACGGCCTGGCGCAGTAAAGTGCGGCGTTACTGGGGAATGCTGCGCAGAAGCATGTTATCAATCAGCCGTGTCCGCCCAATTTTTCCGGCAATGATGCCAAGCCATTCGGCACTGCTATCGGTTGCGGGATGGAAGGTTTGCGGATCCACAACATCAGCATAATCAAGGGCGATTGCCGGCGAAAGCTGGCTTCGCAACGCATGTTCAACCTCACGAAGCGTCCCGCCAGTTGCGGCCAACTGTTGTGCAGCACGCAACGCCGCCGAAATTGAAAGGCCGTGCGCCCGATCTTCGGGCGAAAGATAGACGTTGCGGGAACTCATTGCCAACCCATCAGGCTCGCGCACGGTTTCCCCAACAAGCAGTTGAATTGGGAAATTCAGGTCTTGCATCATCTTTCGCACCACCGCCACTTGCTGTGCATCTTTTTGGCCAAACGCAGCAACATCGGGAAGCACGCTGTTGAACAGCTTGGCCACAATGGTAGTCACCCCACGGAAATGCGTTGGGCGGAACGCGCCTTCGTAGCGGCTGGTGACTCCTTCCACCTCCACAACGGTGCTGGCTCCATCGGGGTACATTTCCTGAACGGGAGGAAAAAAAATAAACTGGCATCCAGCCGATTGCAATTTTGCGCTATCGCCATCAAAATCGCGGGGATATTGGGCTAAATCTTCCGTTGGGGAAAATTGCGTTGGGTTCACAAAAATGGATGCGCCAACAACGTCGGAATGACGCTGCGCAAGCTCCACCAGCGAAACATGCCCATCATGCAAATACCCCATTGTTGGAACAAATCCAACCCGCAAACCTTGCCGCTGCAAGCTGCGTGAATATTTTTGCATTTCGGCGACGGATGTGAGGATGTGCATGGAGTAGTATTTGATGTTTTTTTCGAATCAAAAGGGAATATCGCTGGCATTAGCATAGCCAGGCTTACCTGACGGCAATTGCCCCCACCTCCATGTCATTCCCGCGAAAGCGGGAATCCATACTGCGCTCAATGCTTACCCCACTGCAACTGCCCTCACCTCCATGTCATTGGCAGTAGCATAGCCAGGCTTACCTCACTTCACCTGCCCCCACCTCCATGTCATTCCCGCGAAAGCGGGAATCCATACTGCGCTCAATGCTTACCCCACTGCAACTGCCCTCACCTCCATGTCATTCCCGCAAAAGCCGGAGCCGAAGGCCTGCGAAGCACATCCACACGTACTACTTAATATCCGATGATTGCAAACCAGCCAACTCAGGATACAAATCCCTCCATTCTGGATTCGTTTTCTCAATCAATTCTAGTTTCCATAAACGATTCCATTTTTTTAATTGTTTTTCACGCTCAATAATAGCGCGAACATCGTTTCCCTGTTCGAAATAGACCAACAGGTGAGTTTTATATTTGGCAGTAAATCCTTCAATGATGTCATGCTTGTGTTGATAAATACGGCGGATGAGATCGTTTGTCATACCAACATATAGAGTGCCATATTTTTTGCTGGCGAGAATATAAACATAGTAGGAGCGCATTGTTGTACTTCAATGAAAATAGATTGAGTGAGGCCAATTGTTGTCATACTCACTCTGTTTTTTTGCACTTTGGATACCCGTCTTCGCGGGTATGACAGTAGTGAATATTATGATGTTTTCCCTTGCCAGCCATTGTAGTATGGATACCCGCTTTCGCGGGTATGACAGTGTTTGGTTTTGGCACTCAAACGCTTCTCTTCCGTAATTAATATGCCTAAACAATGTTCTACAAAATCCTCTTCCCCAACGCCGAGGCAACAAGGTCGGCGGCAAATTCGGCACCTTTGTTGAGGTTATCAAGAATGGGATTTACTTCGGCAATTTCCATGGAGTCAAGCGCGCCACGCTCGGCAAGCATTTCCATGACGAAGTGGGCTTCGCGCCAGGTAAGCCCACCGGGAACCGGGGTTCCCACACCCGATGCAACCGTTGGATCAACGCTGTCCAAATCGAACGAAATATGGATGTGGTCGGTGCGGGATTGCAAATAATCCAGCGTTTCTTCCATCACGGTATTTATTCCCTTTCGGTCAATATCGGTCATGGTGTAAGCACGGATTTCACGCTCACGAATAATTTTCCGCTCACCCTCATCCACCGAACGCAATCCAATCATCACAATGTTGGTGGGGTCTAATTTTTGAAAATCCCCCCCCACTCGCGTTAATTCTTTTGCCCCAAGCCCGATGGAAGCGGCAACAGGCATTCCGTGGATATTTCCAGTTGGCGAAGTGTCGGGAATGTTGATGTCGGAGTGGGCATCAATCCAAATTACTCCTAACCGTTTTCCAGCATCGCGGCAATAACCGGCAACCCCAGCAAGCGTTCCGATTGCCATGGAGTGGTCGCCGCCAAGGACAAGCGGGAAATCTCCTGACTTCAGAATTTTTTTCACTTTCCGCGCTAATTTTTCGCACGCATCGGTGATTTCCGGTAAATACCGTAGCCGAGGATTTTTAATTTTCAACACTTCTGGCACTTGAATTTTAATATCCCCTTCATCCTCCACCTTGTATCCCAGGGTTTTTAATCGCCCTTCAATATCGGCAATGCGAAGCGCGGATGGTCCCATATCAACGCCACGGCGGCCTGCGCCCAAATCCATTGGGAAGCCAAGCAAGTGGATAGCTGGTTTGCGTTTGCGGCGAGGTTGTTTTGCTGAAGTTGGAGTTGCCATAAATGTTGTTCCGAGGTCTGATAACGTTGAGGATTATGAGAAACTCAAATGATTGATAGACTTCCGCCCCGAAGTATTCAGGGCGGATTGACTGCTGAATGAACTATCCATTTCACTCGGCAATTTCTGGGATTGGAAGGAGGGTTAAAATTCGGCTTAATGTTTTGCGTAATTCTTTGCGGTGAACAATGTGATCCACAAACCCATGTTCCTGCTGAAATTCGGAGCGCTGGAATCCTTCGGGTAATTTTCGCTTGATGGTTTGCTCGATCACCCGCGGCCCGGCAAAGCCGATTAATGCACGCGGCTCGGCAAGGGTGACATCCCCCAGCATTGCATAACTGGCCGTGACCCCGCCGGTTGTTGGATCGGTGAGAATAACGATGTAGGGAATGCGTTCTTCGGCAAGAAGCGTTAATCGGGTGCTGGTTTTTGCCATTTGCATCAGCGAAATTGCCGCCTCCATCATCCGCGCCCCCCCCGATGCGGTGATGCAGATAAATGGGACACGGTCGCGAATGGCATCATCCACGGCGCGGCAGAATTTCTCACCCACCACCGACCCCATGGACCCACCGATAAAACTAAAATCCATGATTGCCAGCGAGATACGCTTCCCCTCAACATCCCCCAACCCAGTCCGCATTGCGTCGGCCAAGCCTGTGCGTTTGGTGGCTTTGCGCAGCTTCACTTGGTAGGAATCTTCATCCACAAACTCCAGCGGGTCGGTGGAGGTTAGTTGGGCGTGCGTTTCGACAAAGGTGTCGGGGTCCAGCAGCAGATCAATGTAGTGGTTGGAACCAACCCTGAAATGGTGGTCGCATTTGGGACAGGTGTAGAGGTTTTCCTCCAGCTCACTTTTATAGATGACCGTCTCGCAGCTTGGGCATTTGGTCCAAAGTCCATCAGGCATTTCGCGCTGATGATTCTGCGATTCATCAAGGTTTTTGCGGTTACGGCTCCACCAAGGCATGGTGTTGATTGGTTAATGAGAGGTTTGTTTGTTGCTGCGTCAGTAGTTATCAGCGGTTTCCGAAGATGAACCACAGAGAGGCACATTGGGAAGAAAAGAGAGCGGTTCTCTCCATTCGGCATTGGACTTCAACATCTCTTACATCCCACTCTTCATTCCGCATTCGACATTCGACATTTGAAATTTGAAATTCGACATCCCCCTCACCCAATATACAACGGCTCTATCTGCTCTGGGCTACAGGTCAGCCCTAAGTTTTGCAGGAAGATAGCATGTTCGCCGATGGCACGCGCGGTCAGTTGCGTTGTGCCGTAAGCAATGCAATCGGAGTACTGCGATTTTATCTGTAAAATTCCTGGGCCGGCAGCCAGCACGTTTTCATCGAGAAGGGCGGGAAGGTGTTCCGGTTGGATTGCGCCGGCATCGGTTAGGCGCAAAAACTCAGGTAGGACTTGAAAGAGTGAGGCGTACAATCCCAGCCGTCCGGCGGGAATCACCGAAAGGACGCGGCTGCGGCGCGAGGCTTTGGCAAGTGCGCGAAGTGAGTAAGCGAGGGCATCCAACGTTGGGACCGGAATCATGGGAACGCCCATTCCCAACGCCAGCCCAATGGCAAAACTTACGCCGATGCGGATTCCGGTGTAGGAGCCTGGGCCGGTGGAAACAGCAATCGCGCTAAGGTGGCTGGCTGGTTTTCCAACAACATCTAACGATTGTTGGAACAGCGTTGCAAGCAGCCGGTCGTGGGCGCGCGGAAGGGCAACGTGAAGTTCGGCCAGCAGTTGATCCCCTTCGAACAATGCAATTCCGCAGGTGTCCCCGGTTGTCTCGATTGCAGCAAGCATTCTACACGGTTGGTGCGTTGAAGAAAACGTGATTTGGATGAGCCGAAAACAACAGACCCGACCGCACATGGGCCGGGCCGTTGCGTAAAAATTTCTGCACCACAGTTGTGATGTGATGGTGCAGTCACTCCCCCCCCTCCCCACTGAATCGCTACGGCATCGCGTGGTTTTTGGTGGATTGCAGCTGAAGTAGCTGCATCACCTCAATCCGGCGGGTGTTGCTGTCGGCATCATCGTTGTAGAAATGGATGTCGTAGCGGCTTGGCGGAAGCAGCGTTTTGGCGTACTCGGCCCACTCCACCAGTTTCACACCGTGGTCATCTTGGATTAATTCCCCGAATCCAACTTCCTGAAGTTCAGCCACGGAGGTAATCCGGTACAAGTCCACATGGAAGATGGTGATTGGCTTTTGCCGCTGGTCCTCACCTTCGTACTGATTGACGACGGTGAACGTTGGGCTAGAGACGATCTCCTCCACCCGAAAACCGGCGCAAATCCCCTTGATGAACTCCGTTTTTCCGGCACCAAGCTCGCCGTAGAACGCGACCACATCACCAGGCTTTAGCCGAAGCGCGAAGTTCTGGCCGAACTCCTGTGTTTGCTCCGGGCTGGTGCTCGAAAAAATCTCTACATCCATTTCGTTGTTTTCAGCTTCTGTTGCTTCTGGCTAATGATAGCGATGGAGTTGAACCGCTGATTACCGTGGCGTTAGCGTGGCAATGGGAAGGATCATTTCTTCCAATGAAATTCCCCCGTGCTGGAAGCTGTCGCGGTAATGGTTCAAGTAATAGTGATATTCGGTTGGATAGACGAAGTAGTAATCTTCTTTGGCGATAACGTACTCGGTCATCATCCCCCGTTTCGGCAGTTTGAACTCTTCCGGCTTGCGGACGTGAATGGCAAATTTATCATCCACCTTCACGTTGCGGCCATATTTGTAGCGGAGGTTTGTCGAGGTCTCACGATCCCCCAGGGCTTTTGCCCCACGCATACAGCGGATGGAGCCGTGGTCGGTTGTCACCACAATCTGCACGTTGGGAATTCCCGAAAGGGTGCGGAGCATTCCAAAGAAGGAGGAGTGCTCGAACCAACTGCGGGTAAGCGAGCGGTAGGCCGATTCGTGGGGGGCAATCTCTTTCAAGATTGGGTAATCGCTGCGGCTGTGGGCCATCATGTCAACGGCGTTCACCACTACTGCCGAAAGCTGCGACTGGGCGTAGCTTGTAATCTCCGATTCGATTTTTTTCCCGAAGTCGGTGTCAATAATCTTCACGTAGCGGACACCGCTGCGGAGGTTGATTCGCTTCCGTTGCAGCAGTTTATCCAGCAGTTCTTTCTCGTATTTATTCTGGGAGTGGTCGTCGTCGTTCCCCCCTTGCCACAGGTCGGGGTAGTGCTGCTCGATCTCGCTTGGGTACAGCCCAGCAAAAATTGCGTTGCGGCAGTAGGTGGTGGCCGTTGGCAAAATGCTGAAGTAGTAATTTTTTTGGATGGAGTAGTAGCGTGTCAGCAGTTCCTCCATCACCAACCACTGATCCAGTCTCATGCAATCAATCACGAACAGGAAGACGGGGCCGGTGTCATTCTTGACTAACGGCAGAACGTGGTGATTGATAACATCGGGGCTAAGATGCGGGCGGTCGGGATTGTCCGGGTTCAGCCAGCTTTTGTAGTTCTTCTCCACAAACTTTCCAAACTCGGCGTTGGCATCTTTCTTTTGGTCGGCCAGGGTTTGCTCAAGTCCGATGTCGCGGTGGCGGTCGAACTCTATCTCCCAATTGGTCATCTTCACGTACAGCTGAACCCACTCCTCCCAATCCAGCGGGCTCATCAACTGCATTGCCGTCTGGTTGAACTCACGGATGTAATCGCGCGAGGCGTAATCGGCTTCTATTTTTTGCCCGTCCAGATGTTTTTTGCAGGCAAGGAGTATCTGGGTTGGGTTCACCGGCTTGGTAAGGTAGTCGCTGATGCGGCGGCCAATGGCCTCCTCCATCACCGATTCAGCTTCGTTTTTTGTGACCATCACCACCGGCATGGCGGCGCGAAGGTCCTTCAGTTCGGCAAGGGTTTCCAGGCCGCCCATGCCAACCATAGATTCATCAAGGAAGACAAGATCGAACGGTTGCTGGCGAACCAGGGCGATTGCGTCCTCGCCGTTGGTAACGGTGTCAACCTCATACCCTTTTGCCTGAAGAAGTTTGATGTGGGGGCGAAGGAGGTCTATTTCATCATCCACCCAAAGAATGCGCCGTGATGTTGCCATAAATGCGTTATCGGTTACGTGATTGGAATTGTTGGGAGTCCTCTTCTTGAAATCAACGGCGTTGTGTCAAACCATTGAAATTGAATTGAGGTTCCTGCATATCCGTATCAAGTGCTTCTTGAGTGTCCTGTGTGTTGATGTGATTCCCCCCCCACTGCTACTAACGAACAACCTTGCTGAAACGCCACACACTGTTTGGGTGTTAGCAATCCAACGGCAGCGGTGCATGATTCTTCTCCCCATCATCGCCCCTTGTTTTCCAACGAACATTGGCGATGAACTGCAACGAACTGCCGTACCTTTGCAGCGAAAGGGCCGCTATATTACGAAAGATTCCGACCGGGCAAGCGGCCCCCCTACTTATCGAACTGTTGCGTTCAACTCCCCATTCCGACGATCAGGTGCTAACATTTCGTTTATCAACTGTGCTGTTCTGGGCTTTGGTGATCCTTGCCGAAGCCGGGGCGCAGCCGATTACCTCAACATGGTGGTATCCCAACGGAAACCCCGAAGGGACACGCAATAACCCGGCCACAACACAGCTTGCCGACACCGCCACGCTGCAAATTGTCTGGCGCACAGAGTCATTGAAGAACTCACCCGTGTTGCTGATCGGTAAAGTCCAGCCGGGGGCGGGAAACCAACAGCAGATTGTTGGGCTGGAATCGGGGTCGCACCTTCTGCGGTTCGTGAATGCCTTTGGGCGGCAGTACGACTCGGTGAATTATGATGAAACGATTGACCCCAGCAACCCCTACACACTGACGCTTACCGGATTGTTCAACGCAGGGGCAACAACGCCGAATGGTGTTGGAACTCCAACGCTTTTGGGCCTGGGAATTGAGCGCGCACAGCAAGGGGAAACGCAGCTGAACGGAATCTTAAGCCAGCCCAACGGCCGCGGCGGATTCTCGATCCGTATCCCAACAATCCTTGCCAACAAGGAAGCCAGCAACCGGATTGCGGGGGTTTATCCGGTGGCCGCTTTTAGCGTGAAGGGGAAGCAAACGGTGTTTGCCGTTGCAAGCCAGAATCAATTTCGCAACCTTACCCCTTCGGCCCCCGACAGCATAGTGAACGGGGTGTATCGTTACACCAACGGCGGCAACGGTTTTGTGCAAGCCGAACGGTTTCCGATTGCTCCGGGGGTCTATCCGCAAGCCCCGGCGATTACCATCACGGACAGCTCCAAAATCCCCTATCTCACCCCTTCCACCCGTTCGTTAAACAACCCGGCTGGGCTGGTTGTTCCTGCTGGCCAGGGGATTCCTTCCACGCTCACCACACGGATGTACGCGGTTGGATTGAAGGTTGACGACAACGCTTTTAACCACATTGAAACCCGCCGGTTCACCAGCCAGACTTCCCAGAACGACACCCTGGGGGAAACTCACTCCTACTTCGTTCGGCTGTACGATGGCGCGCCGTCGGCGTTTCCGGGGGAGTACCGTTTGGTGGCAACCAATTTCAGCGAAGCCTATCCGGGCGTCCCCTCCATCACCCTTCTGCTCACCCAGGATGGATTACCGATTGACCAATCACGCGGTATCTTCAGCATCAACACCGTAAAAAATTTGGGGTGGACAATCCTGACCGGAAATGTTGATGGCAACGACACTTCCAAGCAAGACCCAAGCGTGGATGGGGAGTATCCGAACAACCCGGGCAATGAAGTCCTTGCGGCATATCGCCAGCTTGATGGAAGCGATGTGGATAGCAACTACCTCTTTTTCTTCCAACGCAACGGCGCGCTTGAACCCAACAACGGCGGGCGCGTTTTCTGGAACTACACCGCCTGGCCGTTCAAAGGGCGGCTGATGGCGGTTGCCGACATTCTTCGCGATGCCGATACCGCAAAACAAGAAATTATCGTTGCCCACGGCGACAGCCTGATTGTGCTGCAAATGAACCGCTATGCCGATGTCCTTCTCAGCACGGTGGATGCCACACGCCGCCAGTGGTTCCGGCAAGTGAAAGCCTTCAAGCTCGATTCCCGCATCGTCACCGTGGCCGTTGCCGACCTTGAAGGAGCCGGGGTGAACTCCATCGTTGTCACCACCCAGAACTCCACCTACGCAATCGGCAAACCAATCGCCGACCCGTTGGGTGAGCTGACCACCGGCGATGAATACTGCAACGGGCAGATGGCAAAAGCACATTGGGGGATGCGGAAAGTTGGCGGTGGCGAGCAAGGGTTGCGGGTGATTGTCCGCCCGGCAACGGGAACCGATACCGTGGTGATTGCCGAACTGAAACCGGCCACCGACAGCGGCAGCTTCACCTTTCCCACCAACACCCTTCTTCCGGGAAGCTACACCCTTCTGGTGCAGGATAACGCAACCCCGGGCCTTACCGCAACCAGCCTTCCTTTCGCAATTACTGGGGCATCCATCAAGCCGCTGGTGTTGCCGCGGAACCAGTATCGCCCCGGCGAAAACATCAGCACGAAAACCGTGATCCACTGCGCAAACAACTTGCGGCTGGAGCAAGCAATCGGTTCAGGAAATGAGTGGGAGGCGGTCCCGGCAACCATCACCTACTCCGCCGATACTGCATTTATCCAAGCGGCCGCCCCCTGCCTTGCCTCCTGCCCAACTCAGGAAACAGCAAGGCTGAGGTTCCGGCTGGTGGATACATCGCTGGCTGGGGTGCAATCGGTGGCCGACACGATCACCCTGGTGATGGAGCCAGTTTCGATTCTGCTCGATTCCACATCATCACGCACACGGGCAATCCGCTGGGACCCAACGTTGTTCGATTGCGACAGCCTGGAACTGACACTCACCACAGCGGATGCTTCCGGGGTTCAGAAGGTCAGCAATCGCGCAGGGGAGTTTGATTTAGACCTCCCCCGAAATTTCGCGGGGGCCGTCACGGTGCGGCTTTGCTGCGGAAATGAGGTTGGCTCACTTTCCTGCGCATTTGCCCGCACAAGTTTTGAACTTGAGCCGATTGAGGTTGGAAGCTACGCCCAGCCGAATCCATTTAATCCCATGCTGCGTGGTGGGGAATCGAGCGTTGAGATTTTTTATGAATTGGAATCCCCCGGCAGCGTCAGCGTTGCCATTTATGATGCGTCGCGGGCGTTGGTGCGGCAACTGCTTCAAAACGGTGAGAAAGAATCGGGGCTGAACCTTGAACTGTGGGATGGCCGCAACAGCAAAGGCTCGATTGTGGCAAATGGAACCTATATTTGCGTCATCGAATCAAGTTCCGGCGAACAATCTTCCATTCCTATCCTGATACTGAAACGTTGAAACGCGCACTTCTTCTTGCCACAATCCTGTGCCTGCTGTTGGTTGGTGGCCAACCGCTACAGGCCATCAGCAGATCATCATCGGGCGTGCAGGCAACCGTGGGCGATATCGCCCAGCAGATTGAACCGAAGAAGGAGATCACCGCCAGCATTGGGCGATCGGCCGAGAATGAGACCGTCACGCTGTTCGTCGCGTTTCCCGAAGACAAACCACGCATCAGGGTTGCATTCTACAGCATCATCGGGAAGTTGATCGAGACCAGCGGGGTCAGCACCGTCACCAAAGGGGAATACACCTTCACGTTCAGAACCGCAGGTTTGCCCAATGGCCCGTACTTAGTGGTGCTGGAAGCTGGCGACCAGCGCATCACCAAGAAGGTGCTGATCTCACGGTAATCTTTTGCCAGCATCGCTTTCCCGCCTGCCATGTTGCTCCACCGATTGTTCCCATCCACCGCCCTGATGCTTTGCGCCACGTTCTGCATTGCCACAGCGCAGACTGAACCAGGGGGGCTTGCTGGCGCGCCGTTCCGCCGCACAATTCTTCCTTCGCAGGCATCGCTGGCGGGGGCCTCGCACGTTGTGTTTCCCGATGCCACCACACTGTTCACCAACAGCGCCTTGTTAGCACGCATCACCGAACCGCAGGTGGCGGCGGGGGTTTCCTTGCTTCCATTCCGCCAGCAGCAGCAAACGCTGTGTGGGGCCTACGCCTTTGATGGAGTTGCAGGGCTTGGCATCGGTATCACACGGTATGGTGTGAGTGGGATTGCTGGCCGAGCGCAAAACGGGCAGAAACTTGGCGAGCTTTCCAGCCAAGACCTTGCGCTGATTGCCGGCGCAGGGTTGAACATCGGCCCGGGAAACGTGGGGGCAACCGTTCGCTACCTGCGGCGCGACGTAAGCGGAATTGACGCGCCAGAAAATGGATACTCCGTGGACCTTTCTGGCAGCATCGCTTTTCAAGAACGTTTTTTTCTCAGCAGCAGCATCAGCAATGTTGCAGGGGGGATGATTGCCGCCTACGGCAACGGCCCAAAGGAGGTCATCCCCTGGCAAGGGCGGTTTGGCGCGTCCTACCTTCTCCCCTTTTCCGAACCAGAAGTTGAGCTTCTACACCCCGACCCAAGCGGGCAAATAACCCAACGAAGCGGCCCGCCAAAGGAGTATCTGATTGGCATGGTGGAGACAACGATTGGGCAGTTCAGCAGCCAGCCAGCGGTGAGCGTTGCTGCCGAGTGTGTTCCGTATCGTGGGGTTGATCTGGGGTTTCGGCTGGGGTTCAGCACCGTGGGGGATGCGGCGTTCGGCCTGTTCCTGACCCCACCGCTCGACGGCCAAAACCTCCGTTTCGATTTCGCCGCCCGCCGCGATTATGAGTTCGGCGGAATCACCTGGCACGTGATGGTTTCAAAGCGGTTTGGTGAGTGAGTGGGTGTTTTTTCCAAACTCACCCAACGTCATCGCAAGGAGTATCGTCTCAACTATCAGCTTCTGACAATCACAAACCTTATTGCTTGCCCCCCTGCAACAATTCGCAAGCCCCTTCCCCCCTTTCTCACTCACCTCCCAGCCACAAAGGGTGATCTTTCTATATTTGGCCCAACAACATTGGAACGAAAAAATATGAGCCGCACTATCGCACTTGGGGCCGACCACGCCGGGGTAAACTACAAACAGCAGATTGCCGAGCTGCTGGAACAGCAAGGGGATACCGTGCTTGATTTTGGAACCAACAGCACCGAATCCACCGACTATCCCGACCACGCCGCCGCCGCCGCCAACGCCGTTGCCAGCGGCCAGGCCGATTGCGCAATTCTGGTGTGTGGTTCCGGGATTGGAGTAAGCATTGTGGCAAACAAGGTGGCAGGAATCCGAGCGGCAAACTGCCTAACCGCCGAAATGGCCCAGCTTGCACGCCAGCATAACGATGCCAACATCCTGACCATTGGCGAACGCCTTGTTGATTGGGGAACCGCCAAGCAGATTGTGGAGGCATTCCTTTCAACCGCAGCTTCCGATAATCCACGCCACCGCAGCCGTGTGGAGAAAATTCACACACTGACGGGATGTTGATCTTCCAGCCCCAACCCGGGAACCCCGCAACCGTAGCTCTTTTCAACTTCACAACACGCTTCCCAAACGACCTTCCATGAACAACACGCTTCGCAACCAGGACCCCGAACTGTTCACCGCGCTCACTGGGGAACTCTACCGCCAGAATGATAAAATTGAGCTGATTGCCAGCGAGAATTTTGTTAGCCCCGCAGTGCTGGAAGCGCAAGGTTCCGTGCTGACCAACAAGTACGCCGAAGGCTATCCCGGCAAACGCTACTACGGCGGATGCGAGTGGGTTGACGTTGCCGAATCGTTGGCGCAAGCGCGCGCCCGCAAGTTGTTCGGGGCGGAGTACGCCAACGTGCAACCTCACTCTGGGTCGTCGGCAAACATGGCCACCTACTTCTCCTTCCTGAATCATGGCGACACCGTTCTTGGGATGAACCTTTCGCATGGCGGCCACCTGACGCATGGCTCGCCGGTGAATTTCTCCGGCAAGTTCTACAACTTCGTGGCCTACGGCGTTGATCCGGCAACGGGGTTCATTGATTACGATGCCGTGCGCGACGCAGCCCGGCAACACAAGCCAAAAATGATTACCGTTGGCGCGTCGGCCTACAGCCGGAACATCAACTACGCAGCCTTTGGCGAGATTGCCCGCGAAGTTGGCGCGTTCCTGATGGCCGACATTGCTCACCCCGCCGGGCTGATTGCAAAAGGGTTACTTGATTCCCCGATTGCCCATTGCCACGTTGTCACCAGCACCACCCACAAAACGCTGCGCGGCCCGCGTGGCGGGGTGATTCTGATGGGGAAAGATTTTGAAAACCCGTTCGGTATCGTCGCGCCAAAATCGGGGCGGACGAAGATGATGTCGGAAATTATTGACAGCTGGGTGATGCCCGGAATCCAAGGCGGCCCGCTGATGCACGTGATTGCCGCAAAAGCCGTTGCCTTTGCCGAAGATTTAACCGACGACTTCCGCCTGTATGCCGAACAAGTGATTGCCAACGCTTCGGCACTGGCAACGGGGATGATGGAGCGGGGCTACAACGTCGTCTCGAACGGAACCGATAACCACCTGATGCTGATTGACTTGCGGAACAAAGGGCTTACCGGAAAAGCCGCCGAAAACGCACTGGATCACGCCGGGATCACCTGCAACAAAAACGCCGTTCCGTTCGACGATAAATCGCCGCTGATTACCTCCGGAATCCGCCTGGGAAGCGCGGCCATGACCACACGTGGAATGAAGCAGGAGCAGATGGGGCAGATTGCCGAGTTCATTGACCGGGTGTTGAGCAACATCACCAGCGCCGAGCTTCAGGCGACGGTGAGCAACGAAGTGCAGGAGTTCTGCTCCGCCTTCCCACTCTATCCCGATGCACTTGCCAACGCCGGTGCGCGTCCTGTTCTGCCAACCGAGCTTGCGGTGTAAAGCCAGCAAGAATTGCCCGGCGACGAAGCCACGAAAAGCACTAACTGACCGATGGATGATGGAGCCACAAAACATTCCCCCCGATAACCAGCAAGCATCCGATGCCAGCCCCGATGCAACGCCACCGGCAGCGTTTCGGGAGACGATGCCGCCAGCGGATTGGGAGCAATCGGCCACAGAATCGGAGAGAGCATCGGACAGAGCATCTGCCGTCGGCTATCCCGCCGCAGCGGCAGCGCAACAGCCGCAGCACAACGGCCAAGAGGTCCACCACGAAATGGGGTTTTTCGACCACTTGGAGGAACTTCGTGGCCGCATCTTCAAAGCGGTGATTGCCCTTGTGGTGATGTCGGGGCTGTGCGGCATTTTCTTGGATTTTCTGATGAGTGATGTTCTGCTTGCCCCCGCCACGCGGCTTGGGATCAAGCTGCAAAATCTGGAGGTGATGGGGCAGTTCACCCTTGCCATCCAAGTAAGCGTGTTCAGCGGGCTGATTCTTTCCATTCCGTTCATCCTCTGGCAGTTGTGGGGGTTCATCCGTCCGGGCTTGTATCCAAAGGAGCAACGCTACGTGGGGTGGATTACCGTGGCAACCGTTTTCTGCTTTTTGCTGGGCGTTTCCTTTGCCTACTTTATCATGGTTCCAACGTCGCTTGGGTTCACCAGCACCATCAAATGGGGGAATATCGAGAACCAGTTTGCGGTTAGCTCATACTTCAGTTTTGTGCTTGGATTCTGCCTTGCGTGCGGGGCCGTGTTCGAGATGCCGATGCTGAGTTATGCCCTTTCTCGTTTCGGAATCATCAACCCAGGGATGCTGCGGAAGTACCGCCGCCACGGCATTGTGGTGATCCTGATTCTTGCAGCAATCATCACCCCCACCCCCGACCCCATCAACCAGATGCTGTTGGCTGTCCCGCTGTATGCCTTGTACGAGATCAGCATCCTTGTTTCCAAAACGGCGAAGCGGCAACGCGATGAGGCCGCACAACTTGAGCAGAACGAAGCTCCACAAGTCTAAAATTTCCAACCCAAGACTTCAACCCAAAAATTCAACCGACCCAGCAATTTTCCTGCATGGACCTTTCTATAATTTCACGCCCAATCGAACCTCACTTAAAGGAGTTCCGCAAATTTTTCCGCGAGTCAATGAACAGCAAGATGCTGTTGCTTGATACGGTGGTTCGCTACATCCTGCGGCAAAAAGGGAAACAGGTTCGCCCAATTCTTGTGCTGCTTTCGGCCCAAGTTGCTGGCGGCATCACCCGCCGGACGTATGTTGGAGCAACCATGGTGGAGCTGCTTCACACCGCCACGTTGGTTCACGACGACGTTGTGGATGAAGCCGACGAACGCCGCGGTTTCCCCAGCATCAACGCCGTCTGGAAAAACAAGGTGTCGGTGTTGGTTGGCGATTACCTGCTGTCGCGCGGGTTGCTGGTGGCGGTGGAGAACAACGAGTACGACTTCCTGGGGATCACCAGCAAAGCCGTCCGCCGAATGAGCGAGGGTGAGCTTCTGCAAATCCAGAAATCGCGGAAGTTAGACATCAAGGAGGAGGAGTATTTCAGGATTATCAGCGACAAAACCGCATCGCTAATCAGCACCTGCTGCGAACTTGGCGCACACAGCGCAAGCAGTGACCCCGTCACCCACCAAGCCTTCAGCACCTACGGCGAGATGGTGGGAATCGCCTTCCAGATTCGGGACGACATTTTCGACTACGCCAGCACCGATGCCGCAATCGGCAAGCCAACCGGCAACGATCTGAAGGAAAAGAAACTGACGCTGCCGCTGATCTACTCCATGAACCAAGCCCCACGGAAAGAAGCCAAAAAAATTCTGAGCTTGATAAAAAACGGGGAAGAATCGCGCGAGCGAACCGAGACCGTTCGCCAGTTCGTGACCCAGTATGGTGGGTTGGTGTATGCCGAACGGACAGCGATTGAGTACTGCGAGCGCGCCCGCGCAAGCATTGCTCACTTCCCCGATAGCCAAGCAAAACGCTCGTTGCTGGCATTTGTCGAGTTCGCACTGGCCCGTTCGGCGTAGCTTGGAACCGTTTGCTTTGGGAGTGTGTTATGATTGCGTTGGAAGCAGTGTCGGGTTGGCAATCAACACGCGCTTCACACACAGAGTAATCAACCAAGCCAATGGGAGCGATGACGCTTGCTTTGCCGAACAGGGCGATTTCTTCCGTACCGGATTCCCTATCCGACCGACGAACCATGACCCCTTCCAGCACAGACTCACAACTGTTTGACCAATTCCTTGCCGGGGATGACCGCGCGTTTGCCGAACTGTTCGACCGCCACCATCACCGCATGTACCTCTATTGCCTGAAATTAGTGGGAAGCTCCGATCAAGCCGAGGATATTGTTCAGGAAGTATGGGAGCGGGTGATACGGATGCGGAGCAACCCACAACACGTCCTGAATCCCACCGGCTTCCTGATCCGAATCACCCGCAACCTTAGCCTGAACCACCTGCGCGACACAAAAAAACTGACCCCGATTGATGATGTTCAGGAACACAAGCTCCCCACGGTGCAGATGCGTGAGAAATCGGAGCTTGAGGAATTAGTGGTGATCTGTCTGCAGAAATTGCCGTTAGAAATGCGGGAAGTGTTGATCCTTTATACCTACAGCGGATACCGTTTTGATGAGATCGCCGAGATGATGGGGAAATCGGTGGATGCCGTCAGAATGCGAGCCTCGCGGGCGCGCGCCCAGCTACGAACCATGATCCTGGCAATGACAGAACAAAGCCCAACCGCACAAAGCCCAACCGCACAAAGCCCAACCGCACAAAGCCCAACCGCCAGCAACCAACCAAGCGGAATCCAGCAGGAGAGAAAATGATGAACGAGGCTACGAACGAACAACTTGACCGCTACCTGTTTGGTGAGATGACCGCTGCCGAACAACAACTTTTTTTGGACGAAGCAGCCTCCAACCCTGAACTTAGCCGAGCGATTGCAACCGAGCAACGGATTACGGAAACACTCCAAGCCGACCGCAGCGCAGCCCCCAGCAACCATGCAAGCACGCGCCAAACAATGCTGGCACTTGCCGCAGCAACACCCGCGGCCAAAACCCCTCCAGATGGAGGAACCCCTGGGGCAACAACAAGCGGGTGGCTTGGGAAAATGATTGCAGGAGCGGTGGCAACTATTGGGGTTGTTGGCGGGATTATTTGGCTCGCTTCCGGGAACGATCAGCCCACGGTTCAGCCAACTCCGGCCGTGAGATCAGTTACTGAACCCACCGCCGTGCCGCCGCAGCTTCAGCAATCGGAATCACAGCTTCCCGCAGCCACCGAACAAACCGCACCGGATGCAAACCGAGAGCAACCGATAAACGGAGCAGCAAACCGGCGCGCCGGGGCTCAGCCAACATCACAAGCCAAAACTCCAGCACAGAAACCAGCCCCTGCCAAGCCAAGCCAGCAACCCGTGCTGCAGGGGCCGGATAGCAAGCCACCGCGCTCAACCATGCCGGCCCCTATCAACGGGAAGTAAAAAAGCAAAGCAAGGAAATGGAGTAAAAATGGAGAGATCACAGAGCGGGCATTCCCCCTCTGTGATCTCTCCGTTTTTGCGGCTTCTACTTTCTTCCTTACTGCGCCATTGCAAAGTACCCGGTGATGATGCACATCTCATCTTGGCTGGTGTTGCCGTAGCGGATGATGGCATCGGTATCGTTCCGGTAGGTGGCCTCCCAGCGCAGCCACTCCCCTTTCCAAATCCGTAGCGGGGTGGCAAACGTTTTCACCACCGGCAAATGCCAATCACTGCTTTGATACACCAGTTCCTCCTTCCCATTCAATCGGCGGATAAAAATTCTGAACTGCTGGCCCTGCTTGTGTGTGTGGGAAGTGAGCATAAAAATATCGGCGTTCACGGGGGATTGAATGCTATCCTTCACCACCGTTGTCTGGTATGGCGGAAGGTAGATATTCGTTTGGCTGGCAAACAGCACTTGGGCAATCCGCTGCGGAGTTGTGGTGGTGTGCAAGTTCACATAAACCTCACCTTGTGCCACCGTTCCGTTTGGGTTCACGTAGTGTGAGTTCAGGTCGAACACGGTGTTCCCGGGAAGCTGCAACGCCACCCCTTGTGGGAACCGGTAGCTATCGTTTGCAGTTTGCGAACCCAGAAAGAACACCCGTTTGCTGAAAAACTCATCCATATCCTTCCCCAGCTCCCGAACCTTCCCGATGGCCGGATAGCTGGTTGCCCCTTTGGGGTAGGTATAAAGGATAAAGTGGTGGCTGTTGTTCCGCATTTTCACGTCGTAGCCGGTGACGAACAGGTCGGAAGCTGCGGGGGAGTGTTGGGTCACGAAAATTTCGCGGTCGCGGTTGGCGGGGATGTCGAACGGAGTAAGGTGCAACTGGAAACCGGACGCTGGGGGCTGAAGCTGAGTAAAAATATCGGTGCTTCCCAGCAGTAGTTGTGGGTTCGCCACGGCCCCGGTATCGGGCGCGCCGGCGGCAATCCACTGGCGGATGAACTCCAATTTCCCACTATCCAACGTTGCCGAACCAAGCGGCATCTGCGCGCCGTGGTTGGGGCCAAGCTGGCCACGGAGCTTCATCAGCAGGAAGCTCCGTTCCGGTTGCCCGGGCATTACTCGTTGCAGCCCTTCGGTTGCCGCTGCCACATTTTCTGGGGCCACTCCCACAAGGTTCTTCCAGGCCACGGCTGGTTCCAACGATAGCCCCCCCGTTGGCGCGTCGCCAGCATGGCATCCGCTGATCGCGCAGCTTTTGGCGAACAACTCGGTTTGCAGCAGCGTGAACGAAGCGGTCGGGGAAGTCGTGGTGTCAGCAGGAATTGTTGTTGGGGCCGAAGGCTCATCGCCGCCGCAGCCGCCAATGGTGGAAACTGCGGCTACGGTAATTGCAGCAATCAGGAATGATTTCATCGCCATTTTGTGGAAGAAGGTTTGGTTATTGCGGAGACAGCTCCAGCAGTATAAGCCTGACAGGGAAAGAGTATGATATTTTTTTTGCTGCCCCATTGTGTCGCCTGTGCCACTGAGGTTCCCCGTTAAGTAACATCTCACAAAATAAACCTTGCTGTTTTGTGAGCCCCTGCCTTGTACCCCCACCCAACCCTCCCCCGCAAGGCGAGGGAGGGCTTTTTTCAGAAAGTGACTTGCTTGTACTCTGTGCTTTTTACCAGATCGAACCAGCTCGCGCGCCAAACAGAGTGTCCGCTCTTCCTCCTATTGCCTACTTCCTACTTCCTTTCCCATCACCCGTTTGGGTGAGCTTACAGCACCGGGTCGGCTTTCTGTTCTTCATCCCACCGTTGTTTCTCAATCTGGTTCACCGAATCAAGGTAGCGTTGCAGTTGAAGGCTCCAGCCGGTAGCCGCCCACTGAAGCGTGCGGTCTTTCCCCGCCCCTTTTGGTGGTTGCAATAGATCTGCGCTGCGGAATTGATATCCGGGGATATTCTGTTTTGGAATCGCTGTGGATTCCACCATCGGCAGCCCCCAACGCAGGCGTTGCCCGGCAAGGTGAACAATCCGTGGCTGCGGATCTACCCAAGCGCGCGACTCCAAGATGGAGCGAAGCCTTTTTACGCCAAGATTGCGGGAATAGACGTTGGCCGAATCAATCACTGTTGCGCCGGCAGTATCGCCCGGTGCGCAGAACTCCACAATCCTTCCCGGGGAACCGTTGTGAACGATGATGAGCATTCCCGGGCGAACCATTTTGTAGAGTTGCGCGATGTCCTCGCGGGCCATCCGAACGCAACCGTGCGAGGAAGGGCGCACCCCTAAATTCCAGTAGTAGCCATTTCCATCCAGCCCGTGGAATCCAACGCCCCCTTGGATTCCAATCCACCAATGGAGCTTTGCATCGTTGAACTGCTTGCTAATGGCCATTGGCGTTTTATTCTGCACGGTAAACACCCCTGCGGGGGTGGCCATTCCTTCGCTGATATTCGGGTTTCCGGTAGATACCGGGAAGCTGGCCACGCTGCCGTTACGGCGGTGCAGTTGCACTTGCTGCTTCCGCAAGTTGATTTCTAAATATGCCGAATCGGTGGTGTAGAGGGTATCAAGGTAGCGGGCATGAGCCATCACCAAGCCGGAGAGCCGAATGCCAGAATGTTTTGGAGCCAAGCCGTTGCCAGGCGCAGCCGCCGTGCTGGTATCGGGGGAATCGGAGGAGGAACTAAGCCCGGCGAACAGAAAACCGGAGAGGATCAGCGCGCCGAACATCCAGACCGCGCCACGCATCGAGCGTTCATCCAAGCCGTTGGATTCGGTAGCGTTTTCGGTTGCATCATCAGCCGCATCATGTTGGGGGTCGCCCAGAAGTTCGTTCATCGGTATCGGTCTATCGGTAAAGGTTGGGCAAAATTACGTTGTCATTTCTTCGGCAAGGTGAAATTAACGATTACTCAGTGTTGGCGGCTGAAGTATATTGCGCCCCATTCCGCGTTCCACTTACAACAACCACACTGGATATGCTTGCACATTCCTACTTCATCGTATCGCCAAATCAGCCAAACGAGATTGACAAAGCCGCCGCCACGCAACGGCAAACGCTTCCCTTTGCCTGGGCGTTGGTTGCCGCCACACCACAAGCCAATTTTCATGCCGACGGCGGGAAGTACTACTTCCAAGTGCGCGTTGGCGATGCCTTAGCGTTGCTGGATCGTTGCCTTGCTGGTTGGAACTACAATAGCTACTTCCGTGATACCCTTGCACCAATCGGTGTTTTCCGGAATTGGCTGGCCAACAACACTCCTGATACAACCGTGTATGTGAACGTCACCGAGCTTATCACCTCATCCCCAAACTCAAAACGGGACTTGGAGGAGCTTGCGCAGCTTGGCCACCGCGTTCATGTTGCGATTGAAGAGATTGAAGACAAGGAGTTCAGCAATTTCTTGAAGGAACTGCGGAAGATCACCTTCCCCTTCATCACAATCCCGATCACCGGCGACCGCCAGGTTGACCTTCGCATCCTTTCCTATGAAGTCCGCGACACCACAAGCATCGAGGCCGAAATGGCCTTGCAGATGGTGGGGGTGGATCGCCAACGCGCACTGCTGAAAGCTGCCACCGAATCAATACAGCTGCGGAAGAAGGATGCCACTGCTGCGGAAGCCGCGTCTGCTGCCGCCTCATCCGAATCGAACGGAGCTGGTGAACAACCGATAGCCACCACCATCAACCAAACACAGGGGGCAATGCTGTTGTTCACCGCTAATTTCGATGACGCACGGCGGTTGCTGGTGGATGAGCTTGGCTGCACACTTCAGAAACATAGCCCCACCCGCTTGGTGCTGAATGCGCACGGAAAGGAGTTCATTGTGGTGAAGATTCGGGAAGACCGCCACGCCACGGAAGATCATCGCTATTCCGAAGAATAGTACGCCAGCCCAAATTCCAGAAAGCAGATGCTCCCTGAACAACAGTGATTGTTGTTCAGGGAGCATCGTTTATCAGCAAACTTGGACGGACGTGCGCGATCTTCAGCGGCTACTGATTTCGCGTTCGTTCGGATGTGGTGTAGAGTATTCTGATCTTTTCATCAACTCCATCTAAACTCCGCAAGTGGCGTTCCCGCTTGCGGGCTTCTTCCAGTTTGTCGCAGACCTCAACATACACACATTCCCAAGGTCCCCCCGGGCGGTAGGTCCGGCCCGACGTGCGGTTATAGTGCGAGATGCGATCCTGCAAATTGCTGGTGGAGCCAATGAAGTGCTGTCCGGTTACAGTGCTGCGAAGCACATAGACGTAGGCTGGCATGGTGCGGTCCCCCTGTAACGTTAATTGGTGTAGGACGAGCGTCGGCTGGCAAGCTCCGGTCTTCCGATTTCGGGGAAGTTTTTCCCGAGTGGGAAGCGTTGCCGTTCACCCCTAAAAACTCCGTCGTGCGTGCCGCCAGTTTGGCGGTAGCGAACTGCTGTGGCCGTGTGTGCTGTTGGCAGGGGATACACTCCTCCCACGGAATGGAACATCTGCCTTGTCAACGATTGACGAAGAAATGCCGGGGGGCGGCTTTTTGGTAGTGTTGGTTTCCATCGTTGCGCTGCCGCCAGATGAAGTTCCAGAGAGAGAGTTCCATCCGAAGTTCCAGATGGAGAGTTGGCAGCGCAGTTTCTGTACGAGAACGAAGGACTGGTGTGGAGCGGGAGACGGGACTCGAACCCGCGACGTCAAGCTTGGGAAGCTTGCATTCTACCACTGAATTACTCCCGCAATCTGGCTGCTGTGCGCCGTGCCGCAGCCGCTACTTTCTGAACAGCCGGAATCTACAACAACTGCCCCCCCGATAGCAACGGGGGAAGCATAAATGACAAAAAATTAATTCTTTGCCTTCCCCCTCCTACCTTCCCCTTTCAGGCCATAACGCAGTATTTTCCCCGCATGGAACTAACATTTCTTGGCGCAGCCAAAACCGTCACCGGGTCCATGCACCTGCTGACCACCGCGAACGGTAGCCGTATCCTGCTGGATTGTGGAATGTATCAGGGCCGCCGAAGCGAGGCGTTCCAGATTAACAGCCACCTTCCGTTCGATCCCAGCAGCATTGATGCCGTGGTGTTGTCGCACGCACACATTGACCACTCCGGCAACCTCCCTTCGCTGATTTCATCACGCTATCCGCGCCCGTTCGGTGGCTACATCCATTGCACTCACGCCACGCGCGACCTCTGCTCAATCATGCTTCCCGATTCGGCGCATATTCAGGAATCGGATGCCGCATTCTTGCGGAAGAAAAAGCGCACCGCCGTTGGCCCACTCTACACCATGGACGACGCGCTGCAACTGATTGAGCAGTTTGCCAGTGTCCCCTACCGCCGCCAGTTCAACGTTACCGATGACGTTTCGGCAACCTTCTACGATGCTGGCCACATCCTTGGCTCGGCCGGGGTGGTGCTCACCGTTCGGGAACATGGGAAAACTATTCAAGTTGGATTTACCGGTGATGTCGGAAGGAAAAATCGCCCAATCCTGCGCGATCCCGAATACCTTCCCGATGTTGATCTGCTGATTAGCGAAAGCACCTACGGTGGGCGAACCCACGAGCCGTTCCCGAACCTGATGCAAACGCTGAAGGAGACGATCATCCGCACCACACAACGCGGCGGCAAAGTGATTATTCCTGCCTTTGCCGTGGGCCGCACTCAGGATGTTGTCTATCTGCTGAATGTGTTGTTCGAGCGTGGCGAGCTTCCCCGCGTGCCGATCTACGTGGATTCACCGCTGGCAATGAACGCCACCCATATCTACCGCTCGCACCTTGATTGCTTCAACCGCAAGGTTGCCGACCTTCTGCTCACCGATCCCGACCCGTTCGGGTTCCAGGGGCTTCACTATTTGCGGAGTGCCGAGGAGTCCAAGCGGCTGAACAACGATCCTCATCCTTGCGTCATTATTTCCGCCAGCGGGATGATGGAGGCGGGGCGAGTAGTCCACCATTTGATGAACCACATTGAAGATGAACGGAACACGGTGATGGTAATCGGATTCCAAGCCGAGCACACGCTTGGGCGGAAAATTGTGGAGCGCGAGCCGGTGGTGAATATCATGGGGCAGCCGCACCAGCTACGTGCCCAAGTGAAAGTGGTGAACGGTTTATCGGCCCATGCCGACCACGATGAGTTGATTGATTTCATCGGCCACCAAAACCGCGAGCGGCTGCAACAAGTATTTTTGGTGCATGGCGAACCAACCGCCGCCGAAGCCTTGCGCGACGGATTGCAGGCGGTTGGAATCAAGAACGTTTCAATCCCAGCAAAAGGGGCCAAGTTCAATTTCCAGGCAACGCGATGAGCAGTGGTATTATTGAAGTTGCGGTGGCGATTCTTCGGCGGGCCGATTCATCGGTGTTGTTGTGCCAACGCCCGGCACACAAAAGCTACCCATTGAAGTGGGAATTTCCCGGTGGGAAAATAGAGTTTGGAGAAACCGCCGAACAAGCATTAGCCCGCGAACTTTCCGAGGAGCTTTCAATCACAGCCGAAATTGGCGCATTATTCCACGAAGAAATTGCCCACTATCCTGCTGACGGAAAAACCTACCAAGTGCGGTATTTTTTTGTGGAGAATTGGGAAGGAGAAATCCAGAACAACGTTTTTGCCGACCACCGCTGGGTTCCGCCAAAAGCCATTGCGGAGTTGGATATTTTGGAGGGGAATTGGGGGGTGGTGGGGCGATTAGAGGGTGGGATTTCATAGAGTGCAACCATCATAAGAGTGCGGCCAACATCATGGTGATGTTGGCCGCACTCTTATTTGCAGCATTCGGCCAGCAGTTTCGCGGGGGTTGCAGTTTACGTCTTCAACCGCGGGTCCAGCGCGTCGCGTAGGCCGTCGCCGATAAGGTTGTAGCTTACCACCGAAAGGAAAATCATAAAGCCTGGGAAAATTGCCATCCACCACGCAAACGTTGCCGTGCGCGAGCCATCAAGAATTGATCCCCACGTCACCACTTCGGTGGGAACACCAAGCCCCAAAAACGAGAGCGTGGACTCGGTAAGAATTGCCCCAGCAATGCCAAACGCAATCGAGACCAACACCGGCGCAAGCGCGTTGGGAAGCACCTGCCGCCAAATAATGCGGAATGCCGGAAACCCAATTGAGTTTGCCGCTGTGATATACTCCATATTCCGAATCCGCAAAACCTCACCACGAATTAATCGCGCAATCCCGGTCCAGCCGGTTAGGCCAATCACTGCCATCATAAAAAAGATGTTCGGCCCAAAAAACGCCACAATGGTGATAATCAGGAAGAGCGTTGGGAAGTTGAGAAACAGTTCAATCAGCCGTGAGATCAGAATATCCACCCATCCCCCAAAGAACCCAGCGATTGCACCAAGCGAGATGCCGATGAAGGCCGCAATGCTCATGGAAATAAACCCAACCGAAAGTGAGATACGCGCCCCATGGATTAACCCTGCCAGCAGGTCGCGCCCTAATTGGTCGGTTCCCAAGTAGTGGTTGCTGCCGGAAGTCAGCGGCGCGACAAACGGATTCGCGCCGTCAATTCCGTTGCCGTGATACCTCACCGGCGGAAACAGCGACCAGTCGTACTCCAGCGATTTCCAATCTACATTGTTCAGCTCTTTTGGGTATTTGTACATCCCCAAATCCTTCAAGTACTCCTGCACCACCGGCATGTAGAACTCCCCTTTGTAGCCGCAGGCAATGGGGCGATCGTTGGCCAAGAAGTCGGCAAAAATTGCCACAATAAACATGAAGTAGGTGAAGTAAAGCGCGACCCGTGCAAGGCGGTTTTTGCGGAACTGCCGCTTCACATACTGCAAGTATGTTTCGCTGGGAAGATGCTGCCCTTCCCCACCGTTTGGCGTTGGCTGGCCGGCTGCTGGTGTGGATGTATTGTTCTTCATGGCAAAGTCAGTTCAAAAAATTGTCAGTTCGCTGGCGTTGTTAGCTGGACTTCTTGGAGTAAGCGATGCGCGGATCAACAACGGAGTATAGGATGTCGCCAACAAGCACGCCCGTCATTGTTAGCAGCGCGCTCATTGTTAGGATACCCATCACCACCGGGTAATCCAGCTCGGTAGCGGCTTGGAACGCAAGTTGGCCAACGCCGGGAAGGTTAAGAATCCGCTCCACCACCACCGACCCGCCAATGAACGCCGGGAATAACCCAGCAAACAGGGTGATAATCGGGATCAGCGAATTCCGAAGGGCATGGTGGTAAATGACGGTTTTGTTGGCAAGCCCCTTTGCCCGTGCGGTTCGGATGTAATCTTGGCGAAGCGTTTCCATCATGGAGCCACGCATCTGCCGCGAGATATAGGCAAAGCTACCGTAGGTATAGACCGTGATCGGCAGGATCAGATGCCAGATATAATCCATCAGCTTTTTAAAGAATGGCCAAGTTTCGGAGCCAGTCGTGGTTAGGCCGTTGCTTGGGAAAATCTCAAGGAAGTTCCCCCCCACGGTCAGGAAGACGATGAACAGCGTGCCAATCCAGAAATCGGGGAGTGAGTAGAGCATGAACAAGGAGGTGGAAAGGGAGCGCTCCCCCAACGTGCCAGAATTGGTGGCCGAGTAGATACCGACAGGAATGGCGATAAGGTAGGCAAGAATGGCCGAGATAACGCTCATCAGCACCGTAAGCGGAAGGCGATCCATGATTTTATCAATCACCGGCTTGTCGTCCTTGAACGATTTGCCAAAATCCAACTGCACCATATCGGCTGCCCACATCACGTACTGAACATGAATAGGCTTATCCAGATTCCATTCTTCGCGCAGCCGCTGTATCCGCTCCTGCGACAATTCTCGGTTGGTTTGTTGCTGTCCTTCCCTTCCCATTCCGGCTTTTCGCTCGGCAGGGTCCCCCGGCACAAGCCGGCTAATGCCAAACGTCAGGGCCGTGATGGCGATAAATGTTGGGATGAACAAGAGAATGCGTTTTAGGATGTACGTACCCATCGGGCAAGTGTCCTTCCAGATAAGTGTTCGTGTGAACGTGAGAGTAAGGTTGGTTGGATAGAACCAAGCGGTGGGCGAAGATAAGCAAACTTCCCCCCTGCAAACCACCGCGCCCCACCGCAAAATGGCCGGCGGGGCGCGTTTTTTTCTCCGGGCATCGGCGGGCAAGCCGCGTTAGTTCATCGCCACCGGCTGCTGGGCTTTATACTTCTGTGCCGTCAGCGGAACCCACCAGGTGTTGGCAAGGAAGCACGGGCGTTGCGCGTACCACGTCACGTTTTGGTAGCGGTTGCTATATCCCCCGGTAGCCTTCGACGATACCAGCAGATTGTAAGGCTGATCCTCGTTAAATACACGCTGGAACTGCTTGGTAATCTCAAACCGCTTTGCCTGATCGAATTCTGTCCGGATTGCTTCAATCAGCGAATCGGCCGTTGGGTTCCGCCAGAACACATAATTCGAGCCGGCACCGATGGATTTGGAGTGGAACAGTTGGTAGTTATCCCCTTCGGTGATGTCCATTGCCCAAGCGCCAATGTAGGCATCGTAATCACCAGCGCGCGTGTTCTTCAGGAAAATTGCCCAATCAAGGCTTTGTGTGGATGCTTCAATTCCAATTTTCTTCAGCTCACTGATAAAAATCTGGGCTATCTGATCCACCGTTGGCTTGCTTGCAGTGGTCAGCATGATGGTAAATTTAAAATCTGTTTTTTGCCCATTTATCACCTTATCCAGAACTCCATCTCCATCGCTATCGTTCCATCCTGCATCGGCCAGCATTTTTTTTGCTTCTTCAAGATTGTATTTGATAAGCGGTATTGTGCTGTCGCATTCTGGCCGTTTGTAAAATATCGGCGATTGAATTGCCCGTGCAAAACCGAAATAGACGTTATTAACGATTTCGTCGCGGTTAATTGCCCGCGCTAATGCTTGGCGAACCGCCTTATCCTGAAATAATGCCTTCTTTTGATTGTAGCCGATGTAATTATAGCTTGGATAATCATATTCCGCTGGTGAGATATTCCGGCCAGCGAATTGTGGTTTCTGCTGCTTGTACAACACTTTTGGCATTGTTGGGATAACATCAATTTCGCCAGAACGCAAGTCATTGATTGCCGCAACGTGCTCTTGGATTGTCTTCCAGATAATTTTATCTGGATAGCCCTTTCCGTACTTACTCTCCTTGTTCCAATAGTTTGGATTCCGCACAAGGGTGATGTTGTTGTACTGCTTGTAGCTGTCAAACATGTATGGCCCTGAGCCAACCAAAATTGCCTTATTAAATGCCTTATCGCTGGATTGATACCAATCAGCAAATTCCTGGACTACTGGGTTGCTTGATTTTCCAGCATTTAATTCATCAAAGGTCATCTTGTCGGTTAAATTTTTCGGATCCAAAATATGCTTTGGCATCGCAAAAAGTCCGCCCAGATAATCGGCTGCAAGGAAATATGGCTCGCGCATGGTGAAACGAATATGGTACGGATCGCCATTGATTAACTCTGCCGATTTTACCCGCTCGTAATATCCCGCCAGCGGCCCCGCATTTTTAATTTCTGGGTTTTTAATTGCTTTCAGTGTGAAAATAAAATCGTTTCCCGTTACCGGTTGCCCGTCGCTGAACTTGGCGTTTTTCTTCAGGCGGAAATCGTAGGTTAAGTGGTCGGCACTGACCACCGGCAACGAATCGGCAAGCCAGGGCATTGGCTCAAGCGTTTCCCAATTAGGGATCATCAGCCGGTCGTAGATGTAGCTGATGATCTCCTGCTGGCTGGCATCGGTGGCCACAAGCTCGCGCATATCTTCGGGGTCGGCGGTGCTGTGGATGATTACCCAATCCCCTTGCACTGGCGCGCCAGCGTCCCCTGTGGTTGTGCCACCGTTGTTCTCCCCCCCACCACACGCGGTAAATGCCAACGGAGCCGCCACGCAAAGCAGCGCGAACAGTTGGCGGAAACGATTCTGGTTGTTCATGGTTGTTTGTTGAAGAAGGTCTATTGATTGAGTTTGGTGCAGATGCTGTTATGACGTGGCGAAGATAGCGAAAACCTTTTCTACCTTCCTACCTTCGCCGAGTGGCATTAGGCTGAATCGGTGTAGGCTGAAAACCTGTTTGAAGCACAGTGATTTGCGAAACTCAACTAACCGAGAAGTAGCACTACTCCTATGGATTCCCGCTTTCGCGGGAATGACAAGTATAGGGTTCTCGCAAACTATCTTCAATAGCCTATAAGTACGATCAACGGGCCAGCCAAATATCCATCAGCCGCTGTTCTTGTTCGGTTGGTTCCGGTTTGCGGGTTAGCTCCCACACCACCCGCTCTTCCGGCTGCATGGTTGCCTGATAGACCCGGCCTTCCGTTGCCGCAATAATCTCCATCGGCTTTCCGGACAACAAGACTCCACGATAGACGGCATCCCACTGTTTACTGCTTCCCACACGAACTCCGTTCAGGGCCAGCACCTCATCATCGGCACCCAAGCCGGCGCGCTCGGCGGGGGAATCGCGGATCACGCGGCTGACCTTCAATCCAGTTTTGATCTCCTCCACCTGCAATCCCCCCCACGTTGCTGGGAACGGGCGTTGGTATGGAAGGCTCTCGCCAAAATTTTGCGGCTCGGATGTTGCAATGCTCCTTTTCCACTCCAACCCAAACCGCCCCAGATATTCGGCAAGCGGAAGCTCGTCGGTGCTGGCAAGCCAGCCGCGCAGGTGGGTTCCAATCTCCACCCCCGTTGCCTGGCTCACAATCTGGATGAACTCATCTTCGGTCAGGCCAACGGCTGGGTTGGCCTCGTACCGTGCCATCAATGCCCGCAGCCCGTCGTCCATTGTTGCTGCGCCGTTCGATTCGGAGATAATCAGAAGATCGAGCAGCAGGAAGATCACCCCCCCTTTCAGGTAGTAGCTTACTTGCCGGTTGTTCTGGTCGGGGGTTGGGACGTAGAGCTTCACCCATGCCAGAAACGAGCTATCCTTGATGGACATTGCCTTGCGCCCGGGAATCGCCATCAGCGTGGCAAGGTGGTCGCTGCTTAGGGTTCGCAGATATTCGCCACGGGTGTAGAATCCGCAGCGGTAGGTCATCAGGTCGTCGTAGTAGCTGGTGCAGCCCTCGGCAAGCCACAACATGCTGGAGTAGATTTCGCGGTCGTAGTCGAACGGGCCGAATTCAATCGGGCGAATCCGCTTCACGTTCCAAAGGTGGAAGTACTCGTGGCAGAGCAATCCCAAAAATTTCACGGCGCGGTCGCTATCGTTAAAAATTTCTGAATCGAAGATATTCACCGAACAACGGGAATGTTCAAGCCCGCCGTACAACCCGCTAAGAAGCTGGTTGATAAACACGTAGCGATCGTACGGAAGCCGCCCCCACAACTTCACGGCGGTGTCCACAATGATTTTGCATTGATCCACAATCCACTCGTGGTCGAAATCGCCTGCGCCAATCACCGCCACTTCGTGGGTTGCTCCGTGCAGTTGAAACGACGCAACAAAATGGTCGCCAAGCTCCATTGGCGAATCCACCAGGATGTCGTAGTTCAATGCCCCCCACACGCCCGTGCGCACCGGCGAAAGTGGCGTGCTGATCTGCGACCACGGGTTGTGAATTTCTACGTGATGAACTTCCTGGGTGCGCCCCTGGACGTACATCATCACGTTTGCCGGATTGATGAACGCATGGAAGCGGTTGATGTGGCTAAGCCGAACCGAACGCTCGTTCCCGTACCAATTCCAGGAAGCCCGCACCGTTCCTGCGGTGGGAACTTGCACGGTGAAACGGTTTTTGGAACTCCATTCTGGGGTGAGTAAGGTGCCGTCGGGGGCGGCCACTTGCAGGTCTCCCTGATTGCTGATGAAGTCGCGAACCTTGTACGAACCTGGTATCCAATTGGGGAGCGCCAGCGTTAGTTCCCCCGCTTCGGTGTCAACCTCCATCTCCACATTTACCAAGTGCTGTGCTGCCTGTGGGAAGGTTAGCCGGTAGCGGATTGCGGCAGTGGTTCCAAGTAGTTGTGCGTCGGTTTGCTCGATGTTGTAGGCCATGAATGTGCGGTTGATTCTCTATTGATTGAGTTAGTGTTGATCGTTCGTTGCGGCTGGGGCTGCCTCCGGTTGGGGAAGCAATGCTTCGGCAAGTGCGCAGTTCCAAGCGTTCGTCACGTCGTTCTTTTTCAGAAAACCTTGGATGATGCGATGCAGCGTGGCGGTGTCGTTCCCGGCCCAGTGGTCTCCCCCAATTTTCCCGGCCAGAAACGCCTTGAACGCACGCTCCGGCGTGCCAACCCGAAGCTCACTGTCCAGATCATCGGGGACGTTTGCAGCAAGGCTTGCAAGCTCGGTTGCGATGAACGCTTGGGCTGCTGAAAGATCAGGGATCTGCTTCACTCCGGCCAGTTTTGCCAGATCGTTGCCGGTAAGAATTGTGCTTTCCAGCAAGCCCCCCGGAAGCGCGTCGAACCCGATGCCGTTGTGGGTTGGCTTGGCAAGGGTGAACACGGCTGGCCCGCTGGCACGGCAGTACTGCGGCCCCCCCATCCGTGCAACAAGGTCCAGGCGATCGGCGCTGGGATATTGGCCATCGAAAATTGATTCCCGCAGGTGGAACATCACCACCTCCCCAATCAGGATATTGGCCGAACCAGCCGCATTCCCCACCGGGATGTGGTGGAGCAATTTGCACTCCATCACCATCGGCGACTGAGCCACGCCCGGCGGCTTGATTTTGTGGCTTGGAAGTTTCGTGAACCCAGCTTTCAGGAACTCATCCACCCCTTCGGGGAAGTCGCACGAGGCAAGGCTGATCTGCTCCACCATCGAATAACTGACCACCGAAATGGTGAACTCACCCGTGGCCAGCACATTCATCAGCGTGTGCTTTGCGCTGCCATCGGTCCCGCGAAACGCCGGAGAAAAAGCAACCACCGGGGGATTGGCCCCAAAAGCGTTGAAGAAGGAGAACGGCGCAAGATTTGGGCGGCCTTCGGAATCCACTGTTCCGGCAAACGCGATTGGGCGCGGGGCAACGCAACTCAGCAAATAGCGGTGCGATTCGCTGTGGTGGATTGTGGCTGGGTCAATGTGGCGCATTGGCAAGTTCGATTTGGCAGATTCAGGGAAGCTCGGAAGAAATAAGGCCGATTGTTCGGTGGGCAAAAGTACAAAAGGGACAAGTGGGATTTCGTAAAGAGCTGAGAGGCAGGGTGCGGTGTTTTCCCTCACCCCTCACATCTCACACCCCACCCCCTCTCCCGCCTTCTTTCGTCATCGCGAGGAGCGATAGCGACGTGCCACCGAGAAGCAGCGGCCCAAGCCCATTTCGCGGCCAGCACGGTGTCCGACGCTCTCCCAGAAATCCGCGAGATCGCTTCGTCGAAGACTCCTCGCGATGACGAGGCGTGAGTTTGAGTGTACGATACCTGGATTCTTACGAACCATTTGTTCCGAGTCTAATGAGCCGTCTCAATCATCCATTCTCAACTCCCCCAACATCACCTCAACCACCCTTCTAACCTTTGCGACCGCCATCCCCCCTTGCACCACCACATGGTGGTGATCCAGAGTTTCGGCTGGGGTTTCGCTGGCGATGTTGGTGATAAGCGACATCCCGACCACCTCCATTCCGCACTCTATTCCGGCTGTGGCTTCAATCAAGGTGGACATCCCGACGGCATCGGCACCAAGCCGGCGGAGCATCCGAATTTCGGCGCGGGTTTCGTAGCTGGGGCCGGTGGCCATTGCGTAGCTGCCACGCCGCAAACGGGCCCCAGCATCCAACGCCGCCGATTCAATCGCGGGGTATCGTTCGGTGGAAAAACTGCACTGGTTTGGAACTCCATTCGGGAGCTTGGTCATCGGCATGGCAACGGCGGTGGTTATCAGCATCAGGTCGCCGATGTTCAGATGTGGGTTCAGGCCGCCGGCGGCGTTGGCAAGCACTAACCGCCGCGCCCCGCAAGCCGCAGCCGCCCGAACGGTAGATTCAATTTCTGCGCGGCCAACGCCTTCGTACAGATGCCGCCGCCCCAGCGAAAGCAGCACTCCATCGGTTGGATTTCCCAGCATTGCCAGCACCCCCCGATGCCCGGCCACGCCGGTTGGGAGCGTGGCAACGGGGGTCAATTCGGAATCGGCGAACGCGCCCCCCATCCCGCTGCCAAGCACCACAAGGGTGGAAAGGCGTTGAATGCCCAAAGATGCAAGTTGGCTGGCAAGTGGTTGCAAAATCATGGAGAGCAATCTATGATGAAGCTAATTTTTTCACAATCGTAGCTGCGTTGGCGGTTGCATTGGCGGCAGCGGTTGGCGTATCTTCGCGGCAACAAAAATCTGCACGCCTGTTGTACTGGCTACACCAATTCCATTGAACTGACGAAGGGCAATGAGCGAACAACACAGGCGTGCGCTCGTTGCCTTTTTCATTTTTCAGGAGAGCGATCACAATGATCCACATCACACTGTTGGACGGCTCGGTCCGTGAGTTCCACGACGGGGTGACGGGGATGGAGATCGCCGAAGCGATTAGCTCCGGCCTGGCCCGGAACGTCCTTGGCATCTTCGTCAACGATCAACCCTACGACCTTAGCCGCACCATCACCGAAGATGCCTTCATCCGCTTTGTCAAGTTCGACGATGAAGAAGGGAAAGCAATCTTCTGGCACAGCAGCGCGCACTTGATGGCCGAGGCTATCGAGGCACTGTTCCCCGGAACCAAGTTCGGCATTGGCCCACCCGTGGAAAACGGCTTCTACTATGACATGGATATCGCGGACGGCCACGTTTTGACGCACGAGGATTTGGCGACGGTGGAAGCAAAAATGGCCGAATTAGCAAAGGCCGATAGCAAGTTCAAACGGGTTCCGGTCACGTGGGAGGAAGCGGTTGCTTACTTCCAGCAAAAAGGGGATGAGTACAAGTTGGAGTTGCTGGAGGATTTCAAAGACCGTGAGATAACACTCTATCAGCAGGGGAATTTCACCGACCTGTGCCGTGGCACGCACGTCCCTTCCACGGGGATGATTAAGGCGGTGAAGCTAACATCTGTCAGCAGCGCGTACTGGCGTGGCGACATCAAGCGGAAGCAGTTGCAGCGGGTGTATGGGGTCAGCTTCCCCAAAAAATCCATGCTGGATGAACACATGGTGATGCTGGAGGAAGCAAAAAAACGGGATCACCGCAAACTTGGACGCGAGCTTGAGCTTTTCCTGATCACGCCAGAAATTGGGCTTGGATTGCCGCTGTGGTTGCCAAAAGGAACCGCCCTGCGCGAGACGCTGGAAGGGTTCCTGCGGGCCGAGCAAAAGAAGCGGGGATACACGCCAGTGGTTACGCCACACATCGGCAATTTGGATCTGTACCGCACCAGCGGGCATTACCCCTACTACGCCGAAAGCCAGTTCACGCCGATTAAGCTGGAGGAAAATGAGGAGTATCTACTGAAGCCGATGAACTGCCCGCACCACTGCCACATCTTTGCCAGCAAGCCGCGCAGCTACCGCGATTTGCCGGTCCGGTTGGCCGAGTTTGGGACGGTGTATCGGTACGAGAAATCGGGACAGTTGAACGGACTGACGCGCGTGCGCGGGTTCACGGTGGATGACTCGCACCTGTTCGTCCGGCCCGACCAAGTTGAGCAGGAATTGCAGAGCGTGCTTGGATTAATCAAGTTCGTGATGTCGGTGCTTGGCTTCAAGGATTTCACCATCCGCCTAAGCCTGCGCGACCCCGACAACAAGACGAAGTACGTTGGCCGCGATGAACTGTGGGAAACCGCCGAAGCCGCACTGCTGAAAGTTGCCGAAGCCGTTGGTTTGGAGTTTAAAATTGGGATTGGTGAAGCAGCCTTCTACGGCCCCAAAATTGACTTCATGGTGCGCGATGCCATTGGCCGCCAGTGGCAGCTTGGCACGCTTCAGCTGGACTACAATTTGCCGGAACGCTTCAACCTTGAATATACCGGCTCGGATGGCCAAAAGCACCGCCCGGTGATGATCCACCGCGCACCGTTCGGCTCGCTTGAGCGGTTTATCGGGGTGTTGATTGAACATTACGCAGGGAAATTCCCCTTCTGGCTGGCTCCGGTCCAGGCGATTGTGCTGCCATTATCGGAGCACTACATGGAGTACGCCCAGCAGGTGCAGCAGCGGCTTGATGGCTTAGGGTTCCGTGTGGAGTTGGATAGCCGTTCGGAGAAATTAGGCTACAAAATTCGGGAAGCCGAGATGCAGAAAATCCCGTACATGCTGATTGTTGGAGCAAAAGAGCAGGAGGCTGAGTCGGCATCGGTGCGGGTGCATGGCGAGGGGGATAAGGGGATGCAATCGCTGGATGAAATCATCGCCGATTTCTACGATCTGAACAACGTGGAGAAGCTGGCGGCAAAAGCGCACCAGGAGGCGGCCATCGAGATTAAGCACCACGAAGCCATTGAACACGCCGTGCCGGACGCGCGGGAGTAAATCCCCGGCAATTCCCACACGATGATGAAAAAGCAACAGCCCGCTGATAAACATCAGCGGGCTGTTTTTTTTACTCAAAGCAAATTGGTTTGCGAATCTCTACGAAGCTGGGTGTGCATTAATGCCTGTACCTTGCCCCTTTGCTTGGGATGCTCACGGTTTCCATTGTGGGATAGCGCAAGGCGGTCAATGCCCCGCCGAACACGCAGCCAGTGTCAATGCCGATTGCATGTTGCTGGCGATACGGGCTGGGATAAACTTGGTGGCCAAAAACCACAAACTCGGGGCCGCGATATTTTGGTGCCCAGTCAACTCTATCCGGCAACCCATCCTGCCGCTTCCGCCCTGTCACCGGGCCATGCAGCGCGTAGCGGCGGAAATGTTCTTCGGTGATGTCATCACTCAGAAGCTCGGCGTGCCAAGCTGCGTGCACCACCAGCCCCTTCCCTCCATCAAACCGAATGGCCCACGGAGCTTCCTCGAAAAATGGAATCAGCTCCTTTTTCTTCCCCTCAAACTCAGCGGTTGGCAGTTGCTGGAACTGTTGGATGGTCTGCTCCAGCCCATGCTTCAACTCAACATCGCGGCCATGCAGCCAGCGCAGAAATCGGTAATCGTGATTTCCCATCACCATCAGCGCGTGGCCGTTGCGGCAAAGGCGGTGCACCAGCGTGACGGTTTCCACAATCCGGTCGCCACGATCCACGATGTCGCCAACAAAAATCAACCGTGGCTTCATTCCAACCGGGGCCGCTGGCAAGTCGGAATCGAGCAACTCCGCATGACCAAGCGTGGTGATAAGCTCCTGAAGCTCATCATAACAGCCGTGCACGTCGCCAATAATGTCGGCACTGCGAACCGATAAATGGCGATGCACACGACGCTCGCGGAAATCGAGCGCAACCATGTTGGGTTGGGTTGGCTTGGGTTGGCTTGTGGGCTGTGTCATGCGCAAAATATAGACAGGGATTTTTCAACAGCAAGAAGCCCTGCTGCTTGTTCTGCAACAGGGCTTCCGGGCATGTGATTCTCAGCCGGAGCTTCATGGCCGGCGTGTCATCTTATTTTCTTCACTCAATGCGCATTACTCAATCTTCTTCCCTTCCCCCGTCACCCCTTGCTGCCGCTTCCCCTTCCGCTCCCCTTTCTTCTGCTCATGGTGTTCTTTGCGTTCGGCTTTGTGTTGTTCGAATTGTTGGCGTTGCTCCGGTGTCAGCAGTGCCGAAATCTGCTGTTGCAGCTTTTCGCGGTCGGTTTGCAAGGCTTGCTTGGCGGTCTTCATCTTTTCGCGCAGTTGCTTTGCTTGCTCGGTATCCCCCGACCCCTTTAACCCTCTCATCTGTTCATGAAGCGATTTCATTTCGCTCAACTGTGCTTCATGTTCTTTCTTGAAGTTATCACGCAGTGCCTTGATCTGCGTTTTTTGCTGCTCGGTCAAATTCAGCTTCTCTGCCATTTTCTCCATCTTCTCCCCCCGCTCCATTTTCCCGGAACGATGCCCCGGCTGGGCGTAGAGAGTTGTGGTGAGTGCAAGAGCCAATGCGGCAACGGAAGCGGCTGCGGTGCGGAAGATCATTCGCGTGTTCATGTTGTTTGCTCCTAAGAAGGGATGCGTTGTTGGTTACGTTCGTTCTGCCACTGGTAGTTAGTTGGGCCGAACGGACAGCGTTCGCTGTGTAGTTGGTTTCAATGGAGCCATTGTTTGGGCGTTGCGTTTGTTGCCGACTGTGGTAGCAGCAACTGGCGGCTTAGAGCTATCTTCAATTCACCGGTTCCCGATAAAATTTGGCTGGGAAGGGAAATAAACACTTGGTTGCAAAACCATCATTTCTGACGATTCGTGAAGCAAACCGCTGAGATTATTCTTCCGATAGAGATTGCCGAGGATTCCGCCGCGTTGCACCAAGCAACGGCGCAGCAGTTGGCGATTGCCCCCGAACGCCTGTCGGCTGTTCGCATCCGCAAACGGTCGCTGGATGCACGGCAACGGGTTATTCGGGTGCGGCTGGTGGTGGAAGCAATTATTGATGAACCAGCAATGGACGATCCACCGCTGAAGCCTGAGTATTCGGTTGTCCGTGGAAACCACCGGGTGATTGTTGTGGGGGCTGGCCCGGCGGGGCTGTTTGCGGCATTGCGGTTGATTGAGTTGAATATCACCCCAATCGTGTTGGAACGTGGCTTCGATGTTCAATTGCGCCGCCGCGACCTTGCGGCGATTCAGCGGTTCGGCACGGTGCACCCCGATAGCAACTACTGCTTCGGCGAAGGTGGTGCCGGCACTTACTCCGATGGCAAACTCTACACCCGCTCCGGCAAACGGGGAAGCATTGATGCCATTCTGACAACGCTGGTAGCGCACGGCGCGCCGCCAGAAATTCTGATTGATGCCCACCCCCATATCGGCTCGAACAAACTGCCAAAAGTGGTTGCTGCAATGCGCCAAAGCATCGTGGAGGCTGGCGGCCAAGTTCACTTCGGGAAGCGGGTGACGGGGCTGATAACCAAGCTGACAAACAACCGCAAACAACTGCGCGGTGTGGTGGCTGCCGACGGCGATGAGTTCACGGGGGATGCGGTAATCCTGGCCACCGGGCACTCGGCCCGCGACCTGTTCAGCTTGCTGCAATCGGAAGGGGTTCGGATGGAGGCAAAGCCGTTTGCAATGGGCGTTCGGATCGAGCATCCCCAGCCGCTGATTGATGAAATTCAATACCACCGCTCAACCCGAAACGAACATTTGCCGGCGGCCAGTTATCGGCTGGCAACAACGGTGCGCCAGCGTGGGGTTTTCTCCTTCTGCATGTGTCCCGGCGGGTTCATCGTTCCGGCAGCAACCGCGGGGGATGAAGTTGTGGTGAATGGAATGAGCCTTTCGCGCCGCGATTCCCCGTTCGCAAACTCCGGCATGGTGGTCTCGGTGGAAGCCGACGACCTTGCCCCATTCAGCAGCCACGGGGATTTAGCCGGCGTTGCGTTTCAGAAATCGCTGGAGG
Organism: Chlorobiota bacterium; assembly: GCA_016788565.1. Classification (GTDB taxonomy): domain Bacteria; phylum Bacteroidota; class Ignavibacteria; order OLB7; family OLB7; genus OLB7. The sequence goes on along the minus strand of JAEUSP010000055.1, from coordinate 22,880 downwards.
TGATGGCATCGGCGGCGGGCGGCGGAATGCAGCGCGCCCCAGCACAACGCCTTACCGACTTTCTTGCCACGAAGCTCTCGGCAACACTCCCCAAGTGCAGCTACAAGCCGGGCCTCACCCCCGCCCCACTCCATTCCCTGCTCCCCGAATCTATTTCGGCGCGGCTTCAGCAAGGATTGAAGAATTTTGGGAAGACGATGAAAGGATATCTGACCCAGGAAGCCATTCTGGTTGGTGTGGAATCGCGAACAAGCTCGCCAGTGCGCATCCCTCGCCATGCTGAATCAATGGAGCATCCAGAGGTGGGCGGGCTGTTCCCCTGCGGCGAAGGTGCGGGCTACGCTGGCGGGATTGTCTCGGCAGCAATTGATGGCGTGCGCGTGGCAACTGCGGTGGCGGCAGTGGTGGCTGGATAAATCTGCTGGGACACCGTTTTCAAGTGAAGAAGAGGAAGAACCACAGAGACACAGAGAGCACAGAGGGGAGAAAAGAGAGGAGAACGGAGAGGTTCATCTCGGTGGCTCCGCTCATACTTCGACGGGGCTCAGCATGAGCGGAGGACGCTATTGGGGGGAGGTTCCGGCATGCCCAACTTCCCACTCCGCTGTTCGGCATTCGGCATTCGACATTTGGCATTTGGCATTCCTTCACCCTCTCTTCCCTCCTTTCTTTTTCTTGCTCCGCTGCTGTTTCTGGGGACTTGGTGCGCTGGTTCGGGAAGCGGGGCGATTGGTTGGCAACCCTTTGGCTGGAAACTCTTCGTTGCTGTGTTCGGACTCCTCTACAAGCTCCATATCAATTTCTGCCCGAAGTTCATCAACGCGAACCACGCGAACAAAGATCGGGTCGCCGATTCGGAAGGTGCGGCGCGTGCGGCGACCACGGAAGGTGAGCGACGCTTCGTCGAAGGTGTAGAAATCGTCATCCATCATCCTGACCGGAATCAGCCCCTCGATCCCCAGCGATGTGATCTGGGCAAACATCCCAAACGGCATCACCCCCGATATTCGCGCCGCAAACGTGTCGCCAACATGGCGTTTCACAAACTGCACTTGGGCGATTTTGATGGAGTCGCGCTCGGCCTCCACCGCCGCGCGCTCCCGCTCGGAACATTGGTCGGAAATCGCGCCAAGCTCAGCCGCGTATTCGTTTCTGCGGCGAACCGTCATCCCCGCTTCGTACTCAGCCAGCATCCGGTGAACAATCAAATCGGGGTAGCGGCGGATTGGTGAGGTGAAGTGGGTGTAGTGCTGGAACGCCAGCCCAAAGTGGCCAACGTTGTGCTCGGAATACACCGCCTTCGCCATGCTTCGCAAGGTCAGCTCGTTGATCGCTTCCTCATGCTCGCTTCCGCGCACCGTATCCAACAACTTTTGGATGTCCTTTGGCTGGACGTTGTCGGTTGGCAGGTTAAATCCAAGCCGTTTCACAAACGCGGCAAGCTCAATCAGCTTATCCTTCGGCGGTGTGTCGTGAATGCGGTAGATGAAGGGGTTCAGGTTTGCCCCAGGCTCATTCCCTTTTGGAAATTTCCGCGTTGCAATGTGCTGGGCCACAACGCGGTTGGCCAGCAACATGCAATCCTCAATCAGCCGTGTTGATTCGGTGGCGCGTTTCTGGGTCACCTCCACCGGCTGGTTCTGCTCATCCAACTTGAACCGAAGCTCGGCGCGGTCGAACTCCACACTCCCCTTCCGTCGGCGGCCCTCGCGAAGGATGTGTGCCATCCGGTTCAGGGCAAGCAGCTGCTCGGCAAAATCCCCTTCGCCAGTTTCCAGCACCTGCAAGGCTTCTTCGTAGGTGAATCGGCGTTTGGAGCGGATCACACTTTTGGCAACCTCATACTCCCGAATTGCCCCACGCGCCGAAAGCCGCACAAAGACGCTGTACGCCAATCGGTCTTCATCGGGGCGGAGCGAGCAGAGGTTGTTGGAAAGCCGCTCCGGCAACATCGGGATCACCCCGGTCACCAGATAAACGGAAGTCCCCCGCTTCAACGCCTCCCGATCAAGCGCGCTCCCTTCGCGGACGTAGTAGCTAACGTCGGCAATATGAACGCCGATGGTCACCTCTCCGTCGTCGTGAAGTTGTACCGAGACGGCATCGTCGAAATCGCGGGCATCGTGGGGGTCAATGGTGAACAAATCCATGCCGCGAAGGTCGCGCCGTTGTGCAATCTCGTCGGGGGGGATGAAATCGGGGAAGGCTTCGGCTTCGCTGAGAACGTCATCGGGGAAGTTGTGTGGTAGCCGGTGCTTCAGCGCAATCGAGGCGATCTCGGCTCCCATCTCACCGGCGCGCCCAAGCGTTCGGATAATTGTCCCTTCCGGTTGGAGGTAGGGGTCATTCCATTCGCGCAGTTTCACCAGCACCTTCTCGCCAACTTTGGCAACTCCAATCTGGTTTTTATAAATGCCGATGTCGTGATGAATTTTTCGGTCGTCGGGATCAACGTAGAACGTTCGGTTCCCATGCTTCAGCGTTCCCACAACGGTGTCGGTGGCGCGGCGAACAACGCGGATCACCTCACCTTCGGGGCGTTGGCCAAACCGTGCTGGGGCGGTGAGTTTTACGCGGACGGTATCGCCATGCAATGCCGTCCAAGTGGAGCGTGCGTCAATCTGAATGGCGGCATCCATCCCCTGTTGCGGGACAACCAGCCAGCGGTTTCGCCCTGCCATTTCCAGCCGTCCTTCAATGGCTACATCGGGGATTGCAAGGTGGTAGCGGCGGCGCGGCCCGCGGATGACGCGCCCTTCATCGGTCAGTTGGTCAAGCGCTTGGCGAACCAGCTCGTAATCGGGAGCGGTTGCGGGGATTCCTAATTTTTTGGAAAGCTCGTTGGTTTTCAGGTGGTCGGGGGCGGCTTCGGTCAGCAGCCGGAGGACCTCCTCGCGGACAGCTTCCAGGGTGTGGTGTGAATGTTTTGGCATTGTGAGTAGATCAAAAAAAATGTGGTGTGTGATTCATCGTTCAATCAAAGTTCGAACAAAGCTCAATTAAACGAACGAGCAAAAGTCGCGAAGTGGCCGCACCTGTGCAATGGAAGCCGCATTTTCAGACAGAATGAAACGGCGCGATTGGCTGCACGCATCCCCCCAGCAGATTTTGCATATTGCGCCAACAACTTCATCGCAATTTCTAACCCGCAAATAACCCATGAACCGACGACTTCCACCGCTTGAGCTGCTTGCACTGCTGCTTGTTTTCTCCTTCCTCTGCGCTTCCTGCGGGGTTGCTCCGGAAACTATTTCGTACGCCATTACCACCGACAACGGGAACGTCTGCTGCAAAACGCTTCGCTACCAAACCACCGATTTTCCTGAATTCCAAACCTCCACCCTTCAAGGGGATGGAGTAGTGGTGCGTTTCATGGCCGACACGGTTCAGGCCGTGTGTGGAACCGAGCTTCGGCTGCCGTTAGTGATTGCCAACAACAGCGACAGCGACCAGTACATTCCAATCTCGCACGAACTTCACGACGGGACAATCCGGCTGTTCCCCTGGATAGTGATGAACGAGGCGGACCCGGTGCGAATCGCGCGGCAAATCCAATATGGTGACCTGTTGGAGCGAACCGATTCGCGGCTGTTGTTCCACCGGCTACCGGCTGGGAAGCAGGTGCAGCTTACCGGAATCGTCCCCAAAGAATGGCTGTGCCGGACCCCAAAATGGACGGATCCATCGCTGCTAATCGAAATGCTGCACCCGAAATACTACGCCGACTACTCACGCGCATTGCGAACGCCAAAATTCTGGCCGCAGGAGTCGCTGCATTCGGTGGTTGGGATTCGGTATGACGTTGTTCACACAACGCTTGCTTGGTTGGGGGCCGCGCCGCAGCGTTCAACGCACACAACCAGCGCGGGGGATTCCGTCAGCATCGGCCTTGCAGTGATGGACGAGCCGGGAATGATGCTGAACAGTTCCCAGCAGGTAGCCCAAAGCAATGTGATTACCATGAAGTTGAAGCAATAGAAGCGGGCGGCAAAAGCAGCGAAGTGGGTTGAAATAACTTCGGGTGGTGTGGCATCAAGGATCGGCGTGTATATTGCGCTGGCAACAGCATATCACTGGGGATGCACTGGTTTCGACGGGGGGAAGATTGCTTGCGGTTGCGCTGTCGCGCTCTGCTGATGTGGCGCGTTATCCCAACATGAGCAACCATAACTGCGGACTCCTACGAGTACCGTCTTGCAGCCTAAGTAGGAACTTAGCGCAGCAAGCATCCGGCCAAAGCCTGCCTGTGGCGTTGGATTTCGGGTGTCGCAATACAGGATAGTGATTGATGCTCGGCAAGTGGTATCAGTTGCGAAATTTTAGCCTGCTGGCCGTCGGATAACCCTGTCAATCGGGATGCCGGCGGTAAGATTAAAAGATTGACTATGCAGCGTAGTAGCTTCAGGGGTTTCCTTTCGGACGCGGGTTCGATTCCCGCCATCTCCACACCAACATCAAACAGCGGCGATTTCCTACTTGAGGGAAATCGTCGCTGTTTTCTTTATACCGTAAGGTTGTTCGAGAAAGAATTGTCCGATGGCTTCACAAATCATCAACTAAAAATTGAATCCGAAATGAAAGCCCGGTTCTCCGAAGACGAACTTTGACCACTTATCATCCAACTTCTTAAATCCATCCGGCAATTCTGTGTGATAAGCACGGTGGGTAATTGCGATTGATGGTTGAATAAAAAATACATCATTAAAAAATTTAATATGATAGCCAACACGGTAAGTATTGAAAATCTGGAAACCATTATCATTTTTTTCGCCTTTATCGTCCACAAAGTTTTGCCAAGAAGGCATTACATTCAGTTCAGCATATAAGCCTTCCCACAAAAATCGTTGATAAGCCACTGACAAACCAAACTCACGAACATATCCCGGAAATTTTTCTTCAGGCTCTCCGTATGATTTGTTTAAGAATGGATGAATCCCATTTGGCCAAGCATATTTCCAAGTTTTTGGTTCTAGAGTAACCACATCTTTTCCTGTAATCCGATAGCCAACATTGAGTTGAGCAAAGTCGGGTGGGTTCACTGGATCTAAATTACCGAATAAGAACATTGTGCTACCAACGAACCATCGTTTGTACGTGCTGTCTGTTTCGGCATATTGTGCTTTAAGTTGGAGCGAGCTTGTCATCATGAAGACAAAGCCAATCCATAAAACCTTCTTTTGCATTTCTTCCCTTGTTATGTTAGTGGATGCTGCAAAAGTAGATAGGCGAGTTACCGCAACTCGTTCACTTAAGTTAAGAAATACGCTTTTGCTCTTTTTTTTCAAGGATTCTTGCTCTTAGCCGACTTAAGGATTGAGGCTTAATGCCTAAGAAACTCGCTAATTGGTGTTGTGGAACTCGTTGAATAAGGTCTGGCCTTTTTTGCAACAAGTTAAGATATCGTTGTTCGGGTGAAGAAGTCTTAAACTCGTCAAAATTAATTTGCTGTTTAGCTAAAAGCTCTCCGGATAGCTTTCTGCAAACGGTTTCAAATTTTGGAAATTTACTATTTACCTCCTTTTCCATATCAGAATTTGAAATAGTAAGGATAGTGTCTTCTATACAACTTATATAATAATTGGACGGTGTTTTGTTTATTACGCAATGGGGTGTTAATGCTTCCATTTCTGTGTAGAAAGCTGTTGTTTTCTCTTCCCCATCTATGATGTAATAAACCCGAATACAGCCTTTTAAAACAAAGTAGCTGTTGTTCGATTGTTGTCCTTCTTTGAGTAAAATCGTTCCTTTCTTTATCGAGTGAAAGATGTTCAACGAAAGGATTGCGTTCTTTTCATCTTCTGTCAGAGAAGCATATTTTGATAAAAAATCAAATAATAAATCTTGCATCGTTTTAATATTTTTCAGATTGCCTGTTATATTTGCCACCAACGGTTGCTTTAACTGCTTTGAGTTCTCCACACAAACAGCGGTGATTTTTCATCAAGAAAAAAATCGCCGCTGTTTGTACTTCATTGCACCAAATTGAGTTTTGCAATCCCCCTTACTCTACTGTCATTTCCACGAACAAATTATTCCGTCACCCTCTCAAAAATCGCGCTAATCCCCTGCCCAACTCCAATGCACATTGTGGCAAGGCCGTAGCGGCCGGTTTGGCGGCGCGCCATTTCGCTGCCAAGCGTGGCAACCAGCCGCACGCCCGACATCCCCAACGGATGCCCCAGCGCAATCGCCCCGCCGTTCACGTTCACCTTGCTCACATCCAACCCCAATTCCCGAATTACCGCAATGGATTGCGAGGCGAAGGCTTCGTTCAGCTCGATCAGGTGAATCTGATCCAGCGTTATTCCGGCCGCTGCAAGGGCTTTTTGGGTTGCGGGAACCGGGCCGATGCCCATGTAGCGTGGGTCAACGCCGGCAACCGCGCCGGAAACATATTTCAGGATTGGCTTCAGGTTGTACTGCTTCACCGCTTGCTCGCTTGCCACAAGCAGCGCGCCAGCGCCGTCGTTCAGGCTGCTAGAGTTCCCCGGCGTAACGCTCCCCCCTTTTCGGAATGCTGGTTTCAGCGAGCCCAGCTTTTCCACCGAGGTGTCTTTCCGTGGCGTTTCGTCGCGGCGAACAACGATTGGCTCCCCTTTCTTCTGCGGAATTTCCACCGGAATAACTGTGTCGTCGTAGCGGCCAGCGTCCCAAGCATCCACCGCTAATTGGTGCGAGCGGAAGGCGAATTCATCCTGCTGCTGGCGGCTCAGTTCCCATTTTTCGGCAACGTTTTCGGCGGTCTCCCCCATCTGCTCCAGCGGGAACATCGCCTCCATTTTTGAATTTGGGAAACGCCACCCCAGCGCGGTATCGTAGGCGGTAAGGTTGCCGAACATTGCCGCACCGGAAACATTTTTCGGCATCACGTATGGCGCGCGCGACATCACCTCCACACCGCCAGCAATCACCAGATCGGCCTCGCCGGAACGGACGGCGCGGGCGGCAGCAATCACTGCATCCAACGCCGAACCACACAAGCGATTGATGGTTGTTGCCGGAACGCTTTGCGGCAATCCTGCCAGCAGCACCGCCATCCGGGCCACGTTGCGGTTATCCTCACCAGCTTGGTTTGCGCAGCCAATAATCGCGTCGTTGATGGCTTCGGGGGGAACGCCGGTGCGCTCAACAAGGGTGCGGATGACCAGCGCGGCAAGGTCGTCGGCACGGACGGCGGAGAGCGCGCCACCATATTTTCCGATTGGAGTTCGGAGCGGAGAAACGATGTATGCGTCGGGCATGTTGGTTGGTTAGTTTGGTTAGAGTTGATGCTTCAAGGTTCGGTGGCTCCACTTATACTTCGACTGCTTCGACAATCTCAGCATGAGCGGGGACGCGATTCGGTGACTAACACTTTGCTCGATAGCCTTAGTTGTGGAACGGTTTGTTGGCGCGGGCAAGCTGGCGCAGCAGCACGCAGGGGCGGTAGCGTTCTTCGCGGTACTCCTGCCAGAGTGCTTCCAGAATTGCCAGCACAACATCGGGGCCGATGCGGTCGCACCAGGCAAGGGGGCCATCGGGGTAGTTGGTTCCTAACTTCATTGCGGTGTCAATATCGGCGGGGGAAGCAACGCCCTCCATCATGGCAAACGCGGCTTCGTTGATCACCATTGCCAGCACCCGCGCCGAAACCAGCCCGATGCCATCGGCCACCACCTCCACCTCCCGAACAAGCAACTGCCGAACGTTTGCCAGAACACCTTCCCGCAGCGAAGCATCCACTTGCAGCGAAAAGGCCACCTCCACCAGCGATGCCGAAGCAAACGTCCCCGGCAAAAAGCTGAGGCCAACCACGGGTGAGTTTCCGCCAATCAGGGAAGCGGCGGCGGTTGCGGTCATCGTCAGGGTGTTGCTCAAAACAAGGGTGTCTGGCCCAGCGATTTGGCTGATGAAGCCGAGGTTGCTGTGCTTCTGGCCATCATCAACGCAGGAAAGTTCGATGATTGCTGAGAGTTGTTTGGGAAGCTGCGAGGTGGATTCCACCAGAACCAGACGCTCGTGAATTGAGGTGCTGTCTTCTGGACTGAAACCATCGTTCCAAAGGAAGAGAGGTTGAGCGGGGGCAATCGCCGCAGCAAGCTCGGCAGCGTGATGTGGGGAACCGAGAAGAAGGATACCGGACATTGGGAGAGTTATGGATTGATAGAACGGATCATCGAATGGCTGGCCTTACCGGCGGCACCGCCGGAAACAGAGAACCCCACACACCAAGTAGGTGATGCGTGGAGTTCGTGGATATTCATCATAAGCGGGTACGACCCTGCGCAACGCTTAGTTTTCTTCGATGTAGTTCTCGCGCTGGCGTGGCAGCGCGTTGATTTTTGCAAGCTCCTGATAGACGAAGTCCAAGGCTTCATTCAGTGCTGCACGGAACTTTTCGAAGTCCTCCTTATACAGGAAGATTTTGAACTTCTCTTTTTCTTCCCCTTCTGCACTCCGTTTGCTTTCCGTAATGGTCAGGTAGTAATCATGGCCGGAGCGAGTCGAACGAACGTCCACGAAGTAGGTTCGTTTGCCAGCACGCACGCGCCGGGAAAAAACTTCATCACGATTGTTTTCCACTTGCAGATCCCCTTGTTTTTTTTGATCGAATCGTTTCTGTTCAGGCACTGTTGCTGGGTGCAACGCATTATTGCTGAACCACCGCAATTTTTCCCACCACGGTTTGTTCCCCCTGATCTGTTCCGGCTGCCACCAGATAGATGCCGCTTGGAACCATTCTGCCGTTATCATCAAAACCATCCCAGAAGGCAACTGCCCCACCGGGGGATTCAAACTGCCGAACAAGCACGCCACTGGCCGTCAAGATTTTCACCGAAGCATCGGTGGGCAATCCGGTAAGGCGAAGTGGCTCGGTTGCTGGTAGGATAAACGGCTGAGGCGAAGCGACAATCGTGGTAACGGTCTCCGGAGACTCAACGGCTGGCGTTGACACCCTGTTCATGCCATTTGCGGTGCCAATATAAACATCACCTGTTGCGTAATCCGTAAGAATTGATCTAACAGCGTTATCCACAAGCGGGGAGTTATCAACCGTGTAGCGTTCCAGAAGCTCGGTGCCATCCAGGTTCAGCACATAGACCCCTTGATCGGTCCCCACCCATTTGCGGTTCAGGGCATCCACGGCGATTGCCCGAATCCCAACATCGCGCAGCGCACGCACGGTGCGGAATGTTGGCCGCCCACGATTCAGCATGAACGAAGGGTTCACCAGCACCACCAACCCAGCCGGGGTTCCAATCCAGACTTCGCCGTCGGGGTCCACCAGCAGGGCTGATTGCTGGTTGGATGGAAGGCCGTCGTTGGTGGTAATCATCCCCCAAGCCCCACGGTTTGTTGCCGGTGCCGAACCGGTGTCGCGGAACCATTGCAACCCCTGAAGGCTTAGCGCGCCATCGGCACCCAGCCACTTGGTTCCGTTGCGGTCAATGGCAATGTAGCGGTAGGTGCGTGGGAATGGGCTGCGGTAGCTAACAAAACCGCTTCCGTCTGCCGATTGCTCCCCTGGGCGAAGCTGCACCACCAACACCGGTCCGATTGCCGAGGTGTTGTCCCAATTCACCAGCCACGTCCGTCCGTTCTGCTCGGCAACGCCCGCGCCAACCACATACTCCTTCTCCTTGCCGTTGATTCCAATTAGCGGAGAATTCTGGGCGTTGTAGAGTTTCCATTCATCATCGGCAATGCGGGTGAAACCGCCCGGATACAACCCCACCCACACGCTGCTGTCGGCCCCGTTGCCAATACACCACGTGCCGTTTGAAGGAAGGTTTGGAGTAGTTGGAAATGAAAATGATTCCCAAGAATTGTTTTGCAGCTTGCTGATGCCGCGCCCATCTTCGCCAGTTGCCGAGCCAACCCAGATGCCCCCTCCTTTCCCTTTTACCAACCCGGTAAAAGCGTTCGATGCTGGCGAGTTTGGGAACAGATACCGCAAAGTATCGGCGGCGGGAAGGGCAAGCCCATCGCGGTTTGTGGTAAGGGCAAACATCCCATTGGCCGCCGCGGCTGTCACTTGAATATCTGCCCCCGCACTTTTGATTTGCTCGAAGCCGTAGGTGGTGTGGTTGTACCGAAACAGGTTTGGGCTGGACCACGCCAGCACCACATCGCCAGCATAGGTTAGCTTAAACGGAGCACGGGCAAGATCACCGCGGCGTTGGAATGTGCCATCAATCCGTTGGAACACACCGCCACCGGTTCCTATCTGAAGGTTCCCTCCACCAACGGCAAGTGAGTAGGCGGTGTCCGATAAGCCCTGTTGCAGCCCGGCAACCGTCCACGATTTTGGGTCAGTCAGGACCTTCCCCCGCTCCGGTGCCCATGCCAAGCCGAACTCGGTAGCAACCCACACGGTGTCGCGGAAAAAAAGGATGTCGTTGGCAGGAATGAACGGTGGGAGATTTCCGAACCGGGTGTAGCTGTCGCCAAAGGTGCTATCGGTGGGATTATACACCGCCACACCGAAGGCCGTCAGAACGTAGGTTTTCCCGTTGTGAAATCGGAAGCCATTCACTTTTTTATCGGGGCGGCTAACGGTGCTAATCTCGCTGGAATAACTCCAACGGTTCTGCTGGGTGTGGTAGATACTGATTACTCCATTTTCAGAACCAACATACAGCAGCTTGGAGTCGTCATCGTAGCCGACGGAAATTGCGGAGAGCCGCAGCAGCCCTTCGGTGGTGCGGAAAACGGAGAAGGAATCGGTAGCGGGATCGTACCGAAAAACACCGCCGGTGGTGGCGGCCCAAATCCTCCCTTCGGCATCGAACGTTGCCCCCAACACCTTCCGCATGGAACTGTACGCGTTCCAGACCGGAGCAGTTTGGGCAACAGCAGCAGCAGCGGAGCCAAGCAGGAACAAGCATATTCCAGCCAAGAGCACCCCCCAGCGGCGGGGCGCGTCAAGGAAGCGATGAAGCATCATAATCCAGAATGTGAGATCAACCGTAATTGGCGTTCAGTGGATAGGGCAAAGCAACGGAAATTGCAAGGGGGAACGCAAGGCAAAAATTGGGGGTGATGGGAACAAACCCGACCAGTTGGTGTTACAACTGCTTCAGCAGACTGACCATCTCAATTGCCGTTTGCGCTGCCTCCCACCCTTTGTTTCCGGCTTTGGTCCCTGCCCGCTCGATGGCTTGTTCGATGGTGTCCACCGTCAGCACGCCAAAGGTGCAGGGGACGTTGGTGGCCATCATTGCGTTGCTGATTCCTTTCACGGCTTCGCCAGCAACGTAGTTGAAATGTGGGGTTCCACCGCGGATCACCGCGCCAAGCACGATAACGGCATCGTAGTTCCCGGATTCTGCCAACCGCTTGGTGGCCAACGGAAGCTCGAACGCCCCAGGCACATAAACGATGGTGACATTATTCAAATCGCCGCCGTGCATTTGGATGCACTCCATCGCCCCCTCCAATAACCGCTGGGTGATGAACTCATTCCAACGGCTGACGGCAATGGCGAAGCGGGAACCATCGGCGTTCAACAAGCCTCTCAAAGTTTTTGGCATAGCGCGCTAATTTTTCTGACTAAACTTGAACCACGTTTTCGACGACGCAGCAAACGCATCATCAACAGCCAATATAACCATAAGGCCATGACCAGTTCACCAACCAAACGCTCACTTCTACAACGGATTGTTCTGCTTCACCTGCTTGCCATTACTACCGGCAGCGTAGCGGTTGCAAACGGCGCAACATTCGACCACTCCAAGTTTAACACCCTGCTCGGCCAGGCAGTATCGGGGGGGAAAGTTGATTACGGGAAATTCAAGGGGAACCCCGAGTTCACCGCATATCTGGCGGCATTGCAATCGGCCAACCTCTCCTCACTTTCCGGAAACGAGGAGCTTGCGTTTTGGATTAACGCCTACAACGCCTGCACCATCAAGAACGTTCTGGACAACCCGGGAATGCGGAAGCCGACCGATGTGAAAGGGTTCTTCGATGCCAAAAAATTCAACGTCGCAGGGCGTTCGCTGACGCTGAACCAAATCGAGAACGACGTTGTGCGGAAGAAATTCAAGGAGCCGCTGATCCACTTTGGGTTGGTTTGCGCGGCGCGAAGCTGCCCGCCAATTATCAACAAAGCCTACAGTGGGAAAAACGTACAATCGCTGCTGGCCAGCAACGCAAAAGCATATTTAGCCAGCAAGCAAAACCGCTACGATGCAGCAACCAACACACTGAGCTTATCGAAAATTTTTGAGTGGTACCGCGTGGATTTTGGCGGCGAATCTGGATTGAAAGAGTTCGTCAAAAAATATGGAACTGCCGAAATGAAGGCCGGATTGACCGCAAACCCGAACGTAAAAATTGCCTCGTTAGAATACGATTGGACGTTGAACTCGAAGTAACGCGCTGGTTCACCATCCAGAAAACACAACGCCGATGCAGGTTTGCTGCATCGGCGTTGCTGTTTTTTTTCGCATCGCAGGCTACCCCCCTTTCACCTGCACGTGTCGGCCAACACCACCGTACACCTTCCCACGATTGGATAGCCGCAGCACCCTTCCACCACCCTGAGCCGAAGCCCAGTTTGTTTCCCGCAACGCTGGCCACGCATGGCCCGGACGATCAACGGATTGCTTGGCAATCCCGCAGCATCGTTCAGCACGTAGCTGGAATCGCTGCTCAGCGATAGCGTGCCGAACACCACCGTGTCGGCCCCATTCACTTGCCACAGTGTGACCTGGGCATCGGTAGCAAACTGGGGTGCCGTGGCGGAATCTTTCACCAAAACCGTGAGCGGTGGCGGGGCTGGGGCACATTGCACATCAACGCAGTTGTCGCGGTCGCAACCGGCGGCGGCGGCCATTGCAAGCATCGAAGCGGCAAGCAACTTGAGCACGTTACTCATGGCGTTGCTGCGCTCCGATTTCCGCAAGCGATTCTTTGTTCGCGCTGGCTTCCGATTCCGGAAACAACCGGCGGTAGAGGTTGGTTTCCAGCAGTCCGTTCGGGTCGCAACTCCGTTTCAGCCGCATAAATTTTTCCACTGCTTCCGGTCCCAAATACTGCTCGGCACTGGCCGCATGAAGCGTGCTATCCTTCGCAAAGTAGAAACGCCCGCCGGCCTTCAGCACAATTTCATCCAGCTTGGCCGCCAGTTTCCAGATTGCAGCGCGGTTCTTCTTGGTGATCTTGAAATCCAACGCCAGTGAGTATCCATCCACGCTGTGGGTCATCAGAAAATCATCGCGGCGGTGGCGTTTGAACACGGCCAAGTATGGCGGATAGCCCGCCTTCTGCGCCAACCGCAACTGTGCCTTGAACGCTTCGGCGGCGGTGGATTCGGGGATGAAACTTTGGTACTGAATCAGCCCGCCCCGCCCGTAGGAGCGTTTCCAGTTTGGGACGTAATCGAGCAAGAACGCAAACGCCGCGTGCGATTGCTGAAAAATTTTCCCGCGATCCAGCAACCGGCTTGCGTAGAACTTTGCAGCATTCACCAGCCGCACCCCAAAGTTGTTCACAAACGGCCGCATGAACCGCCACAATGTTGACTTCGGGAGCAATCCAAAAATCGTGTCGGGAAGCTGCTGGTGCTCGATCCGCAAGGTCTGGGCTGGGTTGGGGTCGTCGCCCGGTTTCAGGTAGTTGGCCTCGTGGATCACCCCGCGTCCAATCCCCTTCCCCCCTGCCACTCCATCAATCCATCCCACCAGATAATCGGCTCCCTCCCTCCGTTGCTCAAACTCCTGAACCATGGCATCCAGCGTTGGGACGTTGATCGCTTCGACGTTCAGGTGGCCGGAATAGACTTTTTTCAGTTGCAGGGTGATGCTGGTGAAACAGCCCAACATCCCAAAGCCGCCGATTGCAGCAAAAAAAAGATCACTGTTGGCCTGGCGCGAACATGTGCGGTGCTGGCCAGTTGGAAGCAGTATCTCAAACTCCAGAATGTGGTCGCCGATTGGCCCCACCGCAAAGTTGTTTTTGCCGTGGATGTTCATGCTGGCGCATCCGCCAATGGTTGGGAACATGGTTCCGGGAACGATTGGCGGCCACCAGCCATCGGGAAGTGCGTACTGCCACAGTTGCTGGATTGTCACCCCCGACTCCATTGTTATCACCCCTGTGTGCGGGTTCCACTCAAGGATTCGGCAGAAGCGGGTAAGGTCCAGCACAACGTTTTCGGCGTTCAACGCGGCATCGCCGTAGCTTCGGCCCGCACCACGGAAGGCAACCGTCCGTCCGGTCCGTTCGGCCAAGCCAAACACTTCCCGAATCCCTTCCACAGTAGATGGGCGGAACACGTAGCCAACAGCATCGGTGCTTAATCCCCAACCGTGAACAAGCTCAAGGTTTTGGAACGGTAGCGTTGGTTCATCACGTAGCGTGGTGGTCATGGGGTGTTGCACGTCAGATATTCAGCCGCCGGAAAATGAAGGATGGGAAGAATCGAATCACCAACCCAACAAACCGCCACCGTGCGGGAATGTAGGCGGTTTTCTTCCCCCGTTTTGCCGCCTTCAAAATTAATTCCGCCGCGCGTTGGGCTGTGATCAGCCAGAACAACCCGGGCAGCCCTTTGGTCATGTCGGTATCCACAAAACCTGGCTTGGCCACAACAACTTTCACACCAAAACGGGCAATGCGATTGCGCAGCGATTCAAGGTAGGTGTTCAGCGCGGCCTTGCTGGTGCAGTAGGCCGGGTTGCCGCGCCGCCCGCGGTCGCCGGCGATGGAGGAGATGCCGACGATGGTCCCACGCTTCACCCGCTCGAACCGTCGCGCAGCTTCGTTCAGCCAGGCAAACGCACCCCGCACGTTCACATCAAGGATCAAGGCATCTTTCTGGATGTTGTACTCATCCGGCGCGACCGTTGGCATCACCCCTGCGGCAAAGACAATCAAATCCAGCCCGCCGATGTCGCGGGTGATCTCCTGGAACAGCCCCTCCACCTCATCAACATTCAGCACATCGTGCTGGTAGGCGCGGGCCAGGGGTTGCTTTGCGGTAGTGTTGATTTCTGCGGCAAGCTGCTCAATTTCATCACCCCGCCGGGCAACCAACGCCACGGCGCAACCGGCCATTCCAAGCTGCTTGGCTAATGCCGCCCCAATCCCCGCCGAGGCACCCACAATTATTGCGTGTTTGAACATTTCGTCAGTTGTTCTTGGTCAGTGGTCAGTTGGTCAATCCAGAAAAAGGGGTCGTCAGCCAAAACGGAGGTGGCCGATTTGAGCCGCCCCTTCAGGGCTTGGGTTCGTTTTCTGGCCTGACACCTAGGGCGCTGCCCTGGGCTGGCGTGGGTCGCCCCGTTGGGGCTAAGAATTGGCTTGTTGCTCCAGCACTCTGCTTTTGTCGGCGCACACTGTGCACCGTTCCCCCCTACGCCTCCATTGCTTGCTTAATGTCTGCAATCAAGTCCTCTGCGTCTTCAATGCCGACCGAGAAGCGGACAAGACCATCGGTGATGCCCAAGCGTTGGCGGGTTTCCGGGGGAACGGAGCCGTGGGTCATCGAGACTGGGTGGCAGAGCAACGACTCCACCCCACCAAGCGATTCGGCAAAGGCGAAAACTTTTACGGCTGCGCAGAAGGAACGCGCTTTTTCCAGCGAGCCGAGGTCGGTGGAGATCATCCCGCCGAACCCACGCATCTGCCGCAGGGCAAGCTCATGCTGCGGAAAATCGGGAAGCCCCGGGTAGTGAACCGCGCCGAACTCTGGGTGGCTGGCAAGATACTCCGCCACTTTCTGGGCGTTGGCGCAGTGGCGATCCATCCGAACCGCCAGCGTTTTTAGCGAGCGGAGCGTCAGGTAGCAATCCATTGGGCCGGGGACCGCGCCGCAGGCGTTCTGCAGAAACTTCAGCCGCTCGGCAATTCCAGCATCGGCGGTGACGACTGCCCCACCAATCAGGTCGCTGTGGCCGCCAAGATATTTGGTGGTGGAGTGAAGAACGATGCTTGCGCCAAGCGATAGCGGGGTTTGCAGGTAGGGGGTCATAAAGGTGTTATCCACCACCATCATCGCCCCCGAATCGCGGGCAACATCGGCAATCGCTTGAAGGTCGCACAGGCGCATCATCGGGTTGGTGGGGGTTTCGGCGTAGATCATCCCGGTTTCGGGAGCCACGGCAGCGCGCACCGCTTCAACGTCGCGGAAATCAACGTAAGTGAAACGGTATCCCAGCGGCTTCAGCACCTTATCGAACAGCCGGAATGTGCCGCCGTACATGTCGTCCCCAGCAACAACGTGCGCGCCCGGGGGAAGCAGCCGCATCACCGCATCAATCGCCGCTAAACCGCTGCCAAACGCAAAGCCGTGAGTCCCCCCTTCAAGCTCGGCAAGGCATTGCTCCAGCGCGAACCGCGTTGGGTGGTGGGTTCGGGCGTACTCGAACCCCTTGTGGTCGCCAATCCCTTGTTGGGCGTAGGTGGAGGTTTGAAAAATGGGAACGTTCACCGCGCCGGTAACGGCCTCTGGCTCCTGTCCGGCATGGATTGCGCGTGTTGAGAATCCGTGTTGTTTCATTGGTGTGAGTACGGCTAAAGGTTTTTATCAATGCCCTGCTGTTTCTGCTGCGTTGCTGGCTTCGCCGTTGATGAGTTGGACCAGGCGATATTGGGCATCGTTCAAGGCTTGCGCGGCTTCTTTCTCCCCCAAAATTGCTTGGGAGACTTCCTCCTCGATAATCGTCTCGATATCCAACCACTTTGGATGCACTGGTGTGAACCGTGCCGCCTTCATCTGAAGTGTGAAATGCTTGCGAACCTCACTCTGCAGAAATGGATCCCCGCCAACCGAAAGATCGGCAGGGGTCATTCCGCCAGGAAGCGTTTTGCAGAACTCCAGCGATTGCTTCGCGGAAGTCAGGAACACCACTAATTTTTTTGCAGCTTCTTTCTGCTTGGAAGCGTTGTTGATTGCCAGATACTCACCCCCGCCAAACGACACCGCTGGGTGGCCAACAAACCCTGGCATCACCTGCAATCCGAACCGCAGCCCTGGGTTGTCCTTGCGGATGCGGTCGGCAAGCCAGGGTCCCGAAATCCAGAAACCGACGTTCCCCTGCACAAACTGCTGATCCAACGCTTTTTGGGTTTCCACCAACCCGGTGCGGGCAAGCTCCAGATAGGCTTCCAACGCTTGGATATTTTGGGGTGAGTTGACAACCGGAACGCCAGCGGCATCCAACACCTGGCCGCCGTTGGACCAGAAGAAGGGGATGATTTTTTTGTAGAGCCGATGCTGATCCGGCCCGTTTGCGCCGAAGCCGTATTGCTGGGGATACTTGGCTTTTATCTGCTCCGCTTTTGCCAGCACATCACTCCAAAGGGTGTCGGTTTTGGTGGTGTCGGCCCCGACGGAAGCAAGAAGGGTTTTGTTGAAATAGAGTACCCGCGAATCCACCACCCAGGGCCAGGCATAGATACCCCCGTTCCATTGCCCGGGGGCAAGAACTTCCGGTGAGAATCGGGACTCGTTATCGCCGGCCATCCCCTTTTGGTTGGCCAACACACCGGCACTGCTGAACTGCGCCACCCAATCGCTTCCAAGCTCCAGCACATCGGGGGCGGTGGCGGAGTTGAAGGCAAGTTGCAGCTTTGCTTTCCCATCGTTCCAGCTCAGTTCGGAAAGCTCCACGTAGGTGTCGGGGTTTTCTGCTTCAAAGGCTTTGATCCGTTCCATCAACGCAGCTTTCTGGGTTGGTTCGGACCAGAAGTGCCAGAATTTCAGCACGGTTTTCCCTTCTTTCGAGCGGCCATCGCCGGCGGAATCGCCGCCGCAGCCAACAACGAACAGAGCGAACAGAAGAAGCATGGCTACCAAGCGGCTTGCTGCCAAGCCAAAGGAGCGTCGGCACAATGTGTTCATGGAGTTATTTGACCCCGTTGTAGATGGTTAAAATGGAGACAAGCACCAGCCCAACATCCCGAATCACCGCCAGCACTTCATTGAAGGTGTTCTCCTCTTCGGGGATGATAACGGTATCGTTTGGATAGAGCTTGGGATTGAGCGTGGTGTCGGCAGTTTGTTGGTACCGGACAAGATCATAGACTTGGATGGAGTTGCGGATGGTGCTATCCACCGTTAGGTCATGCACAACGCGGACTTCATCAAGTTTTGGCTTGGATCCAGTTTGCCCGGCGGAAGGTCCGCCAGCGTAGGAGATCAGTTGCAGCAGCGTGGTGGAAGAAGCGACTTTGTACCGACCGGGGCGCGCAACCGCACCCCAGATATTCACCTCCATCGAGAAGCCAACGCCAGCGGTGAAATCATACACCCCACCAATGCTCCCACCCGATGATGGTGTTGCGCCACCTTGCGATGATGCCTGGTGCTGGATGAAAAGAATCAGCAGCGGAAGCAGAAGCAGGCGGAAGCGGAACGATTGCGGCATTGGTTTGTTGGAAGGAGAGCAGGTCGCGGAAACAAGCGGGAAACAAGCAGAAAAGGTGAGCCGGCCCCGCACCAACAATGGAGGCGAGGCCGGTTCAAGTATAGCGATCAAGAACGCCCGTGGCATTGCTTGAATTTTTTTCCGCTGCCGCAGTAGCAGGGGTCGTTGCGGCCAATTTTTGGCTGGTCGCGCAGCACTTGCTGGATTGTTGGTTGCGTGTCCGCGCCACGCTGTGGTGCTGGCTCTTCGCCCGACTCCACTGCCGCCGCCGCCGACTCCATCTCTTCAGCTGTGGTTGCTGCCATCCCCATTCCGGTTGCGCTGCGGTGGGTGTAGTTAAGCGGGCGGCTTGCCGAGACGTTGTTGCGTTGGCGTGGCATTCCGTCGGTTGCGGTCCCAATCGGGCGGCGGCGTTGCGGTTCCGGCTGGCGCATCCGAAGCTCCGGCTCGTAGCGGAACACAAGGTTAATCACCTCCAAGTTGATGTCGGAAATCAACTGGGTGAACAGGCCGTAGGCCTCCTTCTTGTACTCCACCAGCGGGTCGCGTTGGCTGAACGAGCGGAGGTGGATACCCTCCTTCAGTTCATCCATCGCCCGCAGGTGTTCGCGCCACTTGTCGTCAATCACGTGCAGCATGGCAAAGCGTTCCAGTTGGGCCATGAAGTCGCTTGTCAGGCGTTGCTCCTTCCGGTTGTAGGTGTCCATTGCTGCTTCCAGAATCTTCCCCTTCAACGCTTCTTTCCCAAGCTCTTGGGCGCGTTCGGGTGAGACCTCGATATCAATCAGCATCCGCACGCGGATTTCGTTGCGGAGCAGATACATGCCATCGGGGAAGTGCGCTTCGGCCAGCGTGTCAACCCACTCTTCCACGTAATCGAACACCTCATTTTTCAGGCGTTCGCCGTGCAGTGCGTGGCGGCGGCGGTCGTAGATTACTTCGCGCTGTTGGTTCATCACGTCGTCGTATTCCAACAAGCGTTTGCGGATTGCGAAGTTGTTCTCCTCCACTTTTTTCTGCGCACGCTCCACCGCTTTGGTAAGCATCGGGGATTCCAGCACGTCATCGGCGGAACTCACTTTCTCCATCCACCGGGTGATGCGGTCGCCACCGAACAGGCGCATCAGGTTGTCTTCCAGCGAAATGTAAAACTGCGACGACCCCGGATCCCCCTGGCGGCCAGCGCGTCCACGAAGCTGGCGGTCAATGCGGCGCGATTCGTGGCGTTCGGTTCCCAGAATATGCAAGCCGCCAAGCTCGCGCACGCCGGGCCCCAGCTTGATGTCGGTTCCGCGACCGGCCATGTTGGTGGCAATCGTGACGGCCCCTTTCAGCCCTGCGTTGGCAACAACTTCGGCCTCACGTTCGTGCTGCTTGGCGTTCAGGACGTTGTGGGGAATTTTGGCGCGTTGCAGCATCCGGCTGATTGTTTCGCTGACATCCACGCTGGTTGTACCCACCAGAACCGGGCGGCCAAGCTGGCGCATCCGCTCAATCTCCTGCATCACCGCGTTGTATTTGGCGCGTTTGGTGCGGTAGATCAAGTCGTTCATGTCGTTGCGGGCAATCGGACGGTTGGTGGGGATCACCACCACATCCAGCTTGTAAATCTGGGCGAACTCCCCTTCCTCGGTTTCGGCCGTACCGGTCATGCCGGCTAATTTTTTGTACAAGCGGAAGTAGTTCTGGATGGTGACGGTGGCAAAGGTCTGGGTGTCCTCTTCCACATGCACCGACTCTTTGGCCTCGATTGCCTGGTGCAGCCCTTCGCTGTAGCGTCGGCCTTCAAGGATACGCCCCGTGAAGGTGTCCACAATTTTGATTTTCCCCTCATCCACCACATACTCCACGTCGCGCTCGTACAGTGAGTAAGCCCGCAAGAGCTGGGTGACGGTGTGGATGCGATCGCTCCGTTCGGCAAAGCGGCGCATTGCTTCTTCGCGGCGGGTCAGTTTTGTGTCGGCTGGGTCGTCGCCGCCATCAATGCTGCTGAGTTCGGAAGCAAGGTCGGGAATCAGGAAGATGTCGGGGTCTTCCCCCGCGCTGGCAATCCCTTGCCGTCCACGGTCGGAAAGGTCAATCGTGTGATTTTTTTCGTCAATGGAGTAGAACAGCTCGTCATCAATTTCGTGCATCCGTGCCCCTTTGTCGCGCAGATACTCAAGCTCGGTTTCCTCCATCAGTCGCTTGTTTCCCCCTTCCTGCAACAGCTTCATCAGCTTGTTGTTTTTCGGCATTCCGCGATTTGCCCGCAGCAGGTGAACGCCAGCTTGTGAGCGAGTTTTAGGATTTCCGGTTCCCAAAATTGCTTCGGCTTCGGCCAGCATTTTATTGACTTCACGAAGTTGAAGCTGCACCAAGCGTTCCACCCGTGGCTTCATCAAATCGAACGACTGGTCGTCGCTGTCGGGAACTGGGCCACTGATGATAAGCGGGGTGCGGGCTTCGTCAATCAGCACCGAGTCAACCTCATCCACAATGGCAAAGTTGTGTGGTCGCTGCACAACGTCCTCGGATCGCTGCGACATGTTGTCGCGCAGGTAATCGAAGCCGAACTCGTTGTTGGTTCCAAAAGTGATGTCGCATTCGTACTGTGGCTTGCGGGTGTGTGGCGGCTGGCTGGATTGAATGCAGCCAACGGTCAGCCCCAGGGATTTGTAGATTGGCCCCATCCACTCGCTGTCGCGGCGGGCAAGGTAATCGTTGACGGTGATGATGTGAAGGCCACGCCCGGGAAGGGCGTTCAGATATGTTGGAAGGGTTCCAACAAGGGTCTTTCCTTCGCCGGTGGCCATTTCGGAAATTTTCCCCTGGTGCAGCACGATGCCACCAATCAACTGCACGTCGTAATGCACCATCTCCCAAGTAATCATCGCCCCGCCAGCTTCCCACTGTTTGCCAACGTGGCGGCGGCAGGCTTCCTTCACCACAGCAAAGGCTTCGGGAAGGATTTCGTTCAGGGTGTCCTGGGTGGTGGCGTAGATATTGGCCTGAAGGTCGGCAATCTCTTCGTACAAGCGATCCCGTTCGTTGGCGGTGATGTCTTCCTTCAATCGCGCCTGTTTTTCGGCAAGCGCGTCCTCATCTTCCTGAATCCGCTCACGGATCAAGGCGCGGAACTCGTCGGTTTTGCCGCGAAGCTCTTCATCACTGAGCGATTGCAGTTCCTCGAAGATTTCATTGATTTCGTCAACAATCGGGTACAACGCTTGGACATCTTTGTCGCGCTTGGCACCGAAGATTTTTTCTAAGAGCTTTAGCATAGTTCAATATCCGGCAGAGTTCCTGCCATGTTGAAAGGGGCAGCGGAGTGCTGCCATGAACGTGATAGACGGCGAATATACCGAAGGGCGGTTGCTTCAACAACGAACAGACTGTAAGAAGGCGGAAGCGATGGAGTAGGCAACCAGCAACCCTGCCGTGGGGGCTGCTTGCTTCGGGCTTGGGTTCGGCTTATGACGTTTCTTCGACGTAGAGCATTGTTGCGCCAACAACGCCAACCGGTAATATCACAAAACCCGCAAGGGGGATCAGCAGCAGCAACGCCAGCCCGCCGCCAAACCCGAAATAGAGTGACTTCCGCCCCCAAACATGGCGGACTTTCTGGCGGAAGGTGGTGAAGTGCCGCTCGAACACGTAATCGCTGAAGTCAAGCGAAAGAACCACAGCTGCATAGAGCAGCGACAACGCCGGAAACAGGATGAACCCGATGCCGGGGATAAACTGAGTAAAGAAAATTGGGGGATAGCACAGCACAAACATCACCAGCCGCCCCAGCGAAAACGCCACGCTGCGGGCAGCGTCCTGCATCAGCGAAGTATCTCCGGCACGGAATCCCGGCCCGCGCAGATGTTGCTCCACCGCAAGTGAAAGTTTGGAGTTCAGCGGCCCGGCAATCGCGCTGCCGATCAGCAGAAGCAGAAAGAAGGAGACGAAGACACCAATGGCAGCCCCCAGGATTTGCAGGAATGTTCGGGCAACAGCGGCCAGCAATCCATCGCCGCTAACCAGCAATCCGGAAAGCTCAATCGCCCCCCAGACACCAAGCGGAAGCCCGACGATCATCAGCAGGATATTGACAAGCAACGGGCGTTGCGCACAGCGGCGGACCTCCGCATCCCGCAGAATCAACCGCGCAGCACGGAAGTGAACGGTGAGGCCTTTAATGATGTTGGAGGGCATGGTCAGGTTGCTTGGTGAGGATTTTTTCTGGCGGCAATATAGGGCGAGCCGTGCGACGGAGTAGCAACAGCAAGGGAATACGCCAATAGACGTATTCCCTTTTTGAAGAGATATTGTTTGGTCAAGCCTACTTACCGTGCCACCACCATCACCCGCACCTCCCCCCCCAATCGGCAGAAATATGTTCCGGCGGGGAGTTCACTTAGGTTTAGTGTGGCTTCGGTGGTTTCGGCGGGAAGTGTTGTTGATAGCACAACCTTCCCCAACAAATCACTCACTATCAATCGCTCCTCTTGGTTGGATAGCTGGTAGATTAATTGTAGGGTTGATATGGTTGGGTTG
>JAEUSP010000043.1 GCA_016788565.1 Chlorobiota bacterium | reverse complement strand
GGTTGCCACATCAAAGACGCGGAACTTGAAGTTCGCTGTTGTTGGATTCCCGGGAATCGTAATCATCCCTTGATAGGACATCTTCTCCGGTATTTGCGCCAGAGCCGCATTCGTCAACAGCAACGCGCCTACCGCTGCTGCCGGGACTAGTCCGAAACGATTGTGCATGTGTTCTCCTGATCGGATAGTAACGGTTTAGTTGTTTATCTCTATGTCGTTTGTGCTATTCTTCAGCAAACTTTGGGGAGGGGAATACTTGAACAAAAATTCAAGCAACGGCAAGTAACGTCAAAAACCGTGCCGTCAGTGGCTTTTTCGGCACTGAAGCAAGGTAAAGTGGCTGAAAATGTTCTGAACAGAGGTGTCAATGAACCACTGTGTGAGGATGTAGTACACAAAACACGTGACATTCACTCCCTTTTCGTGAAGTTTTGCCACAGTAAGCGATTATGCTATTCTGCTTTGTGTTGCTACTGATACGTGAGCTGAACAAAGCGGGCGCAATATGGGGGTTTTAGTTGGTTTGGGCAACTATTTGCACAGATAATCAGCGAAGAATTTTTGATAAAAAAAATGGGGTGCAGTACAACTGCACCCCATTTTTATTACGTCAAGCCTCGCTTATGGTAGCGAGAACCAGGCTGTCCCGTTCCAGACATAGGTATTCATACGTCCCATCGAAATAGCTGTCCCTGCGCCTGCAGCGGTAGGTCCACCAACCACAGCACCATCAGGATCGGAGGTCATCACCGAAATAGTTTGACCAGGAATAATACCGATGGCAGCACCAGGCAGCGTCACATTAACAGGGTCTGCGGCGACACCGTTATTTCCTGCATCCCAAACCATATACTCGGCAACCAAGGCGTGTGGTTCAGCACCAGCGTTTACTGGCGTGCGAGCATAAGACTGCACATAACCACCGGCCACAATCTGCACTGCTTGGCGCACCGTTGGGAAAACTCCTGGTGGTGGTGGCACTTCGTTGGAGAAGGCCGCATCACGGAATGTTGGCGCAACGTGCGTTGGTGTAGTCGAGGAATTTTGGCCTGCTACGGTGATCAAGAGACCGTTGGCCAAGTTATCGGCACGCATCACGCCAGCCCAACCACCAACCGGACCATTGAAGCCAGTATTACCTTGGTTGTAACCCATGATACCTTTACCGTTTTGGTTAAGGCCGCTTGGCATACCTGTTCCGCCAACTAACACAGCACCCAACACACCGGCAGTAGATACCCCTAACTGTGGGCTAGCACCTGTCACTGTGATATCTTGTGGGCTATACTGGTTACCGCGAACACCGTTGTTATTGGTTCCGCTGGTCAAACGGCTTGCTGCATCACCCTCGATAGCACTACCACCGCCTAACGTGGCGACCATGAGAGTTGATTTGTTGTTTGCAGTTTGAGAAGTAATGTTGTTGTTAGCATTCTCAATGTAAACAACGTGGCCACGGCCGTAGGAGCGGGCGTAAATCGCCGAGCTGTCGTTACCGTACTGGAAGCCAGCGGCATTTGCACGTCCATCAATCTCGGCACGAATAGCGTTCGAGCCTTGAACTTGGAAGAGGAACGGTAGTGTATTTGCTTCATTAAAGCTACCATTCTGAGTGACTTGCAACACCGAACCTTTGTATGGATGTGCCGGAACACCTGGTGCGCCCGGTGCAAGCCCTGTAAAGCTTGAGCTGCTACGCATCGAAACTGTAGTGTCGGTATAGGCATTAGCCGTGTTTGTTGAGCTGAAGAAGCCTGCGCTACCCATGCCTGGGTGGACTGCCTCAACCATGTTCCCAGTGTTTGTCATGTTGGTCGTGGTTGCAAACAGCCCGTTGCCGGTGTTGCTGTTTGTGGTCACGTTCACAACGTTGGCAATGTTTGTTGGCTGGGTAATCTCAAAGATACCTGCGCTTGTTGCCATGCCGTTACCGACGTTGACGTTCTGGGAACGCAATGCGTTGTTGATGCCTTGCTGCTCGATGAACACAGCGTTGTCGTTATGGGTGTTGCCACCCACAACTGCACGTGCGATAAAGCGACCTGCGTTGCCAGTCACACCGAAGTGCTCGCCAAACACTGCATTACCAGCGTTGGTGGAGTTGGTTGTGGCATACACGCCATTTCCACGGTTGCTTGGTGTCAGGATTGTGAAGCGACCTGCGTTGCCAGTATCGGCACTGACGGTACGTGAGTCAAGACCATCCATGTCGTTGAGCGTGTTGCTCATGAAGATGTTCACACCGTCGCCACCATCGGCTGTGGTGCCGTTGTTGTTCATCACATCAACAGCGTTGCGGATGTTGTTCGGGTTGAAAATCTCGAAGTGAGCAGCGCGACCACCACGACCACGGTTGATACCTTCAACGGCATCGCCTTCGTATGATCCGGCCACTAACTCATCACCAGCATTTGGTGCGATGTTGCCGCCAGCAATGTCAATGCTATTGAGTTGCCCCAAAACTGCACGGACACCGTCGCCATCTTCTGCACCATTGATCAACTTCACATCAACACCTGCGCTGTCTGGGCGAATGTTGCCGTCGGTCTGGACATACACAACAGTGTTGGAGTTAGTTGGCTGGCTGCTGTAGAACTGACCGGCACGGCCAGCACCACTTTGCAGAACGTTGACACCACGGCTGGAGGCATCTCCATTGGTGGTGACATCAATTCCGTTGCCCGAAGCACCTGTTGAATTGACCGCCAACGCTGCTGTGTTAGCTGCATTGCTGAGAATTTCAACCGTATTGCTTGGATTTGCGGCATTGTTGTTGGCAAACGCTCCTGAACGGCCTGTGCCTGTTGGAGTAGTTGCTACGTTCACACCAGTTCCGGTGCCGTTCATTGTCAGATCCACGCCGTTGCCACTTCCGGTAACAGTACCCATGAAGGCATTGCCATTACCAGTCGTCGAGGTCACACCGTGACCTGTGCCGCTGTTCACCGCGGCAATCGCTGGTGCGCCATCTGTGTTCGTTGAGAGAATCGTTGGTGCTGC
>JAEUSP010000042.1 GCA_016788565.1 Chlorobiota bacterium | reverse complement strand
GGTTGCCACATCAAAGACGCGGAACTTGAAGTTCGCTGTTGTTGGATTCCCGGGAATCGTAATCATCCCTTGATAGGACATCTTCTCCGGTATTTGCGCCAGAGCCGCATTCGTCAACAGCAACGCGCCTACCGCTGCTGCGGAAACGGGGAACAATTTTCTTTGCATTCGTTTGTCTCCTTCGAGTGTTCTCTACTATATTTTTTTCAGAAACTTTCTTTCGGTTTTATTGCGGCTTAGCGCATTAAGGTCATTACACCACTCTGCTTCATGCCAGCGTTGATGGCAGCGCCATCGGTCGGCTGAAGTTCAAGCGTGTAGATATATGTGCCGGAGGCAGCTTCTTGGTCGCTGGCGGTCATGCCATTCCAAGCAACCTCCTGCGAACCTGGTTCCACCACAGCGTCCATCAGGTCGCTCACAAGCTGGCCAGACATATCAAAGATGCGAAGCCGTGCTTGGCTGCGCTGCTTGACATCAAAGTAGATGGTTGTTGTTGTGTTGAAAGGATTGGGGTAGTTGCGGAGGGAAGCAAGACCGGTTTTGGGTTCATCTGGGGCGGCTGATGCGCCACTTGGGAACGGAACCCAGAAGCCCAAGTAGGCTGTTTTGCCGCTACCTTCAATGGTGCCAACAGCAGTTTGGCCAATGGTGCCGAACAGCGTCACGGGTCCCGTGCTTACTGTGGCTCCCGAACCGATCACGGACCAGCGAATTTGCGGCTGTTGCGCGTTTGCTTGTCCACCAACCAGCGTCAGAACTGCCATCAGCAATCCCAACGTCAGCGTTCCTTTTAGGATACGTGTCATGGTGATAACCTCTGTTTTGGTGTGTTTTTATTGTTTTTACTTAGGCCCTTTTGTTACTCTGCTAGCTTGGTAAGGGGGTTGCAGCAAGTGCAGGCCTTACCAATGGGGCGCAAATATGAAGGTTTTTCTTCTTCCCTGCAACCTTCCTTGCCGAAAATTCACAGTCTGAACAATCAGCCTTCTGCTGATCGTTCAGTAACAGACCACGTACTTCGGGGAAACGCTGCTCTGGATGTCGGCTGGTTGTGTCGCCAGCCATCCCTTGATTGGTTCAGAAATGATGCAACGGTAGGAAGTAGTTGTGTTCTTTGCGTCTGTGAAAATTGTGTTGTTACTGCCCCGAGGGGTTCTACGCCCCGCTTTGGGATACCAAAAGTTGTGCCATCACGGAAAGCAGGGAAAACAATCGCTGTTTTTCTGAAATATCACCCCGTGCAGCGTGATGTTTTTTCACATTGCGTGACGCGATTTCATGGAACGATTGCTTGATGCCGGGGATATGTTGCTGTTTTTTTAGCAAAAAATCACTTTCAGTTAAAGTATCACATGGACTAAGATCAGTCAGTACGCTGTGTTTCCTATTTACTTTTTGCTCCCCCAACCCCACTTGTTATCTCTCTTAGCCGGTTTGATAGAGCAACGCAAAACAATACCGATTGCTGCCTCTACCGTTACTGCTCCCCTTTTCCTATCATCTCAAAATATCTGCGAATCAGTGTTTCGTAGTCTTTTGTGTAGCCTGCTTCACGGTTACGGAGCAGGTCACGTTGCTGTTTGGCACGGTTGGCTTCGTCGGGGAAATTGAGCTGGCCGGGGCTGCTTCGCACAACATCAACGCCGGGCTTCGATTCCCGCTCCTTCTCAAAATCCCGTTCCCGCTGCGATTTCATCGCGTCCAGCATTCGACTCAGGATTTTCTCCTGCCGCTCCAGCGTCTCCGGTGTCACGCTTCCCGACTGCATATCGCTCAGAACTTCCTCAACCTCCTGTGCTGCGCGATCCAAATCTCCCACGCGGTTTTTGCGGGTTCCCCCTTCTTGGCGCGCTTCGCGGTTCAGATCATCCAATGATTTTTTCACTTGCTGCTGCTGCTGGGTCAGTTTACGCATCCGCCCTTCTTCTCCGCCATTTTCCTCACCATCCTCGCCTTCGCCACCGTTTTGGCCGTTTTTCCCTTTTTTCTTCCCCTGTTTCCCGTCTTTCCCTTCTCCTTCCTGCTCACCTTGCCCCTGGCCTTGCCCCATTCCTTGCATGGCCTGGTTAATCATCTGTTGCTGCGCGGCCATTTGCTGCAATCGTTGCTGGAATGATGCCATCCCTTCCCCCATGCCCCCACTTTGCTGACCCTGACCTTGCATTTGGGCAAGCGCTTGCTGCATCATCATGGCCGCTTGGTTCATCGCGCTCATGGCCCCGCCTTGTTGCTGCGATGCCTTGTTGCCGTCGCGCTGCTCAAGGGAGTTTGTGGCCCCCTGCATCTGGCGCATTGCGTCGCCAAGCTGGCGGCCCATTTCGGGGGTGACGGCAAAACTTTTCTGGGATAGCTGCCCAAGCTGGTCGCCGATGTTCTGCATCTCCTGCCCCATCTGCCCTTGCTCTTGAGCCTGGTCGCGGAACTCTGGGCTGTTGGCTTGGGTGTTTTCCGTCCGCTCCTTTAACGCCTCCTGCCGCTTGGAAAGGTCTAGCATATCCTGCAATGCCTTCCGCATTTTGTTGGTTACGGCACGCTGGGTGTTCTCCTGCATCTTCTGCTTCACCCCCTGCATCTTCTGCTTGAATTTCTGTGCCGATTGCTTGGCTTGCTCCCCTTGTTGCTGAGCCTGCTGCATCTCCCCTTGCTCCATTTGCTCCCCTGCTTGCTCCATCTGCTGGCCAGGGTTTTCCTGCTGAAGTTGCTGCTCAGCTTGCTGCATCTCCTTGGTTGGCATCTCTTCCTGCGTCCCCATTTTTTTGGAAAGCTCCTTCGCTTCTTGCTCCATTTTCTGCGCGTCCTTTGCCAGCTCCTTTTGGCGTTCGGCAAGCTGGTTGCGGGTCGCTTCGTCGTTCGGCGGGGTGTTGGCCATCTGCTGGTTCATGTTCTCCTGCTGGCGTGCAAGCTCGTCGGCGCGGCGGATCAGTTCATCCACTTTCTGCTCGGTCTGCATTCGCTCCAGAATCTTCATGGTGCGCTCGATGGATTTGCGGAATTGCTCTTCGTTGAACTTGTAGTTCTTCATCGCCTCGGCCATCTGCTCGGGGGTCATCTTCTGCATGGCTTGCTGCATTTGCTGCATCGCCTTCAGCAATTCCGGGTTCTTCAAATCCTGGAACAGCTTCTGCAAATCCTGATATTTCTTGAGCGTCTCGGGTGAGATTGCCCGCGCCTCTTTCAACTTCTCGCTCACCTCGCGAAGGTTCTCGGCAATCTGCTCCAGCCGTTGCTGCATCTGGTCGTGCTGCTTCATCAGCTCTTGCAGCTTTTGGGTTTCCTGCCAGTTGGGTTGCCGCTTGTTTTGGGCAAGCTGCTTCATCAGTTCGCGGTTCACCTCCTCCATCTGCCGCTTGGCTTCTTGAGCCTGCTTCAGCATTTTCTCCAAGTCGTTGTTGGCTTGCTGTTGGGCTTGTTCGGTTTCCTTCAGCAATTCATCCAACGAAGGAAATCGCGCGGTGACGGTTGCGGTGCGTGCCGTTTTTGGGCCGGTCACAATGTCGTTGTCGGCAACCTCGAAGTAGAACTCCATTGCGTCGCCGGGGGTCAGGCCCAAGCGCGACATCTGCCACACCCACGGAATACCAATGGCCGCAGGATCACCCGATGGAATGGGGATATCCAACGTGCGGAAATCTTTCCACGGCTCTTCGTAGCGGCTTTCGGTGATGCGGTAGTGCAGCCGTAACCAGCTGAAGCCGAAGTCGTCGCTGATCTGCGTTTCGGTTGGCAGAATCATGGTTTCATCAATCACCGCTTCCCCACCGGGTTGCAGCAACGCAATGGTTGGCGCAGCATCGCTGGAAACCGACATGGTGTAATGGATGGGGGACGGATTCTGCAACCCTTCGGCAGAGGTCATGGTGATGAAATATTCGCCCTCCCGCACCAACCGGAAACCACCAGTTAGAGTAGTCTCGCTGATGGTTAGGGGGATGCGAACCGTGTCGTAACTGCTGGCCGATAGGGTGGAGGTCCGCACGCCAACTGCTGCGCCGGAATCGCTGGCCGCAGCGCGCACCCCACGCGGAAACAGTTGCACGATTGCCGCAGACGCTGGCCGGATATTTGTCGTCACCCGCAAGCTGATGGAGGTTCCATGCAGCCCGCTGACATCGCCAACGTTGTCGGGAAGCTGCTCGGCGGCGCGCTTGGTGTAGCTGGGCTGCGTTACTCGCACTTGAAGCATCCTGATTTCTGGGCGGTCGGTGACGGTGATATGGTGCTCGGGAGTTTCAACCGGCCCGGCAACGGCACTGTACGTGGTTGCCGAACGCACCCCGGGAATGGTGTAGCGAAACACCCCAACTGAATCGCCACGAAGCTCGATGCTATCGGCTCCGGAAGCTCCATCAGCCAGCATCACCAGCGTGACCGTGCGTGGTGGAATACCAGTAGCATGAACGATGATGCCAAGAGAATCGCCACGAAGCACCGTCCGATCCCCGGGTTCGATGGTGAGTGAGTAAGGGGCCGGCTTGGGGAACTCACGATTGTAGTGACTTAGGCGGTAGAGTGCGTTGCTGGTGGCATTGGGTGATGCAACCCAGAGTGAGGTCATCATCACGGCAGCACTCAGCAACAACAGCAACGAACGCCGCCGCTCTTGGGGGTCAATAATTGCGTTGTAGTCGTGCTGGCGCAGCGGCTCACCTTGCGTGGCAATGGCAGCTTCGGCAAGGGCGGTTGAGTATCCACCAGCCAGCGCGCCGGAATGCAGCGAGCGGTAGAGTTGCAAGGTGTTCACTAACCGGTCGCCAACATCGGGAATTTTGTGGCCAACGCGGCGGGCAATGGTGTCGTCATCTTGCCGGCGAAGCAAGCCAAACCGGCGGCCAAGCGGGGCCGCAAGCTGCCACGCAGCCAGCACCCCGCACAACCCAACCGAAGTCATCACAATCGCCGTCCGCCCGGCGGAGCTGAACTCACCCAACATCTCCAGCGCGATTGCCCCCGACCACACCGCCAAGCAACCCGCAATGGTGTTCCAAAGCGCGGTGGCAAGATGCTGGTTTTGCTCCCGACGGCGTGTTCGGGCAATTTTATTGGTAAGATCAGAATAGAGTGAGACAAGCGACATGATGATGCTAACGGCTACGGACGTTTTGGCTTTCTACAAAATCAGTTTACGGATGAGCGTTCCTTGCTACGGCATTGTTATACTCGGCACACATTGGTTTGCGAAACTCTACTCAGCTAGGTGCGCTATGGATTCCCGCTTTCGCGGGAATGACAGTGATTGAGTTTTTCGCAAACCACTCTGTTTGGAGTATAAGCTAACCAATTTGACGAACGGAGAAAGGGGAAAAATGGAGTGCCAACCTTGAAGAATTTCGCAAACCTCTTTTTTCGGCATCACCCCATTATTGCGCCACCGCTTCCGCCACCGTGATATTTTCCTCAACCGATTCCTCCCGTCTCCGATTAAATTCCTCCACTTCTTCGCGGTAACGTTCAATTCGACGGTGAATTTCTTCCACGTCGTTCATCAGCACTAATTCCTTGCGAACTGCGGCGGCAAGGGGCATCGAGTGGAGGTAGCCACCCCAGTATTTGCGGAACTCCACCAACCCTAGCCGCTCCCCTTTGTACTCCATCCCCATTCGTAAATGATCCAGTGCGGTGATTAATCGCTCGTTTAAATCTGGCCCCGGGAGTACTTCACCGGTAGCGCGGTAGTGTTTTGCTTGCTGAAAAATCCAGGGGTTGCCGATTGCTGCGCGGCCAATCATCACGGCATCGGCCCCGGTTTCAAAACCACGAATAACATCATGCGGAGTTTTTACGTCGCCGTTCAAAATTACCGGGATATTCACCACTTTTTTTACTTGCTCAATATATTCCCACGATGTCAGTCCTTCGTGCCCCTGGTCGCGGGTGCGGCAGTGGATTGCCAGCGCGTGGATGCCAACATCTTCCAGCATCTGCGCGACTTCGGTAATCACAATGGAGCTACGATCCCAACCCAAACGGGTTTTTACTGTGACCGGCAATTTGGTTGCTTCCACAACGCTGCGGACAATTCGCTGCATGGCGGGTGGGTCTTTTAATAATCCCGCGCCGGCATTGCGTGCCACCACATTTTTCACCCAGCAACCGCAATTAATATCAATAAAATCTGGCCCTGCTTCCTCGGCTTTTCGTGCCGATTCCGCCATTGCTTCATCGCGTCCACCAAAAATTTGGATGGCAACGGGGCGTTCGTCGTCATACACCGTCAATTTCTGCAGCGAGCGGCGCGCGTCGCGGATCAGCCCTTCGCTGCTGATAAATTCGGTGTAAACAATATCGGCCCCCAGCCGCCGGCAAATTCGGCGGAATGGCGGATCGGTCACGTCCTCCATCGGAGCCAACAACAAACCTTGCTCAACAGTGATATTGCCTATCGTCATTTTTTTCAGTGCTCTGTTTTTGAATTTTTTTGGCTTATCTCAAGTTATCGTGCGGAGGGGGGAAAAATCGTCGGTGGAGCATCGGCTGCTTCTATGTTCGGTGGCTCCGCTCATACTTCGACGGAGCTCAGCATGAGCGGGGGCGATGTTCGGCAGCTTGGATCATATTTTGCACGATAGCTGTAGATGAGTAATTTTTTTCGATTTACGGAACCACAATTCGTTTTCGGGCAAGCAATGTTTTTTCGGTGCCGAAACGAACTTCCACAAAATAATCCCCCGATTTTGCACGAACACCTTTTGCGTCCAGCATATTCCATTCGTAGCGGTAGCTGCCGATTTTTTGTGGAGCATCTACAATGGTGGCAACGCGCTGGGCGGCCAGATCGTACACCATCACCGAGACGTGGCCGGGCTGGGGAAGGGTGTATTTGATAATGGCCGAGACATCTTCGGTGATGCCCATCGCGGTGCCAATATCGTTTAGCGGAACGCTGGCCACATTGATGTAGGTGATCCCCTGCGGGTGAATAAAATCCCAGTCCTGCGATTCCCGGATTTCACGCGCGCGCTTTGCTTGGTCGGCTTGGGTTGGCATCCATTGCTGGGGCAACATTGCAAGGTTGCGGCTGCGGATTGCATCGGGGGTGTTCCGCAAGCTGTCCAGAAATGCGCGGAAGGCGGCGGTGTCGCGCCGCAAATCTTCGCGCAGGCGGACAATCGGGCGAATTTTTTGCTGGAACCACCATTGCTCGGTGCTGTCCATCCCCTCCACGTGCAACCAATCGGGTGCCCACAGTGTGTCAATGTTTGGGATTGGCGCGGGGCCGCTGGGGCGGTCGGTGGTGTCAATCGGCTGGGCGCGAAGCGTTGCGCTTACCACCACAATCATCAATCCAGCCAACAATAAACGCAGAGCAACGGTGCGTCCGTTGCTGGCGTTGTTTGCATTGGCTAATCGCCCCCAAGCCAATGGCCTGCATACTGTGCAATCGTTCATCGGCGCTTCTGTGATGATTCTGTTGTTGGTTCTTCTTGCCTGTCTGTTTGCCTTTCTGTCGGCCTGGCTGGGATCGTCCCGCTGTTGGTTTGCTGCCGTTGTTCCGCCGCGTGAGTAGTGCGGCCCAAACGGTCGTAGCGGCGGAATCCTTCCAACCGATAGCTACTTTCTGCGCCGGCCACGCTGTGCTCCGGCACAATCTCCCAATCGCTTAGCCGCTCGCCCCCAATGGTTTCCACTTGCGTGGCTTGGCCGGCATCAAAGGTGATGAGCATCGTGTCGCAGACGGCGCGCACTACTCCATCGGGATGTTCGCGGTCGTAATTAAAATAGATGCTTGCTGCCTCCCCCTCCGAACGGACTTCGCGGATGGTGTCTTGCGATACCGTAAACAGCATCCGCCGGCCACGCAGCTGATCCAACCGCTGGGGGATTTTTCCTTCGCTGATTGCAAAGGCATCCCGCAAAACCTCAATCCATTGCAACCTCTGCTCCGCCATTCCAATGGTGATGGTGTCGCCGGTGATCTGCGATTTATCATACCAGATGATCGGCGCGGGAAAGGGAACGCGATTCAGTGAGTCGACTGAGGCTGCGGCGTGCAGGCTGTCGGGCCGCGGCAAGCCGGTTACTGGCACGGGAGCACTGCTGGAAGTGGCACTATCGGAAGAAGCCGCCGAATCCACAACACCCCGCGAACGCCCCTGGCCCAACGTGATAAGTTCGCGTCCGTTCAGTAGCCGAGCAATCTGGCCAACGGCTTGCAATGTGCCGCGGGTGAGTAGGACGTTTCCGGTGGCCCGATATTCTTCCTGGCCCCCACGATATGCCTCCATCGCTTGCGCGGTAATCGTCGTGGTGTCGTAACGGAATCGCCCCGCCGGAAGGCTATCGCTTGCAGTTGCGGCTGTGTCGGTTGCTTGGGAGGATGGGATGCTCACGCTGTCAATTTTCACCAAGCGTGGTTTCCCGGTGGCAACGGTGTAGTTCCGTTGGGGGAAAGCATGGATGGTGTCGCCAAACATCTCTGTCCGTTGGTAGCGAGCATCCACCTTCACGTTTCCAACAGCAAATGATTCTTGGGTTGCGCGCCAGTGAGTAAGGTTGTTGGCATGGATAGTTCCGGAGTCGTTGGTGACAACAACGTTGCCACGGAAATCGGCTTTCATTGCTGTTGAGTAGTACTCACCTTCGTCGGCCCGCAGTGTGCTGTTGCTGTCGCGCAGGGTGACACCGCCACGGAACCAGGCAATCCGCTGGGTCATGTCATATTCCAACGATGCGGACTTGATGGTTGCGCCGCTATCCAGCACCGTCACGCCGCCGCCAAAGCGCGCAACCCGCCGCCCCATGTCGTACTCGGCAGTTGAGGATTTGATGATTGCGCCAGTATCCACAATCGTGACACCGCCGCTGGCAACCGCCATTTTGCTGATGCCGTTGTACTCCACCGTGGAAGCGGTTAGGGTGTTGCCCGGCTGCACAATCTTCACTTTCCCGGTCAGCACACCTTGCTGCGCTCCTTCGTACCAGGTTCCCTTGTCGGCAGTGATGGTGGTTGTCCCCTGCACGATCTTCACGTTCCCCATCAGTGTCCACACCAGCGATGCCCCGCCGGCACCGCTGGTTGCGCGGCTGGAGTCGGCCGAGAAGGTGACAGGCTGCGCAGGGCCAATCGGCTGCGCCAGCAACGGAGCAGCGGAGCAGAGAAGGAAGAAGCAGAGAAGGACGGATCGGCGGTTCATCATCAGGAAGTAGATACACCCAAACGCCCGCAAAGTATCGCCCCAACGGGAAACTGGGGAATGCAAAATGCAATCCCCCGTGCGTGGCACGCTGGTGGCCGAGCTAATGGATTGGTATGAAAGCCAGAAAAAAAGTAGGTGGAAGATCGGCAGCTTCTATGTCCGGTGGTTCCGCGCATACTTCGACGGAGCTCAGCATGAGCGGAGGCGCGATTCGGAGGGCAGCCGCTCTAGATTCTATACTCGGCGCAAATTGGTTTGCGAAACTCTACTCAGCCAAGTGCGCTATGGATTCCCGCTTTCGCGGGAATGACAGTGATTAAGTTTTTCGCAAACCACTCTGGTTGGAGTATATTTCCTATTTCCTACTTCCCTCCCATTTCCCCCCAAATTTGGGGGGACGCGAAGCTCGCCAGAGCGAAGCAGGGGGGCGCGCCGTTCGGTGGCCTCGCTCATACTTCGACGGGGCTCAGCACGAGCGGGGGTGAGGTTCGCGGTAGCTTCTCATTACTCCGTGCTTCAGCGCGGAGATTGCACGTGGCCACCTCCCTCCCCTTTCCCCCCAGAATTGGGGGGACGCGAAGCTCGCCAGAGCAGAGCAGGGGGGCGCGATTTCCGGTGGCTCCGCTTCACACTTTGCTCGCTAACTCGTAAATGCGCCAAAAAAAATTCTACCGTGGTGGTTTGCAAAGGCTGAATCCTTCCTAACTTCGTGCGGCCTGCCGATACGATGCACACCAACTTGGGCAACGGTTGTAGTTGATTTTGAGCGATTGTTGATTTCTTCCCGTTGCCGATTCTACGTTCCCACTGATTCCCCGCTAACTTCATTTGGGGAATCTTGCCTGCCTGCATTGCTTACGTTACCACCCGTAGTTCTTTCCATAAACGTTATTCAAAGGAGTTTACGCGATGATGTCCGAACAAGCGAACGGCCAACCAGCACAACAGCAAGCAGTTATGTTGGAGGAGTGTAATGATTGTTGTTCGTTAGCAAGTGGTGCCCAGCCAGAAATTACCAGCTTCACACCAACGGATGCTGGAGATAATAAGGTTCACATTACAGCAAACTGCACCGGGGTCACGGATTTGCCCTGTAATTCATTATTCATTCCCCCACAAATAGGCCCAGAAGGCGTAGGGCATTTCCTTGCAATAATGCTTGACGATAACCCGATAGAAACATCCAGTTATGGCTCAGGCCCTGCTACGAGAACTTATACTGACGTTCTCACCACTGGTGATGTGCCACAAGTAGCTCGGGGTTTCTTGGTATTTAATCCAATCCGGAAACAATATGGGGTTTGTATGAAAGCCCCGGAGGCGGCCATTGCTTATTCTTTTGCTAATGGAGCTTGGACAAAAAACACTGGAACCTCAATGGTGGTACTCAATTTACCCAAACACAACTCCCCTGACTCCTATCCCTCTGCAGATGTCCCCCTCGATTTCGTTCTCAACAACGCAACATTAGGTGCGAACCTCAAACTCCGCGTTACCATTCCGGGGCAGCTTGATACGCTGATTGACCAAAACAAACCGTTCCGCATTAAAAACTTAGCGGCTGGTAATTATACCGTTACCGTGCAACTACAAAAGCCAAAAGCAGGTGGCGGGTGGGAGGATGTCGGCGGCGATTTTGCTCACTCAAGCCGCACGTTTACGGTTCAATAGCAATTGCTCCCCCCTTCTTCCGCTCCATCTGTTGTAGCTGGCGGAGTGTGGATTTGGTATTGGGGTGGTTTTCCCCCAGTGCCTGTTGGTAGATATGCAGAGCTTGGCGCAGGAAACGCTCGGCGGCGGTAACGTCGCCGAGCGTTGCTATGATTGTCCCTAACCGGCGTATTGCCGTTGCGGTGCGGTGGTGGTTGTGGCCCAGCACCTGCTGGCTGATCTGTACAGCCCGCTGGGTGATCTCCCTTGCTTCTTCGTTGCGCCCTTCTTGCATCCGCACCTCGCTTACCAACAACAGCATTGCCACAACATCCCCATGAAGCTCGCCATGAATGGCGATGTGAAGGCTCAACACCTCATCCAACAACTCTGCTGCCTGGCTATATTTTTTTTGCTGCAACAGCACACTGGCCAAATTGTTCATGCAGGCAATGGTGAATTGATGGTGTGGTTCCACAATCTCCTGCAATGTGGCAAGCAACTCACGGTACAACGTTTCGGCTTCCTGAAGCTGCCCCAGATTCCGCAGCGCCACCCCCAACCCCGCCCCCGATTGCACCGTGTGAAGGTGTTTGTTGCCCAACAACCGCTGGCGGGTTGATAGCACCGCACGGTACAACTCCATTGCTGCTTGGTAGTTCCCTTGCCGGAACAGCACATCGGCAATGCCAGTTTGGGCAAGCAGCGACAAGGAGTGGTGGGGACCAAAGTCACGCTGCCAGATATCGGCAGCGCGCTGGAACTGCCACAAGGCTTCCTCCAATCGCCCTATGTCGAACAGCACCCGCCCCAAATTATGGCTGATGTCGGCAATGTCCGGGGTGTTGTCGCCGGTACGCTGGGTGTACACCCGTAGCAGCTTCCGCTGCACCTGCTCGGCATCGTGGAACCGCCCACGGTAATGGAAAAGCAACCCAAGATTCCCGTACAGATCAAGGCTCTCCTGAGTGGTGTGCTCCCCGGCGTTCTCCAAATTCTCCAATGCCGAACGGAGCAG
Organism: Chlorobiota bacterium; assembly: GCA_016788565.1. GTDB lineage: Bacteria > Bacteroidota > Ignavibacteria > OLB7 > OLB7 > OLB7. The sequence continues at coordinate 19,454 of JAEUSP010000042.1, read as the reverse complement.
TGCTTCGGCTTGGGTAAAATCACCGGAGTCAAGCAGGATATTGCTGAGAAGATCAAGCCCAACGGCATTGGCTGGGCCATCGGAATCGGTTGGCTGCTGCACGGCTTCACGGGCAACGTGTTCGGCCTCGGCAAAGTGATTCCCCTGGCGCAAAATCTCTCCAAGTCCTATCAACGATTTCTGAAGTTCAGGATGCTGGTGCAGCCGTGCTAACCGGACGCTGTGGCGCGCAAAATCTTCGGCATCGCCCCGCCGGTCTATTGCCAGAAGAAACGCTGCAAGCTGGTGCAGCGCAACAACAGCCCGCTCCGGTTCGGCCTGTTCGATTGCCACCACCGCAGCGCGGTATGATTCGGCAGGGTTGCTGGCCCGCTCCAAGAATCGCCAGTATTCCAGCAAGTGAAGTTTTTCCTGCTGCCACAACAGATCGAAGATGGCAAGATCCGTCAGCAGCGTGTGCAAATTGTTGGCATCGTTGGCTTTGTGCCATTGCCAGGGTTCCTCCTGGATTCTTCGCTCGGTAATTGGTTGGCCGCTGAAATAGCCAGCAATGCGGCGGTGGATGGAACGCTGCTTGGCGGGGGTGGGAAGATACCGCCGCTCGACGGCTGTCCGAAGGTAGTCGTGGAAGAAGGCGAGTATCCCGTCGCGGTTGACAAGGTGATAATCTAAGCTGGCAATCAGGCTGGAAAGCAGCAACCGCGAACCGTGCGTCATGGCCGCAAGCTCCGATTCGGTTAGCCCCCGCCGCGCTCCCCACAGCAGTGTCATCACCTGGCGCACCGTCCGTTCGCCAAAGTCCCCCTCCATCCGTTGCAGCATCCGCTGGAACAGGTCGTGGGTGTCGTCGGCTGATAAGTACCAATCAATCTGCTCATCCAGCCGGTCGTGGTGGCCAAACACCCGAAGCTCTTCAAGAAAGGTGCGCAAAAACAGTGGGTGCGAGCAGTGCGCCTCGGTACTAATCCGCCGCAACTGGCGGGTGTTCAGTGCTTTGTAGGATTCGCCCAGGAATCGGACAATCACCGCTTGCCGTTCATCGGGTTGCAGCGGCTCGATCTGCATTTTGCCCCAGCCGCGCTCAACCAAAACATTGGCGGTGATGGGGTCGGTTGTGGTGACCACCATCACCACGTTTGGCGGAAGGTGTTCCGGAATCCAAGCCACCCCCCGCGCATGGTTCCCCAGTTGATTTACTCCATCTATCAACACAATCATCGGCTGCCCCTGGATTGTGGCAAGCCATTCGGGAAGTGCCTTGTGCAGCGCGTCGGTGGAGTCGGGGATTGGGTCGTTCATCAATCCACGCTCCCGAATCTCCATCATCAGATGCTGCACCACCTCACGCTGCTGGCTATGCTCGGCCCCGATGCCGATGTAATGCTCCACCACAAACGCCTCCGGATAGCGGCGGCGGTACTGCTCGGCCCAGTAGGCCACCAACGCCGATTTCCCACTTCCCGACGGAGCCACCACCACCATTGCGTTCAGCGCGTGGGGCGGGTTATTGGGGGATTCAGCGTTGGCGCGCCCTTGTTCGGCAAGGCGGTTCAGTTGCGCAAGAATTTCTACACGTGGGATGTACGATTGCCGGCGGCTGATGGCAAACGTCTCGTGGCGGCGGCGCTCACGTTGCAGCGGTGTGCTGGCCTCAGGGGTCAACGGGAAACGCTCCTGAATCAAAGCAAGAAGATCATCATGCACCAGCCGCCCAAGCATTGCCGCATTCTGGAACTGGCGCACGGTTCCGCCAGCTTCCACCACCGATTCTTTCATGGCTTGCAGCTGTGCTGCTTCGGCAGGATGTTTGGCTGGAACCGGGTCATCACTCAGCCCGGTTTGCCGGAAGTAGAACCGCGCCGAAGGGTTCATCATCCCGCTCTGGTTTTGGTGCATCCCGATAGCCCCGTAGCGGACCTCCATCTCCATGATGCTCATCTCTTCAACCGCCGCTTCTTCAATCCACGGAAATCGTTTCAGCAATTCCGGGTCCCTGTGGATGTCGGATAGCGTTGGCACATATCCGTAGCGGCTTCCGGTGATGCAAATAAACCACGGGCGGCAACGGTCAACCTCCTCCAAACAACGGCGGATGATGTTTCCGTAAACGCTCTCTTCTTCGGTTAATCCCCAACGTAGGTCAATCTCGGTAAGGGTGATGCCACGCTCGCGGCAGGTAGCGCGAAGCTCGGGGAAAACCTTCTTGATAAGGTAATCCCGCTCGGCTTGCAAATCGCGGAAGGTGGAGCTGATGAAAACACGAAGCTCGGTATTCATGGCCGCAAAAGTAGGAAGAAATGTTGCCCGTGGTGAGGCTTGGTGTGGGAAGGCAGGAGCGGGCGATTTCTATTTTTTCTGCAAAACTACTTTTGTTTACTTGTTCACGCCACGCCGATTGCCGACATTTGCAGCCCGTTCGGGGAGTAGCGTAGCCCGGTATCGCGTCTGCTTTGGGAGCAGAAGGTCGTCGGTTCAAATCCGGCCTCCCCGACAAAAACAACAGAAAGCACCGATCAATCCCCTGGTCGGTGCTTTTTGTTGTTGGCCTAATTCGCTCGGCTTCATAGTTTCGCCCCGCTTCTGGTTTTGCTAACCTCTATCGGGATTCTTCCATCATGCGCATCTCTATCTCACTCTCCGTTCTTCTGCTGGCAATGCTAACCCTGGGCTGCGGCGGCAACCAGGAAGCCACCACCACCACCGCTGCCAAAGGGGGGAAAATCTATGGCGGAACCTACACGCTAAACATCCTGCGCGGCGACCCCAAAGGGCTGGACCCGGTGCAGGTGAACAGCAAACATGCCGACGACATCTGCACCCAGATATACGACAAACTGATTGACCTAAACAGCAAGCTGGAGTTAGTCCCCGAACTGGCCCGCGCGCTTCCGGCAATCAGCGAGGATGGGAAGCTGTACCGATTCACACTCCGCACCGATGTCAAGTTCCAGGATGATGGATGTTTCCCCAACGGCAAGGGGCGGCGGGCGACGGCCCAGGACGTGAAGTATTCTTTCACCCGCTGCTGCGACCCCCGAACCCAAACGCTGGCGTTCTGGGCGTTCAAGGGGAAGGTCCGCGGGGCTTCGGAATACTTCGAGGCGATCAACGCCGGCGACACTGCTGGCAAGGAGATTCCCGGCTTCCGCGCCGTGAACGATTCCACCTTTGAGATTGAGTTGGTTGAGCCGTTCGCGCCGTTCATCTACTACTTGGTAAACTCGCTGGGAAGCGTTGTCCCGCGTGAGGCAGTGGAGAAGTATCGGGAGAATTTCTTCCAGCATCCGGTTGGGACCGGGGCGTTTACGTTTGCGAGTTGGACCAACCGCGAGCAGATTATCCTGAAGCGAAATCCGAACTACTGGGCGCGCGACGAGCAAGGGAATCAACTTCCATTTCTGGATGAGCTTCGGTTCCGGTTTGTCACCGACGACAAGGTGCAGTTCAGCGAGTTCGAGAACAACACCCTGGATGAACTGTTCGGCATTCCCACCGAGTTTTACACCATGGTGATTGACACCGCCACCGGAAAGCCAACCCCCAAATACGCCAGCTTCCAGGTGCAAAGCACCCCCGCCATGCTCACCTGGTTTTTTGATTTTAACACCGCTCGCCCGCCGTTCAACAATGGCGATTTGCGCCGTGCCTTCAACTACGCGATTGACCGCCAGAAAATTGTCCGCTACGTGCTGCAAGGTTCGGCCTACGCGCCGGCGGTACATGGGCTGGTTCCGCCGGTGTTCCCCAACTACCAGACCGACGCAATCAAAGGCTACGATTACCAGCCAGAGCTTGCGCGGCAGCTGCTGGCCAAAGCCGGATACCCGAACGGAAAGGGGCTGGAGCCGATAACGCTGTTCATCTATCCAGAGCCACGGTTGGTGGAGGTTGCCCAGGCAGTGCAGGAGATGCTGACGCGGGAGCTGAACGTGAGCGTGGAGATTAAGCAGGTGGAGTTTGCGCAGATGCAGGCCCAGGCCGAGCTTGGCCGATTCACGTTTTGGGGGACACGTTGGTACGGCGATTATCCCGACCCCGAAACGTATCTGGCGTTGCTCTACGGCGCAAACGTCCCCGCTTCCGACACGCTTCCCAGCTACCCGAACGGGACCCGCTACATCAGCCCAGGGTTCGATGAAAATTTCCGCAAAGGGGTGGCCACCATTGACGCGCTTGCCCGCATGGCCCACTACGCCAAAGCCGAACAAATCGGCATGAACGATGCCCCGCTGATGCCGCTGTTCTACGAGATGCACTACCAACTTCTGCAGCCCAACGTGCGCGGCCGCTGGCTTGACGCAATGGCCCGCATGGATCTGAAATTTGTTTGGAAAGAACAGGGGAACACGGCACAGAAGGAAGAATGAGGGAGGGCGAAAGCCTGAGAGAGAGTGCCTGCTTCTCGATTCGGTGGCTCCGCTCATACTTCGACGTAGCTCAGCATGAGCGGGGGCTGCATCCGGCGGAAACTCTATCACTCTCTTCTATTCGACATTCGACATTCGACATTTGACATTCGACATTCCAGCTGAACCAGCGAACGTTTGCACAACCGCACTAACGATCAACCACGATTTACCAACCATGTACGATTCAAGAAACCGAGACCTTGCCGACAAAATCATCGGCTACTCCACACAGACAAAGCCGGGGGAGAATGTGATGATTGAGCTGTTCGGCATCAACGGAATCCACCTTGCCCAGGAGATGGCACGCGCAACCTTGCAGGCCGGCGCAGTTCCGTTCGTGATGATCCGCGACACCGACACCGAGCGGATTATCCGCGAACATGGCTCGCGCGAGTTATGGAGCAAAGTACGCGACGTCACCGCGCTTCCGCTGATGCAGCAGATGGATGTCTATATCGGCCTTCGCGCCGGCGAAAACATCTACGAACTGAGCGGCGTGAAGCCCGATGCCAGCAAGGCATACGCCGAGGAATACCAGCATCCGGTGCACATGCGCGAGCGGGTGAACAACACCCGGTGGTGCGTGATGCGCTACCCCTCGCCAGCGTTCGCCATGAACGCCCGAATGCCCACTAACCGCTTCGCCGATTTCTTCTACCGCGCCTGCCTTCTGGACTACGCCGACCTGAACGAACGGATGAAACCGCTGCACGAACTGCTGGCCGCCGGCAAGGAGATTCACCTGAAAGGCGCAGGAACCGACATCCGTTTCTCGATTGAAGGGCAAACCTGGATTCCCTGCGCCGGCGATTTGAACATCCCCGATGGCGAAATTTTCTCCTCCCCACTTCTTACCTCCGTCAACGGCCATATCTCCTACGCACCAACCGTGTATGATGGCAAGCCGTTCGAGAGCATCAAGCTGATTGTGAAGGATGGAGTTGTAGTGGATTTTGAATCGAGCAACGCGAAGGCGCTGGAGGAAATTTTGAACACCGACGAAGGGGCGCGGCGGTTCGGTGAGTTCTCGTTCGGCACCAACCCGTTCATTGATGAGCCGATGTACGACATCCTGTTCGACGAAAAAATTTGGGGGTCGAACCACCTGACGCTTGGCCAGGCCTACGACATTGCCCCAAACGGCAACCAGAGCGCGATCCATTGGGATTTGGTCTGCATCGGGGCCGACGTTATGCTGGACGGCCAACTAATCCGCGAAGGGCGGAAGTTCGTGCACGAGCAACTGCTTCAACTGAACCCGGAGAATTTCTAAAAACTCCAGAAACAGCAACGTCACCGCCAGCAGGTTTGCCGGCGGTGACGTTTTTTTCTCTCTCTTCTCTTCCCTCTGTGCCCTCTGTGTCTCTGTGGTTCTATCTCCCCGTTTACCGCAACTCCATCTGGTGTGGCACAGCGACTGTCTCCCGAACACCACTGGTGATGCGGCCATCGTAGCGGGTAAGGCCGCTGGAAAGTGTGGCAATCCAAACATCACCATCGGGGCCGATATCCATCATTCCGGATTCAACAAAACCAGAGTTGCTGGCGTTGAACACCGCGCTCCACCGCGTGCCGTCGAAACGGTGCACGGCATCGCTGGTGGTTAGCCACAGCGCGCCGTCGGGGGCGCGTTGCATCGAGCGGACAAACGGGTTGGTGAAAGGGGCATTCTGGAACGCGGTTTGTGAGGCCAAGCTGAACCGTGCTATCCCAACGGAGGTCCCAATCCATACTCCGTCGGCCCCATCGGGAATGATGGAGTTGACCTTGCCGGAGGGGAGCTTGCTGTTGGATTGATTGAACGATTGGAACTGCGCAGTGGCCGCCACCAACACCGACACCCCCGATTGCCCCGAACCGATCCAAGCGTTCCCGGCAGCATCGAAGGCTATGGTTTGAACCTCGCCGGTAAGGCCCGGCGGTGAGTAGCGCATGGTGTTGGTTCCGTCGTGCTTAATCACCCCGCCGCCGCTTGTTCCAACCCAGATTGCCCCGCTGTTATCAACAGCGATAACCCGAAGCAACGCCCCGCCATTGGTGAGCGTGGCGCGGGGAACAACGCTCCATGACGTGCCGTTGAAGTGGGCCGCGCCCTCGTTGGCCAGCATCCAGAACCCACCTTTGCCATCGGGAGCAAGGGAAACGGGCTGGCCGCCAAGCCCGATGGTTGCCGTGTCAAGTGTGGTCCAGGTTGTGCCGTCGAAACGGGTTAGCCCCCCTTTTCCCGCAACCCACACGGTGCTCCCAATCCGAAGGACATCGTTCAAGTAGTTGTTGGGAAGATCATCCAACCCCAACTCCATCAGCTCCCACTGGCCATCGCGAAAACGGGCAACGCCAGTGTGAGTGCCAAAATAGAGGTCGCCATTGGCCGCAGCCGCAACGCAGAGCGGAGCACCGAACGGGCTGGCGTAGGAGCGCAGATCCTTGCCGTCGAACATCGCGAAATGGTGCGTGGTGCTGTTCACCTCTGATTCCCCCAACACAACAATTTTGCTGGGAGAAGCAGCAAGAATTTGGTAGGCACGTTGAGCAGCCGAAGCGTTAAGGCTGAAGGTGGCATCGTTGTTGGAGTTGGTTCTGTTCAGAACAGCCGAGTTGTTCGCGAACCAGACGGCTCCATCGGAATCGGTCGCCACCCAGAGCGCGTCGTCGGTTTCCCCTTCGTTCCATTTTTTTCCGTTGAAGGAGGTTAGCCAGCTGGCCTCGGTTCCAACCCAAATCACCGAGTCCTTCGCGGCTGCCACGCTGTAGGTGACGATCTGCGGCGCGAAGCCGTTGGTGTCGGCTGGGCGGCTCCATTCTGCTCCGTCAAACTTCAGTACGCCATATCTGGAGGTCCCGACCACTACGCCCCAGATAGTGTTATCGGGGCTGGCCGCCAGCGAAGTCAGCACGGGAACTGCGCCGCCGTTCGGGAAGGTGTCGTGCACGGCCCAGTTTTTGCCATCGAACATCACCACACCACGCCGGGTGGACATCCAGAGCCGGTTACTGCTGTCGCGGGCCATTGCCACAACCCAGTCGCTGGGCAATCCGGAGTTAGCGCGATTGTAGAAAACTTTCTGCCCCGTTGATTTTGTGAAATGGATCAGCCCAGCCCCGGATGTTCCAAGCCAAAGTTTGTCGCCATCATCAAGGATTGCCGCGACGGTGCTGCCGTGGGTGTACTGGTTCCAGCCGGGCGTTTGCGCTGCTGCCGGAGCAGCAACCAGAAGAAGAAGGAGTAGTTGGAAGAATCGGCGCATGGTACAAAGCCCCATTCAGAATGGTGATTGATGAAAAAATGGAAAAGAAGATACGGCAGCAACCCGCAGATCACCACAATCCAACGCTTGCGTACGTGACCGCCGATTTCCCCAGCTTGTTCTCCCACTGGTCGTAGCGCAGCAGCTCCCCTTTGGTAGCATTGCTGATTTGCAGCGTGGCGTAGATTGGCGCAACACCACAAATCCGGTACTGATTCTGCACGGCGGCAACCTTGCTGATGAATCCGGAAGCATCGGCCAGCAACGTCTGCTCAATCACCGATTGATCGAATTTGGCAATCTGCTTCAGCATCTGCCGCCCGGTTTTGTTGTCGCCGAACTGGTGGCCGATGTGGCATAAATCTGCGCTGGCAATCCAGCAGACTTTCCGCTTCAGATCGCTGGCAACCTGCCGGATGGTGTTGTAAAAATCTTGCACCTCCCGATCTTCATCGGGCGATCCCGAGCCAGATTCTACATACTCCCACAAGGCCCCATGGAGTATTGGCACAATCCGAATATCACGGTCGGGGAACAGGTGGTGCAGGAAAATTGCTTGCACCTCAATGGAGTGCTCGTCGCGGTGGGCGATCTGGTTGTGGGTTATTTCGTACGGCAGCTTCCGGCGAAGCCGTTTGATGAACTCGCGGTCGGTTTTCACCACGCCGCCAGGCACGGCAAAATCTTGCTGGCAGATCATGAAACGGTCGTAGGTGGTGGTGTGCGGTACTCCAAAAATCACAAAGGTGTCGGCATCGGTTTCGCGCAGTGTGTTCCAGGCGCGGGCGTAGCTTTTCCAGCCAACAAGTGGGTCAATGTGCGGGATGATGATCGCTGGCGGCGGGGCTGTGTTGTGCGGTTCGGTGTCCCAGGCCAGCCATGTATCAAGCTGGCGGTGAAATTCTGCGGGGTCGCTGGGATAGCAAAGATCGGCCAACGCCATTGGGCGAACGCGAAGCGCGTTGTAAGCATCATCCACCTCCGCCTGCCGTTTGAAGAATCGCGGAGTTTCCAGAAAATACCCGTCATCTAACATCACCACAAGGTTCAGCAGTTCTGTCAGCGTGCAAGGAATCCCAGCTGTTTCTGCGCCTTCAAGAAGTTCTTCGGGGGTGATTTCCCCGTCGAACCCTTCCAACAAGGCCGAAAACTCTAGCTCGAGGTTAATGTCCTGTTCGGCGTAATCCATTGGGTCGCTCAGCTGAACCCAGCCAGGCTCAATTATCCGGGCGATCAATCCATGCCGAAGTGCTGGGAGCGGTGTGGTGGCGAATGATTGCATAGCGGTGTTCCTGTGTGATCTGTGATTGTGGTTCATCAAACAACTGAGTGCAGCGGCCAGCAACCGAAGCCTTTCGGTTCGGGCTGCTGATTGCTGATGCGGCAAAAGTAGCCACCCCCAATCTGGCAATCAAGACAAACTTCCATTGAATGATACCTTTTTCCCCCTTGCAGCAACCCGCCAAAATCTGTTCTTTGCCGGCGCGCCCCCAACACGATGCCGCCGGGCTTTGCCGTCATCGGTTGGCACGGGGAATTTTTGCTGACCTTTTTTGCCGATCTCTGATGATTCAACGCTCTCTCTGGCTGGTTCTGGTTCTGGTTGCGGCTAATGGTTTCTGCGCTGCCCAATCCAAGCTGCTGATCCCAATGGACAACTCCCAAGATGACCACTTGAAAGCCTACGGCATTATCTATTGGACGCTTTCCAAAGGGCAACAAGCCGATTGGTTGCTGAACTACCGTGGCGGTTCGTTCATGGTTGATTATGCCGATTTCATTGCCGCCGAATGCCGGATTCGCGGGGTGAGTTTCCAGCCGATTAGCGGATCCCAGGCTGCGGCGATTTACAGCGAGGTGCAATCGGAAAGCAACAACATGGATGTGGTCCGGCTTGAGCAAGCCCCGAAAATTGCCGTCTATGTTCCGCCAACGTTCCAACCCTGGGACGACGCGGTGACGTTGGTGATGCAGTACGCCGAAATCCCCTACGACAAAATTTGGGATAAGGAGGTGCTGAACGATCAACTGAAAAAATATGATTGGGTTCACCTGCACCACGAAGACTTCACCGGGCAGTACGGGAAATTTTACGCCAGCTTCGCCAACGCGCCGTGGTACTTGCAGCAGGTGGCGATGCTGGAGCAAACCGCCACCGAGCTTGGGTTCAGCAAGGTGAGTACGCTGAAGCTGGCGGTGGCCGATGAACTGAAGAAGTACGTGGGCAACGGCGGATTCCTGTTCGCCATGTGCTCGGCCACCGACAGCTACGACATTGCCCTTGCCGCACGCAACACCGACATTTGCGACGTGATGTTCGACGGCGACCCGCCAGCCGCCAACGCCCAAAACGCGCTGGACTTCAGCCAGACGCTGGCCTTCCAAAATTTCACGCTGGAGATGAACCCCTACATCTACGAGTACTCCGACATTGACGTTCAGCCGAACTTCAACTCCACTGCCGAAACCGATTTCTTCACCCTGTTCGACTTCTCGGCAAAGCATGATCCTGTCCCTTCGATGCTTACTCAATGCCACGTTGGTGTGGTGGGTGGGTTCATGGGGCAGACCACGGCGTTCCACAAGCAGTTCATCAAGAAGAACGTGATCCTGCTGGCCGAAAAGGAGGGGACCGATGAGGTGAAATATCTGACCGGAAACTACGGCCGCGGAACCTTCACCTTCTACGGCGGACACGATCCCGAAGACTACCAACACGCCGTCAGCGACCCGCCAACGGATTTATCGCTCCACAAAAATTCCCCCGGCTACCGCCTGATCCTCAACAACATTCTTTTCCCTTCGGCAAAGAAGAAGAAGCAGAAGACGTGAAAGATCTAAAACCGCAGAAATAGAGTAACGGCGGAAGGTTCACCAAACCACACAGAAGGGGGGCGTTGTGGGGCGTAAGTTTGGAGCCATTTGAAGCTGCACGTCAATCATACCGACCCATCCACCCAAGCGCGAACGGGGTGGTTCCAAACCGACCGCGGGGCCGTCCCCACGCCGATCTTCATGCCGGTGGGGACCCGCGCCGCCGTGAAAGCACTCCGCTCGGGGGACCTGAAAGGCCTTGATGCCAAGATCATTCTGGGGAACACCTACCACCTGTACCTTCGTCCCGGCAACCAGATTATGGGGCAGATGGGTGGGCTTCACCAGTTTATGAGCTGGGATCGCCCCATCCTGACCGACTCCGGCGGGTTCCAAGTTTTTTCGCTGAAGGACCTCTGCAAAGTTCGCGAGGAAGGGGTGGAGTTCCAATCGCATATTGACGGCTCGCGGCATCGCTTCACGCCGGAAAACGTTGTGGAAACGCAGCGGGCCATCGGGTCCGATATCGCCATGGTGCTGGACGAATGTCCGCCGGCACTTAGCACGCTGGGGGAGCATCGGCAATCCATGGAACGCTCGATGCGGTGGGCGCGCCGCGCAAAGGAGCATCACCAGCGAACTCCATTTCTGTACGGTGCGCGCCAAGCCCTGTTTGGGATTGCGCAAGGGGGATTGGATCACGACCTGCGCCGCCAAAGCGCGGAAGCATTGATGGAGATTGGGTTCGATGGATACGCAATTGGAGGGCTTGCCGTGGGGGAATCAACCGAGGTGATGTACGAGGTTGTGGAACGCCTTGCGCCGCAACTTCCCGCGGACCAACCCCGCTACTTAATGGGCGTTGGAACGCCGCAAAATTTGCTGGAGTGTGTGGCGCGTGGGGTGGATATGTTCGACTGCGTAATGCCCACCCGCAACGCCCGCAACGGCACAGTGTTCACCTGGCGTGGCCGCCTGAACCTTCGCAACGCACTTCACCGCGCCGATACTTCCCCGATTGATCCAGATTGTACGTGCGAGACTTGTGCGAACTACTCACGCGGGTATATCCGTCACCTGTTCAACGTTGATGAGATGACCGGCTGCACGCTGGCAACCATCCACAACGTGGCGTTCTATCTGAACCTGATGACGGCCACACGACAGCATATCCAAGCTGGCGATTTTGGCGCGTGGATGCGCCAGACAATCACACAAATGGAACGTCCCGAATAACCAACAACAACCATAACCTTTTCAACAACATCACAACCATGAACGTTTCAATCCTTGCGTTTCAAGCCGGCGGCGGGCTGCTGGGGATGCTGATCCCTTTCGTCCTGATCTTCGCCATCATGTACTTCCTTGTTATCCGCCCCCAGCAGAAGCGAGCCAAAGAACAACAGGCACTGCTGGCAAGCGTGAAGCGGGGCGATGAGGTGACACTAAGCGGCGGAATGTACGGCAAGGTGACACAAGTGGAGGAGAAGACAGTGCTGGTAGAAATTGCCCGCAACACCCAAGTGAAGTTCGACAAAGGGGCAATCCAAAACATTGTGGCACGCGGGGAAGAGGCGTAAACCACACACACTTGAGAGGGAAGGGGAGGATTGCTGCCAAACAGCAACCTCCATTCCCACAACCGAACAGGCTAGCATGAATACCATCCAAAAAGCTCTTGATGACCTTCGCGCCGGAAAGGTGATTATCGTTGTTGATGATGAGAACCGCGAGAACGAAGGGGATTTTGTTGCCGCTGCCGAGAAATGCACGCCGGAGATGATCAACTTCATTCTCCACAATGGCCGGGGGATGCTCTGCGCGCCAATCACCGAGGAACGCGCCAACGAGCTGAACTTGGAGATGATGTCGGCAGTGAACACCTCGCTTCACGGAACCCCGTTCACGGTGCTGATTGACTACCGCCACGGGACCACCACCGGCATCTCCACCGACGACCGCGCAAAAACCATCCGCGCCATTGGCGACCCCAGCACAAAGGCCCACGACTTTGTGCGCCCGGGCCATATCGCGCCGCTTCGTGCGGTTGATGAAGGGGTGCTGCGCCGCGCCGGCCACACCGAAGCGGTGGTGGATTTGGTGCGGCTTGCGGGGATGTACCCGGCCGGGCTGCTCTGCGAAATCCTGAACGAGGATGGCACCATGGCGCGGATGCCACAGTTGGAAGAGCTTGCCAAACGCTTCGACCTCACCATCGTCACTATCGCCGACCTGATCCGCTACCGCCTCTCGCGCGAGAAGTTGGTGCAGAAAGTGGTGGAGGTGGAGCTTCCCACCGACTACGGCAGTTTCCGGCTTCACCTGTACCACAACCTGCTGGATGGGAAGGAGCACATGGCGTTGGTGAAAGGGGATATTCACACGGGTGAGCCGGTGCTGGTGCGCGTCCACAGCGAATGCTTCACCGGCGACACGCTTGGCTCGCTTCGGTGCGATTGCCAGTGGCAGCTTCACGCAGCAATGCGCCAAGTGGAGCGGGAAGGGCGTGGTGTGGTGTTGTACATGCGCCAAGAAGGGCGCGGAATCGGCCTAACCAACAAGCTGAAAGCCTACGCACTGCAAGACCAGGGGAAGGACACCGTGGAGGCGAACGAGGCGTTAGGCTTCAAAGCGGATTTGCGGGATTACGGTTTGGGCGCGCAAATCCTTGTGGACCTTGGGGTGCGTGATATGCGATTGATGACCAACAACCCCAAAAAAGTTGTTGGCTTGGAAAGCTACGGGCTGAACATCACCGAGCGGGTGCCGATTGAGGTGATGCCGAACGAGTTCAACGCCCGCTACTTGCAAACCAAGAAGGAGAAGCTGGGCCACATGATTGAGCCAAACGGAGCCACGCAGGAGCAGGAAGCGTAGGAAGGGATTTTACTGCGATCGGAAGCCGTGCGAAAAATGGCTTGTGGGAAGCCCCTTCGTTGGCGGCATCTGCAAGCCATTTTGCATTTTTCCCTCTTCACATTCCCTCAATCGCTTCCCCTGCTGCAATGCCCAACCAACCAACCACACCACCCGATTCGGCAACGCCCGCCCCGCCAAGCCCTGAGCGGCGGTTGCTCCGGTTTGGGGTACGGATGATGTTGGTCATCGTTGGCCTGTTTTTGCTGTTGCGGCTGTTTGTGGCCCAGCCATACACCATCCCCACCGGCTCCATGAAATCCATCATTCTTGAGGGGGATGCGGTGCTGGTCAACAAGCTCCCCTACGTGGTTCGCTCCCCCCGCACAATCCCGTTCACCAACATTTCAATCCCCCATTTTGAGCTTGATGGGCTTGGGGAACTTGAGCGGGGTGATGTTGTGATGTTCGCTCCACCCGCGGGGGTGGCCGATGCCGAACAACACTACCTGAAACGGTGCGTTGCCGTGGCCGGCGATACCGTGCAATTTCGCGACGGACGTTGCTGGGTGAATGGTGCCGAGCTTCCGCCAAGCCCTCACGATCCTCTGCTTGAAACTGAGATGGATGGAGAAAGCAGCATTCCCCGCCGGGCACCGATTGACAGCCTGCGGGCGCATCCATTTTTCCGGGCGTGGCAGCCGGTTGTGCTCCCGTACGAAGGCTACGATGTTGCCGTTGACTCCACCAATATCGCCCAGTGGAAATCGCTGATTCAATCCGAAGGTGTCAGCGTGGAGTTCCGCAACAGCATCCTGTTTCTGGGGGGATTGCCCGCCACCCGCTACACCTTCCGGCGCAACTATTTTTTGGCGTTGGGGGATAACTCTGCCAACAGCTACGACAGCCGTTTTTTCGGCCCGGTTCCCTACGATCATCTTGTTGGCCAAGCATGGTTTATCTACTGGTCGCAGGATTCAGCAGGGGAAATGCGATGGAGCCGGATTGGCACCTGCGTGGAATGACCACCGGCCGCGTCGGATAACTGAAACCACAGCTACTCACCTGATGATAACTGAACACCATATCACCGTCCCGCGCACTGCCCGCTACGTTATGCTTGGGCAGCCGGGGGCGCATATCAAGCGGTTGTGGTATGTGCTGCATGGATATGGCCAGCTGGCCGAACGGTTCATTCGTGAGTTTGAGCGGTTGGATGATGGAGCAACACTGGTGGTGGCCCCGGAAGCATTATCCCGAAGCTACCTTCGTGGTGGCAGCGGAACAATCGGCGCATCGTGGATGACCCGCGAGGACCGCCTGAACGAAATCAGCGATTACCTCCGCTACCTCACTCTGCTCCATGCTCAACTGTTGCAGCAACTTCCCAGCCAGCCAGCCATCACTCTGCTTGGTTTCTCGCAAGGGGCGGCAACGGCTGGGCGGTGGCTGGCAAGCGGCGCGGTCGCGGCGCACAATCTGATCCTGTGTGGTGGATTGCTTCCGCCAGAAATCACCCCCGAGCAGCTTGGCCAAACGACCATCACCGTTGTGGTTGGAAAGGAAGATCAATTAGTGGATCGCCAGGCATTGCAGCAACAGCGCGACGCATTGCAGTCAGCCGGGAAGCCCCTGCGAGTGGTGGAATTTGAAGGTGGGCATCGGGTTTCGCTGGAAGGGGTGTGCTGATTCTGATAGTGATTTCAAGTGAGTGTGCAAAGTGGGAAAACGGTAGGAAGGAAATCGGTGATTTCTTGGTTCGGTGGCTCCGCTCATACTTCGACGGGGCTCAGCATGAGCGGGGACGAGGTTCGGTGGATCGGATCAGACTGTGCACTCTATAATGAGCCGCGCGATTATTTCTCGCTGTTGATTTTTGCTTCGTTCCAGTATTCATCCATCTCAGCAAGGTCAACATCGTTGAAGGTTTTCCCCTGCTCCAGCAGGCGGGCTTCAATATGCTGGAACCGGCGGATAAATTTGTTGGTGGTTCGGTGCAACGCTTCCTCGGGCGCGACGCCGATAAACCGCCCGTAGTTCACCAACGCAAACAGAAGGTCGCCAAACTCCTCCTCAATCCTCTGCTGGGTTCCCCCGTTGGCGGTTTCGGTGCGTAGCTCCTCCATCTCCTCCTTCACCTTCCCCCACACATCTTCCGGCTCCTCCCAATCAAACCCAACCTTCGATGCCTTCTCCTGAACCCGGTCGGCACGTTGCAGTGCTGGCAATGCTTTTGGCATATTCTCAAACAGCGAACGCCTCCCTTCTTTCATCTTTAACTGCTCCCAGTTCTCACGAACCTGCTCGGCATTGCGAACCTCAACATCGCCAAAAACGTGAGGGTGGCGGTGGACTAACTTGCGCGAAATCGTCTGGACCACGTGATCGAAATTGAAGGCACCACGCTCTTCGGCAATCACCGAGTGCATCACCGCGTGCAGCAGAATATCCCCCAACTCCTTCTTCAGTTCTTCATCGTTCCCGGCCTCCACCGATTCTTTCACTTCGTAGGCTTCCTCAACCAGCAGCGGGGCAATGGAGGCGTGCGTTTGTTCGCGATCCCAGGGGCAATCAAGGCGAAGCCGCCGGACGATGGAAAGGAAATCGGCAAAGGTTTCGGTTGGCGGAATCATTCGGCTGGTTGTTGGTTGATGTATGTTTCTGGATAGATGCTGTTCGGTGGTGCTGTTCGCTAGTGCTGTCCCGTGCAAGGTCAGTGGGTTAAGGCCCACACCACAATGTTTGCGCCAATCTGAAGCGCGGATTCCCGTTTTTCTGGCGGGTCATCGTGTGCGGCGGGGTCGGCCCAGCCATCGGATGGGTTGGTTTCGTAGGTGTAGAAAACCGCCAAGCGGCGATCCTGCGTGAACAGCCCGAACCCTTGCGGTGGCCGACCGTCGTGTTCGTGAATTTTGGGAAGCCCGTTCGGGAATTTGTAGAAGCTGTTGTAGATGCCGTGGCTGAACGGAAGCTCCTGAAATTCTTGATCGGGGAAAACCTTCCGCATCTCGCGTCGCACCGCCGTGTCAAGGCCGTAGTCGTCATCAATGTACAGGAATCCGCCGTTGTCCAGATATGCCCGCAGCCGCTTGGCCTCGCCATCGGTGAAGTTGATGTTGCCGTGGCCAGTAAGAAACAACACCGGATAGTTGAAAACTTTATCGCTGGAAAGCTCCACATACTCAAACGTTGAGCGAACCTTGATGCCGGTGCGTTGGTTCACAAAATCCAGAAGGTTCACCTCGGCCGATTGGTCGTTGTACCAATCCCCCCCGCCGGAATACTTCACCCGTGCCAGCACAAACGCGCTTCCGCTGGGCGCGTCGGCTCCATCCTTCCCCCCCTGCTTCCCCTCTTTTTTCTCAAAACCAGTGCGGGGCAGCAACTGCGCACTTGCCGGTGCGGAAGCAACCAGAAAAAGAGCCAGCAGCAACGCTGCACTGCCGGCGAATGTGGAGAATGTTCTTTTCATAACCGCTGCGATTCTAACGATACGGAAGCACACCAAGCAAGTGTATTTTTATGGCCAGCCGCTGGCGTACGTTGTTCGCCCAAGCTCACGAAGCTGTTCATCAAGCCGCTCATCAATCTTTCATCATACGCATCATGGCAATCCTCACATCATCTGCGCAGTCCCGTTCGTTCACCATTTCGGCCAACATCTGCGACGTTGTTACCGGGGAGATATTTCCCGGAACCGTTGTTGTTCGGCAAGGGCGCGTTGCATCGGTGACACGGTCCCAGGGTGAGTTCAGCACTTATCTGATGCCCGGTTTTGTTGATGCGCACGTTCATATCGAAAGCTCGATGCTGGTTCCATCCGAGTTCGCGCGGGTGGCGGTTATCCACGGAACCGTTGCCACCGTCAGCGACCCCCACGAAATCGCCAACGTGCTTGGGGTGGCGGGGGTGGAGTATATGATTGAGAATGGAAAGAAAGTCCCGTTCAAATTCAATTTTGGCGCGCCTTCCTGCGTTCCGGCAACCAGCTTCGAGACGGCCGGGGCAACCATCGGCGTGGAAGAAACGGCGCAGTTGCTGGGCAAACCTGAAATTCGCTACCTGAGCGAGATGATGAACTACCCGGGCGTGCTCCATTCGGATCCTGAGGTGATGGCCAAAATTGCTGCGGCACACCAACGAAGTAAGCCAGTGGATGGCCACGCCCCAGGCGTTCGCGGCGAAGCAATTCGAGCCTACGTTGCTGCCGGAATCACCACCGACCACGAATGTTTCCAGCTTGATGAGGCCCAGGAAAAATTAGAGTTGGGGATGAAAATTCTGATCCGCGAAGGCTCGGCCGCAAAAAACTTCGACGCACTTCACCCGATTCTTGCCAACCATGCCAACCGCTGCATGTTTTGCAGCGACGACAAGCATCCCGATGATTTAGTGCTTGGCCACATCAACCACCACGTCCGCCGCGCGGTGGAGTTGGGATACGACCGAATGAGCATGATCCGCTGCGCCACGCTGAACCCGGTGCGTCACTACCAGTTGGATGTTGGATTGCTTCAGCCGGGCGACCCAGCCGACTTTATCGAGGTAGCAAACTTGGATGATTTTTCGGTGCTGAGAACTTGGATTGAGGGCCGGCTGGTTGCTGAATCTGGGGCCACACGCATTGCTTCCGTTCCGGTGATTCCGGTGAACAATTTCAGGCCAAACCTGGTGTCACCGTCCGATTTTGCTCTGCCCGATCGCGGCGGGCGAATCAACGTGATCGAGGCTGTGGATGGGCAGCTTGTCACCAACCGATTGGTGATAGAACCAACCGTCCGCAACGGGATGATTGTGGCCGACCCGGAGCGGGACATCCTGAAAATTGCTGTGGTGAACCGCTACCGCCCGGCACCGGTATCGGTTGGGTTTATCAAAAATTTTGGACTGAAGCAGGGGGCGATTGCTGGCTCGGTAGCGCACGACTCGCACAACGTTCTGGCCGTCGGCACCACCGACCAGGAGTTGGCAGACGCAATCAACATGGTGATGGAGCAGCGGGGTGGGCTTGCACTGGTAGCCCAGGGGATTCAGTCGGTGCTGCCGCTTCCGGTGGCGGGGCTAATGTCGGCTGGCGATGCCTGGGATGTGGCCAACCAGTACAGCAATTTGGTTCAACAAACCCGCCAGCTGGGGACCACACTCCACTCCCCATTTATGACCCTTTCCTTCATGGCACTGCTGGTAATCCCGAAGCTAAAGCTGAGTGATTTGGGGCTGTTCGATGGCGAGAAATTTGGGATGATTGGGTTGCAGGAGTGACCAGTCGCAATCATACTCAAGGGCATGAAGGCACCTCATTATCAAATGGCCATCTACCTTCGTTGCATGGGTGAAATAAAATCTTATGTTTTTAACGGTAGTATCCCCGATTATCGTTTGGCCAGCACCTAAATAGTTACCAATCATTCATCAATACCTATGATTAGGACGGGGATATCAATGTTTGAGACTCCACGATGCTTTAAATCCCAAACAAATTGTTCAAAATAGGATACCCCCGATGACATCGCATCAGCAAAGGCTTTGACCGGAACAATTTCAACACCACATTTGATATGACCAAGATTGCGGAAAATTGTCATTTTAGCACAAACATTGTACACCATAAAAGCATACTTGCCAAATTGGACTTCAACGCCAAGATGATCTTTAACAAAATCCATTTCACGAAATGCTCCTTTATTTAAGGGTTTAGGCTCATATTGATTTACATAGTATTCTTTTGGGTATAAGCACGGAACTCTGACTGGATTCCATTCTCCAATTTCAGCAAATGCCTTCTTGAAGGCATTGTTAATTGCAACAGGAGAAAAAAGCATTTTCCCTAACATCGTTTTTTCACGGCTTTCCTTTGTTTTATAGAGTGAAGCATCTATTGAACAGATAACCTGTTGAATTTCTTCAAGTAATTCGGGGTACGTTGCTTCTACCTCTTGCTGTCCGTTATTAAAAGAGTAAATACCAGCAATTGTCATAACTCTAATATACTCAAACCAGATTGGATTGCAAGGATTAGGGTATGTGGAAATTCAGGGTTAGAAGACTTTCTAACTCTGTCCGGTAGTTCCCGATGTTCTTGAAGAAATTCAGTATCGCTTCCCGGAATTTCTCCTTCGTTGTGTAG
>JAEUSP010000010.1 GCA_016788565.1 Chlorobiota bacterium | reverse complement strand
ATTGGGAACAATTCGTGGCGCGCCAAGCGTTGAACAACACTGAAACGCCGCCGTTTGCGCGGCATCGCTTGCACAGAAGCCATTATCAAGCAACTACTTATCAAAAAAACTACCGCAATGAATCCACGGGTGATCACGTTTCACTACACCATGACTGCCGAAGATGGGCAGGAAATTTTTAGCTCGGTTGGAAGCGAGCCTCTGGCAATTTTGGAAGGGAATGGACAGGTTATTCCGGGGCTAGAGCCCGTGCTTTCGGAGATGGCCGAAGGGGAAAAACGGCGGGTGGTGGTCCCGGCCGAAGAAGCGTTTGGGGAATATCACGACGACTGGGTGATCCAAGTTGAGCGCGAGCAGTTGCCGCCGGGTGAGTTGAACATCGGCGATATGTTTCAAGCTGCCGACGATGCCCCGGTGATGGTTGTCACCGAGATTGAGGGGGACACCGTTGTCATGGATGGCAACCACCCGCTGGCCGGCCACGACCTCACCTTTGATGTTGAGCTTATCGGCATCCGCGAAGCCACCCCTGAGGAAATCGCCCACGGCCACGCACATGGCGAAGGGGGGCATGAGCATTAATGGCGAATGCGGAGGAAGTAGGAAGTAGGAAATGCCGAGGACTCCAACGAATCGCGCCCTCCGCTCATGCTGAGCCCCGTCGAAGTATGAGCGTGAGCCACCGAACTCAACCGCCCTCGCTGCCTGCCCTCACCCCCCGCCCTCTCCCAAACGTGTGATAGTGCTGGTTGCCTCACTTCCGTCGGGTGGGAGAGGGGGCCAAAGCGAAGAGTGAAGAGTGAGATGGGAAGAGTGAAATGAAGACAAAGCCGGAAACTCACTAATAGAGTTGTTCTGAAATTGATTTTTGGGCATGCTGGAGCCTTGTAGTTACTGGCCTCGTGACCACGAAAAACTTATTTGGGAACAACTCTAATGACTTCCACTCACACAAAAAGTGCCTGCATCACGTTGTGTGATGCAGGCACTCGACCATCTCATAAAATCACACAGTCAAGACTACGGCTTCACCACCATAACGCTGAAGGTTCCCGATGGAGCTTGGCTTGCGCCGGTGTTATTGAAGAACCGAACTGTCACGGTATTCGCCGCCGACACCCACGCATTGAAGAAGGCATACCCTGCTGGCACAGCCGCATTCGGCACACCAAGCGAAACGATATCGCCAACGGTAGCACCCGTCAGCGTTATGGTTTGATCGTCGGTGGCACCGGTTGCTGTGGAAGCAAACGCCAATGCTTGGCTGGTGGTTCTTGCTTGCTTCCAGGAGAGGTTGCCACTGTTGTCGGTGAGCATCATCCCCGTGCCAAGTTGGTTTGCGCCAGCCGCAGCGGGAACAGCGGCAGGAAGTGTGTAGGTGATATCCCCCGTTTGTGTTTGCGCCCGGAAGGCTGAGTAGTTCGCGCTGGAGTAATCAAGGTCGCTGTTTGGTTCGTAGAATCGCAGGGCGCGGGCAGTGCTGTTGTCGTTGCCAATCCAGAGGTCGGCATTGCCAAAAAATGCAAGCCCGGTGAACCCGGTAAGATCAGTTCGGGGGGCGGTTGTGGTCCCGTTGAACCCGAAACTGTTGGCTCCAAGAATCAACCCGCTCCCGCCAGCAATCGCTGAATAATCGCCAGTGGTGTTGTTGTTCAACCCGCCGCCAATCACCGAGTAGTTGCCAACGGCGGTGTCCTGGTAGCCACCGCCGATAAACGCATAATCTCCAGAAGAAACATTCCGCCGCCCGCCAGCCACAGTTGCGGCAAGCCCCGAAGCCACATTCCCCCGCCCGCCGCCAACGGTTGCGCCGTTGCCGGAAGCCGTGTCGCGGAATCCGCCGCCAACAGTGGCGTAGTAGTTGGAAGCAAGGTTCTCCTGTCCACCACCGATTGTCCCCAATGATGAGTCAATCTGGTTGGCCCAACCGCCAGCAATCACCGATCCTTCGCCGGCAACAATGCGGTTGGTCCAGCCACCGCCAATCGCACTGGTAGTTCCACTATCCACTCGGTTCAGCCAGCCGCCAGCAATCGTGGAGTAGTTTTGGGTCACAATGTTCTGGAATCCACCAGCAACAGTTGAGTAAACACCATAAACGGTATCCTGCCAGCCGCCGCCGATAGCTGAGAAATCTCCTGAAGCCACCCCGCGCCGCCCGCCAGCCACGGTCGCGCTACTTCCCGAGGCCACATTCCCCCGCCCGCCGCCAACGGTTGCGCCGTTGCCGGAAGCCGTGTCGCGGAAGCCGCCGCCAACGGTGGCATAAACAGCCGAAGCAAGGTTTTCTTGGCCACCACCAACGACAGCCGCATCGGCGGTTACTCTGTTATCCAGTCCACCATTAATCACGCTCAGCTGCCCGGTGATGGTGTCGCGTAAGCCAACACCGATAAAGGAGCGTGTGCCGTAGATAGCGTTCTGCTCGCCACCAATGATGCCTGATTGATTTGCCCACACGCCATTGTTTACCCCGCCAGCAATCACTGCGTACTCACCAGTGACAGTATCTTGGAACCCGCCGCCGATTGCCGAATAATCCCCCGAAGCCACCCCGCGCCGTCCACCCGCTACGGTCGCGCTAAACCCGGAAGCCACGTTCCCCCGCCCGCCGCCAACGGTTGCGCCGTTGCCGGAAGCCGTGTCGCGGAAGCCGCCGCCAATAGTTGAGTAGGTTCCGGAAGCAAGGTGGTGATGGCCGCCGCCGATTGTCCCGCGATCCCCCGTGACTGAGTTGGAGTCGCCACCGCCAATCACCCCACCATAACCAGTTGCGGCGATGTCGTTATCCAGCCCGCCAGCAATCACGCTGTAATCGGCATACGCGGTGTCTTGGTAGCCGCCGCCGATAAACGCATAATCCCCAGAAGCAACATTCCGCCGCCCGCCAGCAATCGTGGAAACACCCCCCGAAGCCACATTCCCCCGCCCGCCGCCAACGGTCGCGCCGTTCCCCGATGCGGTGTCGCGGAAGCCGCCGCCAACGGTGGCGTAATCAGCCGAAGCAAGATTCTCCTGGCCACCGCCAACCCTGGAAGCCGCTCCTGAAGCCACATTCCTCTGCCCGCCGCCGATGGATGCCATATCCTGGCTGGCATGGTTATACACGCCCCCCCCAACTACCGAGAAACCGCCGGATGCTGTGTCCAGACTTCCCCCTCCGATAACACTCCACGCCCCCGAAGCGCGATGGCCGTTACCGCCACCAATCACGGTTCCAATCGCAGAAGCAACGTTGTTCAGCCCGCCATTCACCACTGCATAATTTCCTGCGGCGGTGATGCTGTTGCTAAACCCGTTGGCCCCACCCCCACCGATCACCGCAGCAAAAAGCCCACTTGCAACGCTGTTGGTGTGGTGGCCGCCAATGATGTTGGGTGAGGTTGCTTTCGGCTCGAACCGCATCACCCGCCCGCGCCCCGATGTTGGGCTGATGGTGAATCCGGCTTCATCCACGTGAAGTTCCAGCGGTTGGTTGTCGGTGGTTCCTAAAAAATTGGTTCCGGCGGTGGTTCCGGCGTTGCCGGATAATTTCCAGACAACTCCACCCAAATTGAAATCGGTGACGATGGTGGTCCAGGCCGAAGTTGGCGGGCCAACGTAATGTTGGAAGGAGTTGATGTCGGTGTTAAAAATCAGCAAACCCGATGGCGGGCTTGCGATTGCGTCCCGCTGGGCGGTGGTCATCCGTGGGGTAAGGAACCCGGCGGTGGTGGAACTCAAATCCAGAATGGCGGCTGGGTTTGGCGCAAGCGTCCCGATTCCCATGTGGCCGTTGATATCAACCATTGGCTGCTGGGCCGCCAGAAATGGCGTAACTCCAAAAAAAACAAGCAATAGTGCGGTTAGTCGTAGCTGGGTAGCGTTCTGCATGATCGTGGTATCCGGTTATGTTCGATTGATGTTCGATGGATGAAGTGTTGAACTGCCAGACAAGGTATCTACTACCGATAACGGTTACTTTAGCAAGCGATAACAGGAAGGAATTTTGAAGAAACACTTGAAAGAAATTGGGCAGCCGGTATCGCTTGCGAAGAAGCCTTTTTGTTCCCTGCTTCAACATTGCTTCCGCCTGAATTGGTTCCCTGTCATCGTCGGCGTGTGCCAACCGGCAACCACAGATGGAATTGGCCACACTGCCCGTTCCTGATTACACTTTGATCTTCCAACCTCTTGCATAATTCCCCTGCATCCCTATCTTCCCGCTTCACACAGAATCAAACCGGAGGCAGTGCCATGATTATTGACGATAACGTTGAAACCAACGACCTTGAGCTTCTTTCCGAACCCGCCAGCCGCCTTTCGGCAATGGCCGATGGGCTGATTGGATCGGAGATTCTGAAGATCGCCTCCGACATCCGTGGGTTGGTGGCGGCTGGGCATTCGGTGTGCAATCTTACGGTGGGGGATTTCAGCCCTGCCCAATTCAGAATCCCGATGGAGCTGGAGGATGCAATCGTGGAGCGGATTCGCGCCGGCGAAACCAACTATCCACCCTCGGATGGCGTTGCGCCGTTGCGGCGTGCGGTGGTGGAGTTCTACCAGCGTCGGCTGGGGCTGTGCTACCCGGTTGAGTCGGTGCTGGTCACGGGGGGATCGCGCCCGGGGATTTACGCCGCCTACCGCGCAGTGGTGGACGCTGGCGACCGCGTTGTTTATCCGGTTCCAAGCTGGAACAACAACCACTACTGCCACCTTGTTGGCGCGGTTGGGGTTCCGGTGACGTGCAGCAGCAGCAGCAACTTTTTGCCAACCGGGAAGCAACTGCGGGAAGCCTTGCGGGGCGCACGGTTGCTTGCGCTGAACTCACCCCTGAACCCCACCGGAACCGCTTTCACCCCCGAACAACTTGCCGACGTGTGCGATGCTGTGCTGGAGGAAAACGCCCGCCGCTTACCGCACGAACGCCCGCTGTACTTGATGTACGACCAAGTCTATTGGATGCTGACCTTCGGCGATGTTAGCCACGTGAACCCCGTGACGCTGCGGCCAGCAATGCAGCCATTCACCATTTTTGTTGATGGCATATCCAAAGCATTTGCCGCAACCGGGGTCCGGGTTGGGTGGACTGTTGGGCCGGAGGATATCACCCACCGCATGGCCAGTTTTATTGGCCACGTTGGCGCGTGGGCACCCCGTGCCGAGCAGCTTGCCACCGCAACACTCCTTGCCGACGACTCCGCAATGGATCAGTTCCACGCAACAATGCGCCCCGGCGTGGAAACCCGGTTGCAGGCGTTGTTTGATGGAATGGAATCGCTCCGCAGCGATGGCCTTCCGGTGCAGGCAATCGCGCCGATGGGGGCGATTTACCTCAGCGTCCGATTCCCCATCAACGGAATGCAGACCCCCGATGAAACCACGCTGGCCACCAACGAGCAGATCCGTCACTACCTGCTGCAAGAATCGGGCATCGCCATCGTCCCCTTTCAAGCCTTTGGAATGGTTGAGGACAGCGGGTGGTTCCGGCTGTCGGTCGGGGCCGTCTCGATCCAGGAAATTGCAGCAATGCTCCCACGGCTGCGCCAAGCACTGGCCGCCTTGCGGTGATACGAAGCATAGCTTCAGAAATGGATATTCCAAACCTCCCCAATGCCAACAGAAGAACAGCAACATCTGGATGAACAGATCAAGAACATCAGCGCCCGACTGCGAACCGGCGGGGCTGATGATCTTCTTGCTGCCATCGAAGATGCCTGGTCGTTGGCGTTGAAGAGCAATGACCGGGCTGGGTTGGCGCGGCTGCGGTGGCTTCATGCTTGCTATTTTTTCCTGCGTGCCGATTACCACCAAGCAATTCAGCTTGCCGAAGAGTCGCGCCAACTGTTCGGCGTGGTGGACCTTCCGATTGAGCTTGCCCGCTGCCTGAACACCATCGCCAGTTGCCACCTTAGCCTTGATGACCTTCCCCGTGCGTTGCAGTTCTTTCTGGAATCGCGCGAGCTTGCCACGCGATTTCGCCAAACAAACCCGGCCCTTGCCGACGCGCTGGTTTCATCACTGCTGAACAACATTGCCCTGGTGTACGATTCGCTGGGGGATGCGGAGAAAGCGTTGGAGCTGTTCGGCGAAAATCTGGAACGGAAACGGGAAGCGGGCGACAGCACCGGAACCCTGTTCGCACTGAATAACATCGGCCTGCTGCACGCGCAACTTGGCGACCACAGCAGTGCGGCGCGCTACCACCACCAAGCGCTGGAGCTTGCCCAAGAAACCGAGAACCAGGGCGCGATTGCCGACACCCTGAACAACCTGGCCAACTGCCTGAAAAACGGGGAGAAGGAGTATGAGAAAGCATTGCTGCAATACCAGCAAGCACTGCAGATCTACCAAGAAGTTGGCGACCAACGTGGGGTGGCCGCCGCAACCATCAACATCGGCGATGTGATGGTGCTGCTGGGCCGCAAAAACGAAGCAATGGAGCATTGGGAACGCGGGCTGGCGATGACAACAGCCCCACACCTTGCCGGCTACCACACCACCGCGCTGATGTCGCTGGCGGGATACCAACGCGACGACGTGGGGGAGTATGAACTGGCCATCTCACTTCTGCAAAAAGCCCTAACCACCGTTGCCGACCGCGACCTCCTGCGCCGCGCCGACATCCACCGCGAGCTTGCCGAAGCCTATCGGCTTGCCGAACAGTTTCAGCCGGCATTCCACCACCTTTCCGAACATTACGCGCTGAAGGACCAGGCCGCAAGCGAGCGAAGCACCATGCGAATCAAAACGATGATGCTTCAGTTCGACACCGAACAGGCACGAAAGGAGGCGGAGATTGCCCACCTGCGGAATGTTGAGCTTGCCCACGCCAACGCCGAACTTCAGCAAGCGAACGAGCGGTTGGTGGGATTGAACTACGAGAAGAATGAGTTTTTGGGGATCACCGCCCACGACCTGAAAAACCCGATTGCAGCAATCCGGGGTTTTGCCGGATTGCTGCGCGACCGCACAATGGCCAACGACCCAACGTTTGTTGCCGAGCTTGCCACCGACATCTTGCAAACCGCCGACCGGATGTTCGAGACCATCACCAACTTGTTGGACATCAACCGGCTGGAAGAAGGGCAAATGCAGATGCGGACAACCGCCGTTGATGTTGCCGGAATCATCGAAAGGGTGGCGCGCCCTTACTTGGATCGTGCTTCGCAAAAAGGGCAGACTCTGGTGATTCAGCCAGCCGAGCGTGCAATCCGCGTGATGGCCGATGCCAACCTGCTGGTGCAAGCACTGGACAACCTTCTCTCCAACGCCATTAAATTTTCTCCGCGTGGAAAACAGATCACGCTGCGGGCCGCAGTGGTGGGGAACAAAGCCAGGATTGAGGTTCAAGATCAAGGCCCGGGGCTGACGGCGAAGGATCGCCAGCGGCTGTTCGGAAAGTTTGCGCGGCTGTCGGCACGCCCCACCGCTGGGGAGCACTCCACGGGGCTGGGGCTATCCATCGTTCAACGGCTGATGGAGTTGATGCGGGGGAGTGTCTGGTGCCAGTCGGAGCCGGGGAACGGCGCGCTGTTTGTTTTAGAGCTTCCCACCGCCGCCTACGACTTCAATCTTGCCGACCGAGAAGGACCGCTGACGCTGCTGGGGTAACAACTGGCTGGAATAGCAGCGCAACGGAGGGGGCTTCGATGCAAGCTCAGTGGGGCTGATTCTGCAACCACTCCAGCAGCCGCTGCTGCTCCGATTGGCGAGTATTCAGCAATGGAAAATCAAGCGTGGCGGGGGGCGGAGGGAAGGGGAGCCGAGCAATGGAGAACAGGGGGCGCAGTTGATACGAAACCAGCCACGCAATCGCCCTGGCCCGCGGGTTGCGCCGCCGAAGCAAGCTATCCGATTCGGTGAAATTCAGGTTGGAGTTCAGCACAGTTTGAAGCCGCCGCGCCGCCTGGTGCGGGGTGAGGTTGGCAAGTAGAGTGAGTTCCATCAACTCCATCACTCCATCATCATCCTTCCTCACTTCCCGCATTCGATTCAGGAAGTTGATCCGTTCGGCCACGCCCCACTGCGCTGTGAAGTATTGCCGCATCGGCTTGGCGATCGCGGTGTCATCCAAGAAGTAGCTCCGCAACATTGCGCGATAGGTGAGCGGCACGCTGATACTGAGTTGGATCACCGAATCGTACAGCCGCCGCGCCGTTGTGGTATCCCGCAACCCCCAGTAGGCATCCCCCTGTTCAATCAACAATGGAAGGAGCGGATAGCTGGCGGTGTCGCGCCCCCAAGCGGCGCAGGAGTCTATCAGTTCGCGCCACCGTTGCTGGCCGTACAACGCCCGAATGCTTCCCGCGCGCGCGCCGTAGCTTACCCCCTCACGCTCCGATTCCCGAAACGCCAGCAACGCATTGCCCCACCGTTGTTCGGCCAACGCATCATATCCAACAGCATTCAGCGTTGCAATGTTCCGCAGACAGCGTTGCGCAAAAAACGACCCGCCGCCGAACAAGTAGCGTGCCGTTGGGCGGTACCGCGGGGGCGTTGGCGGCATTGCAGCAATGAACCGTCCGTACTGGGCTGCAAGCGAATCAAGCGGTTTCCCGTAGGCCTCCAAAAAATCCCCCCAGCCATAGGCTTGGCTGAATCGTTCGGCCCCGTAGGTGGCCAGCAGCCATTGGCAGAACGATCCGGCCATCACATACGCAAGCGATGCCTTCTGGCGGCTGAACCCGCTGGTGGTCATCACCTCCGCCACGGGCGGGGCAAGCCGAAAATCGCCGATTGCCCGTGCGTACTGATGCAGCCCCCAACTTCCCCACGAATCATCCAACGCCACCGCCCCACCTTCCAGCAATCCCTGGTTGATCGAGATACCCAACACCGCACCGTACCGGGCCAGCACCAAGTGTGCAAGCTCATGCTTCAGCGACCCTTCGATGCGGTCGAACGTCTGGCACAACTCCCGTTTCCACGGCTTGGTGAAGCTGGCCGAGCTTGTGCCAACCAGCAGTTTTTGCTGATCGGGCGAGGAGAAAAGATAGAGCGTCACTGGCTCAATTTCTGCGGTGGGTATTCCTAACGTTCGGGCGTGTTCTTCAAGGTAGAAATCGGTGAGGTTGGCCGCACGCCAGCGATCCAGCGAATCGGTAGCCGAAGCGTTGTAGTAGATGGTGGCGTGGCGTGTTGCCAGCGTATCGCCCAGGGCGGCACGTAGCCAGCCATCGGTGCGGGAAAGGCCAAGGTCGGAGCGGAAAGGGATACAGACAGCGGCCCCCACCGCCAAAAAACCAGCAAGCAGAACTCCACCTTTCCGCACAATTCCCTGCTGGACCCCAAGCCGCAATCCTTGCATTTCTTGAACAACCAGCAGCAGCCCGGCGGCAATGGTGATGTGGGCGATTCGGTAGAGCAGCAACCGCTCGGTTATCGGAAGTTCGGGGTCCCACGATCCCCCCGGAAAGAAGCCAATCTGCCACGCAAACATGAAGATATGCGGCCCGTGGTATGCCTCGTGTCCGCCGCGAAACAGCGTCAGCGACCACAGCCCCAAAAACCCGCAAAGCTGAACCCACCGCCGGCAGAAGGTCATCCCCGAAAGCAACGCCAGCACACAGCTGATCCATGCCGAAGTGGGGACCAGCAGCAGATACCACAGCAGGCCATCGGCAAGCCCGCAACTGTGGCCAAACGCACCACGCACCAACGGGATCAGCAGCGGCGGAAGGGTGAGCAGGAGCGCACGGATTGAGGTTTTGCGGAAGTCCGCAGCAATGGAATCGCGGTAGCGTTGCGCGGTATGTTCATCAACATTCCCCTGGCCCGAAGGGAGCGTGCACCACGATGCCCCGCGCCAAAGCACCCCCAGCCCCACCACAAGGCTTGCAATCAGTGCCATCGCAGCGGAAAACTCATAGTGAAGCTCCCCCGTCAGCGGAAGGAACTGCAATCCAAGCGCGGCAAGCATCAGCGTTGCAAACGGGATCAGCAAGGAAAGGGGAATGGTGGAAATACGCATGGTTTGTTGCTGGCAGCGCGGAATGAATAGTGTGTTGGCTCATCTATAGTTAGCGAGTACAGGAAGCAAATTTCAGATGTGCCAAATCTCCTATTTTTTTATTCTTTTTTATAAAACTAAAATCATGTCAGGAATTTTTTTTCTAAAAGCCCGAATTTATTGTGCATCTGATTGTTGATTAAAACTCTCCTGCAATGCTTTTAGCAAAGGAAAATACTTTTGCTTAATAAGGGTTTCCATTTCGGTAGCTTTTAGTTCATCATAGGTGTGCTCAGTAAGGTTTCTGTCTATCAGCACATCCATCCAATATACTCGGATGAAATTGGTTTGCGAAACTCTACTCAGCTAGGTGTGGTATGGATTCCCGCTTTCGCGGGAATGACAACGACTAGATTTTTCGCAAACCATTCTGTTTGGAGTATAATGCCCGTTGTCAATCACACCTATTTCAAACGCTTTCTTCAACGCGGCTCTTGGCGATTTCACATCTACAAACCCTTGTTCCTCTAAAAAATCTTTGACAACATTCCACGTCAATTCAAAGCTCATTTCAATGTCTGGCTTCTCTATCGCTAAAGCAATTTCCAAATGCCCCATTGCTTTATTGAAATTTTGAAGCGTTGCCGCCAGCGGATATCTTTGTTTTTCATTATCAATAATTATTTGCTATTCAGGCCTGCCACCTCCTGTTTTCGCGAAGATGGAAATGGCTGAGTTTTTGCAGACTTCATAATCTAGATTTTACTCAGAGTGACTTTGGGTTTTCTCTCTCGCCATTTCCTCACCCATTCGCATTGCTGCGCTGGTCATAATATCCAGATTGCCGGCGTAGTTCGGAAGGTAGTGGCCTGCGCCTTCCACCTCCAATAAGCAGGTAACTTTCAGCCCGACGAAGGGGCCAACGCCGGGGATGGTGACGCTGACTTCATCAAAAATCGGTGGCTTCAGCAAACGGTAGCCCGGGACGTACTCCGCCACACGCGCAACAACCTGGTTGATAGATTCGGCAATGGCCTGCTGGCTGGCCGGAGCGCAGTAGGTATAGACGGTGTCGCGCATAATCAGCGGTGGCTCGGCAGGGTTCAGGATGATAATCGCTTTCCCTCGTTTGGCCCCGCCAATCAGCTCGATTGCACGCGCGGTGGTTTGGGTGAATTCATCAATGTTGGCGCGGGTTCCCGGACCGGCGGATTTGCTGGCGATGGATGCCACAATTTCGCCATACTCCACCGGCGAAACCTGGTTCACAGCCCACACAATCGGGATTGTTGCTTGCCCGCCACAGGTCACCATGTTCACGTTATCGGCGTTGATGTGCTGCTGCAAGTTCGCCACCGGAATAACGTATGGGCCAACGGCCGCCGGGGTAAGGTCCACCACACGTTTCCCATGCGCCCGCAGCACTTCGGCATGGTGCTGATGTGCCTTTGCCGAGGTGGCATCGAACACGATGTCAATTTCTGGGAACAGCGGGTGAGCAACCAAGCCATTAATCCCTTCGTGGGTTGTGGCAACCCCCATGTTTTGGGCGCGCCGCAGCCCGTCGGACCCGGGGTCAATCCCCACAAACACCCCCATCCGAAGGTGCGTTCCGTTCCGAAGAATTTTCACCATTAGATCAGTCCCAATGTTTCCGGAGCCGATGATTGCAACAGTTGAAGCCATGCGTGTGTGATGTATGATGTGAAAGAAGACGGTAGAGTAGGTTAGAAACTGACAACCACTTCGCTCAGGTTGCCAACATGAACGGTGGCCCAATCGCCAGCGGCCACCGGCTGAACCGGGCCAAGCGCGCCGGAAAGAATCACCTGGCCCGCAGAAAGTTGCTCGCCAAATTCCCCCAACCGGTTAGCCAACCAGACCACCGCGTTCACCGGATCGCCCATGCAGGCAGCCCCGGCCCCGGTGGACATCACTTGGCCATTTTTCCGGAGGGTCATCCCAACTGTTCGCAGGTCAAGCTGGCGAAGCAGTGCGGGTTGCGAACCAAGCACGAACATCCCGCTGCTGGCGTTGTCGGCAACGGTGTCCTGGATGGTGATCTGCCAATCTTTCACCCGCGAGTCAATAATCTCAATGGCTGGCAGCACGCAATCGGTTGCTTCCACAACTTGAGCTGGAGTAATCCCTGGGCCGACCAAGCATTTTTTCAGCACGAACGCGATTTCCCCTTCCACCCGTGGCTGAAGCAGTTTGGTGATATCGGCACGGCCGGCGTTCGGGACGCTCATGTCGTCCAGCAACCCACCAAAATCTGGTTCGCTCACTTTCAGCCAAGTTTGCACAGCGCGGCTGGTGATCCCAATTTTTTTCCCGACGCTCCGCGCCCGCTTGCCGAACAACCCGCGTTCGTTCATCCGGCGATCCAAGTTGATGCGCTGAATTGCGTACGCATCCTCCAACGTCAGCCCGGGTTGAAGCTGAGTAAGCGGCTGGCAAGGCAAGCCGGAAAATTGAGCATCCCACAGGATGGAAGCAAGCTGGGAATTAGTCATTGCAGAAGTTGGTGCAGAAGTTGGTGCAGAAGTTGATAATCGCTTGTTGTTTTTTGGCTTGCCGCAAAACCCGCCACGGCTGGGAAGCTGAGTGCTTGGTTCATCAAGAGTGAGCGAGCGGCGATACTCCAACGCTCTTTCTCCCCTCTCTTTCTTCCCTCTCTTTCTTCCTCTGTGCTCTCTGTGTCTCTGTGGTTTTTTTCTCTTCTTCGCTTCTGAAGATGAACCGCATTTTTCATTTCACAATCCGGTAGCCCCCGGTTGCGCGGCTGGTGATGTACAGCGACCAGCCCGGGACAACTTCGTAGCGGGTTCCGTACAACGGGCGGCCGTTCACGATTAAGGTGTCGTGGGTTGTGTGATAGGAGTAGGCCGTTGCTGCGGAAGCCGCGCAACTTCCGATGGCCACGCTGTCGGAAGCGAACGCCAGTTGCAGGCATCCGCCTAGCATCGTGGTGTCGGCAGGGTCGTTGCTCCAAACGCCTTGCAGCCCCGCATTTGCCCCGGCGAACCTCATGCCAACGTAGTAGAACAAGGAATCGCCACGGCGGAAGAAGTAGCGATAACTGAGCGTTGTGTCGGGAGTGGTTTGGCCCGGCTGGCGGATTTCCAACGTCCGCTGGTAGCCATCGGCAACCCCCTGGAATTGCAGTTGCCGTATCTCCACCGAATCAAATTGCCAACCAGCCCCTTGCCGGGTAAAAAGTGAGTCGGTGACGGTTCCGGTGGTTTGCGAGGTCAGCTCTAATCGGCTGTGCCGCATCCGTTCAACCCCGCCAACGCTGAAGTTTTGGTCGCTTCCCCAGCTCCCCACCGGAATCGGAGGGGCGATAGGAGCCACCGGTTGGTCGTCGCCACAGCCATGCAGCATGGCGGCGGCAACAAGCCCAACCATTGTAGCGGCAAGCCCAAAAAATCGGTGCATCTGTTCGTGCAAAAAAATCTTCAAGGTCAATCGTGCAGGTTGTTTTCCGTGAGGACTATGGCGCCAGCGTGGCAGCAATCGCTTCGGCTTGTCGTAATTGCTCGGGCTTCCCGATATCTATCCATTGGCTTCCGCTGATGTCGTGCGGAAGCAGGCGTTCGCCATTTGCTGCAAGCCTAAGATACAGATCAACAATGGAGAATTTGCCCCGCTCGGTCATCAATTCAAAGATACGTGGAGAGATGACGTGGATGCCACAGAAGCTCATCTTCCGCTGTGGGCCAACCGCCCGCCGAGCTTGGCGCACAACCCCGGTCGCATCGTTTCCATGCCCGCAAAGCCCATCATCATCAAACAAGAAGTAGCGTGACGATTTGCGGTTGCTGACGGCAAGCGTTGCTATCGGCTGCTGCTGTTGGTGTACGGCGTAGATACTCTGCAGATCGCAATCGCTGATCACATCAACGGTGTGCAGGAAGAACGGGGAATCGCGTTGGAAGAACGGGGCGGCATACCACAAACCGCCTCCGGTTTCCAGCACCTCCTCCGATTCGTGCGAGATTGACACCTGAACCCCGAATCCATCACGCTCCCGCAGGAACGCCTCAATCTGGCTGGCATGGTGGTGGGTGTTGATGATAAGCCGCGTGGCTCCGGCGGCAATCAGCCGCCGCGCAACCCGCTCCACCATCGGCGTCCCACCAATGGGGATCAGGGCTTTGGGAATGTTATCGGTGATCGGGCGAAGGCGGGTTCCAAACCCCGCCGCAAGGATCATTGCATCCACGGCGTTGTGGTTACTGTGGTGGAAGGGATTCGAATAAACAGTTTTTCAAACAGCGTTCTATCATTTCCACGGCCTCATCTACGGTTTCTTTTTTTGTCCGGAAGGCTAAGATGGCGATTCTTATTACAAACCTTCCATCAATAACTGATGAACTTAAAAATACCGAGCCATCTTTGTGTATTTCATCCATTAGCTGGCGATTCTTTTCATCAGGATTTGAACTAAAGGGATACCAAAAATAGCTTACAGAAAGGTCCGGTTCCGGCCCAACACAAAATCCCATTTCACTTAGTTTAAGCCTGAAATACTGTACCAAGAGCAGTTTTTCTTCTAAGCAGGAAATGAATGGCTCAATGCCGTGGAGTTGTAGCGGCAGCCATACTCGAAATCCGCGAAAATGTTTTGTGAGTTCGGGGGATATGTTGGCAGGGCTTTTCAATAGCTCCTCGTTATGCCCATCCTGCATATAATTTGCGGTATAGTAATGCGAGTGAAGCACGGCATCGCTATCCTTTACCAGTACTGCCCCAACACCATAAGGAAGGAACAAGCTTTTATGTGGGTCAATGATCAGCGAATCGGTTCTTTCAATTCCTTTAAACAGATCTTTTTTTGAAGTTAGAATAAAAAAACCTCCATATGCTGCATCAACATGGAACCACAGCTTGTGATTCATAGCCACATCTGCGATATCATGTAGCGGGTCAACGGTTCCTGTATCGGTAGTACCGGCTGTTGCTATAATTAAGAAAGGGTTCAGCCCATCTGCTGTATCTTTTTCAATCTGCTCATTTAAAGCACCCGGGACAATTCGGTGTTGTTCGTCAATTGGAACATAGCGAACAATTACATCTTCCAGACCTATGATGCGCAAGGCCTTTTGGGTAGAGTGATGAACCTGCTGGCTCAGATAAACCACACTTGAAAAGATTTTATCGTTTTTTATTTTGAATTTATCTCTGGCAGCAGTAAGCGCAATCAGTGTAGAAACTGAACCACCTGAAGTCAGGCATCCTACCGCACTATCGGGGAATAAAAAAACAGACTTTAACCACTTAACCACTTCATTTTCCATGGCAGCAGCACCGGGGGAAGCATAGTAAGCACTGGAGAATGGGTTGGTGACAGCAACGATAAAATCTGCAAGTGCAGAGGCAAAAACTCCGCCGCCAGGAATATACCCTAAGTGTTTAGGGGAAGCAGCATTGATTCCATTTTCGGCAACTTCCGCTTGATATTGGGATAGCAATTGATGAAGCGAGTGTTTGCCATTTTTAATAGATAGATCGCCCACCTCGTTTTGACTAAAACCTTTCACCTTGTTCAGGCCTACAATAAATGTACTCGTATAATCAGCAACCTGCCGAAGCAATTCTACTCTTTCAGTCTCCTCAATATCAAGTTCTCTGGAAGAAATTGCAAATTTATTTAGTTCTTTTAAAATCGCTTGTATGTTCATAAGAATAGCGTTTTAATCCAGAAGACTTTTTGTTGCAATGGCAATCATATCCATTATTGATCTATACTCGGCACAAATTGGTTTGCGGAAATAGACCTCATGGATGAGCTGCGCAGGCATTCGGCTCCCGCCTTCGCCCCGACTGGTTGGGGTACACAGGGAATGACAACGATTATGTTTTTCGCATTTCAATTTATTTGGAGTATAACAATAGGTGGGAAATATATCCGCAGAGTCAATGTTCGCAAGCCAGACATTCTGAATATCGCACTTGTTTTTCTGATTTTTGCATCAATCATTACTACCTAAAAAATAGATTGAATGAAGTGGAAGCATATTTTTGTCGTCGTCAGTCAGCTTGTTATAAAACTCTTGCCAAAGGGCAATAAAATTATCAACGTCTAATAACTTAATGTGCCTATGGCTTTCTCTTGCGGAACGTTCTGCTTCCGAAGTAAAAGTCCCCGATGTTACGAACAAGCCGATGTCACCATCTTTGTTAAGAAGCCCTGTAAGGCTGCGGATGTCGTCAACAGGAACCGATGAATCTGGTCTGTGTTTTACTTGCACTTTTAGTCTTGGAGTTGTTGCGCCCAATGGATCATTGTATGCAATAACATCCAAACCACCGTCTTTACCTCTGGGTGAAATAAATGGCGTGTGATAGTTCATTGCTCTTAATAATGCGGCAACCATGTCTTGAAATTCATAAGCGTTTTTGCTTCTAATAAAATCTTTAATACCTGCAATGGCTTGCTCTTCTAACAAATCAAGGTTTGCTTTTTGAGTCTGAGCTTTATTCTTTTCAAGCTCGACTAGTTCTTCCGTGTCTTTGCTTTTTCTTGGCTTTGTTCCTTTGTTGTCGGCAGCCCAAGTTTTGTATAGTTGTGAAGCCGTTTCATGCAGCGTAATAGCTCCAAGTTTTATTGCCTTTTCACCTTCGTTTGTCAAATACCATATGCCTTTATTCTTTATTAAGAATCCGGCCTTAACAGCATCAATAGTATAGAAGTTTAGAATGGATTCCCAGCGGATAGCTCCTGTCTTTTCATAGGACTGTTTTTCCCAGTCTGTAAAGTCAACTGTCTCTCGGATTTTGTCAAAAACTTGTTTGCCTGGGAGTTGCCCGCCTGCTTCTTGTAAGATTCTAAAAGCCGCAAACATTGTCTTGGCTGATGATTGACTGGACAGTGACATTTTTTTTAATTCTTTTTCCATTGTTCATTTATTATTGTAGTACTGACAACAGATTTCCTTGTGCTTCTGCTCTCTTTACCAGCAAGAAATGATTTGAAGTTGGTTGCAAAGCAAGTTGGTCAAAAAAAATGCAGCCGATTGAGTCGAATGGCGTTGCCGATACGATCAGCAGCTTGCCAAAGGCGGAGCAATAGGAGCATAATCCTTCAATTGTGCATACTACCCACCGCCTTTGACAAGCCGATATTATGGCAGGCTATCTTGGAACCTGGCTCATTATGTTGACTTTTCACCCCCAACCCAAGTTACTCAGCCGTTGTGGGATCAATGATTGTAGCCACGTGGTTTACGGAATTTGCTGGGAAACCGCCTTGCTTTGCGTGTTCAAGAACCATCTCCTTGTTTGGCGCGATGTAAACGCAGTAAATTTTGTCGTCAGTCACATAGCTGTGAAGCCACTGAATTTGAGAACCTAATTTACTAAGCACTCCGCAAGAAGTTTGTGAAATGCCTTTCAGTTGCTCTGCGGTCAGGTTGCCTGCTCCTGGGATTTCCCTTTCAATGACGTACTTTGGCATGATGCTTTTTAGTTTGACTCCCTACTCGTATGGCTTTTCGGTTACGCCCCGTTTTTTAGAATGGTCGCTGGACTCCATTTTGCAAAAGCATTTTTTTGTCAGCTATAGTTGGCCGTCAGGGGGTGTCGTGCGAAGAAATCGGATACGTGCTACTCTTTAATTGCAAAGAGTTCTGGACCTTCTGGGGCGAGTGGAAGAATATGTGTAGTTACCCAACAGCATTCCCTTGCAGAACACACGCAAATAAACCAAAAAAAAGACCACGCCCACCCTATAAATTCCATTTATTTTTTTAACTCCTTCACCAACTCCATCATATCCTCCGGCAACTCCGAATCGAACTCCATCATGGCCCCGGTTCGGGGGTGACGGAAGCCAAGCGTGCGGGCATGAAGTGCCTGGCGCGGGATCAGTTCCAGCAGATTGGCAACCCGCTGGCGATGCTTCGGGCCGGTTCCGGGATAGACCACCTGCGCACCGCCGTAGGTGCTGTCGCCAAACAACGGGTGGCGGATGTGGGCGCAGTGAACCCGAATCTGGTGGGTCCGCCCTGTTGCTAACCGAAGCGCCAGCAACGTGGCAAACTCGAACCGTTCCACCACCCGAAAACGGGTGAGCGCGTACTTTCCGGAGCGGCGGCTTACCGCAAATTTCTTTCGGTCGCTGGGGTCGCGGGCAATGTTCCCTTCAATCTCCCCTTCGTTGGCTTCCACCACGCCCCAAACGACGGCCCAATACTCACGCTTCACTGTCCGGTCGGCAAACTGTTTTGCCAGGAAACTGATGGCGTTCATGTTTTTTGCAATCACCATCACCCCGCTGGTGTCCTTGTCCAACCGGTGGACGATTCCCGGGCGGGGGATATTCAGCACGTCATCGTCGTCGCCATCATCACTGCTGGCATCATCGCTGCCAGCATCACTGCCTACATCACTGTCGGCGGTGAGGTCGTCGAGTTCATCGCCGTCGTCGGCAGCGTTTGTGCTGGGCGGTTGCGCCACCGCTTGAAGCAGGCTTCCGCCAACATGGAACAGCACGGCGTTCAGCAAGGTGCCGTCGCGGTTGCCGTAGGCCGGGTGGGTGACAAGCCCGGCCGGCTTGTTGATCACCAGCAGATCGTCATCCTCGTGCAGAATATCGAGCGGAATATCCTGGGGGATCAGCTCGATTGGCGGCGGCTTCATCATCGTCAGCTGAATAACGTCGCCGGGGCGCACCTTGTAGTTCGATTTTGTTGGCCGCCCGTTCACCAGCACCGCGCCCTCGGCAATCGCTTCCTGCACCTTGTTGCGGGTTGCACGCAGCACCGAGCGGGTGAGGTAAACATCAATCCGTTCGGCAGCCTGGCCGGCGGCAACGGTTAGCAGCCGGGTTTGCGGAATCCGTTCGGGATACTGGTTTGTGACCGGTTCAGACATCTGCAGAAAAACTCCATTGCTGCGTGTGGCCTTCCTGCAATTCAGCTTCGGCAAGGATTGGGGCAATGGCCGCGCACAAGGCAACCAACGCCCGCCCACGGTGGCTGATGCTGTTTTTCTGTTCGGGGGCCATTTCCGCAAAGGTGAGGTTGTGCCCTTCTGGAAGAAAAATGGGATCGTAGCCGAATCCGGCATTGCCGCGAGCCTGGCGCAGAATCACCCCGCCAACGCTCCCTTCGGCAAACAGCGTCCGCAGCCCATCGGTGAAGCAAAGCACGGTGCGGAATTTGGCGTGGCGATTGGGTTGTTCGGCAAGTGAGTTCAGCAGTTTTTGGCAGTTGTCGGCGTAGGTCGCATCCGGTCCGGCGTAGCGTGCGGAATACACCCCGGGCGCGCCCCCCAGGGCTTCCACTTCCAGGCCGGTGTCGTCGGCAATGGTGGGGATTCCGGTGGCTTGGAATATCTCGGCAGCTTTGATGTAGGCGTTGGCCTCAAGGGTTTCGCCATCCTCAATCGGCTCGGGTATCCCGGCGGGAAGATCGCGTAGCGTCAGCACCGTCACGCCCCCGCTTTGGGCAAGAATCGCCCCAAGCTCATCGGCTTTGTGGGGGTTGTTGGTAGCAAGAAGGATAGTCATGGTGGGGCGAAGATAGGGAGGATGCTGGGTACAGATTACGTCTGATGTGCCGAACCTTCTGCCGAGCCTTTCGGTGGCAATGCTTTCCGTTGCTGAATTGCTTGCGCCACCCCTTGCGTCTCCGTCAATATCTCCCCCAACAACGCCCTGCTCCGTTCTGATTCTACCTGCGGCGTTGCGGCGCGGTTATGCTCATCAAGATCTCCAAGCCCTGTGGTGCGGTGGCGGCGGAGCAACTCCAAAATAAGGTCGCGCAATTCTTCAGGATTTTTTATTCCACGCAGCACTGCCCTGTGCGGAACGGCTTGCCCCTCCTGCGTTTTTCCACCACCTCCGGCGGTGTCAATCTGGATATTTGAGAAACCGAACCAGCGTTGCAACGGCCCTTGCGTGACGCGGACGTTTTGGGCGTTGGCAAACGTCAGGGTGATTTCGCGAATCACCCACACCCCCTCGCGAATCAGCAAGCTGCGGTCGGTGATGATGTACCAGCGCAGATCGTACTCAATCCGCGTGGCAACGTACAGGATGGCGATTTTGGCAAGCGCGAACACCACCAACGGAAGCTCAACCCACCACCAACCCGGAAGGAAAATTGCGGTGGCAACGATGCTGCCAATCAGCCCCAACATCAGCAGCGCGGCGGTTGCGCCCCAGCCCAGCAAACGATACCGCAGATACTCCGGCGCGGCGCGCTCCACCCGCAGAAATTCGTGGGGATCGTAGCCAGCGGGTGGGTTCGGTTGGCCAAGCTCAATTTTTAGCAGCGGAAAAATCAGGCGTTTCAGGAACTCAATCATGCTGTCCCCCCTTCCCCAATCGCCAACCGGATTGCACGAAGCTCATCGCGAATTGCCGCCAGCGTTTCTTCGGTTGTGGTGGCTGCTTGATCTTCTGCTCCGGCCGCAGCCTGGCTCTGCAGAGTATGCCCGCGCATTCGGGCGTAGAGGAAGTTCCGCACCTGGTTGAACTGGCGGATTCCGGTGATCTCCTCCTCGGCCTGCGAACTCCCCGATGCGGTTTGGATTTTCACTGTCCCAATTCCCAGCCAACGTTCAAACAAGTTGCGGGTGACGTGGATGTCCTGGATGCGGGCGTAGGTCAGGTAGGATTCGCGCCGCCACAGCAGGCCGTAGCTGACGGCAAGCCCTTCGTTATCGAACCGGTAGCGAAGGGTGCGGAAACGGAAATAGAGGTAGGGCATGGTCAGAGGAAAGGCCACGGTGGACATCACCGCATAGATGATGAACAGCGGGAGCAAGTTGTTATCGGGGCGGGTTAGCGCGAAGATTGTTGCGTCGTCAATCGGCGCAAGGTGCGCGTCGTCGTCGTGCTGCATGATAAAATGGGAAAGGTGGATGTGGCAAAGAAGAGAGCATCGTTGATGAAGTCCCCGAACGGTCTGTTTTTGGGGAAGGTTCCATCAAAGATGCTCTCTTTTTTTCTTACAAGGCATTCGTGGCGTGCCAAACAATTGCAACGGTGCAGCCAGTTGCTACCGCGCCACCACCACAGCCCCACCAGCACGGCGCTGGCCAAGCTGAAGGATGTAGCGGTACATTCCGGCGGGCAGCCCGGCCACATCCAGCGCCACCTGCTGTTGCCCGGCATCCAACAAGCCAAGGTTGCGGCGGATTACTTCGCGTCCTAACGGGTCCACCACCACCACCATCCCTGCTTCGGGGGCCGATAGTTGGAACTGAAGTTGGCTTGTTCCGGTTGCTGGGTTGGGGTAGGCGTTAAGGTGAAGTTCTTGGGTGAACGCTGGGTCAATCGGCGCGCTGGAAAGAATCTCAATCCCCCATGCCAACAGGCGATAGATGCTGCCATCTGGCCGCAGGGTGCTGGTGTGGACAAAGAGGTCGTTGCCGGCTTGGTCTTTAATCAAAATTGTTTTTTGCCCCCAGCCCGATCCGCCACTGACGGGGATGGGATAGACAACGGAATCGGCAGGTTGGACCTTTGTCCAGTTCCGCCCTGGGTAGTAGGTGGCATCGCTGTTGTAGTCGGTGCGGAAAATATCACCACTGCGTAACACCATCAGCCCCTGGTTATGCCCAACCCAGAACATCTCGCTCATGTATGATTGCTCGCGAGTGATGTTGAAAATCCGTTTGGAGCTTCCCCATGATACTCCATCGGGAGAGAAGTACCAGTAGCCATTGCTGGAGAGCTGGTTGCGGTCGAAGCAGAAGGCGCGGTACTCCTTGTTCACCCAATCAATCTGATTTACGCGCAGCAGTTCGGGGGCGCTGCCATTGGACGGAGTCCACGATGCACCACCATCGGTGGTGTATTTGAATTTCATGCTTGCCGGGATGCCGATTGCCGCCACTCCATTCTGCGAATCACGGAAGCAGAGCGCCCACACTCCCTCGTTGAAACCTTCTCGTTCATCAGCGACGGTTTTTAGTTGAACTTGCCATGTCGCGCCGCCATCGGTGGTTGCCACAATTCCCTTTTTGCCATACATCCAACCGCGCTGGCCGCCGTTCATCCAGAACATCTCGGTTAATCCTTGCAGCCAGAAATTTGTGGTGACGGTGAATTGGGGGTCGGCCAATGCGGCTGGCTCGGTGACCGTCCAGGATGTTCCAAAATCGCTGCTGTGGATCAGGCAGTATTTTTTTGCGCCATTATTTTTAATGCTGGCAAGGCCCATCACATAGTTTTTATCGCCCGGGCGTGGCATGGCAAGATACCAGACACCGTCAAGGCTATCGGGCAACCCAGCTTGGCCAGCTTTGATGGAGTCTTCCAGCAACATGCTTTTGTCCGGCTTGACGGTGGATTTGTAGATCACCCCACGCGCATTCCCAACCAGCACTTTGCCGTCGCGGCCAGTTAAGGCCGGTGGGATGCGGATTGGCGTTTCCCCCCCCTGGGCAAACACTAACGATGGAGCCACTGCCGAAACAAGCAACAGAAGCATAAAAACCTGTGCAAAGCGAAGCCATTTGGCCATGATAAACCCCGATGATGAGTTTGGTTGTGAGTAGTTCGGATAGGAGGGCAGCAAAACTGCCACAGCAGGGAAGTGCCAGATAAAGACCCTGCCAGACTGCCAGAAGTTACGCGAAACTGTGCGCTGGGTGGGCAGGTATCGTTTGCCGAAGCGGCATTAAGATAACCCCGCACTTACCGCGTGTGCAACCCAAGAAACACAACAGGGGCGCGAAACGTCGCGCCCCTGCGGTGATTACTCACTTCTGGAGAAGTGGCGATTAGTACATGTCGCCCATTCCGCCGCCGTGGTGCGGCATTGGGGCGGCCTTGTCTTCTTTCTTGTCCACGATGGTCGTCTCGGTGGTGATCAGCAGTGCTGCAACCGATGCGGCGTTCTCCAGCGCAACGCGGGCAACTTTCGTTGGGTCAATCACGCCAGCCTCAATCAGGTTGGTGTATTCGTCGTTGTAGGCGTTGTAGCCAAAGTCGTTGCTTCCTTCTTTGATTTTGGCAACGATTACCGAGCCTTCCAAGCCGGCGTTGGCAACAATCTGGCGGATTGGCTCCTCGACAGCGCGGCGCACAATCTGGATGCCGATGTTCTGATCCTCGTTCTCGCCGGTTACGCCGTCCAACTTCGAAAGCGTGCGCAAGTAGGCAACGCCACCACCCGGAACAATTCCTTCCTCAACGGCAGCGCGGGTTGCGTGCAAGGCATCTTCCACGCGGGCCTTCTTCTCTTTCATCTCCACTTCCGTTGCTGCGCCAATTTTGATAACGGCCACGCCACCGGACAGCTTTGCAAGGCGCTCTTGCAGCTTCTCGCGGTCGTAGTCGCTGGTGGTTTTGTCAATCTGGGCGCGGATTTCGTTGATGCGGCGTTTGATCTCGTCGCCCTGGCCTGCGCCCTCGATCACGGTGGTGTTGTCCTTGTCAATGGCAACACGCTTTGCGCGGCCCAAGTACTCCAACGTGGTGTTCTCCAGCTTGTATCCCTTCTCCTCGCTGATGACGGTTCCACCGGTCAGCACGGCAAGGTCTTCCAGCATTGCCTTGCGGCGGTCGCCAAAGCCTGGGGCTTTCACGGCGCAAACGCGCAGCGTGCCGCGCAGTTTGTTGACCACCAACGTTGCCAACGCCTCACCTTCGATATCTTCGGCGATGATCAGGATGGAGCGGCCCGACTGGGCAACTTTCTCCAGAATTGGAAGGAGGTCTTTCATCGAGCCGATTTTCTTGTCGTGAATCAGGATCAGCGGATCCTCCATCACGGTTTCCATGGTGTCGGCATCGGTGACGAAGTATGGGGAGAGGTAGCCACGGTCGAACTGCATACCTTCCACCACATCCATGGTGGTTTCGGTTCCGCGAGCTTCCTCGACGGTAATAACTCCATCTTTGCCAACTTTGTCCATTGCTTCGGCAATCAGTTCGCCGATGGTGGGATCGTTGTTGGCGGAGATGGTCCCGACGTTGGTGATCTCCTTGCGGCCACCAACCTCGCGTGAAATCTCCTTCAACCCGCCAACGATTTTGCTGACGGCAAGGTCAATCCCGCGCTTCAGGTCCATTGGGTTTGCACCGGCGGTGACGTTCTTCAATCCTTCGCGGATCAGGGCTTGGGCCAACACGGTGGCGGTGGTGGTTCCGTCGCCGGCAACGTCGCTGGTTTTGCTGGCAACTTCGCGAACCATCTGGGCACCCATGTTCTCGATTGGGTCCTCAAGCTCGATTTCTTTGGCAACGGTCACGCCATCTTTGGTGACGGTTGGCGCGCCAAATTTTTTGTCAATCACAACGTTGCGCCCTTTTGGGCCAAGCGTGACTTTCACGGCGTTAGCAAGCTGATCCACACCACGCTTCAGCGCGGCACGGGCTTCGCTTTCAAATTCGATGAGTTTAGCCATAGTGGTTATTTCTGGATTGTGTTGATGTTGAAAGAACGGTTGTTGTTACGGAAGCAAGCCCCGAAAGCAAAGGCCGATAGAAACCCGTTTCGGTTCTCCGGCACTCTGCCAGCAGAGACCTTACTTGCAGATGGCGAAGATGTCCGATTCGCGCATGATCAGGTAGTCCACCCCTTCCACGCTGATTTCGGTGCCGGCATACTTGCCGTACAACACGCTGTCGCCAACCTTCACGCTCAGGGGAACGATGCTGCCGTTCTCCAACGTTTTGCCGGTTCCAACGGCCACGATTTCGCCACGCTGTGGCTTCTCTTTTGCGGTGTCGGGGAT
Source organism: Chlorobiota bacterium (assembly GCA_016788565.1). Taxonomy (GTDB): domain Bacteria; phylum Bacteroidota; class Ignavibacteria; order OLB7; family OLB7; genus OLB7. The sequence goes on along the minus strand of JAEUSP010000010.1, from coordinate 37,773 downwards.
GATTAATCCACCTTTGGTGACTTCCTCGGCTGCCGAGGGCTTCACAAGAACGCGATCACTAAGCGGTGTTAGTTCCATGGTTTGGTCTCTCCTGTAGTAAACAAGGATTGTTGATGATGCAAGATCAGTGGCATTAGCACTCTTAGCGGTGGAGTGCTAACACGGCTGCAAAGATAGCCGCCAAACCACAGGGATGTCAAGCATGGGGAGGTTAGGAGATGTTAATGGTGGCCACACGATTGGGTGAGGGCAGGCAGGGAAGGGGGCTGGGTTCGCGGTGAGGTGGTCATTAGTCATTAGTGAGTTTCTGGCTTTGGCTTCATTTCACTCTTCCCATTTCACTCTTCACTCTTCGCTTTGGCTCCCTCTCCCACCCGACGGATGTGAGGCAACCAGCACCTTCACACGATTGGGAGAGGGCGGGGGGTGAGGGCAGGCAGCAATGGCTTCTCGGTTCGGTGGATCCGCTCATTCTTCGACGGGGCTTCAGCATGAGCGGCGAGCGACGTTCGGTGAAGGCTCCGGTATTGACTGGAGTAAAAAACAGCAGGGGCATGATTTGCTCATGCCCCTGCGGAAGTCGTTCACCACACTGTTCATCCCAACTTACCGCACCACCACCGTTCCCGTTCTGGATTGTTCGCCACTTCCCACAACGAACTGATAAAGCCCCGCTGCCAGTCCGCTGCGGTCAATCACGGCGTTCCCTTCCGGGTCCACCGGAAACTGGGCTACGGTGCGGCCCAGCAAATCTATCAGGGTGAGTTCGCTTCCTTGCGGCATTGCTTCCCCCAGCTGAATTCTGGAAACTGACTCCACCGGATGCGGGGCAATCAATGCCGACCGCGTTGCCAAGCCGATTCCCCCTTCGGTCAGCGGGGCTGCCGAGGGGAGCGCACGTTTCAGCACCGTTCCCGAGGTGCCCACCACCCAGAGTGAGTTCCCCGCTTTGCAGATGCCGAACAGGTCCTTCGTGCTTCCCGATTCCTCTGCCGTCCAGGACTCTCCCGCGTCCATTGTCCGGAGGATCAGCCCGCCGGTTCCAACGGCGTAGCCTTCCGTCTGGTTCACAAACTGGACGTTGGTAAGCTGGCCCCATTTGCTGTGATAGACCTGTTTCCATTCCGCGCCGCCGTTAGCCGTTTTCAGGATCACCGGCCCGTTTTCATCCTTGCCAACAACCACACCAATTTCGGGGCTGGTGAAGGCAATGCCGCCCAGCATGGTGGTGGCTGGGAACTGATATGCCAGCGTCCAATCGGCTCCGGCTTCTCCGCATTTCATCACAAGGTTGGGCTGGACTTCCGCGCCCGGTGCTCCGGCCAGCGCGTATCCGGTTGCCGAGTTTGGAAAGACAATTTGCTGAAGCGATTCGGAGCGGTTGGTGGAACGGAGCAACCAATTTTTGCCCCCATCGGTGGTGGCAATCACGTGGCCGCTATCGCCAACGGCAACGATGGTGTTAGCGTTGGGGGTGGCGATGTCGGCAACATAGACCGGCGGGGCCGTGTACCAGAACTCCCAGTTATCCTCCTGGCCATCCAAAATTTTTCCGATGAACCCAGCCTCGATATCGGTTCGGCGGCCACAGAGGTAGCCCATCCCTTCGGATTGCAGGATGATTCTGGTGGGAACCAATGGATCCACATCAATAAAGCTCCATGTGGCTCCTCCATCGTGGGTAGTGGCCACAACTCCACTGCTGTTTGCTTCTCCGCCAGCATAGCCAACGCTGCCGCCGCTGAAGGAGATTGTGGATAGGCGGATTTCCTGCCCATGAGCATCGGTTTGGGGGAACGGTATTGTTTGCCACTGGGCAGTGGCCACGCTGCTTGCTGCCCCCAAGCAACAAGCAAGAATGCCAGCAATGGAACAACCACGTTGCGCCCTGGCAATTGCAGTTCGGGAAAGTAGAGTGTGCATATGGCTTCCTGAATAAGGTTGCGGGTGCAGACCGTACACGGTGAAGCGTTCGTGATACTGAAACCAACCTACTGTTGCCTTGACGCAGTTGTTACCCTGTTGTGCCTCTCCATTCTTGCTAAATTGCGCCATGATTGGACTGGAAGCTGGAACTGTGAAGATCGTTCCGTACAATCCCGTGTGGGAACGGTTGTTCGTTGCCGAACGGGAGCGGATTGCGGCGGCCATTGGCCACCACGCGCTGGCCATTGAACACGTTGGCAGCACCGCCGTGCCGGGCCTTGCCGCAAAACCAATTTTGGATATCGCCATTGGGGTGGAATCGCTGGATCATGTCCCGGCGTGTGTGGCCCCGCTGGCTGGGTTGGGATATGAGTACAAAGGGGAAAACGGATTGCCGGAACGCCACTACTTCACCCGTGGCCTGCCACACCGGACGCATCATCTCCACATGGTGGTGGTGGGCGGGTACCAGTGGAGTACGCTGATCCCCTTCCGCGACCACCTTCGGCGCAATCCCGATGCGGTGGCCCAATACCAACAACTGAAAGAAGAGCTTGCCGCACGATTTCCGCACGACCGCATGGCCTACACCGAGGGCAAAGCGGAGTTCATCCAATCGGTGCTGCGCCAGCTTTCCTGAATGGAGATTCCGAGCCAATCGCCGCGATGCCACGGCAGCCAAATCAACCTTGCTTAATCTTGCTCAATTTTCCTCTCTGCCCATGTCGTTGTTCCACTTCTCTTTTCGGTTGCGGCTGCTGCCGTTCATCATGCTGATTGCGGCTGGGTTTGGCCGCGTTCAATCTCAGCAATGGACTACTCAGCCCAGCGGAGTCCCGACCTCGTTGAACGGTGTCTGCATGGCCACACGCTGGTCCGGTTGGTGCGTGGGCGATCAGGGGGTGATCCTAAAAACAGCCGATGGCGGGCGAAGCTGGAGCCAGCAAACCAGTGGCACAACCGTGAAGCTCCGCTCGGTGTTTTTTAGCGACTCCATCAAGGGGTGGGCGGCGGGGGATTCCGGCACGGTGCTGGCCACCGCCAACGGCGGAACAACGTGGACACGGCAAGTAACCGGAACAACGCAACCACTCCACACGATTTTTTTTAGCTCACCCACCACGGGGTGGGTTGGCGGAGCGAACTACACCATCCTTCGCACCAACAACGGCGGGGTGCTGTGGCAACCGATGTCGAACGTGACGGCCCCCACCGTCACCGACCTCCATTTCCAAACTCCCGTTGCTGGCTGGGCAGTTGGGACTACCGCCAACCCGGGAACCGGGGCACTGATGAAAAACGTAAACCTGGCCAGCGAATGGATTCCCCAAACCAACACCGCGGCCCCAATCGGAACAAACTTTTATGCCGTCTGGTTCACCGGTGCCGACACCGGGTGGATTGCCGGAGCCAAAGGGATCATCCGCACCACACGCGACCGTGGCGCGACCCCCTGGCGCAGCGCAAACTCCGGCACCGGATTCGATTTATGGAGCCTTTGCTTCACCGCCCCCGCAAACGGCTGGGCGGTGGGCGATCGCGGGACGGTGATTCGATACAACGGCACGGGGTGGAATGCCGAATACTCCAGCACCCCACACAACCTCTACTCCATCAGTTTTTTTAACGACACCGTTGGCGTTGCCGTTGGCGATAGCGGGGCAATCATCCGCTACCAACGCTACGTCGCGCCCCAGCCGCTGACGCTGTTTGGTCCCGATGGTGGGCAAGTGTGGGATGTGGGGTCGCAACGGGCGATTACGTGGGGATCGAAAGGGGTGGCGGACCTTCGCATCGAGTTCTCCACCGACGGCGGGGTGAAATGGTCCACACTGGTTGGCAACACCCCCGCCGCCGCCGGAAGCTACGCCTGGGTTGTTCCCAACACCCCCTCCACGGAATGCCGGATTCGGATTAGTGATGTGGCCAACCCAGCCAACGCCGACAGCAGCAACGGAAACTTCAGCATCATTGACCGCGCCGTTGGGCGCGACTTTGCCGTGATGGCTTCGGCAACCACCAGCAGCAATCCCCCCTCCATCACCCTGGTCTGGCCAGCCGACCCGCTGGCAACCGGGTTCAGCGTGGCGGTGCGAACCAACCCAGCCGAACCCTGGCGCAACGTTGCGCAGCTTCCCGGAACCGCCGCGACGTGGCGGCACACGCCGGTGGAGCTTGGGAAGCAGTATGAGTATCGCATCCTGAAAACCACCCCACTGCTGAACGGCTACGGCTATCTGGCGGCGGGAATCGAGCTCCCGATTGTGGAAAAGCGCGGGGGGATATTGGTGATTGTTGAAAAAAATCTTGCGCCCCAGCTTGCCCCCCAGTTGCAGCAGTTCCGTGCCGACCTTGTTGGCGATGGCTGGCAGGTGGAAACCATGCTTCAGCCAGCGGATATTCCCCCCGCCGCCATGCGCGACACCATTATTGCCCGCTACCGCGCCGATTCCGCCAACCTGAAAGCAGTGCTGTTTGTGGGCGATTTCCTCCCCGCATACTCCGGCGATTTTGCCCCCGATGGCGTTGCCGAGCGGATTGGCGCGCAGCCTGCCGATGTCTATTTCGGCGAGATGAACGGGGCCTGGACTGACTCCATCGTCTATGATGCAAAAGGGAACGGCGTGCAAACCCCGAACATCACCGGCGACGGGAAGTTCGACCAATCGGAGCTCCCCTCCGATGTTGAGTTGCAAGTGGGGCGGCTGTGGCTGGGGAATCTTCCCGCCTTGAACGAAACCGAAGCCGCTCTGCTGAAACGCTACTTCGATGCCAACCACCAGTTCCGCACCGGGGCCGCGGGGAGGGTGCCGGAGCGGGGGTACATCGAGACTTCGTTTGATAACATCCAACCGGAGGTCTCGGCCAATGCGTTCCGCAACATCGGGGCGTTGTTCGGAAGCAGCGGGGTGAAGTCGGGGCGGAATTGGGAATATCTGCGCGAGCTTCAGGACAGCGCATATCTGTTCAGCTACGCCGGCGGGCGGGGAAGCGACACTGTGATTGGGATCAACCGGCTAACCAGCAGTTTGTGGGCTTCGCAACCGTTCCGCAGCACCTTCACGTTGCTGTACGGCAACAATTTCTACGATTGGAAGCGGGCGCAAAACACACTTCTGCGAATGCCGTTGGGCGGGGCAATCCCCTCGCTTGCGGTCTGCTGGGCAGGGAACGCCCCGAACTGGTTTTTCCACCAGATGGGAACCGGGGGAACAATCGGCGAAAGCGTTCGGCAAACCCAAAACAACAGCCAGGGCTACATCCCCGGCAACCAACTCTACGCCCGTGGGGTCCACATCGCGCTGATGGGGGACCCAACCTTGCGGCTGCACGTTGTGAAATCGGCGGTGGGATTTTCCGTTTCCACACCGTCATCGCGGCCGCTGGTTCGGTTGGAGTGGGGCTTGCCAGATGACAGCGTTCAGGGGTGGCATATCTACCGCGCCGCTTCCATTGATAGCCCGTTCACCCGACTGACGCAATCCCCCATTGCCACCTCCATTTTTCACGACCTTGCCGCGCCGGATGGGAACAACGTCTATCTGGTTCGCCCCGTGCGGCTTCAGCAATCGGGGGGGGGAACCTACTGGAATCTTGGAACCGGGATACTTGATTCGGTGAAGGTGGCAACGCCGCAGCTATCCGTTGGCCCCGCGCTGCTTTCTCCAGAAAACGATTCGGCGGCGGTCCCCACAACCCGGAAACTTTACTGGAACGATCTTTCCGGCGCGGCCTGGTATCGGGTGCAGCTTTCTTCGGCCCAGGATTTCTCCGCCACGCTGATTGATGCCGATTCCGTTACCGCCCCGCAGTTCGGGTACAGCGGGTTGCAAACCAACAGCAAATACTACTGGCGTGTGATGGGGAACAACCGGTTGGGACCAAGCCAATGGTCCCCAACATGGAGCTTCACAACCGGGGAGATTGCAACCTCAGTTTCCCCCGAACCGGAGTATCAGGCTCAGGTGGCTGCGTGGAGTAGTGGAGGTGAACTTCTGGTAGAATCGCGGCTGCGCACACCAAGCCGCGTGACGCTTGAGCTGTGGGATATGCTGGGGCGGAAAATTGCCACACCAATAGCCGGCCAACATCGCGAAGCCAACCTGTACCGCGACCGCTGGCCCACCGCCGGGCTACCTTCGGGGAACTACATGGTGGTGGTGCGGAGCAACGGCGGCGAAATTATCGGGCGGGCAGTGGTGACGGTTGTTGGCCGGTAGGCTTACTCACCCGGCTTGCGAAGCACCACAAAAAAGGTCCCGCCACAGGTTGGAAATCGTTTGGCCAACTGGCGATTGTACCAGCCGACAATCGGGTTGTTCGGGCGGTGGCGGTTTATCACCCGCAGGTAGTCATACGATTCCAGGTGAAGCAACCGGTAGTTGGGAAGCAGTTGGTCGGGAACAAAGCCCTCCATGTCGCGGATGTCGGTGATGTTGGCAAGCTCTTCCAACTGGATCGGTTTTTGGCTGATCCCTTCTTCGATCAGGGTTCGGTTTATCTGCTCCATCATCCTTCGGCTCCGCTCCCCTTTTTCCGGAAACAGGCGATAGTAGAGTTTCATCATGGGGCCGTACAGCCGCAGCTTCTGCGAAACAACAGTTGCCCCGATGGTGGGGTGAATCACCGAAGAGAGGAACCGGTAATTCCGCCACAAAAATGGATGCTGGCGGAACAACCCGTTCGGCTCGTGGCCAATCACCACCAACCCGCCCGGTTTCAGGATGCGGTCTATCTCGGCCAGAAATTCGCTGGTGTTGCGGATGTGATGCAGCACGGAGTTCATCGCCACCGCATCCAGCGTTTCCGAATCGAAGGGGAGCCGCAGCGGGGCCTGGCTTTCAATTTTCACGAACTTGAAAGCGGGGGGCAACGTGGCGGCTTGCAGGTTGCGCTGTGCGGCCTGCAACATCCCGGCGGAAATGTCGGCGCAGTGAATGGTGTCGTGGGGGCGCAGAAATGGAGCAATCGTTAGCGGAACAAACCCGTTCCCGGTTCCCAAATCGGCAATGGCCGCAGGGTGGGGGAATTGCAGAAATTGCTGCGCAATGTTTTCCCACCGCTTCTTCTCGTTGGCCCCCATCTCGCTATGAATCGCGCCATACTGCTGGAAGGTGAAATCGTAGTACAGCTCATTGACCCGCAGGACAAGTTCTTCTGAATATCGTGGTGATGCCACAGTGGTTGGGATAGTTGGGGTTTGGTTAGCGGTGTTGTTCCCGTTTCAGTGCCTGGATCACGGCGGCAATCTGCTCTTCAAGTTTTGGAAGCATCTGCAGTGCGGTGGTGCGTTCGCCACGGCGGCAGGCTTCCTCCATGGCGTTCAGCGATTCGGCAAGGGGAACGGCTCCAAGGATTGCGCTGCTTCCCTTTATCCGGTGGCTGATCCGCCCGGCAGTGATGAGGGTGTCATCGTTTTGCAGCGCGTCGCGTAGCTGGGCAAGCGCAACCGGGACATCGCCCCGGAACAGATCAATCAACTCATCCAGAATTCCTTCGCCACCATTCCCCCCCAACGCACGAAGGCTTGCAATCACCTCACTATCTAATGGGGGCGGTGCCGCGTCGGTGGTGGTGTTAGAATCAGAATCGGTAGCAGCAGCAATGCTCTGGGGTTGGCCAGCCCATTGTTCCAGAATCGCTTGCAGTTTTTCCAGCTGCACCGGTTTGGCGATGTAATCATCCATCCCGGCCGCAAGGCATTCTTCCCGTACGCCCTGCATTGCCCCGGCGGTCAGCGCGATAATCGTGGTGCGGCGCGGCCCTTCGCGGCGGCGGATTTCGCGCGCGGCCTGGTAGCCATCCATTTCCGGCATCTGGCAATCCATAAACACAAGGTCGTACCGCGTGCGCGATAATGCGTCCAGCGCCTCCACTCCGTTGTTCACCACATCAGCTTGGAAGCCAAGCCGCGCAAGCTGGCCCAGTGTCACCCGTTGGTTTATCGGGTTATCCTCGGCCACCAGTATCCGCATGGTGGAGTTTTGGGGCGATTGTCCCTCACGTTCTGGATAGCCCAATTCTGGCGGGGAGATCGGTTGAGTTTCCACAGCCGTCTCCGCAGTTGCCTGCGATGCCAGCGGGAAGGTGAGCACAAACCAGAAGGTGGAGCCAGTTCCGCTTTGGCTTTGCACGCCGATTGTTCCCCCCATAAGCTCCACCAACTGCTGGCAAATGGCAAGCCCCAAACCGGTTCCGCCATATTTGCGTGTGGTGGAGTTATCGGCTTGGTTAAACGGGGTGAACAACTGCGGAAGCGCGTCGCTAGAAATTCCGATTCCGGTATCGCTCACCTCGAACCGGACAGCAACCGACCCCTGCGGCGACGGCAATCCCACCACCCGAACCACTACTTCGCCAAAGGCCGTGAATTTTATGGCGTTGTTCAGAAGGTTGTTCAGCACTTGCCGCAGCCTGACCGGGTCACCCATCACGCGGTCGGGAACGTCGGGGGGAACGCTGAAGGCAAGCTGAAGCCCTTTGGCGTTGGCGCGCTGCCACAGCAGTTGGGTGGTGGCCGCCAATGCCCCGCGAATCGAGAAGGGGATATTTTCAAAGCTGACCCTCCCGGCCTCAATTTTGGAGAAATCCAAGATGTCGTTCAGGATCGTCAGAAGGTCCAATGCCGAGGCTTGGATGGTGTTGGCAAACTGGTATTGTTGCGGTCCCAGGTGCGTGGTCATCAGCAGGTCGGCCATGCCGATAATGCCGTTCATCGGGGTGCGGATTTCGTGGCTCATGTTGGCCAAAAACTGCGACTTCAACCGCGTGGATTCCAACGCCGCGTCGCGGGCTTCGGCAAGCTCGGTCAGGGTCTGGCGTTGGGCGGTGATGTCTTGAATTTGGGAAATGAAATAGAGCGGTTTGTTTTGCGGATCGCGAACGATGGAAACGCTGAGTTGTGTCCAAACCGGGTATCCCTGTTTGTGGATGTACCGCTTCTCCATTTGGTATCCGGGAAGCTCGCCGATTAATGTTCGGTACAGCAAGTCCATCTGCGGCTCTAAGTCGTCGGTGTGGGTGATGCTTTGGAAGTTGGTTCGCAGCAACTCCTCCTCGCTGTATCCCACAATCTGGCACAAGGCGTGATTGGCTTGCAGCCAATGCCCTTCAATGGAGACCAGTGCCATCCCGATTGGCGCGGAATCGAACGCAGTGTGGAACAGCGCTTCGCTTTCGCGCAGAGCTTCCTCCACTTGCTTCCGCTCGGTGATGTCGCGCGCAACGGCTTGGAATCCCACCATCCTTCCCTGCTCAAGAATCAAGTGAGCGTTTTGGCCGAACCACAACGTCCGCCCGTCGTGCGCAGTGCAGGAGAACTCGTAGTAGGTGTTGCGGGTTTGGGTGATGAACTGCTTCAGGTAGAAGCGTTTTGCTGCGTCGCGCTGGGCTGGGGCAACAAGTTCTAGATAATGTTTCCCGATCAACTCATCCAGCTGGAATCCCAGCACGCGCCCGGCGGTTGGGTTCACAAAGGTGAATTGCCCTTCGGCGTTGGCACGGTAGATGATGTCGCTGGCGTGATCCACAAGGTACTTGTACCGCTCCTCGCTTGCGCGAAGCTCGTCCTCGGCACGTTTCCGTTCGGTGACATCACTGAAGGAGACGACCGTGGTGTACGGGGCGGTTGCCCCTTCGTGCATCACCGGCAGCGAGTTCAGCGCAATCCAGATAATCCCTCTATCTGGATGCGGAAGCCCCATCACCACGTCGGTGCATGGCTTCCCAGTTGTGGCGGTGATGTAGGCCGGATATTTTTCGATATGGAATGGTGCTCCATCTTCGTGGATGTTGCGCGATTCTGCAACAAAAATGTTTTGGCCAAGCAGCCGGTCGCTGGAGGCTCCAAGGATTGTTTCGGCGGCTGCGTTGCAGGCGGTGATCTCGCCGTTTCCGGCTATCAGCATCACCCCCTCTGTCAAGGTTGCCACCACCGAGCGGTATTGCTCCTCGCTTTCGCGTAATGTTTGCTCGGCTTCAATGCCGGAGGTGATATCGCGCGAGGTGGCCACGATACTGCGGCCACGGCTGGGCAATCGAAGCACAACACGGCTGGCGGTTTCCAGCCACACCCAGTGCCCTTCGCGGTGGCGGAATCGGTAGTTGTAGGTCTGGACCAAATCCTCGCTTCCTTCCCCCCGTTCATAGACTTCAATCATCCGCTGAAGGTCGTCGGGATGAAGAAATTCGGTAGCGTTTTTGCCGACTATTTCCTCCGGTTCATATCCCACCACCGAGCGGCTTGCCGGCGAAGCGTAGGTGTAGGTTCCATCTAACTCCAACTGCGTCACCATATCGCCGGATAGCTCCACCAGCATCCGGTAGCGTTGCTCACTTTGGTGCAGCAAGGTATGGGTGTCGTGCAGTTGCGTAAGGTTCAGCCGAAGCTCAAGCAATCGGATTGCTTGGCGGCTAAGTTTTTGCAGTGTGGATTTCTGTTGTTGGGTAAGGGTTCGTGGCACGCAATCAAGCACGCACACGTTGCCCAGCGGGTATCCATCGGGGGTGACGATTGGCGCGCCGGCGTAAAACCGGATATTGGTTTCCCCCACCACTAACGGGTTGGTGGCAAAGCGTTCATCCAGCAACGTGTCGGGAACAACGAACAGGTTATCAGGGGTCAGGATTGCGTGGGCGCAGAAGGCGATGTCGCGGCTGATCTGGCTGGCATTCATCCCGATGTTGGATTTGAACCATAGCCGGTCGGCATCAACCAGCGTTATCAGCGCGATTGGAGTTCCGCAGATTTGGGCGGCCAGCTCCGTCAGGTCATCAAACGACTGCTCGGCTTCGGTATCAAGAACGCCGTAGCGGAGCAGTGCGGCAAGTCGGTCGGTTTCGTTTGCTGGGAAAGGGGCCTTCATTGGCAAAAAGGTAGGCTACCGGTCAGGTATGATTGTTCGGGAAGCAAAAGTAATAGAATCGCTGGTTCAACAAGGTATTGCCCCCCGGCGGGGAACAACAAGCCGCCGCCTTCCGGGAGAACGGTTCTCCCAAAAAGGCGGCGGCGCAGAAGATAGAGGTTCGGAGCTACCGAACAATCACCACAGGCTGAAGTTTTGTTTGCCCGTTGCAGGTCAATCGGCAGTAGTAGGTTCCTGCCGGAAGGTCATCGCCAGCCACCGCAACGGTGTGGGTTCCTGCGCTCATCTGTTCGTCGGCAACCAGCGCCCGTACTTCGCGCCCGGTTAGGTCGTGCAGTGCCACACGGACGCTGCTTTCTTCCGGCAAGGCAAACCGCAGGCTCATTGCTCCGGTTGTTGGGTTTGGCGTTATCGGGCCAAACTGCAACGCGCCGATAGATTCCTGGCCAACTTCCACCATCAACTCCCCTACTGCTTCGGTTGTTCCATCCACCGTGACCTCTTCCAACCGGTACTGATAGTTCCCGGGGGTGAGTAAAGCATCGTCGGTGTCAATCAGTGCGTAGTCGCGCGGGGTGGTGGTGATGCCGTTGCTGCGCAAGCGATTATCGCTGATGTAATCAGCCACGATTGCCTGATCGCCAGCAACCCCGTTTGCCGCCACGCGAGCGCGATAGACCCGGAAGCCAAGTGTGTTCAGTTCGCCAGCGGTTCGCCAGCGGAGCGTTGCTTGGCCCGGGCGGGCGTATCCGGTGAAGGAGATCAGCTTCACCGGAAGCACGTTGTTTTTGCTGTTGGCACCGATTGCGTAATCGCTGAAGAAGTGGCGATTGTTGGCGCGGATCACCAGTTTTCCATCGCCGGTTTCCCGCGCGGTGGTGATGATATCCAGCCACACGCTATCGGGATGTGGGCGGTAGAGAATCTCTAAATCATTGGTGTCTTTCACCCCGGTGATTCCTGTGACATCAAGCCGCATGTCATACTGGAAGCTATCCAGCCCCGAGCGGTTAAAGCTCCACCAGCGGTAGCTGCTCACCACATCCACCGGCGATTTCCCGGCGCGGAAGAAAGGAAGTCCTCGGGTTCCTGGGCCGGGGGGGCCGCCACGGCGGGTTATCAGCAAGCTGCCATCGGCCAACGGGGCTTTGGTGAAGGTGATGGTGGCAAAGCCAAAGTTTAGGCTTGGCAAGGTTTTGGCCCGCACCGCAAACCGTTGCGAAGCCTGAGTGCCAGGGGTGGCAAACGCCAACGTTGCCGAACTGAAACTGTAGGCAAGATCGCAGGCACGCAGCCCGTAAATCTGCAAGAAGTAGGCGGTGTTGCTTGGCAATCGCAGGATTGTTGCTTGCGTATCGGTTGCTGGCACGGTGGCCAGAACGTAGGCCCCGCCGAACTGATCGGTTTTGTCGTACATCCAACCGCTACGTGGCGCGTAGCCCGGGGTGGAGTCAATGCGGGCAACCACCACAAAGCTATCCACACCGTTCAGCTTCCGCCAGCGGAGTTGCAGAGTGTCGGCCACGTTTTTCAGAATCTCGATGCCTTGCACGTTCAGCATATCTGGGCTGGCGGCACAAGCGGCCTTTGTGATTGCTGTGGCGGAGGCCCCAGCATTAGAGTAGGTGCTGTTGCACTGGCGAACCGCGAACGCATGGAACGTGACCGCCGTTGAAGAAGGCAACCCGGTAATGGCTGGGCGGCGGCTGGTTCCGTAGTATTTCACAGTGTCGTCGCCAACGATTGTGCCAACGGGGTAATCGGTTCCGTTGGTCAGCGTTGGCCGTGTCCCGTTGCCGCCGTCGCGGAAGACGATGTAGCGGTCGGCAAACCCGGTCAGCGAAATCTGCAACCCGGCACTGCTGGAACTAGTGTAGCGGCTGGTCAGCGACGACACATCGCGTGGCCGCCCGGTGCAGAGCATCCGCACAGTATCCAGCGACCCAATGCCGTTGTAGGTGGCATTGCACGACTGGAATGCGTAGAAGGCATAGACGTAAGTCGAGTCCGATAACTGGCCAATTGCCGTTACCGGGGTGGTGGGTGGGCCGAAATAGACAACGGTGTTATCCAGCCCCATAATCTGCCCAACGAAGTACCGTTTGCCCGGCGATGGGCCGATCCCAGGCGGGGCATTTTTGCGGCGGACAATCAGCACGCTATCGGTGCGGAAACCGGTGGTGAAATCGAACTGCACCGTTGTGGAATCAACATGGGGTGCGGTGATGTTCGTGATTTTATCCGGCGTTGCGGTGCAGGCCGATAGCGTTGCCGCAGCAATCGTATCCCCCACCGAATACGTGGCCGAACAAGTCCGCCAGCCGTAGATGGTGAAGCTGTAGGTGGTGGCACTTTGCAGACTATCAACGCAGGCGCGTGCTTTGGTTGCCGGCCCCCAGAACACCACCGTATCGGTTCCATTCAGCCCTTGCCCGGCGGCGTAGCGTGTGCCGTCGGCTGGCATTGCCGTTGGTGCGGACGTTCCATTCCGCTTAATCACCAGCATCGAATCGGTGCGGAGGCCTGCTTTGAAGTAAAGCCACAGATTCTGGGTTCCAAACGCCCCCGCCGAATCGAACGCAGCGGTTGCGGGGCCAAGGCAGGTGGTGGTGATTTTCAGGCTGTCCACTTCAAGGTGTGGCTGATCTCCGCTTCCAGTTCCACCATGATTGACGTAGATGCGGATGCGAACATCCGAACGCCCATGCAGCGATGCCGGCAGCTTGATTTTAAGGTTTCCGGTTTGCGGCGTAGTTGAATTATCGAACGTGGGCCAGGTAATACCCGGCACATCGGTGAACGTGCCACCACTACCTCCGTTCGTTGCAATCCGAAGCTCGCTTATGCGGGTTCCGGAAGGAAGGTTCGTCACTTTATTCCAGGCAATGCTTAGGCTATCGGCGTTGGCGTTGCTAAAATCGCCATACCAAACAAAGCCTTGTCGCATTTTTGCGACTGTTGTCTGGATTCGGAGTTTGCCGCCGGCGTTGTACAAGCCTGCACTTGTGGCACCAACCCACGTTGTAGCCGTTGAATCATCAGCAACGAACTCGCCGCCATCCACATTCGTGGTAGGGAACTGAGTAACGCCAGCGCCAACGAACCCGAACAGTTGGTTGTAGGGGAAGCTGCTGATGCGCCGCCCTTGCGCCGTTGCATTGCTGGCAACAGCAAACAACAGCAGCAACGCCACGCAGCCGATGGGGAATTGTAGAAATCTGCGCATGGAAAAACCTATGTGCTTGTATGGTTGAACTGAGTTATGGATGTGCTATATCTATCACCATCTATCACCGCGCTGCCCCGGAAGCAAGCAACTGCAACCGCAGGCAATCACGGAAAGGGGATGCAAAGTTACGGCAACTTCCCCCACGCCCAACCAATGTTCTCAACCCGTAACGTTCCTTCTTTTCCCCCTGCTCCGCTTGCGTCGGCTTGCGGCGCAACCGTATCTTTGCAGCACTCCTTTCGCAGGTGGGCAAGGGCGGAAACGCGTGCCCACTTTTTTTTCCACTCCATTTGCTTTCACGCCGCACGGTATTGCACCGCAACCCAACCGTTGGGGCTGAAGCTACACCAAGGAAAAAAGGGAGGCGGCAATACTGACAACATTGCCAACGGGTCTGGGGGCGTATGCCGCAGGCCCTTCACGGCTTGGAATAACCCGAACGAATGAGCGGACTGCCGCAACAAATCGAAGAGATGATCCGCCAAGAAACCGAACAGCGCGGCATGGTGCTGTTGGAGGTTTTGCGGCGCGGGCAGCGGAACACCGCTGTGGTGGAGGTGATTGTGGACTCCGAACAAGGGGTGCTGCTGGATCAGCTAACCGAGCTAAGCCGTTGGGTGAGTGCCTTGCTGGATCAGCACGAAGAAGCAATCGCTGGCCGCTACCGCTTGGAGGTCTCCTCGGCGGGGCTGGATCGCCCGCTTCAGTTCGATTGGCAATACCGCAAAAACATCGGGCGGCTGCTGAAACTTCAGTACTCCGATCCAGAAGGGACAGCCCGCACCGACATCTTCCGACTTACCGAAGCAACCGCCGACGCGCTAACGCTAACCCGCCGCGCCGGCCGCCGCGACACCGCCGAGCAGCTTACCATCCCGCTTGCCGATGTGAAGCGAGCAGTGGTTGAGCCGGAATTATAAACTATTGAACCAACCCTGCACAAGCGTTTACGATTAACGTCATGGCCAAGAGAAAATCAGCCAAATCGAGCATCAATAAGCAGTTGATCATTGAAGCGTTTGCCGAAATGGCGCGCCAAAAAAACATTGATCGCGACCTGTTGCAGGGAATTATTGAAGACACATTCAGCCAGATGGTGCGCAAGAAGTATGGCCAAGATTCCAACTTCGACATCATCGTCAACATGGACAAAGGGGATATCGAAATCTACCTGCTGCGCGAAGTCGTGGATGAGGTCGAAGACCCCAACCTGCAGATTGCCCTCGAGGAAGCCAATCACGCCGGCGAAAATTATGAAGTTGGCGATGAGCATCTAACCGAGCTGAACCTTGAAAACCTTTCGGAGTTCTTTGGCCGCCGAATGATCTCCATGGCCGCGCAAACCCTAAGCCAGCGCGTCCGTGAAGTTGAGCGCGATAACGTGGTGGCGGAATACAACCAAAAAGTGGGGGAGATTATCGTCACCGAAGTCTATCAAGTGCGCCGCAACGACGTGTACGTGATGCACGGCAAAGTGGAGATGCGGATGCCCCGCAACGAACAAATCTGGCGCGAACGCTACAAGAAAGGAGAGTCCGTCAGGGCATTGCTGAAGGAGGTGCGCGTTCACGAAGGGCAGGGCCAGCCGGAGATTATCATCAGCCGCAGCGACCCCCAATTTCTGCAGAGGTTGTTTGAGATTGAGATTCCAGAAATCTACGATGGCATCATTGAGATGAAAGGGATTGCCCGCGAACCAGGCGAGCGCGCAAAAGTGGCCGTGATGTCCCTTGATGAGCGCGTGGACCCTGTGGGCGCGTGCGTCGGGATGAAAGGGGTGCGCATCCACTCCATCGTCCGCGAGCTTTCCAACGAGAACATTGACGTGATCCCCTGGTCCAGCGATGCCAAGCAGTTTGTTGCGCGTGCGTTGCAGCCAGCAAAAGTGAAAGAGATCACGATTGACAACGACACCCGCACCGCAACCGTGGTAGTCCCCGATGACCAAGTGTCGCTTGCCATTGGCAAAAACGGCCAAAACGTCCGCCTTGCCATGAAACTCACCGGCTACTCCATCTCGCTGGTGAAAGAAGGGGGCGAGGATATCGAACTGGTAGAATTCCGCGAGGAAGTTGGCGACGACCTGTTCAAGCTGTTGGTGGAAGCCGAAATCGAAACGGCAAAAGAATTCCTGAAAGCGGACCCGGCCACGCTTCTATCGTTTGAAGGAATGACTCCAACCAAGCTGGAAGAGCTACGCAAAGTGATGATGGCAGAATTTGAAGAAGACGAACTGCGTGATATTGACATCCGCCCAGTTTCCCAAGCCGCACCCGAAAGCGCAGTTGCTGAAAATCCAGCCGCCGAAAACGCGGCGGTTGAAGCCGATAAGCAAGAAGAATAAACAACCAAAAAGCCACCGCCAGCAACTGCTGGCGGTTGGCATGATTCCCCGCAGTGGTTCGTCACTGCCAAGCCGCAACCGCTGTCAGGCGGCTTCTCTCTCGTTTTCTGCACAGCATCCCCACCAGCACGGATGGGGAGTTGTGCCGCGTCATCAACGGGTATCGCATTGCCCGCCCGACGTTTGCCAGCTCTTTCTGACTATTATCAACTGAATGCCTGCAACAACAACAGCAAAAGGTGCAACCTATAGGCTTTTCAAGGTGGCTGCCGAACTGAACATCGGTAAGGAGACCATCGCGGAATTCCTGCGCGCCAAAGGATTCGACATCTCCCCAAAACCGACAGAGCAACTGTCGCAGGAGATGTACGACCTTGTCATGGACAAATTTGAGAAAGAGCACCGGCAGATCGAGAAGCAACGCAAGAAGGTAGATGCCTACCACGAAAAGCGGGTGCGCCCCAAAGATGAGGCAGCCACCGCAAAAAAAGGGAAAGGGAAAGAAGCCACCGACGACTCAACTTCAACGGAAGAATCGCCCGAAGAAGTGACCCCTGTGGCAGCCACCGAAGCACCCGAGCTTCCGGTTCAGCCCTTGCAGCCCGAACCGCCAGCACCTGTGGCTACGGAGCTTCCGGCCACCGCAGCCCAGGCGGATACGCCGGTTGCGGCGGCTACTGCTCCCACTCCATCGGCAGCGATCCAGCCGCCAACGCCGGCAGAAATCCCACACACCCAACCGGCGGATGTTGCACCAGTCCAGCCGCAACAACCCACGCATTCCCCAGCAACGGCGCAAACCAGCAACGCAGATGCTTCGGCACCAGTGGCCGACTTGCCACCCCAGCCGGTAACGCCGCCGCCAGCACCAGTTGTGGAAGCAGCTACAGAAGCCGAGCCAGCCACACCAACCATCAGCCCCGAAGAACGTGCGGCCCAATTGGAGGCAGCACGCCGTTCGCGGATTGAGGAGCTTCGCCGCATTGCCATGCGTGGCCGCGAAACCGAAGAGCCCCCAGCCCCCGAACCAGAACCAATCCCCGAACCAGAACCAACCCCAGAACCGCCACCTCCAGTCGCAACCGAAGGTGGCGGCAAGGACTCAGGGTTTGTCTCGCCACCACCCAAGCTGCAAGGGCTAACAGTGCTTGGGAAAATTGAGATCGGCGGGAAAAAGGAGAAGGAAAAGGAGAAAGACAAAAAACGCACCCGCACACGCACACGCGGCAAAGCCATTGATATCAATGCCGAAGCTACGCGGGCGCGAACCGCTGGCGGAACCACCGGCGGGGCCGCCGGAACCACACCACGCCCGAACGCTTCCCAAACCGGAGGCAACACAGGGCGCACCGGCACAACCACCGGGGCAACCACCGGAGCAGGAAATAAGCGTGGGCGGAAAGGGCCAGAGGTTGACCGCAACGAGGTCAACAAACAACTTAGCCAAACATTCTCCCGCATGGGGGGGAGCAACTCACGTTCGGGGCGGCAGCAGCACAGCAAAAACAAACGTGCGCAGCACGAAGCACGCGCCCAAGCACAGCGCGAACGCGAAAGTGCCGAAGCAACAATTTTGCGTGTGACGGAGTTCGTCACCGTTGCCGAGCTTGCCAACCTGATGAATGTGGACGTAAGCCAAGTTATCGGCAAGTGTATCGGGCTTGGGCTGATGGTCTCCATCAACCAACGCTTGGACCGCGACACCATCCAGCTTGTTTCCGATGAGTTTGGCTACACCGTCGAGTTCACCGAGGAGTTTGCCGAGGATGCCCTGGCCGACACCGAAGATGCGCCGGAGACGCTGACGCAACGTGCGCCAATCGTCACGATTATGGGCCACGTCGATCACGGCAAGACCTCCTTGCTGGATCACATCCGCAGCGCGAACGTGGTGGCTGGCGAGGCTGGCGGCATCACCCAGCATATCGGTGCGTACAGCGTGACGCTGGCGGACAAACGGAAGATCACCTTCCTTGATACGCCAGGCCACGAAGCCTTCACCGCCATGCGTGCACGCGGCGCACAGGTGACAGATATTGTGGTGCTGATTGTTGCTGCCGACGACGCAGTGATGCCCCAAACTCTGGAGGCAATCTCGCACGCGCAAGCCGCCAACGTGCCGATGATTATCACCATCAACAAAATTGATAAGCCGGACGCAAACCCCGACCGAATCAAGCAACAGCTTGCCGACCGTGGTATCCTGGTGGAACAATGGGGTGGGAAATATCAGTGTGTGGAAATCTCCGCACGGCAAGGCTTGAACGTTGATAAACTGCTGGACGCAATCCTTCTGGAAGCCGAGCTGCTGGACCTGAAAGCCAACCCCAACCGCCAAGCACGTGGCGTGGTGATCGAGTCGGAAATTGACCGTGGCAAAGGTGTGGTGGCAACCGTGCTGGTGCAGAAAGGAACGCTGAAAGTTGGCGACGCTTTTGTGGCCGGCCACCACTACGGGCGCGTCCGCGCCATGATGGATGAGCGTGGCCAGCGATTGCAGCAGGTTGGCCCGTCCGAACCGGCGCAGATACTTGGATTCGACGGCCCACCAACCGCAGGCGATGTGATTGTGGTGATGGAGAGCGACCGCGATGCCCGCGAAATCGCCACACGCCGCCAGCAAGTCCGCCGCGAACAGGAGTTCAAGCAAGGCCGCCACTTAACGCTGGACGAACTCTCGGACCAAATCGCCCGTGGCGGCGTGCAGAATCTGCCGCTGATTATCAAAGGCGACGTGGACGGCTCGGTGGAAGCACTGGCCGATGCGCTGCTGCGCCTTTCCACGCCGGAAGTCCAAGTGACGGTGATTATGAAATCGGTCGGGGAAATTTCCGAATCGGACGTGCTGCTGGCCACGGCATCCAACGCGATTATCATCGGCTTCCACGTCCGCCCGAACCTGAAGGCACGCAAATTGGCCGAACGCGAAGGGGTGGAAATCCGCACCTACCAGATTATCTACGACACCGTCAACGAAGTCCGTGCGGCGTTGGAAGGGATGCTGAAACCGGAATTCAAAGAAGTCATCACGGCCACCGTGGAGGTCCGCGACATCTTCAAAATTTCCCGCGTTGGAACCATTGCCGGTTGCTACGTGCAGGATGGCAAAATCGTCCGCAACGACAAAATCCGGCTGCTGCGCGATGGGCTGGAGGTGTTCAGCGGAAGCATCTCATCGCTGCGTCGCATAAAAGATGACGTTCGCGAAGTTGAACAAGGCTACGAGTGCGGCATCACCCTTGACGGCATGAACGACATCAAGCAAGGGGACGTGATCGAAGCCTTCAAGATGGTGGAAGTGAAGCGGAAATTAGAGACCGCCGGAACAGCATAACCCGGCTCCAATAACCTACTCCCGACCAGGCGAAACAAACTGCCGCCTGGTCGGCGTTGTTAAAAACCAGTCGCCATCCCCGACTCCCGATAACCGATCCCCGACAACCGACTCCCGATGTCAATACGCACTGAACGTGTTGGGGCAATGCTCCGCGAATCACTGGCAGCAATGTTCCAACGGAGCCTGCCAGAGTATCTGGATGGCATGATTACCGTGGTCTCGGTAAAAATGTCCCCCGATCTTTCCATTGCCAAAGTCTATGTCAGCATCTACCGCAGCAGCACCGACCCCGACCTGCTGGTGAAGCGGATGAACACACACATGCCGGAGCTTCGGAAAAAACTGACAGGGCTGGTCAGCATGAAATCAATCCCCGAACTCCGTTTTTACCGCGACGACACCTTCGAAGCTGTCGAGCGGATCACCCAACTGCTTAACTCCGTCAGCCCGGCCAGCAGCAGCCAGCCTTCGCTGCCGGAAGGGGATTCCCAGAACCAGCCAGACGCACCAGCGCCAGAAGCCGCTTCCCCCACGCCGTGACTACTCCCTCATCATCCATTCCGTTTGGCGTTCCCCTCATCACCCGTGCAACGGTTGGGCTGCTGGATCAACGGGAATTGTGGGAAACCAGCGGCGCGATTCTGCTGATTGACAAGCCGCAAACATGGACCTCGTTCGACGTGGTGGCAAAAACCCGTGGGATGCTGAACATCAAAAAAGTGGGCCACACGGGAACGCTGGACCCAATGGCAACCGGACTGCTGGCAATCTGCTTGGGGAAGGCAACGCGGCTTGCCGACCAGATACAGGCCGAAGAGAAGGAGTACACCGGCACAATCCTGTTCGGCGCGGAAACCGACAGCGACGATGCCGACGGAACGGTGACGCAAACCAGCCCCACCGCGCACCTGACCAACACACTGATCTGCGACGCAGCCGAAGCGATGGTGGGGGAGCAGCTTCAGACTCCGCCAAGCTACTCGGCACGGAAAGTTGGCGGGCAACGGATGTACAAGCTGGCGCGGAAAGGGGTGACGGTGGAAGCCCCACCCCGAAGCATCACCGTCCGCCAATTCCAGATTAGCAGGGTGGATATTCCCGAAGTTGAGTTCCGCATCGTTTGCTCCAAAGGGACTTACATCCGTGCGCTGGCGCGCGACTTGGGGCGGAGTCTTCAATCTGGCGCACATCTAACAGCACTGCGCCGCACCCGAAGCGGCAACTTCCATGTTGAGGATGCCCTAACGATGGAGTTGCTGACGGCGGTGTTGAACCAGCAGCGTTGAACCGCCCCGAATCGTAAACAGGAACGACCTCCGTTTTTTTCTTACAGCTTCGTGATCTTGGCATATGACCGTCTATCGTTCGCTTGCAGAAATCCCGCACAACCCCCTCAGCGTCCTCACCATCGGCACGTTCGATGGGGTGCATCGTGGGCATCAGCAAGTGATCGGGGCCTTAACCAGCAAGGCACGCCAGTTTGGCGGGCGAAGTGTGGTGATCACCTTCGACCCACACCCGCAGGAGGTGATCCGGCGGCACGGGACAACGGTGGATATTTTGACGACGATTGAAGAACGCCAGCAGCAGTTCCAGCACATCGGCGTGGATGCGGTGGTGGTGATCCCCTTCACCCCGGAATTTGCAGCAACCCCCTGGGAAGAATTTGTGCAGCAGTTGCAGCAGCACATCGGCATTGCTCACATGATTGTTGGCCACGACCACGCATTTGGGAAAGACCGAAAAGGGAACGCGGAATCGTTGCGGGGCTACGGTGCCGAACATGGGTTTGGGGTGACGGAAATCGGCCCGCTGCTGATTGGCGATGACGCGATCAGCTCAACAAAAATCCGGCGCGCACTGGCCGAAGGGAACCTGGCCAAAGCCACCGAATATCTGGGGCGCAACTACACCCTTTCCGGCACGGTTGTGCAGGGCGATGGGCGGGGCAAAAAATTAGGAATCCCAACAGCAAACATCAGTCCGCTCAATCCCAACAAACTGATCCCCGCCAACGGCGTGTACTGCGTGCGGATGCTGGTTGATGGAGCATGGCACCGTGGAATGGGGAACATCGGCGTGCGGCCAACCTTCACCGACGCAACCCAACGGACGATTGAGGTGAACCTGTTCAACTTTGCTGAAGAGATTTATCACCAAATTGTGACGGTCGAATTATGTAAGTTTGCCCGCTCTGAACAAAAATTCGGTTCCGTCCAGGAGTTCCTGGAGCAGTTGCAGCGCGACCGCGAAACCTGCCAAGCCGCCGCCTGAAGGCAGCAACAGCCGGGGATTTCCCGCATCAGATAGAAGAATTCAACAACAACATAGATCAACAAGTTCAAACAACGTAAGAACCATGCCTTTAACGAAAGAGCGCACCGCCGAGATCGTTGCGAAATACGGCGACCACGCCGGCGATTCCGGCAAACCAGAAGTCCAAATTGCACTGCTGACCGCACGCATCAGCGGCCTGAACCCACATTTTGAGAAGAACCGCAAGGACAAGCACTCCCTGCGTGGCCTGCTGAAAATGGTTGGCAAGCGCCGCTCGCTGCTGGATTATTTGATTAAAACCGACATCAGCCGCTATCGCGCAATCATTGCCGAGTTAGGCATTCGCCGGTAATCCAACAGGCACGCACGGCACACGACAAACACACAGATAGGGTGGTCCCCCAAAAGCGGAACCACCCTTGTGTGCTTTTCGGGGAAGCCAAACACATTGCTGAACACAACGAACCAAATACACACGACCTGCGGTGATGAGTGCCGCAGACCCATTTTCTACTGCTGTTGCCATGATGAAATCTGTCGAGATCGAGTTCGGGGGAAGAAACTTCTCCCTTGAGACGGGACGCTTTGCCAAACTTGCCAACGGGGCCGTGATGGCCCGCTACGGCGACACAATGGTGCTGGCGGTTGCCGTTGCGGCGGGAACCCCCCGCGAAGGAATTGACTTCCTGCCGTTGCAGGTGGAGTTCCGCGATAAATACGCCGCCGCCGGCAAAGTGCCAGGCGGGTTCTTCAAACGGGAAGCACGCCCCACCGAAAAAGAAATCCTGAGTGCGCGGCTGATTGACCGCCCCATCCGCCCGATGTTCACCAAAGGGTGGACCTACGAAACCCAAATCATCTGCACCACCTACTCGTTCGACCAAGAAAACGATGCCGATGTGGTGGCTGCCGTTGGTGCTTCCTGCGCGCTGATGCTTACCGGAATGCCGTTCAACGGCCCCGTCAGCAACGTTCGCGTGGGGTATCTGGAGGGTGAGTTTATCATCAACCCCACCTTCCAGCAGCTTGAAAATTCCGAAATGGACATCACCCTTTCCGGCACCGATTCCTCCATCGTGATGGTGGAAGGGGAATGCCAGGAAATCAGCGAGGACCTGTTTGTTCAGGCGTTGGAGTTCGGCCACCAGCATATCCGCCAGCTGAACGACTTGCAGCGGCAGCTGATTGCCCAGTGCGAAGTGACCCCGCTTCCAATGCCGGAAAAAACCACCTTCGCCGATGTCGAAGCGTTCATCCGCGAACACTCCACGGCCACTCTGGAATCGTTTGCCCGCGAAGCCACCAGCAAGGAAGGCCGCCAAGAACGCTACCGCACACTGCGCCAGGAAGTGGCCCAATTAGTTGCCGAAAAATTCAGCGACGAAGCCCATGCCGGGTTGGAAGTTGAGAAAGTTGTTGGCAACGTCCTGCATGACTTGGAGTCGGACGTGATGCGGGAGATGATCCTGACCGACGGCAAACGATTGGATGGCCGCGCCACCAACCAAATCCGTGGCATCACCTGCGAGCTTGACATCCTTCCCCGCACTCACGGGTCGGCACTGTTCACACGCGGCGAAACCCAATCGCTCACCTCGATGACGCTTGGCACCAAAAACGACCGCCAGTTGATTGACGGCCTCCTTCCGAAGCATGAAAAACGCTTCATGCTCCACTACAACTTCCCCCCCTTCAGCACCGGCGAAACTGGACGGTTTGGCAGCACCTCGCGCCGCGAAATCGGCCACGGCAACCTTGCTGAACGCGCACTGAAAGTGATGCTCCCCGACGAAGCTGAGTTCCCCTACACCATCCGCATCGTCTCCGATATTCTGGAGTCGAACGGCTCCTCGTCAATGGCCACTGTCTGCGCCGGAGCCTTGTCGCTGATGGCTGGCGGCGTGCCGCTGAAGAAGCCGGTTGCCGGCATCGCCATGGGGCTGATTAAAGATGAAGCCAGCGACCGCGTGGCAATCCTTTCGGACATCTTGGGGGATGAAGATCACTTGGGGGATATGGACTTCAAAGTGACCGGAACCACCGATGGCATCACCGCCTGCCAGATGGATATCAAGATTCAAGGCATCTCCCTTGAGGTGATGCGAAGCGCGCTGGACCAAGCCCGCGAAGGCCGTATGCACATCTTGGGCATCATGGCTGAATCAATCAGCGAAGCCCGCGCCGACCTCTCACCATTTGCACCACGGCTTACCACCATCCAAATTCCTGTGGAGATGATTGGGGCGGTGATTGGCACCGGTGGCGAAACGATTCGCGGAATCGTGGCGGAATCGGGTGCCGAGATCAGCATCGAAGAAGATGGAACCGTGGTGATTGCCGCCGTCAGCGGTGAATCGTCGCAGAAGGCGGTGGAGATGATCCGCGCCCTGACCGAACAGCCCGAGCCGGGGAAAGTCTATCGTGGGAAAGTGACCCAAATCCGCGAAGGCTTGGGAGCAATTATCGAGTTCCTGCCGCGCAAAACCGGCTTGCTCCACATCTCCCAAATTGACCACCACCGTGTTGAAAATGTGGAAGATGTCCTTTCCGTTGGCGACCGTGTGGAGGTGAAGTTGGTGGAAATCCAGGACGACGGGAAATTCCGCCTGAGCCGCAAAGCACTACTTCCGCGCCCGGAAGGGATGGAAGAAGAACAACCACGTGAGCGGAGCGAGCGTCGCGACGGCGACCGCGGCGGATACCGTGGTGGCGACCGTGGTGACCGCGGCGGATATCGTGGCGGCAACCGTGACGACCGTGGTGGCCGCGGCGGCGACCGTGGCGGCGACCGCCGGCGATAAACACAACCTGCCAGTACAACCAGAACGCCCACCAGCAATCACGCTGGTGGGCGTTCTGGTTTTTCCCCCTCTCTTCCTCTCCCCCTCTGTGCCCTCTGTGTCCCTGTGGTTTTCCCATCTTCATCTCAACTTCACTCCATCTCCCTCTTCCCCCATCTTTTTCTCGCCAGCCTTCATTTTCTCCCTTCATCGCTTTTGTTTTCTGGGGGAAGGGAACTAAGTTCTCCGCACGTCACGTTGCAGAAGGCAAAACGCTTGGCAGCCGCCGGGCGGCAACGGGCCAGACATCCATTTCAGGAGGCATAGCCATGTTAAAGGACAAGTATCAATCACTCCTTGATTTAGGGGTTGAGCTTAACGTGCAGAACGGCGATTGGAAGGAAGAAGGGGGGAAGCTGCGCATCACCGGAACCGCAGCGTACCAGTACGACAAGGATCGGTTGTGGGATAAAATCAAGAGTTACGAGAACTGGGAGAATGAGGTGGAAGCGGACATCGCCGTTGCCAACGGAGACCTGTACGGCCTGTACGTGGTGAAGCCAGGCGACACACTCTCCAAACTCTCCAAAGCCCACTACGGCGACCCGAACCGCTACATGGAAATCTTCAAGGCCAACAGCGACCAGCTTTCCGATCCAGATATTATTCGGGTGGGGCAGCAACTGAAAATCCCCAGCAAGTAGCGGCAGCTACTCCATTCTCAGCTCCTCTCCTTTCATCAATTCCTGCCTATGCCAGAAACGTTCACCAGCATTGCGCTTGGCTTGGGGCTTAGCGCGGCGTGTGGCTTCCGGGTGTTCCTGCCGTTGCTGGCCGTCAGCATTGCCGCAGCAACCGGGGGGCTACCGTTGGGGAACGGCTTTGCGTGGGTGGGAACAACCCCCGCCTTGATTGCGCTGGCCACAGCAACCGCTGCGGAAATCCTTGCCTACTACATCCCCTGGCTTGATAACCTGCTGGACACCATCGCCACCCCGGCAGCAATGATTGCTGGGGTGGTGGCCTCGGCTGGGGTGATGATTGACCTGCCTGAGTTTATCCGGTGGGGGTTGGCCGTGGTGGCCGGGGGTGGGGCAGCAACCGTGGTGCAAGGGGCCAGCGTTGCCTTGCGGGCAAAGTCATCCGTAACCACAGCAGGGGCGGGGAATCCGTTCCTTGCCACTGCCGAGCTTGCCGGGGCAGCCACCATTTCCGCAATGGCACTGATCCTGCCTGTGGTGACGCTGATTCTGGTGGCCGTTCTTGTCGCGTTTCTTATCCGTGCAGCTGGCCGATTGCTCTTCCGCCGGAAGCAAGCAACCTAAGCCAGCGGCATATCACACAAACCATTTGGAGGCACACCATGTGGATACTCTGGACAGCTATCATCGGCTTGATTGCCGGTTCCATCGCCAAATTGCTGATGCCGGGAAAAGACCCCGGCGGTATCGTTATCACCATCCTGCTGGGAGTCGCAGGCTCCATTGCAGCAACCTTTTTGGGAAAGCTGCTGGGGCTGTACAACGAAGGTGACTCGGCAGGATTTATTGCCTCAATCTTGGGGGCAATGCTGTTGTTGTGGATCTATCGGCTGGTGAAGGGGAAACAGCAACAAGCATCGGCCTGAAAAGGCCAACGAGCGACAACAGAAGTGGTGCAGGAAGAAGTTATCCCTGCACCACCTGATGTTATTCTTCCTTTTTTTCAGCAGCCGCACACCCCATCCCCCGATCCCCGACTCCCGATCCCCGACCTCCGCTCGGTGCGGCGGAGTATCATCTCACTGCTTTTTCTTTTTATGGAGGTATCCATGATCCGTCCGCTACTTATCGCGCTTCTCTTTTGCTCCATTCTTCCCTCTCAACAGCTATTTGCTCAAGATAGCCCCACACTGCTGCGCCATAGCTACGACACAAGGCCGATGGATTCTCTTGCCAATCCTGAAAGCGACCCGGGAGGTCCTTCACAGTTTGCGCCGTTGGCTACCGGTTATTACTTCAACGACAACAATCCCCCCACGCTTGGTTCTCCGTGGACTCCCAGCTACACGTTTATTGATACTGCTGGCGCAACAGCCAGCGGGTGGAATCGGGTGCTGAACGGCCCGAACCAACGCCCACTCTCAGATTGGATACAACCGAACAGCGATGGCTGGGCATTTTTTCGCAATCCTGAGAACCCGTCGGACACAATCGACAATGCTGTTGCCGGGCCGATCTCGATCGGTTTCCCGTTCTACTTTTACGGTGGGCGGTGCGATAGCTTTTACATCTCCACCAATGGGTTGATTGGCCTTAGCACCCGACGCTACCGCTATGATGCCAACGGCAACCGCATCGGCTACGATCCTCACAGCAACGACCCGCGACCACACACCACAACCGCCGCCACCGACCCAACACCCGACGACGATGGCTGGCGGCACCTTGCCGCGTCAACGTCTGGCATCCGTCTGGCCAAGAACATTGCGTTGCCCGTTGATACCAGCATCGCCATGATTGCTCCGCTGTGGGGCGACTGCCAGCTTACCGAACTCAGCAAGGTTTCCTACCGCCGCGACGGAACGCGATTAACGATTTTTTTAGAGAACCTTGTGATGAACGGGGTGAAAAACGTTCCGATGACAGCAACACGGCAAACACCAGCCCCGATAACAGAAGGATCGGTGCACGTCAGCTACCAAGTGGTGCTGGACGGAGCCGACAGCAGCGTGCAGGTGAACTACGTTCGGTTCCTTGGGAGCTACACCGACACTCTAACCAACCGGATTTTGCCAGCAGTGTTGATGTTCGCGGCCAACAGCACCGTGGGAGTACAGGGGCGCGGCGGGCAGCACACGAATTATCTGGTAGATGGTGGATTTGGGAGCGTAAACAATCGAGCAGTGTTGCCGCTGCGCAACACCCTTGCGGTGAAGTTCAAGCAGTGGCGAAATGTGGGGAGAGCCTTGAAGATTGGGTGGTTACGACCCAACACTTCCAATCCGAAAATTTTTGATCGCCCAGTGGAACCAGAAGCAGAAAACAAGATGGAGTTGTTGTTTGGGAATCCGCTGTTGGATGCTGCAACACCGCTGGGAATTATTGAGAACGTCAGCAGCGACCGGCAAGGGATAGCCGGAGTACACTACACCGCACAGCCGATGCGCTACCGTGTAATCCTGCGGATACACGACAAAGTGAACATGCGCCAGCCGTGGTACCAACAAGCATTATCAAGCCGTCCGCTGTATCCAGCCGAAGGGAAGTATGGTTACGCCAATGCTAACCCTAATCGGCCCAACATTGATACCATCTTCTTTGACCCTTATGTAGGGGGACCAGAATTTTATAAGCTCCATCGCTTCACTACCGAGCTGGTAGTTATCCCACTGAATGCGCTTGGTGATACACTATCAGAAGAGTGGCCGTTTGATAACCGGATCACAGGCAGGTTGTTCGGGATACGACGGCCGGTGCTACCCGAAATCTTCACCTTTAGCGACTACGATACCATTGCTGGAAAAGTCTTGCCTCCAGTAACACGGCTGGTCTCGTTGGGCGCAGAGGTGGTTGATGGCGACCAAGCAACCAATAACCCGCCACCACCTCGTGGGAAAGGGGGGAAGCTCGGTTTATCCTCTGCCGTGCTACGCCTTGACCGCCGCGACGAACAGGGAAACCTCTATCAAGGAATTGATGTTGGTGATACGTTGATCTCTTTCCCCCTCAATCTTTCCACAACACTCTCCCAAGCCTATCTGATCTTCTCCTACCAGCGTGGAGCGAAGCAGAGCTATGCTCGTGGTTGGAGCGATGACGTGCGTGTTGGCCCAGAGGGGGCAGTTTATAACACCCGCAAAGACCAGTTCTTCCAAAAACCTGACGCGCTGGTTGTGGAGTTTGCCGAACCAAGCCCCGATGGTCTGCAAAATATCGCCAACCCCACCCAGTGGCGCGATGCCGAGTTCCGCGACAGCGTTGGCCGATTAACGTGGGGCCAGACCTCGCCACGCTGGGGAGTATTTGGTGGCGGTGGTGGGTCAGGCACCGACACAAGCGGAAGGATCATTGTTGATGAAATGGATGCTGGGAAGGATTTCCAGTTCTACCGAGCCGTGATTCCGATACCAACACGCTGGCAGAAGTCAAGCACCGGGAACAAGATGTTCCGTTTCCGGTTGCGTCTGGTTGCCAACGACCACAGCAACCCCGATGGCCTTCCCAACGATGACGATGATCCGTTTTTTGTGGATAACCTGATGGTGCTTGAAGAACCTCGCCCAGAAATTGAAATTTTTTGGGTGAAGGCAGAATGGCCTTATACTCAAGCTCCGGCTTCCCAATCCTCGTCTGTTCCAATAGCAATGTGTGTCGCAAATAATGGTGGAACCGCTGGTTATCGTTTTGGGGTGATAGTAGCAATTCAAAATCTTGACAATCCACCTTCCACCGACACCTATAGTTATTACCGCTATCAAGCGATTGTGAGTGTAGCTGCAAGAGGGAAAAACATAGTACAATTTCCTACATGGGATGCCCGCAATTTCGGCTGTGATTTCCCCCCTCCAGATTCTCCATTCGCAGTTAGGGCGACTCGCTATCGGATTACCGCAAGGGTATGGCCATCCTACGATGGTAGCTATCTTATTAATAACGAAACTCATTCCGATTTCTCCCTAACGCTGGGCCCTGCGCTTGCCTACGACGACGGCACGAACGACGTACCGGAATTTGCCAAGCAGCAGGGGCGTGGGTTGAATCTATCCCTCACCGCAAACGACTTCAATGGCCAAACGCCCTTTGGTTCGCAAACCCCGCAAGTAGGGATGATTGCCCTTCGCTATCACCTTCGTGCTGCCGATACGCTGTATGGTTTCCAAGCCTACTTCGGCCAAGCAAGCACCGCACCGGATGAGGTCTCCTTTTCCGTGATCCAGACTTCGGCAAATCCCTCCGATCCACCAGCCACTGGCGGGGTGGCCAAAGCGAACCTCCTAACAAAACGTGGGTTGGATAGCCCAAGCGGAGAGTATCACTACGGACGCTACGTTACCTATCTGTTGCCCAGCCCGGTCATCCTTGATTCTGGAGCGTATTTCCTTGTGGCTGCTACCTCCGCTACCACAAGCAACCCCCTTCAGCTTGGCGCGGATGCAAGCCGCATGGGGTCGGTGACAACTGTGGGGGATGATGATTTTTTCGATCATCGGAACAACGTCTCGATCCCGATTCATCCAGAGTTACGTGAAGCCCAAGCCTGGGCAACGGCGCAAGGGGAATGGCAGCCGATGCAGCCCATCAACGGGCATGGAGTATATCCACACTTGAATTGGCGTGGCGATGTTGCGGGCTTCCCAACATATCAGCGCGGCGGATGGATGCCGATGCTTCGGCTGTGGTTCGGCTCACGATCCAGCACCTCTGGGTTCGTGTCGGATGTTCAGCAAGCAGCCAGCCTCCGAAGCACTCACCTGCGTAGCGTGCCGAACCCAACCTACGGGCTGGTACAGATCACCCTGCCAACACCGCTTGCCCGTGGCGCGCGGCTGGAAATCGTGGATCCGTTAGGGAACATTGTGCGCAGCTACGAAGCTGAGGCGTTGCACACAGGGGTAGTTCTGTGGGATGGTGCCGACAACACAGGAAGAATGGTTGCCGCCGGAACCTATCGCTGCCGTTTGGTGGGTGAGGGAGTGGTGGAATCGGTGATGGTGGTACGGTTGTAGAGATACTCCAATGAAAGTGGTTTGCGAAAAAACTTGTGTTTAGAGTTCTCGCAAACCACTCTGTTTGAACGATACGGTCTCTTCTCCTGGGAAATGCACACACTCCATCCACCGCCCCGCCCCCCGACCTCCGCCCCCCGATCCCCACCTCCCGCCCCCCGATCCCCGCCCCCCGATCCCCGACTACCGATACTCAATAAACCCTTTGTTGATGGACTTGATGCTCCGCCCGGTGCGGCGGAACACGCCAATGCCGTTGCGCGATCCCTCCTTGTTGGTGTTCCCCTCAATCGTCACCAGCATTCCCCCATGCACGCTCTCCACCAATCCCGTGTGCCCCAGCCCCCCGCCGTGGCTGATGATGAAGATCATCCCAGGCTTTATCAACCCTGGATTGTCGGCAGCTTCCTTTGTGGTGATGCAGCGGGTTCCCGCTTTGCGGGCGGCGTTCCAGTGTGCCATCACCCCAGCGGTGCGCACCAGCGGATTGTTCTTCTTCAGTTTCTGGGCGGCTTGCTGGTAGCACCAATAGACAAACGCCATGCACCAGAAATGCCCCGGTCCCAAGCCAACGCTCTCCAAGTAGGCGTTCACTTCCGGACCTTTGTTAGAGCCAAGCGGGCTTTCCAGAACTCCGAGTTGGCTTTCGGCAACGGCAACCGCAGCCGCCGCAAGCGATGACTTGGTAGCGTCCACAACAGGAATTTTTTCTTGGCCGAACAAGGCGGCCCATGTCACTGCTCCAATCTCACCATCCACCACCAACGGGTTCCCGTTTTGGTCGGTGAATCGGGTTTGGAACAGCTTCACTGCGGCCAACGTCTTTGGCCCAAAATCGCCGTCAACAGTCACCGGGCCGCAGCCGCGAGCGTTCAGCTCCTTCTGGATTGCGCGCACGATCTTCTCATCCTTCTCCCCCTTCTTGATAACACGTTTTGGATAGTTCATGGTGATGCCTTGATTGATTGTGATGGAGACACTCCTCCGACCGATTGTGAATATCAGAAGAAGTTGTTGAATAGAGCCTCCATCGTTTCGTCGCCGCGCGGGAGAGGGGTGTGGGAATGCCGAGTGTCGAGTGTCGAGTGTCGAGTGTCGGATGCCGAATGGAAGAGTGTAGGAAATAGAATCAAGAGCGGAAGTCACCGAATGCCGCCCTCCGCTCATGCTGAGCCCCGTCGAAGTATGAGCAGAAGCCACCGAACAAGCAAGGCTCAAATCTTCCACTCCCCGCCCCTCGCCCCCCGATCCCCAGTGTAACCACCCGCCCCCCCTTTTTTAACCGCCCTCCGATACCTTGATGTTGTGCACCATGCTGCGCTGAGCGAATGAACCCAGTATGGTGCCGCCGAAAGGCACACGCGATTTATCAACTCATCAACAAAATGGAGAAGGAGAGCGATGAAAAATTATCTAACACAAACACTACGGCTGATTGCGGTTGTGGGGCTGCTGATTGCCGCCACAACCGGAAGCGCGACCGCCCAATGCAGCGGAACAACATCACCCGCCGCCGAAACGCCCGCAATCGAGCAGACCACACAAGACCCCCAGATGGAAACTCCATCCGGAACTCCATCCGGAACTCCATCCGAAGCTCCATCTGCAGATAACCCAAGCCAACCGGACGCAACCGCCGCCGCGCCCGCAACCGAAAACACCGCACAGCCAACTGCTGTTGGAACGGCTCCACTGAACCAACCCCAGACCCAACCGCCACCAACCGCAACAACGATTGATGCCACGCTGAACGGAGCAATGCAGCAGTTGAACAACGGAACAAAGGTGGTGAAAACCGGAGCCAAAGCCGTGGCGAAAGGGATGCAAGCGTTGGATGACTTGCTGAAGGCGTTCGATGATGATGAGGCGGCCACTGAGGAAGCACCAGCACCCGTGGATCAAGCTCCCCAACCGGAATGATTACCTACCGCGCCGCATCACGCCGCCGCCATCCGCATCCGCTGATGAGCGAGTACCGGTTTGTGCGCTGCCCAGCCTGCGGGTCGTTGGCGTGGAAAGGATCGGCTGCCTGCCCCTGCTGCGGGCAGCCAATCCCGCAACAAGGGCAGGATCATTGGATAGAAGGGGGCATCGCAACGCCGAAAAAACTACTGCACAAACTGACCCCACATCCAATCGTAGGGATGAACGTTGTCGGAGGGGCTATCCCCAGATAGGCTATCCCCAGTTAGGCCATCCCCGGCCCAAAGAGCGCGCCGTTGGTTGTGCCACAGAAAAATCCCGCCGTACAAATTCCGCACGTTGGTGAACCCCAGTTCTTGAAGCTGGCGGGCAACTACTCCGCTGCGGTAGCCGATTGAGCAGTAGGCCACAATCGGTTGGTCACGGTCGGTTCCGGCAAGGTCAATTTCATCCAGGTCGGCAAGCGTGTCGGAATCAACACGGCGTGCGCCACGCAAGTGGCTGACGGCAAATTCTTCGGGAGTGCGGACATCCAACAGCAGCGGTGGGGTGCGGGTTGCCAACGCGGCAGCAAGGGAGTCGGGTGATATCAGCGGGACATCGGCGAACCGGCGTTGGTACATCCAATCCAGAAAGAGCTGGAACCCGCGTTCGGTTTTGGTGATGAACAACGCACCGCCAACCCCAAGCACCGCCGCCGTGCCAACCGCAATACCAAGTAGTTTGGAAAATTGAGACATGGGGGAAATTACGAGCCAGAAGCCAGAGCACCGTAGGATTTTTTTATGAACCACCGCAACACAGGGGGACAAGCCCAACAGAGGAGCATGCCCCTCTCTTCTTTCTTCCCTCTGTGCCTCTGTGGTTCTCTTCATCTTTTTCTCTTCTCCAATTTTTTTTCGCTTCCCCTCTTGACTTCTCCACCACCACCAACGTACCTTTGCATCGTTTTTTGAACAACGTTCAATTTTATGGGAAGCGTCGAACGAAAGGAACGGGAACGGCAGGAGATGCGCCAACTCATCTTGGAGACGGCGATGGAGTTGTTTGTGGAACAGGGATACGAGAACGTCACCATCCGCAAAATTGCCGACAAGATCGAGTACAGCCCGGGGACCATCTACTTCTACTTTAAGGACAAAGATGACGTTCTGCTGGCACTCTGTTCGGTTGCGTTTGGCGAATTTTTCAAAGCCCTGAAGCCAATGCGTGACGTTCGTGACCCAATGGAGCGGCTGCGGGCTGGCTCGCGGATGTACCTGCGGTTTGCGTTGGAACATCAGGAATTTTATGACCTGATGTTCATCATCCGAGCACCAATGCGGCGGCAGGAAGAGCTTCGGAAGGAAGCGGATGAACACCAAGAAAAGTGGGATGTTTTCTACGGCTCGTTCCAAATTTTACGCGACACGATCTGCGATTGTGTGGCCGAAGGCTACTTCCCACCAGCCACCGATATTGATGCGGCCACCATTGCCTACTGGTCGTTCGTCCACGGCCTTGCCTCGCTCCGAATCCGCCAACGGCTGCCGATGATCCCCGAAGAAGGGCTTGAGCAGGTGGTGAACCGTGCGATTGATTTCATGGTGAGTGAGCTATCTATCCGGTAATTTTTTTGTCCGCTTATTGAACAATGTTCAAAATTTCAAAAACGTTCAAAATCATCTATCAAGCACATCCAATATCTACAAGGTTCAGACATGAAACGGCTTACACAGAGTACGCGCAGGATGCTGGCAACCACGGCCGCATTGGCATTGCTGTTGCTGGCTGCGGCCACAACAACAGCCCAGGAAACTGAGCAACAATCCACACCGACCCAGACGGTGAAAGGGGAAGTGATGAACCTGCAAACTGGGGCTCCGGTGGCCGGGGCAACGGTGGCGGTGGCTGGCACAACGTTGGG
The DNA here is from genome assembly GCA_016788565.1 of Chlorobiota bacterium. Lineage (GTDB taxonomy): Bacteria > Bacteroidota > Ignavibacteria > OLB7 > OLB7 > OLB7. The sequence continues at coordinate 3,480 of JAEUSP010000010.1, read as the reverse complement.
GGGAATCTCCCGCCCCGACGGCTCCTTCCGCATCGAGCAAGTTCCGGTTGGGCGGCACGTTGTGCGGGTCAGTTCGGTGGGGTTCCAGCCGATTACTACCGACATCATCGTCACCTCCGGCAGGCAAGTGGTGCTGTCGTTCCAGCTTCAGGAGTCGGTGATGCAATCGAAAGAATTGGTGGTGACAGCCAACAGCGATGATCCCTTCAAACCGATCAACGAAGCCGCGTTGGTCAGCGCCGATGCCTTCACGGTGGATGAGGTCAGCCGCTACGCTGGCGCGCGCGATGACCCCGCACGAATGGCGCAAAATTTTGCCGGGGTTCTTGGCAGCACTGGCCTTCGGAACGACATTGTGATCCGTGGCGGATCGCCAACCGAACTCCTGTGGCGGATTGATGGAATCGAAATCCCCAACCCCAATCATTTTGCCACGCAGGGGGGAACCGGTGGGCCGGTCAACGCAATCAACACCAACTTGCTGGCCAACAGCGATTTTCTTACCGGAGCGTTTCCTGCCGAGTACGGCGGGCGGTTGTCGGGGGTGTTCGATCTTCGCACCCGCCGCGGCAACGACGAACGCTACGAGGCCGTTGCCCAGATGGGGTTTGCGGGGTTTGAAGGGATGATCGAAGGCCCCGTTCCTGCCGGAGCGTTTATCGCCAGCTACCGCCGCTCCACCTTGCAGGTGTTCGACGGGCTTAGCATCCCCATCGGCATTGATGCGGTGCCCAAGTATTGGGACGGCATGGCAAAGATTGACCTGACCCCAACCGACCGCGACCAGATAAGCCTGATGGCCCTGGCCGGGGTAAGCGATATTGACCTTTTCGCCAGCGACGATGACTCGGTGTTTACCGGCGATCAGGACATCGTGAGTGGCTCCGATCTTGCGGTGGTGGGGGCCCAGTGGCGGCACCTTTTTTCCGAAACCGTTGTCGGCAAACTCACTCTTAGCCACGTCTTCACCGGCTACCAGCTGAGGGTTGACTCGCTGACCACCAACGGCGAAAGTGAGGTTCTAAACAGTACCCGCTGGATGAACGACAATTCCTCCGAACGCTATCTCTCGGCCAAAATGGAGTTCACCGTTGTCCCTTCGCCAAGCCATTACCTCACCGCCGGAGCCGAAGGGCGCAGCTTGGGGTTTGCGCTGGATCGGCAACGCTACACCCCGAACGTCAACGGTGAGCAAGCCCGAATCAAGGATGATGGCTCCACCGGGCAAGCCCTGGGATACTTCAACTGGAACTGGCGACCGACGGATGAGCTTAGCTTGAACGCCGGAGTGTTTGGGCAATATCTGGGGATCAGCCAGAAGAGTTCGATTGAGCCACGGTTATCGCTGGCGTGGCAGTTGCAGCCGGGGCAAAGCGTCAGTGCTGGCGTTGGGGTGCATCGGCAGGCCCAGGCGTTGCCAGTCTATTTCTACCCGGACGACAATCGTAGTTTGGATTTTACCGAGGCAACCCACTACGTGCTGGGCTACAGCAGCACCATTGCTCAGAACTGGTTGGTGAAAGCCGAAACATACTGGAAGCAACTGGGCCACGTTCCGGTTAGTCGCGATTCGGCCACCAGTTACTCACTGTTGAACCAGGGAGCTTCCTTCAACACCATTGGAGCAAGCGAACGATTAACCAGCGAAGGGAAGGGACGCAGTTACGGCGCAGAATTGACCTTGCGGCGGCGGTTTGTGGAGGGGTGGTACGTGACCGCCACAGCATCGCTGTTCCGGCAGGAATATGCAGGATCGGATGGAGTGTGGCGAAACGGTGCGTTCGATAACCGCTACATCCTGAACCTGCTGGCCGGCTACGAGTGGAAAATATCCAGTGGGTTCACGGTGGAGTTCGGCGGGAAATTTACCCTTGCTGGCGGCGCGCCCTACACGCCGATTGACCTTGCGACCTCTCGGCTAATCCACGCCACCTATCTGGACGACGGCCGCCGCTACGCCGAACGGAATAGCGACTACGCACGGCTTGATTTGCGGACCGACTTCCGCCAAAATTTCGGCGGCTGGTCGCTGATTGGGTTCGTTTCGGTGGAGAACGTCACCAACCGCAAAAACATCCAAGAACGCCAGTATGATCCACTTCGCGACCAAGTTGAGATTGTCCACCAAACCGGGCTGCTACCAATTGGCGGCTTCAGAATTGAGTTTTGATTGAGCAACCACCGAAGCCGGGAGCCTGATCGCTCAAGCCCCCGGCTTCATTTTCAAAAACTCCCACTCTTCCCCCCCTTCTTCGCGCCCTTTGCGTTCCCCCTTTGCGTCTTTGCGTGAACCTCTTCTCTTCTCCCCCTCCCTACTTCGCCACATTCATCACGCGCGTTAGCCGTTGGGTTGGCGTTTCTAAAATGTAGATGTAGCTGCCGCTGGGAAGTACCCCTGCATCGAAACGAACCACGTACCGACCGCGACGTGCGATTCCATCCACCAGACGCAACACCTCTTGGCCCAACGCGCTCACCACGTAGAGCTTCGTTGCGCCGCCTTCGATCAGCTCGTACTCAATCTCTGTCTCCCACGTCACCGGGTTCGGGCGGTTCGGTTTCAGCACTAATTTTCCTTCCGCCTCAATCAGCCGCAACGTTCCAAATCTGCAGATGCCGTTCAGCCGAAATTCGCCTGGCTCTGCGGTGGCCGTCACTGGCTTGCTGAATTGCACATCCGTCAGCTTTAACGATGTGGCTTCGGCGTTGCCGAGCGTTGCGGTGAACTCGTAGCTGGCAACCTCACCGCTGCTGAACTCCGCTGGAATTTCCCCCGTCACCGGAACCAACCGCTCGCCATCGGCTACGCTCCCAATCGGTGTTGATCCCGCCGGGAAGAGCAGGCTGTTGTTGAATCGAAGCACTCCGCTGAAGCTGGTCGAGCCGCTTCCAGCAAGCCCGCCGCCACTGACGGTTGCCCGAATCGGAACCCGCACCCGCTCGCCTGCCGAGGCTTCCACAATCGGAAGCTGGAATGTGAGTTGGCCACTCTTTTCTCCCATCCCTCGGAGCCTCGCGCTGGCTTGAATCTCGCACGGCAACACGGTGGTGGCAACGGCGGTTGCGGTTTGCTGGCCCTCTTCTGGTTGGTAACTCACGCTTGCTCGCAGCGTGTCGCTAGGCTTCAAATCGGCGGGGAGCGGTGGCTGCGTTGTGGCCACCGCGAACGGCGGCTGAACTCCGCTCAGGCTCGCAACGCGAAGCGCAACTTGGCCCGTGTTGATGAACTCCACCAATCCCGTCACCACACTTCCAACCGGCTGAGTGCCGAAGTCAAGTGAGGTTGCGGCCAGGCTGGGGGTGATTCTCTGGCCTTGCACCACCACCTCTTTCACGATTCCGCACGGCTGCAAATTCAGCATCAGTTTCTCGCTGAACATTCCATCTTGCGTCGGCGCAAAACTCACCGTGAGTGATTGCTCAACTCCGTTCGGCAACGTCATCCCGGAAACATTTCCAACGCTGAACGGCGCGGCAACA
>JAEUSP010000131.1 GCA_016788565.1 Chlorobiota bacterium | reverse complement strand
ACTGAGGTTCGTGCTGGGCCTGTCGGGCCGGACGGTGGTGGAGATTGTGAATATCCGGGGTGAGGTGGTGGCTCGGCTGTTGGATGAGGAATTATCCGCCGGCGAGCATGAGTTATTGTGGGATGCGGGGCGGGAGAGTTCTGGAGTTTATTACTGCCGAGTGTGGAGTGGAGATTGGCGGGGTGAGCAAGCGGTGGTGGTGGTGAAATAACAACGAGAAGGAGCACAACAATGAACCGAACAGAGAACCGAGTACCGACAAAGTCATCGCGCAAGCCGTGGCTGTCAGCCCAACAACAAAACATCCGCATCGGCCTAAACGAGCTTCAGATTGATGGTTCCGGCTGGCCATCAGGAAGCCACCGTGTGCGAGTGCAAATCGGTGAAACCGTTATGAACAAGGTGTTCATCCTTCGTCGTTAATCGTCAACATGCCACGCATCCTCAGCACTGGGGATGCGTGGCAGTTTTTTAGCTCATCTACCGTTAGTGTGCAAAACATGAGTTGAGCTACCCAATATCGTCCCCGCTCATGCTGAGCCCCGTCGAAGTATGAGCGGAGCCACCGAACATAGAAGTCTCTGATCTCCCATCTACCGTTTTTTTATGGAGAGCTACCGATGAAACGACAAATTCTGACGCTCACAATAACATGGCTATGCACCACAATGCTGCTGTACGCACAAAAGGAAGGAAATGTCTGGATTAGTGTTAATGTTGGCTTAGATTTTAACACTAATCCCCCAACATTTTTTCCGGGCCTTAGTAATCCAATTGATGTTGGTGAGGGCATTGCAAGCATTGCCGACCGTAGCGGAAAGCAGTGGCTATTTTATACCAATGGCATGGAAGTTTGGAATCACAAAAGACAATTCATGCCCAATGGTTCGTTTGCATCTGGTAGATTGTTTGGTAGTACATCATCCTCACAATCCGCCTTGATTCTCCCCGACCCCGCCGATACCATGCTCTACTACATCTTCACATCAGACTGGCAACCCTATTATGATGACTCCGCTGGTGTGCAGCGTCGGGGCATTAATTACTCGGTGGTGGATATGCGACGCGATGATGGACTTGGGGATGTCGTGCAAAAAAATATCCCACTGTTTAAGCCTGCTGTCGAGAAACTCGCGGCCACACAAGATTGCACCGGTAAGGGCTATTGGGTGCTTGCCCACGGCTGGAACGATGACCGCTACTACGCCTACCACATCAGCGATACTGGCATTGCTGAGCCGGTGATCTCACGCACTGGGGTGAACCATGAGTACCGTGATAAAATGACTCACAATGCTCGTGGCTACCTGAAAATCTCACCCAACGGAAAAAAACTTGCCGCAGCAATCATGTGGGATGGAACCGTTGAGCTTGCCGATTTTGATAACACCACTGGCAAGGTCTCAAATTCCCAACTCATCCCTATCGGAAGATGGGTCTTCGGACTCAGTTTTTCTCCCAACAGCTCCAAGCTCTATGTTATTCGTCCATACAATGATGAGGGCTATCGTGATAGCCTCTTCCAGTTCGACCTGAACGTCACAGATTTTTCATCTACTAAAACGCTGGTCGCCACCTTTGATGTTCTGCATAAAACAGGAAGATTCTCGATGTTGCAAATAGCACCGAACGGCATGGTTGTGGTTGGGGGAGTGGGGCATTTTCTTGCAGTTCTTGAGGACCCAAACGAACCCGCACCTGCCTGTGGTTATGTCGAACACTGGTTGGATATGAAAGGTGCTTCCGCCGTCACCCTCCCCAACCTTGTGGATAGCTGGTACGACCCCAACCCCATTCGCTGCTTGCCGCCACAAGCAAAGTTTACTCTCAGCGATTCGGTGCTTTGTTTGGGGGAGTGTTTTCGGTTGCAGGATACTTCGCGGCCATCGGCACAGTTTGGGTTGCCGTCGGGGAGGTTGTGGCGGTTTCCCGGGGCGTGGCCGGATACTTCAACGCTGGTAATTCCACCGCCACTCTGCTATGATTCTGCGGGAACCTTCACCGTTGAACTCATCGTCTTCAACGAGTACGGCTCCGATACCGCCCGCGCAACCCTTCGCGTGATTGCGCCGCCAACGGTGAGTGCGGGGCGAGATACCAGCATCTGTTCGGGGGATACTTTGCAGTTGCACGGCACGGGGAGCGGCGCGCTCTCGTGGGGATTCACCAACGATTTATCCTGCTGGAATTGCCCCGATCCCATCGCGGTTCCTCGGCAGTCGGCAAGCTACATTCTCACCGCCCGCAACAGCACCGGCTGCGTTTCGCACGACACCATTCACGTGACAGTAGCCGACAGCGGCAGCCTGCGCGTGGAGCCAGTTGATAGCATCTGCGCCGGGGAATCGGTCACGCTTCGCGGAGTGCTTTCATCCGGTGTGCGCCTGCTTGGCTGGGCTCCCACCACCGGCCTGGCCTGCGACAGCTGCGCCGTGACAGAAGCTCGTCCAACAACCACAACACTCTACCGACTGCAAGGGGTGACAGCGTGTGGGATTCCGTTGAGCGATTCGGTGCTGGTGGTGGTTCACCCGCAACCGCAACTCACGCTTGGCTTGCAGGGCGACACTCAACTTTGCGCAGGTGAATCCACGCGACTGCAAGCAAGATTCGATGTTGGAAATATCCGTTGGAGTCCCAACACCGGCCTAACGTGCGACAGCTGCGCGGAGACCGATGCTCGTCCACTGAGAACTACCACCTACACTGCAACCGTACTCACCGCCGCTGGCTGCACAACCCGCGACAGCATCACGGTTCGCGTCGCCGATCCACCAACAGCAACCGCCCTCGGCGACACAACCATCTGCTCGGGAAGCATCGCCAACCTGCGCGTGGAAACCTCCATTCCGATCTCACGAGTTCGCTGGACTCCCAGCAACGGCCTCAGCTGCGACAGTTGCCCGACAACGCTTGCCAGCCCAACAGCCACCACCACCTACCGAGTGCTGGTAGAAACCACCGAAGGTTGCCAAGCCGAGGATAGCGTGAAGGTGGAGGTGAGCCAGCCGCAGCACCGTGAGTTCAGCATTGGCCGTGAGTACCGAGTGGGCGTTGGCGGCTCTGCAGAAGTGAGCATCCAAACGCAGGGAGCATCGCCGACACCAACCGAGCAACTCGAGTTGGAGGTAGC
>JAEUSP010000115.1 GCA_016788565.1 Chlorobiota bacterium | reverse complement strand
GACCACCGCCTCCCGACCACCGCCTCCCGACCACCGCCTCCCGACCACCGCCTCCCGACCACCGCCTCCCGACCACCGCCTCCCGACCACCGCCCCCCCATCAATTATTGCTTGCCCCCTCCTGAATCCAGATTGCCACGCCGCGCACTTGGTTTTCGGTAAGCAGCGGCTCGATTCTGGGATGCAGCACCGTCACGCCGCGCATTGCCAGCCGAAGGGTGCTGCGGGCCGAGTCGTTCGGGCGGACCATCCCCGGTTTTTGGAACAGATCGGCGTAGGTCTCCAGCCGCAATCCGGCGGCTTGGGTGTAGCCATCGTGGCAGCCGCTGGTGGCGCAACTAAGGTCGAACAGCGGCTGCACGTGTTGGCCGTAGCTAACGTCCGATTCGGGGAAGACAATGTCGCGCGGGTCGGTGATGACTCCATTATCGGTACACGCACCGATCGTTAGGGCAATCGCCGCAGCCAGAAAGGGGAGAATGGCTGCGGCCAGCGTTGGCTTGGTTGGTGTGTTCATCGTGCTTCAATAACTCTCATGTTCATTGGGGAAGGTGCCGGCGCGGATGTCGTCGGCATACTGCCGTGCGGCATCGCGGGCGCGGTCGGCAAACTGGTCGTAGCGGCGAACAAATCGCGGGTTGAAATCCACCGTTAGCCCAAGCATATCAGCGTACACAAGAATCTGGCCATCACATCCGGCCCCGGCCCCAATCCCAATTGTTGGAATCGTCAGTTTGTTGGTGACACGCTGCGCAAGCTCGGCAGGAATTTTCTCCAGCACAATGCCAAACGCGCCGGCTTGCTCCAACGCCTCGGCATCGCTAATAATTTTCTCGGCTTCATCGGCGGTTGTGCCGCGTGGGCGGTAGCCGCCATACTGGTGGATAGATTGCGGTTGCAATCCCAAATGCCCCATCACCGGAATGCCGGAAGCGGTCATCCGGCGGACCGATTCGGCGTACTCGATTCCCCCTTCCAATTTCACCGCGCTGGCATCGGTTTCCTTCATAATCCGCCCTGCATTGCGGAACGCTTCATCCACCCGCACCTGATAGCTCATAAATGGCATATCGGCCACAACCATTGCGCGCTGCACGCCACGGGTAACGGCTTTTGTGTGGTAGATGATCTCATCCAACGTTACCGGAAGCGTGGTTTGGTGGCCCTGCACCACATTGGCAACGGAATCCCCCACCAACAGCACGTCAATCCCAGCTTCATCAAAAACTCGGGCAATCAGTGCGTCGTAGGCGGTTAAAGCTGCAATGCGCGTCCCCTTCTGCTTCATCTCCTGAAGTGCGCGGGTTGTTACCCGCTTGGCGGGCGTTGATGATGTTGTCATGGAATGCCTGTCGGTAATCGTTTAGAAATGGGATGCAGGGACGGAGTGGAAGCCAGCCAGCGCGGAATCTTGCTGCACCAGAAGCATCACGCAGTTCAGCGTATGCGGCTTTGTTTCCTTCTCCCAGCATCGTGGCCACAAGATACCGAGAAGTGTTCCGATTGGCCATATATTGGGGGGCGGGGATCGGGGAGCGGTGGGCGGGAGTCGGTGGGCGGGGAATTCCATTCCAAATACTCCATGATGCCAATCTTCCGGCTGCTCTGATTGCTTTCACTATGGCTCATCGCAAGTGAGTGTGCGAAGGGGAACACTCCATCTCCCTCTACACCTTTCCCCCAGAATTGGGGGGACGCGCTCTTGCGCTTCCCTGAAGATGCGTGCCGATTCCCTTTCCCCCCAGAATTGGGGGGACGCGAAGCTCGCCAGAGCGGAGCAGGGGGGCGTGGATGCGCCAGTCGGTTGCCTCCGCTTATACTTCGACGAAGCTCAGCACGAGCGGAGGGGGGGTGATTCGGCGGCTTGTGCACATTATACTCGGCGCAAATTGGTTTGCGAAATTCTACTCAGCCAGGTGCGCTATGGATTCCCGCTTTCGCGGGAATGACAGTGATTGAGTTTTTCGCAAATCACTCTGTTTGGAGTATAACCATAGATCGAACCTCACTTGCGTATGCCTCTCCCTCAACATCTCACCATTGGGCTGCTTTCTCACAATCCCGGCTGGGAAATTTTGCTGGAGCAGATTGGAGCCATCTGGGAAGTGATTCCGGCAGCTGCCCAGATTACGCCAGCTCGTTACAGTGTGGTCATCATCGCCCATGGGGCCGCCATCAACGCCGCTCTTTCACAGCAACTTGTGGCCTACGTGCAGGAAGGGGGAAGTCTTCTGGAAGAAGGGAGGAAATTATCCAACAGCATCCCACGGGCTGGACAGATGAAAAGGGAGCGGCTGGGGAGTGGGTTACTAACGCGATTTCCGTTTCGCAACGGGCACATCCTTTCGCTTGGAATGGGGGTTGGGCGGCAGATTACCGACACCCGCGCCAAGCGGCAGCTGTTCGCCGCGCCATCGGCGATTTTGCCAAGCGAGATTGTGGCGCGGCAGAATAAAGGGAAGCTACGGATGCTGGTTCACCAGTTGCTCTCGAACCTCCATTCATTGCGTGATCTTCCCTTCCTGACGCGGTGGCGGTTCCCCAACAACGCCCCCACAATCTTCTGCTACCGGATTGATTCCGACCACGGGACGCAACCGCAAATTGAGCAACTCCATCACCTTTCCCAGGCCTACCAACTCCCGCTCACATGGTTCCTCCACACCGAAGCTCACCAGGGGTGGCTGGGGCGGTTTGCCCAGTTTGAAGGGGATGAGCTTGGGCTTCATTGCCACCGCCACCGAACGTTCAAGAGCTACGGCGAGAATGCGGAAAATATCCGCTACGCCCTGGAGTTGCTGCGCCAACACGGGATTGCGCCACGCGGGTTTGCCGCGCCAAACGGTTTCTGGAATCCAGGGCTTGCCGAGGTCATTGCCAGATGCCAGTTCCTCTATTCCAGCGAGTTCTCGTTGGGCTACGATGACCTCCCGTTTTTTCCGTGGCTGGGTTGGCTTGGGCGTTTCGGGACGCTGCAAGTTCCAATCCACCCTGTGTCGCCGGGGAATTTCCGGAGGGTTGGGGCCACCACTGCGCAGATGATTGAGCATTACGAAACCATGCTTCAAATAAAACTGAGGGCTGCCGAGCCAGTGATCTTCTACCACCATCCCACGCATGAGCAATGGGGGGTGACCGAAGCGATTTTTGCGAGCGTCCGCCGCCACAACATCCCCGCAATGACGATGAGCCAGTACGCCGAATGGTGGACGCGGCGAAGCAAGGCATCGGTGAGCGCCACGATCCAAAACGGAGTGCTGACGGTTGCAACCCAATCAACCGACGACGGAGGCGACGCGCCAGATGATCTGCAGATCGGCATCGAGCACCGGGGCCAGAAAGGGGCGTTGATTCCGGCAAACGCTACCGTTCGATTGGATGATATTCAGTGGGAGAGTGAGGTCTATCCACATCCCGCGCGGCAATCCGTTCCCAACTTCAATTTCAAAATGCTGTTCCACAGCGTGGAAGATTTCTTGACGAGGTTACGCCAATGATGAGGGTCTGCTTTATTGCTCAACAGAGCGTTCGGCTGGTGGCAGGGGGACCCTGGGTGCAGGCCCAAGAAACCGCGCAGGCCCTTACCAGCGCTGGGGTGACGGTGGAGTGGTTCAACCAGTGGGAGCCGTTCGATGCTGGGAAGTATGATCTTGTGCACCTGTTCGGTGCCAACATGATGTCGTACGACATCGCGGTGCGGTTGCGGCAGTTTGGGGTTCCGTTTGTTGTTTCCTCCATCTTTTTCACGCTCCGCTCGCCGCGTCAAATTCGGCTTGCGCTGAAGGCCGAGCGGCTGCTGCAGCGTGGGGTTGGTGGTGGGTTCCGGAGCGATTTTGGCATCACCGCTGCGGTGTGCCACGCGGCCAATGCTGTGCTGCCAAACACCACTGCCGAATCAGCGATCATCACCGGCGGGTTTGGTGTGGAACCGGAGAAGGTTCACGTTGTGCCGAACGGAGTAAACGCACGGTTTGCCAACGCCACGCCGGAGCTGTTTTTGCAGCAGTACGGAATCCAAAACGCCGTGCTGAATGTTGGCCACATCGGCTCAGTTCGGAAAAACGTGTTGGGATTGCTGAAGGCGATGCAGCGGGTGGATGCGCCGTTGGTGTTGATCGGAAAAATCCAGCGGGGTGAGTATGCCGACCGTTGTTTGGAGTTGGCAAAAAAGAACCCACGGGTGGAGATTATCGAGGGGGTGGCGAACGATTCTCCGTTGCTGGAATCGGCATATTCTGCGTGCCCGGTTTTCGCGCTCCCTTCGTTTTTCGAGACGCCGGGGATTGCTGCGCTGGAGGCTGGGTTGGCTGAGGCAACGGTGGTCATCACCCAGCACGGCGGAACCCGCGATTATTTTGGAAGCGATGGGATTTACGTAAACCCAAGCTCCACAAACTCCATTGCCAACGGAATCAATAAGGCGTTGGCCACGCCACCCAGCACGGGGCTGCGCCAGCGGATTGAGAAAGAATTTTTGTGGGAGCGGGTGGGGGAACTGACGTTGCTGGCGTATCGGAGGGTGTTGGGGTAAGAGCAAGAGGGAGTTCACGCAAAGACGCAAAGCAAAGCCACGCAAAGGGCGCGAAGAAGAGGGAAGGGAAGAAGGAGAGATGAGTGTGTAAAGTATGAACAGAGCCAGTGGAATGCCGAATGCCGAATGAAGAATCTTGGAGTTTTCACCGAACATCGTCCCCGCTCATGCTGAGCCCCGTCGAAGTATGAGCGGAGCCACCGAATCTAAAATCTGCCGATTCCCCACCTACTGGTTTTCAAGAGTTCACGCAAAGACGCAAAGCAAAGCCACGCAAAGGGCGCGAAGAAGAGGGAAGGGAAGAAGGAGAGATGAGTGTGTAAAGTATGAGCAGAGCCAGTGGAATGCCGAATGCCGAATGCCAAATGCCAAATGTCGAATGTCGAATGCCGAATGCCAAATCGGTCCTTGCAACTGACCACTGACCACTGACCACAAGTAGCAACCCAACTATTTCCCTGCTGATGTTTTCCGAATCTCCATATCCACTCCAATTCCCCGTTCGCGGGGGGAGCGGGTGAAGAGCCAGCGGGAGTTGTCGGCTGGCTTCCTTTTCCAGGGGATGCTGTTCCGGTTGGCCTCGTTCAGCTGATAAACATCCTTCCCGCCAGTATCCAAAAAGACCCCGTAGGATTGGATGTCATCGCGGAAATTGTAGAACGGAGGGTAGCCGCTGGTCGCACCCAACGGTGGGGTGTCGCTCCAGCTGTCGGTGGTGGCTACTTTCAGCGTGTCCATGATGTAGAGGTCGTTTCCGTCGGCATCCCACAGCAAGGCAAGACTTCCCAGATCAGCAGTCCCTCCGCAGTGAGTTTTTAGGTGGTACTTGTCGTCGCCGCTTCCATCAATTGCTATGCCGATGCTGCCATCGCGGGCATGGCCCAGATATTGATTTACGGCATCGGTGTAGCCAACGGCGTAGGTGTCGTTCCCTTCGGCATCAACCTTGCAGCCAATGGCAAAATGTGCTGCCGCGCCAATGGAGTATTTTCCGCTGCGCCACGTGTCGTTTCCGCGCCGATCCTCGCAAATTCCCACCCCCCACCAGTAGCCGCATCCTTGTGCCCACACCGGGGCGGAGTAGTAATCATCGCCGTCGGCATCGGCCAGCGCGCCAACGCCGCCGGCAAGGCTGTGGCCATCCCCCAAATCGGCGCGGCGGCCGTAGCCGCACCCTTGCGCCATCGCCACCGATTGGTTCAGATAGATTGGCGTTGGGTTGCCGTCGTCGCGGGCAATGTAGCGGTCGTTTCCGGCGGCATCCACCAGCAACGCCGCGCCCAACGTGGCCCCCATCCCCTGCGATTGCTGGGCGCAGACGTACTCATCATCGCCCCCCCAATCCGATAGCACCGCCGCGCCGATATGGGCGGCGGCTTCCCCCCAAGCTCTATCGGTTACGTAGCGGTCGTTTCCGGCCATATCCATCAGCACTCCCGACCCGTACCACGCGCAACCAATCCCCGATTCGCGCACGCGGTAGTGATCGTTTCCGGCAACATCCACCAGCATTGCCGCGCCGAACATTCCGCAGGCCAGCGATAGCGTGGTGTCGCTATCGTACACGTCATTTCCGGCAAGGTCAATCAGCACCGATGCGGTTTCGCGGAACGGAATGTTCACCGCTTGGCGGCCCCGATAGAGGTCGTTCCCGCCGCAGTCAATCGTAAGAACGGCGGGGGTTGAAACGGTGTCGGGGTTGCTCCCCAAAATTCGGATTGTTCCCAGCGTGGTGGCAACCTCCATCCCGTACATAGCCTGCATCGGCTGCGCGGAATCACTGCTCCGAAATTCCGCAATGGCGTTGCTGACGTGCGTTGCCAGCAGTGCCGAACCGAACGCCAAATAACGCCGGTCGGTGGCGCGCAACGCTTGGAACGCGCCGCTGCGTAACGTTGCCGATTGCCCCAAACGCTCTTCGTTCCAGGGGGCTGCGGCAAAGGTGTACCAGTCGTCCAGCGATGCCGCCGAATCCAGCCCTGAGTACTGAAAGAATTGCTGGCGGTTGAACGATTGATCTATCCACGGCTGCGACTGGCGGATACCGAGCAGCAACCGCACAATCAGTTTTTGCAGGTGTGGCGGATATTGGAAAAACATTGGGGTGATGGATACAACGCCATCCTGCTCCAGCAATTTCCTCCAGACGGCAACTGCAGAAAGTGAGTCGGGAAACTCAGCATCGCCCCAAGATTCTGCCGGGGCCATGGGGAGCATCCGCGCCGCAGAAATATCGGTTACGCCGTAGGCCGTGCGGAGGAGCGAAGCCGCATCCTTGTGGTTCTCTATCATGTTTTTCGAGAGTGTGCCAGAAAACCGGGGGACGCTGCGGCCATTCCGGAACAGCGTCCAAACGCTCCGCAGAACAAACTCATCCGGGCCGTAGCCGCGCATTTCGTCCTCCGAAAAACCGAACATTTTCTGATGCCCCGCCGCAGTGGTAATCACCCCCCAGAGTGAGTCGGAAATGGCAAGTTCTTCGCGGCGGGGGGCTTGGCTGTTGGCTGGTTCAGCAATGGAGAAAAGCAGGAGCAGAAGCAGGCAGAAGGCTGCGGTCAATGGCATATCGGTTGGTTGTTGATCGAGGTCTAAAAATAGCGCAGGTTGCTCTTGTGAAGAAGAGGAAAAACCACAGAGGCACAGAGAGCACAGAGGGAAGAAAGAGAGAGAGAGATGGAGTATCGCTGGTTGCGAACTCTATTTCAGCCAGCTATTCCTCCCGCCCGGCGCGCACCCACGCGGCTGCGATGCGAAGTTCGGGATAGTCAACGGCGTTCCCCAGCAAGCCGCGCAAATCACGAAGCGAAACGTTCGGGACGCGCTTCAGTTCTTCGGCAACGGCCTTGATAATCCCCGGCGGAACAAACCGCCGGATGTCCAACTCCACCCCCAACGTTATCAACTCCTCCAGATGATTGCTGACGGTTGAGGGCTGCCGCGACGAACGCCGCGCAATCTCCTCCAGATTGTCGCCATCCTGGTACAGCAAGTAGGTTCGCTTCAGCCGGTCGGGGATTCCTTGCGGGGTTTCCTCCTGCCACGTCTCCTCGGCTTGGATATTCTGGATCAGCGCAATGAAGGGCGCGCCGCACACGCCGTACACCGTTTCGGTCATCCCCTCAATCTCCATAAAATCGGTGCGGCTGGTGGGGAGGTCGTTCGAGATGGAGATCAGAAGATCATCGGGGCAGATCGCTTGCGGGCCAAGCCCTTCGGCGCGTCCAAGCCGGTCGCGCTCCTGCTGAAGAATCTCCAACATCTTGGGATTTTTGCTTGGCTCGGCTGTGTTCCCGCTCCAGCCAATGGTGAACTTTTTCAGGGCCAGATGCGCCACCGCTTCCCGCCCGGTTGGGGTGATTTTCACGGTTGGCTTCACGGCCATCGCGCTTTCCAGCAAGCCTTTGTCAATCAGTTGTGTGGCGATGTCGGCAAGCTCGCGGCGGTCTATCTCCCGAAGTTCGCCGTATCGCGGGTAGCCCTCCAACCGGAATTTTGCAATGGTTGGGTTGGTGGTTCCGCGCAGCAGATCCACCAGCGTCATTTTTCCGAACCGCCCCCCAAGCTCGTAGGCCGCGGCCAGCAGCTGCTCCATTGCGCGGCGGGTTTGCGGGCGCAGCTCCACCGGCTTGCGGTCGGCTCCGGTGCGGCAGTTGTCGCAGCGGCCACAGCGTGGGGTTTCAATCTCGGCACAGAAGTATTCCAGGATGAAGTCGCGGCGGCAGCCCAGGGTTTGGGCGTAGCGTTCCATTGCGTCCAGCTTGGTAAGGGCGCGGTTGCGGGAAACCTCGATAGAGCGTTCATCAATCCGGACGTTGCGGATCGGGAGGCGTTCCTGCAGAAACTGGTAGCCGGTTCCGGGGGTGGGTGGGGTGTATTGGATCAGTCGGCTCATCATCAACGCCCGCAGGCTTTGATCGAACGCTTCGAACGGGATATCATGTTTCCGTGCAAGGTCTTCCGGGTTGAACAACGTTTCGCGGCTCAGCGATGCTCCGCCAAGCGTCCGCAGCAGTGCGGTGATGGTTTTCTTCCGGTTCTCGTCGCGGGTCAGTTGGTAGTAGTGTTGGATTTCGCGGCTGTCGGCCAAGAACCTGATCCCCCCCAGGCGTTCGGCGCGAACTTTCCGGATAATCTCATTCTTCTCCAACGCCCCCAAAATTCCGTACAGTGCCGACCCATGAATTTTTGCGCGGCTGATAATTTCCCGTTCATCCGGCACCAGCACCCCTTCGTAACGGCTTCCCAGCCCCACGCGGACGATATCCCAGATGGCATCATAGACGGCATCAATGGCCGAGCGGTCGGGGTAGGTGTTGCGGATGAAGAACTCCTGCAAACGGCGGTCGCGGGGTTGGTACAAGATTGTGCAATCGCTTGGTTGGCCATCGCGTCCGGCGCGCCCGGCTTCTTGATAGTAGGCTTCAATCGAGCCGGGCAAATCCATGTGGATCACGTTCCGCACATCGGCTTTGTCAATGCCCATCCCAAAAGCGTTGGTGGCAACAATGAACCGCGCCCGCCCGCTGATGAAGGCTTCCTGGGCGGTGGTGCGGTTCGCATCGGGAAGGCCCGCGTGGTAGATCGTGACCGGGAACCGCTCGGCATGAAGCATCGTCCCGACGCTCTCCACATTTTTTCTGGTTCCGCAGTAGATGATCGTGGAGCCGTCCCGCTCCATCTCCTTTTTCAAGATTGCCCGCAGTTCCTGATCCTTGTTTTCGGCGGTGTTGATCGTGTAGCTCAGGTTTGGGCGGTCGAACCCGCGCACAAACCGGCGTGGTTCCTTCAGTCCAAGCTGGGCGATGATGTCTTCTTGGACGTAGGGGGTTGCCGTTGCGGTCAGCGCCAGCACGGGCGGGCGGTTCAGTTCGTTTAGTGCTTCCCCCAACCGCAAATAGCTTGGGCGGAAATCGTGGCCCCACTCGCTGATGCAGTGCGCTTCATCCACGGCGAACAGGGCGACTTTCACGTCGCGGATCAGCTCCAGAAACTTTGAATTTTCGAAGCGTTCCGGGGCAACATACACCAGTGAGTAGAGGCCGTAGCGGATGTCGGTCATCCGCTGGCGGACTTCGGGGAACTCCAGAGTAGAGTTGATTGTGGTGGCCCGCACACCGCGCCCGGCAAGCGCGTCCACTTGGTCTTTCATCAGGGCAATCAGCGGGGAGACCACCAGCGTCACCCCTTTCATCAGCAGTGCGGGGACTTGGTAGCAAAGGGATTTGCCGCCGCCGGTTGGCATAATCACCAGGGTATCGCGTCCGGAAAGTGCCGACTGGATAATCTCCTCCTGTCCGGGCCGAAACGCCGGATAGCCGAAGAAGCGTTGCAGAGCTTCGGTGGGGTTCTGTGGTCGTGCGGATTCAAGCATAGTGGAAACTACGAAGGAAGCGGTGGGATGGGAAGGGAAATTTTGGGGATGGTGATTTTTTTCAAAAGGGGAAGCAGTTGCCTTGCGGCTATGGCGCAAGCATGGGGCGCGCCGTGGGCTACCGAACCACAATCACCGGTTGCTGGGTAAGCACAGTTCCCTGGGGCGAAACAAACCGAACGAAGAACAGCCCCGAAGGAAAAGACTGAAGCGGGATGAAAAGCTGAGTAAGAGTTGAAGTTGGGGGAACCGGCAGCGTTGAAATCTTCAACCCCGTGGCTTGGATTATCTCGATTTGCCCGCCGCTGCTTGCACGCAGGTGCAGCGTGAGTTGATCTTGCGATGCTGGGTTCGGGAAAATTTTCAGCACCCCTTCCGCGCCGCTACCTGTGGCAATATCCGCCCTAAGTTCATTGCCACAATGATCATTTCCGGTCAATACCGAGCGTTCAACAGCAACGGGGTAGGCCCGTTGTTGTCCGCAGGAATCTTCCAGAATTAACGTATCGGTAAGGTTGCCCGCGCCAACTTTCACACAGAACATAAATGTTGCCTGCTGGCCAACATCAAGCGGCAACGGCAGTTGCCGGGGGACAACCGACCACCACTCATTATTCTGAAACGAAGCCCGCGTGAGTAGGATTGGAGTTTGTCCGGTATTTACAACGATCATGCTATCACAGTAGAGTGCGCCAGCGGAAAGATGGAGGTTTGTTGTTCCCCGCTGTAAAAACCGTTTTGTGATGAATGTTGTTGGTGGAATACTTTCGTTCCAATCCACACGATTCCCGTTGCGATCGCGATACCGAAGAAATATCTGGTTCTCCTTTGTTGGGTCATCGGTTCCAACGGTCACGGATACTTGGGATGAATCTCCGGAAAACGTTATTGATTCAATGCGGCCGTTGCTGATATTGGCTTCGACACCAAGTGGCGAAAATCCGCTGATAATTTCCCCAGTATCTTGGAATACGTAGGTTCTACTTTTGCAAAAACTTTCATTGCCCACCACCACCGGTTTTATGCGGTCGAATTGATCCAACAACCGGTTCATTTTCATGCCAGCAAGGTACCCGTAAGAATCTACTTTTCCGTAGCCATACACCATCAATCCAAAAGGGGTGCTGCTAATCGAGCGAATAGTATGACCACCTTCTTCAAGTTGGTAAATAGCATAACTGTACTTGCTGTTGCTAACAGCTCGGAATTGCAACGTATCGGGCAGCGGTATCCCATCTAATTCAAAATCGTTGGCTACTCCATTTTCCGTGATAATGGTGAAATAATGGCTGTTGAAAGCGTTAAAAGGAAGCGAAAGAAAAGCATAATGCGGAAGGAATTGGCTGATTGGCGGGGCCAGCACCATAAATGGATCACCAACGCGATCCACAGGTGAGCCTTCATACATAAAGCGGGATGACATCTCATATTGAGCAGCCATGATCGGGTTGTTCGCAGAAATGAACGATGCTCCGCGAATCGTATCCTGAAAAAAATCCCCTTTCTGCAGCCGGGCGCGCTCAACTCCATTAACCTGCAATATTGTTGAATCGAACGCAGCAACCACGCGGAACATATTTCTATCGGCCGGGCGTGAAGGGCTGGGGTGTGGGGTAATCACCACCGCGCTATCCCAGCGTGACACCGGAAGCATTTGCTCAACCAAGTGGTCGTGGTTCTGAAAATCATAATTGAACTGTGGGACGATTGCGCGCTTGTGTCCGGCAAACACCGCAATCGGTTTTGATGAATGGATCGTTGATCCTGTCAAGTCGTATTTCTGGAAGGTATGTGAAGTCACCAAGTACGATTCCCCTTTATTCAATCGCACTTTTATCACGGTGTCAGGGCGGTAGTTCCAGATATAATCGCTTGGGCGAATTTCAACTTCGGTATCATCATAGGCACCGACGATAGCAAACTGGCTTGGTGGCTCCTGGCCGCTATAATTCTTCTGCACAAACGCTGGCCAGGAAAGGATCACATAATCAGAATCCAATGTTGAAATAGGGTAGCCAAGAAACGCATCGCTGGTGGCCGAGGCATGATTTAATCCATACACAACAACGGTATCGCTGCATTCAATTAAAATCCCTTTGTTTTCCACAACACCTGGCCGGGTAAGGGCAAGCCACAATGGAATATCTACTGTTGTTACTTTCCCCGGTTCAACAGCAAATTGCACTTGCTCGTTCCCCCAGCGCGCTGTTCCTGTTGCCGAACGTGAGCCGATCATAAATAGCCTGAACAAGGCGTTCGGCTTATCTAAATCCTCATTATTCATAAAGCAGACGGCAAAGGATCGGCCAGCCGTAAACGATTCTTGGGCAGATGACACCGCTACGTGTAGCCCAGCAAAAAATAGAAGAAAGAGGATTCCCCGTGTCATTTTTACAAGGGATTATTGTAGCACAGTGAACTCACCGCTCCAATACCGCTTCTTGTCGTCGGAAAGGAGGATAGTATAGTAGCCATTCGGGAGGTCGTGGATATTGAGCAACAGCATGGATTGCGGTTGCAGAATGGTGTTGCTGCGCACGGTTCGCCCAGTAATATCCACAATATCAATTCTTACTGACTGCGTTGAAAAAGTAGAAAGTGTTGGAAGCTCGACTGTCACCGTACCAGAAGCTGGATTCGGATAGGTGCGAAGGGTTCCAATAATGGGTGATGAGTTAGGAAGGGCCAGCGGCGCGGAAACCACCGTTTCAAAAGTCCACCATGAAGAATCGCGCACAACGGTTCCGGTGGCAGAATCACGATAGAAAAATAGGGCAACGATGGTGTCGGTCATTTGGCCAGGTGGAAGTGTAGGATTAAAGCGAATTTTCCAACCAGCCCAAATGCGTCCGATAGTAGAATCGCAGCTCATGGTCAGTGGAAGCTGAACTGGCGGGAGCGTAGGATCGTTAGAGATGAGGGAAAATTGGGAGCTACGTGGCCCACGGAAAACAATTTGATCTAAGGATAATTGCTCGGCAGGGACTTGATTAAAGACAGCACGGAGTGAAAGGGTTGTGGAATCAGATTCATTATAACGGATGTAGAGTGGGTAGCGGTCGGGTCCAATAAGGATGAGTTTTTGTGTGAGCGAAGCATAGCCAAAGCGAATAGTGGAGCGAGCGGTAATGGTATCACCGTTAGGGCGAAGCAAGGTGGCCCGAACAGTGGCTGTGCTGTTGGGAAGCCAAAACTGGATTGGCTCAACAGTAATATGAGCAGGCATTGTTGGTAATAGCACCGTTGGAATCGTGGTTTTATGGCCTGAGAGTGGCTTCAATCTATCCACAAGCACCCCAACAGAATCATAAACGCTGATTAGCTCATTAATTCGCATTTCTAACCCATTGATAGAATCCGGGCTAATATCAAGTATTTGTAGAGTGTCATTAGTGGGGTTAACTAAATCTATAGAAAGCGGGGAAGTAGCATGAAGTTGTTTTGTACCACATCTGCCAGTAATTTGGTCAGATTTTAAAAAACCGGTTAGGAAAGGAGTTTGAAGTTGGGCTATTGTTCCTGTCAATGGCACAGCAAGGGTATCATGCTTGCCTGCTGAGCGCGAATAGAAAGGAATAAGCAAATCCCCTGAGATAGTTCCTGTGTCAGTTGTATGCACGTAGAATGTCTGCTGAATTTTTTGTAATGGCCCAAACACACCTTCACTCCATAAATTAAAGCCGTGCAATAAGTACCCATTCCCACGGTCAGGGCGGAATGAAATAGGGCCAACATAAACATCATTGGTACTCTGATTGATAACTTCAAAGGAGAACATATTTGAAGCCCCCCAAACACTTGCTTTGGAATACCCTAATGTCCCTAAATCTAATTTTGCAGGGATGACAGCAATTTGCGAGTGGAGAGAGGAGCTAAGACTGACAGCCAAGATAAAGCAATAAAGAAAAAGCCAAGAATGCTTGAAAGAGCTTCTTAGCTGGTTGCCTTTCTTACTCTGGCTCTTTGTTAGTATAGAGTCCATAATGTTTGTTCGTATGGTAGTGGGAATGGAGTGGCTCACAGCTTGAATGGTTTTTTCAAGCTGTGAGCCTGAAGGTCAGATGTTATTTATGGACAGTGAAAATTTTTATTGACATTTTAATAAAGATGTCATTTATCGTGTTATTGTGAAAAAGGCTTGCCATGCAAACTCTTCATCATCGGTGACTACGACCACATAATTGCCAACTGGCAAATTTTCGATATTAATTTGGAATTGTTCTCCGCCTTCTGTTAAACTGGCTCTCTGCCTTTCTTTACCTGTGATATCGTAAATCTTTGCTGTCCACCCTATCTTGTTATTCATAGAAAGCGAGCTGATTACTATATGTTTATTTGCTGGGATTGGATGAATGCTAATTTTAGATATCTGTTTCAATCTTGGTACATTTAATGGTGTAAGTATTCTTAAATAACTAAGTGCTTGCACTGAATCGTATATCACAGCATTTAGTGTATCAGTGTAATGATATTGAATGTCAACAGTATCTATTGTTAGGCCACTTGGCAATCCACCAATAAATTTACCTGTCATACTGATACTGTTTAACAGGTCAGAGCAAGGTGATAAAGATATAGGGAAATATATGGGGGGATTCTGAAGTAAGTAATCTATTTTTAGATTGTTCTTATGGATACCTTTAAAGGTAATACTGTCTATAGTGACAGAAAGAGCATTTGAGGCATTGCAAGGGCTTAATGTTAAATCAAATCCTGTAGAATCATTGTACCGAGTAGTGATTGGATCATATAAATGGCCAATGTTATTAACTATCACTGGCTCAGGCCGTGACAATAAAGAGATTGAATAATTGCTTTCTAATATGATCGGTTCAATCTTTCTTTTTCGTAAATGTACTTTAACCATAGTATTGTTATATGAATCTGCTCTATTCATAATAGCTATCTCACCCATAAGTGAGGTATGAGGTGGAATGAATGTTGGTAACTGACGATGTTCTCTTATTGGAGGTTGTAATGGATTTGAGTTTGGAGAGTAAATCGTATAATCTTCTTTTGCGAAAATTCCACTGGAGCTATGGCTATAACTAATAGAATCTACCTGCAAAGTATCATCAGTTGGGTTGCTAATGATAGGGTATAACGACCATGCTGCTGAATCACGGGTAGCTGGACAATCACAATGCAATCGTGTCGGATACTGGACGTGATTGATAAAAGGTTCTGATTTTATAATAGCACGACCATGAAATGGAATGTATAATGTATCCTTATTAATTTGCTTTGGGTATGAGTATATTATTGCGATCTTCCCAAAGTTTTCATCTGCTTCTGTTGTTGCGTAATATAATCCAAAAGAAAATGAATCGGTTGGGTTGATTCTAATATCAAGCCCATTCGTTGGTATATATGCAATTACCCCCTTACTGTAACTCCGAGCTTTTACTTGATGAATAGTAAGTGGCTGATCCGTAGATGTGTTTATTACACTGAGAGATCGGATATTCGCAATCGTACTAGAACCAATAACACGATCCACACCAATTTCGCCAAATTCAACTTTTGCTGGATGGGAAATAATCTGACTACTTGCTTGAGAAAGCATCACTATAGACAGTAATAACCCTATAATAACCGGATGCACAACTTGTGCATCCGGTCTCCATGAATGTAATTGCATCTTCATAGTAGTCATTATTTATAAATGACTAGCATTTCCCCGTACCGTTCACCACCCGATTCAACAACAAGGATATATTGTCCTGAAGCTAAACCAGATGATTCTAATAGCAAATTCGTAGAAAATGAGTTTTCAGAATCGCTTTTTACATGAGTCTGAAAAATTTTGGATCCATCTATTGACTGGATATGAATATCAGCTTCTTGAAATTTCAACTCTGACATGATCCTAATCTGTTGCTTTGTTGGGTTTGGCGATAGATGGAGTTTGCCAAACCTTACAGGCTTTGATTCCTCCGCAACGTCTGCACCGTCGCCTGTAAACATTACACCCATACCAAGCTCACAAGCGTCATCAGGATTGCTATGATTGATTTTGACTGTAAGGTACAGTGGGCATCTGCGACATGCTGCTCCCGCTTTAAGTGCAAAATTGCATATCCTAATTCTGAAAATCTTGATCTCACATCGCGGAATTGGTTGAGAAAGTGGTAGATCAATAGGGTCTCCCTGTGCAGGATCGAATTTTGCGATAAGGTTCCCATTCTCGTCAAGAATGTCTAAAACCCGTGATAGACAATTCCTTGTTGAGGCAGGCACACTAATTTGAACTTCTTGAACATCTGTAGTACAAGCCCACACTGCAAAATACATATTCGAGCACCCACGTGCCATCGTATAAACAGCGGTAACGGCTCCGGTCCTGTAGGGCGGCGGCGGGCAATCCGGGTCAGCTAAAGGCACATACCCAATAAAATCACTGCTTGAATCAATGCCATTGCCTGGGTGTTCAATCGTTGCACACCAGCAATTACAGTCGTCTGCAGTACGTGGTTCTGTTTGTGCTATAGCAATGTTTGCCATAATGGCATAACTAGCAATAGCTATCGTAGCTATTGCTATATTGCGTCTTATTTGTTGAAAAGGTATTTTCATGGTTATGTTTTGACTTGATAGTTTAGTGTAGGCACAGGCCGTCATGACCCATACCATTAGTGGTTGGCAATTGCGTTGTATTTGGCGTACGAACGTGAAGGGTCAATAACAACTATGGTGGTGGATCCATGGCGGCCTCTTTTGTTATACTCGGCGCAAATTGGTTTGCGAAACTCAACTCAGCTATGTGTGGTATGGATTCCCGCTTTCGCGGGAATGACAACGACTAGATTTTTCGCAAACCATTCTGTTTGGAGTATAGAGTAGAGAATAGCGTGTATTTCAGCGTGGGGTAGTCAGATTTTTTGACTGATGATTCCTGCTGTCTCCCTCTCGTTCTCGAACATAGCAGCCATTGCGTCAGTGGAATAATCGCACCACCCAGCGTGGTTTTAACTCTGTGCTATTTGCTTGAATGCGAAACTAATAAACCTTACAGCCAAGAGCAAGAGAAATTTTTACAAAAAATAAAATAGCAAAAATGAAGAAGTATGGGCCATACTAAAAAGAGGGGAATTGGGTGGCGAAAACTCACTTCCTTGCTTGTTCCTTTGGCTCATCTCAAGTTAGAGTGCAAAGTGGGAAACTGGTAGGTGCGAGATGGCTGCTTCTAAGTTCAGTGGCTCCGCTCATACTTCGACGGTGTTCAGCACGGGCGGGGACGCTGTTCGCTGGCCTCCGCACATGCTTCGCTGCTAGCAGGTTGAGCATGGCCAGAAGCATTCCTGCCCCGAAACAATCCCCCCACCTTCCGTGTTCCCTCGCTCCCAATCGGTGTGTGAGTGGGGGGGGGATTGCCCCCGCTTGCTCGTTCCTCGTTATTACAACTCGCACACGACTTGCTATTGTCTGCTACAAGTGATGACGGTTATATTTGGAGCCTTTCTTACAAGAACCCAAATCAACAATCCGGTTCAAGAACGAAGTACGGAAGCATGATGGCCTAAAAGGAATGCGGGCCAAATCAAAACCTTTGCGGAGCTGCGTCAGTGAAATCCACAACAACTCGTCTGATTCTTATCGCCCTGTCCATCATTGCGGCGGGCTTCTTCCTGTGGCCAACCTACAAGTTCTACTCGCTGGATGGCGAACGGAACGGCTTGGATTCCGTTGCCCGGATCAAGTGGGACTCCATCCACAAGGAAGATTGGGAGGATGCCCGCGCAAAGCGGATCAAACTTGGCCTTGATCTGCAAGGTGGCATTTATATAACTATGGAGGTGGATGCCCCGGCGTTGCTGCTGGAAACCGCCAACCGCGATGCCGTTGACGACCCCTTCCGCAAGGCGATTGAAGCCACCGAAAACGAAGCAAAACTTTCGGATGAGGCGGTGATTGACATCTTCGCCCGCAACTTCAAACAGCATGTTGGCCCCACCGGGCGCACCCTGCTGGACTACTACACCGACCTGAATTTGGGCCAGGATATCAGCGATGAAGCAGTGCTGACCAAGCTGGGGCAAAACATTAACGAAGCCGTCAATCAGGCCGAAGAGGTGATCCGCCGCCGTATTGACCGCTATGGTGTTAGCGAGCCTTCGATCACCAAAACTGGCCGCCGCATTATTGTGGAGCTTCCCGGTGCAAAGAACGAGGAAGAGGTGCGCGGGCTGCTGCAAACCACCGCACGCTTGGAGTTCAAGCTGGTGAAAGATGGGGTGGAGGTGGCCGAGGTCTTCAAGAAAATTGACCAAGTGTTGGCCGGCAAAATCAGCCCAAGCGACACCGCCAAGAAAGCCGACACGACGCTGACCCAGAAGGACACCAGCGTTGCCAAAATTGACAGCACCGCAGTGGCCAAGAAAGTGGACTCCGCAAAGAAAGGGGACTCCACAAAGAAAACAGCCGCCGACACCAACACCCAGCTTGCTACCAACGACAGTAGCAAAAAAGCCGCAACCGACACCGCCGCCAAACCAGCCGACACCGCTGGCGACCCGAACGATCCGTACAAAGGATTGAGCGATGAGGAGAAAGGGAAGCGGTACGTGGCCGACCACCCGTTTACAACACTCTTCCAAACCATCTACCGTCAAAACTCCGATGGCAAAGGTGAGGATGTCACGACAATCTATGCTGGCCAGCCAAATCAGTTCCCGAAAGGGCAGTATGATTTCTACACCAGCAAAGCCGGAATCGAGAAGATTCGTGCGCTGTTAGCACGCCCGGAAGTCCGTGCGGTGATTCCTGAAGATATGGTTATCGCGTTCTCGGCCCACGGGCAAAGCGAAACCAAGAAGAAGGATGATCCAAACGCCGTGTTCAACATGTTCGTTGTCACGCGCGATGCTGAACTGACGGGTGAGGTCATCACCGATGCCACCAAGAACTTCGACAACATGACCGGACAGCCCGTTGTTCACATGGATATGAACAGCGAAGGTGCCGACCGCTGGGCCGACATCACCGGAAAGAATATCAAGAAGCGGGTTGCTATCGTGCTCGATTCGGCGGTCTATTCCGCGCCAACGGTGCAGAACCGGATTGCCGGGGGAAGCTCGCAAATCACCGGCTCGCGCGATCTTCAAGAAGCCGAACTTCTGGCAATCGTCCTGAAAGCTGGCGCGCTGAAAGCCCCCATCAAGATCATCGAAGAGCGTATCGTTGGCCCATCGTTGGGCGAAGACTCCATCAGCAAAGGGGTCACCTCCATGTTCTTGGCGGCATCGTTGGTGATGCTGTTCATGGCTGTCTATTACGCCTTCGGTGGTGTGGTGGCCGATGTGGCCGTGATTATCAACGTCTATCTAACAATGGCGGTGTTGGCCGCACTGCAAGCCACGCTAACGCTTCCGGGCATTGGCGGTTTGGTTGTCACGATCGGCATGGCGGTGGATGGCAACATCCTGATTTACGAACGCATCCGCGAAGAACTTGCCCGAGGGCGCAGCCTGAACCAAGCCGTGAGCGATGGCTTCAACAAGGCCTTTGCCGCAATTATTGATACCCACTTGACCACAATCATCACCGGTATCATCCTGTTTGTATTCGGCACCGGCCCCATCCAGGGCTTTGCCGTGACGCTTATCATCGGTATTCTGGCCACCCTGTTCACAGCGGTGTTCATGACCAAAACGGTATTTATGATGATGTTAGAGCGGGGGGCCACATCGCTGAACTTCGGCCAACCGAAGGCCCGTAAGATCACAGAAACCCAACAAGCCCGCGCCTAACCGGAAACGCTGACGTGATGATGCGTCGCGCAGGTCAACAGTCCACTGAACATTGAACGAAACATAGGTTATGCAGTTTTTCAGCCACACACATATTGACTTCATCGGCAAACGCCGATTCTTCTACTGGGTCTCGGCAGTTGTTACTGTTGCGGGGCTTATCGCAGCGTTTGCTCGCGGTGTCGAGTTCGGCATTGACTTCGAAGGGGGGACCGAAGCGGCCTTCCAATTCAGTAAAGCGGTTCCGCTCGATCAAATCCGCACAGCCGTAGATAACGCTGGCTTCAAAGGGGCAGAGTTGAAATCCTACGGCGGCGATGACAAGGTGCTGGTTCGGGTGAAGCAGGAAGCCGCTGCGGTTGGCACCGGCGAGGCCAACAAGATAGGGCGCACTCTGCAAGAAAAAATTCAATCGGCCTTCCCGGGCAACACCATGACGTTGCTGAAGGTGGATAACATCGGTCCAAAAATCGGTAAGGAGATGCGGGGGAAAGCATTGTTTGCCGTTCTGGTGGCCATGGCGGCTATCCTTCTATACATCACCTTCCGCTTCGAGTTCCTGTTTGGGCTTGGCGCGGTTATCGCCCTTGTCCACGACGTTCTGGTGGCCTTCGCCCTTGCGGTGATCTTCAACGGAGTGTTCGGGTTGAACTTGGAGATGAATATGGCGATGCTGGCAGCCTTCCTAACGGTGGTCGGTTTCTCCATCAACGACACCGTGATCATCTTCGACCGCATCCGCGAAAACCGGAAGCTGCACCGCGGCGAAAACCTGATGATGCTGATGAACCGCTCCATCAACGAAACCCTTCCGCGCACCATCAACACCTCCTTGACCGTCGCGCTGGTGCTGGTGATTCTGTTGCTCTTCTCCGGTGAAGTTCTGAACGGGTTTGCTTTCACCATGTTGGTTGGCATTATTACCGGAACGTACTCCTCCATCTACATCGCCAGCGCGTTTGTGATCAGCGTCCTTGTTAAGCAAGGGAAGCTGGACCCACGTGCCGAGCGTGACTTTGCCGAACACACGCAGCGGATCATCGAAGAAACACGGCAGCGCAAAGCTGCTGCCGTGGCACGATAACATCTCCTTGAACAAGACCTTCTCCTGACTTCCCATGAAATTCACGGTTGAACAGACGACGGAACCTGCCATTATTGCTATCAACGGCGATGTGCTGGGCGGAGCCGATGCCATGGAGTTCACCCGTGGCGTGGGGCAGTTGGTCCGCGACGGCGCGCGCAAGGTGATTGTTGATTTGAACGGGGTGGAGCTGATGAACAGTTCAGGGCTAGGGATGTTGGTGGGGGGAGCCAAAACCGTTCGCGGTGCCGGGGGAGAGTTCTGCGTTGTTGGGGCCAATCAAAAAATTCTAAGCCTGTTCAAGATGACCCGCTTAGATGCCGTTTTCCGCACCTTCGCCACGCGCGAAGATGCGCTTGTATAAAAATTGGAAACCCGTAGCAGACCGCACGGTAACCAACCAACGGTTATGAGGTCATCATAACCATTCCGATCAACGTCTTCATGCTCCGATCCCTGCAATGCCGGATGGCCAGCGGGGTCGGGGCTGTTTCATGTTCCGAAAAAACCACTACCATGAGCGTCAAAATCATCGTCGGTGCCCAGTGGGGGGATGAGGGAAAAGGGAAAGTTGTAGATATGCTCACCGAGCAATCAGATATTGTGGCTCGATACCAGGGGGGGGCCAACGCAGGGCATACCATCGTTGTTGGCGGCACCAAATATGTGCTTCATCTGATCCCCTCCGGCATTCTGCACGACGGCGTTACCTGCGTGATCGGCAACGGCGTGGTGATTGATCCGGTGGCATTGATGGATGAAATTCACCGGCTTGAGTCGTTGGGAATCTCCATTAAAGGGCGGCTGAAAATCAGCCACAAAGCTCACCTGATTATGCCCTACCACAAGCTGTTAGATCAACTTCAGGAAAGCGACCAGAAAATTGGAACCACCGGGCGCGGAATCGGTCCAGCCTACATTGATAAATACAACCGCTCCGGCATCCGCATTGTGGATTTGTTGGATCGCCCCTCGTTGGAAGAAAAATTGCGCCGCGCCATTGCGCAAAAAAATGAGTGGTTCCGCAAAGTGTATGACGCGCCCGAGCTTGATGTGGAGAAGACCGTAGCGGAATATCTGGAGTTCGACAAACAGATTGACGAATACATCACCGACACCACCTCCTTCCTGAACGAAGCCTGGCGCGGCGGAAAACATCTGCTGCTGGAAGGGGCGCAAGGGGCATTGTTGGATGTGGATCACGGAACCTACCCGTTTGTCACCAGTTCATCGCCAACATCCGGCGGGGCCTGCACCGGGTTGGGATTACCGCCAACCGCCATCACCGGGGTGGTTGGCATCGTGAAAGCCTACAGCACCCGCGTTGGCAACGGCCCATTCCCAACCGAACTCCACAACGAAATAGGGGAGCGTCTCCGGAGCGAAGGTGGGGAGTTTGGGGCAACCACTGGCCGCCCGCGCCGCTGCGGTTGGTTGGACTTGTTCGCGCTTCGCTACTCGGCAATGATTAACGGCATCACCGAAATTGTTCTGACGAAGTTAGATGTGCTGAATAATTTTTCGGAGATCGGTGTCTGCACCAGCTACCAACTGGATGGCCGCACACTGAAATACTTCCCCAGCGAGTGCGACAGCCTTGAGCGAGTAGAGCCGCAATACCAGATGCTGCCGGGATGGAACACCAGCTTGGAGGGATGCCGCCAGTGGGATGATCTTCCAGCCGCTACGCAGCAGTACATCAGTTTTATCGAAGAGTTTGTTGGAGCCAAAGTAACCTACATCGGCACAGGGCCGGGGCGCGAGCAGATTGTGGTGAGGTAGGTGGGGAAAGAATCAACCGAGCAAACAAGCAACCGCCGAAGCAGTATGGATATGCTTCGGCGGTTAATTTATTTATATCCCAATTTTGCTCTGAACAAATCAAGCAAGTGAAAGGCGATAATCACGTTTTAATCTCTCGGCTTCAATAAATTTCCCGGCGCGTTCCAGAGCGGTGCAAGCAAGCTCTGCCACCTCTTCATCGCCGCGCAAAAATTGGACTGCTTGTTGTAGCAAAACCACTGCAGTGTTGTCATCGCCAGAATCCATGAAAGCGCGTGAAACTGACAGAACAGCGGTGCGCACCATATACTCAAACTCTTGGCGAGCCGACTCAAAAAAGCTGTCGTACAATGTGGGGTAAGGGACTTCTGTTCCAATAATCTTCAGCGCGGCAAGCAGCGAATCGAACGCAGCTGAGTAACGCTGCTTGTGCAATGCTGATGTTGCTATATTTATTTTTTCGACAGCTTCAAGAAGGTCAACAGAAATAAACTCCTTGTTTAAGCGTGGTGGTTTCCCGGTTTCTGTTATCACGGCATCGCGGCCAACCATTTTACGAATACGGTCAATAATCACTCGCATATTTGCGCGGGCGTGCTCCGGGTCGTTGCTGATTCCGGTTGCAATCTCATCAAACTCGGTAGTGGATAGCTTGTGTTGAAAAATTTCGTTTGCCACCATTAACCCTAACGTTGATCGAATCCTATCCCCTTGTGGGCGATGTGCAGGCTGGCCAGATAGAGTAACAGAAATCGTCCCAAGCATGGAAATTCTAATTTTTTGGTCGCTACTAAAAGGGAATTCTTTCTGAATGATTCTCATAAGATCTTCAGCAGTGCTTCGCCAATACTTAACCTCTTTTTGGGGAAACCATGCTTCGTACCGATTAATAAACGGTGTTATGCACGCACCAAGCTGGCGCTCTTCAAAATATCGCAAGCATTGTGTGAGTACAGCGTGAATGTCTCCCAGCTCGCTTATCACCATCTCATAATGTTGATTCTGATTTTTCTGAATGAATTGAACGGTATCTACAATGCACATTATTATCATAATATGTAGATACCGATTAGTTTTAATCTTGAATACTTCCGACACTTGTTGGATACACAAAATATTGCCCAGTAATTCGTTTTTATATGAATAATAGATGAAATTTGCCATTTTACTTTTGACCTGTCCATTTTCTACTGAATGAAGTACCCATTGAATATCTCCAGATAAATAAGCTGATATTAGCTTTGTTAATGATAGTTCACAATTCTGAGCAAGCAACGCTGCTTCTTTGATAGCACCGCGAAGTATAAGTCCAGATATTAGCTCATCTCTCCAGCATTCAGTGCTGCTTCGAGAAGTCCAAAATTTTGAATGCCCAATCAATAAATTGTATTCGTCAAGAACTTCATTAATTGACCTGCCAAGCAGTAATTGTACAAACAGTAGCTGTACACGCATTGTTGCTGCGGCTCTTAGCCTGCCAGTTTCTTCATATAGCCGAAGACTTCGATTGGCCGGTGCTATCGCTTTTAATATGTATCCTAATTTTTCTATGTAGTAAGAGGCGATTAATTGATCATATTCCTTTTGTATAATTGAATTAGGTTCAATAGTTGGAGCAATTTGCTCAACCCAATCAAAAAATAGAGAGGTGAAGTCATTTTCCTTAGTCGAAAAGAAAGTTAGATTTGCCAGAGTTATTTGCTCGTATATTGTAAAATGCACTTTTGATTTTTCATCAAATAATAGCGATTGGGCAATATCACTAACTATTTTAACCCGCTCGGATAGGTCACGACGAAATGTATAGTTTGGTATGCAATGCTGTACATATTGTTTGTACCCGAACAGTACCCCAACATACTCATGCGAATATCGAAAAGATGGGTACGCCTCTATGATCGCCGTTGCTTCATCCCATAGTATTGAATGCGTATCTGGATTTTCGGTTCCCCAACCCCAATGGAAGCAATGCTCGAATAGCATTAAACGGTATTTGGCAATTTCAATGGAAGTAACATCTGAAGTAAGCTCCATTACCGTATCAAGTGCAGGTGTGACGTTCTCGTCAGGACGGGCGATATACACCTTGGTCAATAATAAATTGATTGTTGGCTCAAGTATATCCGCACCGCACCGTTGCATGTTGTTCAAACAAAACTCTGCCACGTTATACCAGTCGCTTGCAATGGGCCACCGGGAACCATAAGCAATTTCTTCGGCTTGATGTATTGCGTAGTCGAAAAGTGATTCAAGAATTGATAGGCCAAGGCTGCTTGATGGCGAAGCTGCTAAATACCGTAGCGCAGTTGCGGTATATAATGGAACTGCCTGCTGAAGTATCCTGCATAACGCATCCGATTCCACCATGGCAGAACCTAATAAATGCTGGTGGACAAGGGTATGCGTGAACGCAAAAGGTGCAGTTATTGGTGTGCCAACAATAGGGGAGGAATTCACGTTGCTGCGGCTCAGTATTCCCAGTTGTTGTAGCCGGTGTATCCATTGTGCGGAATTCTCAATCACCATTTCAGCAGCTTCTTTTGAAAAAATTTCCCCCAACACGGCAATCCGCGCCGCAGCCTTTCGCTCGCTTTCGTTCAGCCGGCTAAGAAAGCCTTCCGCCACCGATTCTACCGACAGCTTGCCATAATGCTCAATGGTTGAATTCTGGCCTGTGATCTGCCCTTTCTGCCGCTGTTGAAGTTGACGAACCGCACCTTGAATGGCTAACGGGTTCCCTAATGTGGTTTGGTGTAAAATCTGGGCTGCTTCCTGGCGAACCTTAGGGTCGAATGATTGCTCCAGATATTCCTGTACCTCGCTGGCCTGTAGGCCCAGTAACGGTAGCTGCTCAACAGCCCAGCGTGCGGCAACGGCGTTTGCTGGGTTGTTGCCCGGGCGGGTGGCTAGAATCATGGAGATTGACTCATCGGCGATGGCTGTAAGGATGGTGGAGAATTCTTCCATCGCTTCTTGCTGCAGCAAGTGGGTGTCCTCAAGAATAACCACCGATTTCCGCAAACGGGCAATACGTCGAAGCGAGCTTGGCACCAACAAGCTGGCCGCTGCCGATGGATTCCCCAACAACTTCGATAACGCTGCCGATTCACGAAGCGATTGCTCCAACACCAGCAAAGGTGAGTAAGCCGAGTCGGGATAAATTTTTGCGTGGATGATCGTTGTGTTCTGCGCCTGTAACCGAAGCATCAGTTGCCCTATCAACGCCGATTTCCCAATCCCTGCGTCCCCAACTAATGTGGTGATCCGTAAGGAGGAAGCAGTCTCGATCCCCTGGCAAAACTCAATAAGCCGCGCTATCTCTGCTTGGCGGCCAACAAAGATGCTGCTATTCGCTGTGTTGTTGCTCATTATCTGGTGTTCTTTCCTAACAATGATGATACATACTCTGCACTATCACCGATGGCTTGAAATAGCAGCTTCCCTTGCCAAGTGATGGTTGCGCGCGCCGAACCGAAGAGGCCATTAACTGCTTGCAGCTACCCCTTCATCGGCAATTATAAGTTTTTTTGCAGAAATCGCTGATTGTGATTTTTTTTCACCCTTGTTGAAGTTGGTGTTATGGCATTTGGCCAGAACTGATATGCCGCTCGTGTACCTTAATCCCATCGTTTGGCTTCCTCCCCAGTACAAGAGGATGCTGCGGGAGGTAGCCTTTCGATACCCAACCCGATAATCAACACTGAGGAAGTTGGTGACTGCTCCACCAATTGTTGTTGTTCCGCCACAGCGCGGGGAAAATCGGTATGAGCAGAGCATTGCATAATGCCAAGCAAGGTACAGCACCATGAACAGCTCCATGAACGGCCGGGTCGGCATAGCGGTAATGCTTGTGCTGCTGGCTCCAATCCTGTTGGAAGCCCAAGTCACAACATCGCGGATTGTGCTGCAAGACCCCTCCAATCCCAGCAACAGCAACACCCTTACTCTATCTGTTCAGCCCGGGGCAACCGGAAGCTACACTCTTCGGTTGCCGGCCACCAATGCCCCAGCCAGTGGGGCCATGCTCTATTTCGACAAAAATTCCACCACAGCCAGCAGTGTTTGGATTTCGCCCGGCAATGCGGGCGATATTTTGACGTTCAGCAGTGGCGTTCCACGGTGGCTTCCGGGGTCGTTTTGGTCGCAGTCGGGGAACAGCATTACCACGGCAGGAACCGGAGCCAACCAACAATTTTTGGGAACCACCAACGCGCAGCCGTTGATTTTGGGGACGCTGCAATCACAACCCATTCAGTTCCTGACCGGGAACACCGAGCGGATGCGGATTGATGGCACAGGAAATGTTGGAGTTGGGACCACAAACCCTGGCCAACGCTTGCAGGTTCAGGGGAACCTGCTGTTAAGCAACAGCGGAACTGCCGCGCAGCTGCGCCTTGCCGAACCAAGCGGGTCGGGGAGCAATTATACCGCATTTCAGTCGGCGGCACAATCGGCAAATATCACTTATACACTCCCCACCGCGTCCCCTGCTGCCGATGGATACGTGCTTACTTCCACCACATCGGGGACAATGTCTTGGACTAATCCCAGTACCTTCCCCGCGCCAACTGATGCTTGGAAAATCACGGGCAACAGCGGCACTAATGCGAGCAGCAATTTCCTTGGAACCACCGATAATCAACCCCTGCAAATTAAGGTCAATAATCAGCGGGTGATGCTGTATTCACCCAATGCCACCAGCCCCAATATCACCGGTGGATATTCTGGAAATCAAATTGCTGGCAGTGGTGGGGGGAATGTGATTGCTGGCGGCGGGGAGTCGGGACAGACCAATTATATCCTTGGCTCTTTTTCGGCAATTTCCGGAGGTCGCGATAACCGTATTGACACGTTAGGGGGAAGTGCAGGAACCGCCACCAATATCGGTGGAGGGCAGGGAAATCGCATTTATTCCTCCCTTTATACGGCCATTGGCGGCGGCGATGGCAATCGCGTTGAACGTTCCGATTACGGCATTATCGGCGGCGGACAGCAGCATGAGCTTATTGATGCCGATTACACCGGAATTTTCAGCGGGCGCAGGAATAAAATTGAAGATTCCCCCTACTCAGTTATTCTGGGTGGCGACACCAACCAAATTATCAGCGATGGAACCGGCAACCCTAAATTCTCCTTTATCGGCGCGGGGCTTGGCAACCGGATTACCGGAAACGATTCCGCAGGGGTGATTGGCGGCGGGCGGCGCAATCGCCTTGCAAACACGTACTTCGGCGCAATTACCGGTGGGTTTGATAATCTTATCCAAACGGTTTCGACAACGGTGACGGGTGGGGTGATTGGCGGTGGAGAAAAAAATCGAATCGAAGGAAATTACTCAACAATTTCTGGCGGATTTACCAACATCATCACCAGCGATTATTCGGCGATTCCCGGCGGAAGAAATCTTACTATCCAAACCGACAACAGCTTCGGGTTCAATGGCGACACCACCGGCGCGCAAACGGTGCTTCCCACCACCGGGCGGTTTGCAAACCCGTATGCCTATTTCGGCAACGTAGATATGGTCCTGGGCAATGTGGATGGGCAGGCCCGTGCGTTCTACTTCACTGCCCCCAATAGTGGTCTTTCGGCCCGCTACTACGACGACGCATTTTTTACCAGCTTCAAAGCCCAAGCTCAAACGGCCAACATCACCTACACACTTCCGGCAGCGTTGGGGAGCGGCAGCAGCAATTACGTTCTGGCCGACGCATCCGGAACCGGATCGCTCTCCTGGCAGCCCATCGCTTCGCTTGTGGGGAATAATTTTTGGAGCTTGACCGGCAATAACATCACCACCGGCGGAGTTGGTGGGCAATACTTGGGAACTCCTTCCGGCAACACACAGCCATTGGTGCTGGCCACCAGCGGAACCGAACGCCTGCGGATCACCAATCGTGGAAATTTCCAGACCACACACTCCGGCGGGCAAACAGCATCGTACACCGGTTTCCAGATTAATAACACCGCAACTTCCAGCACCGCTGGCCAAACAAAAATTGGTGTTGATCTGGTCTCCACCGGTTCGTGGACCGGAAGCGGTTCCCAGAATATCGGTTTGTCGGTGCAGGCAACTGGCGGGGCGGCCAACATCGCAGCCCAATTTCTGGGTGGGCGCGTGGAAACCGACAACAGCATCCTGCTGACCGGAACTCCATGGAACGGAACCACCGGAGCCTACATCGGCACAGCCACCACGCAGCCTTTTGTGATTGCCACCACCAACGCTGCGGCCCAGGATATCCTGTTTTTCACCGGGGCAAGCGGCGCGAACGAGCGGATGAGAATCACCGGAGCCGGAAATGTCGGCATCGGAAATCCTGCGCCATCATGGCCGTTGGATGTTTCTGCCGCCGGAGCCAAAACCGCAGCCTTCACTGCGTCTCGTGTTCAGAACACGTCCACATCATCCACAGCATCCATCACAAAAACCGGGCTTGATATTCAATCAACAGGGACGTGGGATGGAACTAACGCCGCCAACGTTGGGCTGAACGTGAACGCAACCGGCGGGCGCACCAACTATGCCGCGCTTTTCAACGGCGGAAATGTTGGCATTGGAACCACCGCTCCAAACGCCCCGCTTACCGTTGTTGCTGACGGAGCCAAAAGTGCAAACTTCACCGCAACCTCTATCGAGAACACGACGACCTCCACCACTGCCAGCCTCACCAAAATTGGGTTGGATATTGAAGGGAGCGGAACATGGAGCGGGGCCGGAGCGCAGAACATCGGCCTACGGGTGGATGTCAGTGGCGGAACGGCAAATATCGCGGCTCAATTTCTGGGCGGTCGCGTGGAGACCGACAACAGCCTGCATCTAACCGGAACCGCATGGAACGGCACAACTGGTTCCTTTGTGGGAACCAGCACCACTCAACCGCTGGTGCTGGCCACAATCAACGCTACGCCGCAGGACATCCGGTTTTACACCGGAGCGAACGGAGCCAACGAGCGGATGCGGATCAGCGGGGCGGGGAATGTTGGCATCGGAAACTCTGCTCCGTCATGGCCATTGGATGTTGCTGCCAGCGGAGCCAAAACAGCTGCGTTCACCGCAGGGCGTGTTCAGAACACCGCCACCAACAGCACAACGGGAAACATCAACAAAATCGGTTTGGATATCCAGACCAGCGGAACCTGGAGCGACGGCAGCGGAGTCACCACCGAAAATGCAATCGGGCTGAACGTGAACGTGTCGGGGGGGCAGAATAATTATGCCGCGCTGTTTACCGGTGGGAATGTTGGCATCGGAACCACAGCCCCGGCGACCCGCCTGACGGTGGAGCAATCGGGAGCGCGGGTGATTGCTGCCGACCGCACCACCAACGACGGTGTGCTGGTGGAGTTCTTCCGCGATGGAACCAGCGTTGGGGATATCGCCGTTGCCAGCGGAACCGTCAGCTACAACGCCTTCACCGGAAGCCATTACGCCTGGAGCGACCAGGCAATGGAAAAAGGAACACTGGTGAAGATGACTGGCGCAAACAAGCAATCCCCGGGGCTTCCTTCATCGGAGATTATCTACGGCATCGCGCCAACGCAGCAAGCAAACGACCCAAGCGTGATCGGGGCCTACCTCACACTGCGCGAACCGAAGCAACCACACGACGAACGGAACCCACACTTGGTGATGGCGGTTGGCAATGGGGAGCTTTGGGTCAGCGATCAGGGGGGAGCAATTCGGGCGGGGGATTATCTGATCTCTTCCTCGCTGTACGGATGCGCCATGCGCGACAACGGATTGTTCGACACCAGCTACGTGGTGGCCCGCGCAGCCGAATCGGTGGATTGGTCCACCGTGCAACCCGACCCCAGCTACGACGGAGCAAAACGCCGGAAAATCTCGGTCTTCTTTGGCAGTTTCACCAAAATCAATGGTGTTTCGGCTGAGTATTTACGGGCATTAGAACAACAGCTTCAAGAACAGCAAAAGCAGCTTGAAGCCCTAGAAAAATTTATTCATGGCAAGAAGGATGAGGAGCGTCCGCCAACAACTGGCGGCATCCAGAATTAATCTCCAACGGAATCCTTCATCAACGCTACTTCTTGGGTCCTTGCTATGAACAAACCTACAATCGTTCTACCATTCTGCTGTGTCGGCACGGCTTTGGTTTTCCTTCTTCTTCTATCGGGGATGGAGGCCACGGCACAGGTTGCCACGCCACGAATTGTTTTTCAAGACCCTTCCACGCCAAGCTCGCCCAACAAACTGACGTTGAACACCCTTTCTGGGGCAGCGTCCAGATATACCATTGCCTTCCCAACCACGAACATCCCCCAAAGCGGAACCCTGTTCTGTTTTGATAAAAACGGCGCGCAAAGCAACGGCGTGTGGATTCCTGCAAGCAACGACGGGGAGTGGCTGACAATGAATAGCGGGGTCCCATCTTGGCAGCTTCATAACGTCTGGTCTCTTTCTGGAAACAGCATCGCTGCGGCCGGCACTGGCAGCGGGGAATCTTTTTTGGGAACCACCAACGCCAAAGCGTTGATGCTGGCAACGGTATCGGCCCAGCCAATGCGGTGGCTAACCAACAACACCGACCAAGCAACCATCAGCGCGGCCGGGGATGTGGGAATTGGGCTTGGGGGCGCAGCTGCTTCGCAAAAAATGGAGGTAAGGGGGAATGCACTCCTTTCCAACTCCGGCACAGCATCGGAATTTCGGTTGGCCGAACCAAGCGGCAGTGGAACGAACTACACGGCGTTGCAGGCTGGCATTCAATCCTCCGATATTCTCTACACACTCCCCACCGCGCTTCCGGCGGCAACCTACCCGATCACGGCCGCGTCATCAGGCGTGATGTCGTGGACCTCACCCGCATCGCTCCCATCTTCCGATAGTGCCTGGAAAATCACCGGAAATACTGGAACTATCGGCAGCACAAACTTCCTTGGAACCACTGATTGCAACAACGATAATTGCCGCATGAATTTGCGGGCAAATAATTTCCACGTGGTGATTTATGAGCATTTCCACAGCAGCCCGAATATCTTAGCTGGGATGTACAGTGGCGATCAAAATGACATTTATGCAGGAAATTATATTGATTACTCGAACTCAAGTTCAGGCGGGCGCGGTAATGTTATTGCTGGCGGTGGGGCCGTTTCCGGAACCACAATGAGAACAGGAGGGGGTGGAGGGAATTTGATGTATGGCCTTAGTTCCGGCGGCCCTACAAATTTCTCAGCAATCTCTGGCGGGCGCGCCCATACAATGGTTAGTCGCGTTGCTGATGCAGTAATTATGGGTGGAGAAGGGAACGTTGTAGAAGAAGATTCAACAATCGGCTCAACAATAATGGGAGGACTCACGAATGGGGTGGGGTATGTGCCGGGCGGAATTATTGGTGGCGGGCAGGGGCATCTTCTAGGCCATAATGCGGCTAATTTTAATCGGTGCGGAATCCTGAGTGGAAGAACATCTCTTATGTATGATCTAAGTAATTCCGTAATTGCTGGTGGATATAATCACAGAATTTATGGGCGTGCTACTTTCACAAATAAAAGCAACTCCGTGTTTATTGGCGGTGGTATGGAACATGAGACATATACCATTACTAATAATGGAGGGGTACTGTTTGGCGGTGCAAGAAATAGTTTTTTAGGAGCATCTAACGATAGCATCCGATTCTATATGACTATTCGAGGCGGCCATGACAATAAAATTGATCAGGCTGCTGTCCCGCCTATGCCTACTCCAATCGGCTATAGTGCAGGGTTTATTGGTGGCGGAGCGGCAAATATTATTAAATACAATCCCGAATATCCAACGATTTCTGGCGGGTTTGGAAATTCTTTTTCTGAGCAATTAGCCTACTTATCAGTTCGCGCAAACACCTTCCTCCCGCATTACTCTGCAATCCCCGGCGGGCGGGCGTTATCAATACGGCAGAAAGGAACATTCGGGTTTAATGGCAGCACAACAACACGCGATGTTGTCATTCAGCCCTACACGAACTCCAATAGCTTGGGATTTCGGATTCCTATCCCAACAATGGCGGTATTTACTGATGTTAACCTTGTGCTTGGCAACGTTGATGGAAACGCACGTGAGCTGGTGCTTGCCGAACCCAACACCAGTAAAACCTACACCGGAACACACTTCACTTCATTCCGTGCCCAGACTCAAACAGCAGATATTAACTACACCCTACCAGCAGCGTTAGGCACTGGTGGAAGCGATTATATTTTGCGAGACCTTTCCGGCACAGGTTCGCTTACGTGGCAATCGGCAAGTGAAGTTGCAAATAATGGCGCGTGGGGGCTTTCTGGGAACGCAATTTCTTCCGGCGGTGTAGGCGGCCAATTTATTGGAACAACTGCTGGAAATACGGAACCGTTTGTGCTGGCAACAAATGCAACCGAGCGGATGCGAATTACCAGCACCGGAGCCATAGTTACCCAACACGACACCGCTATTGGTATCAGAATAAATGCCACCGCTACTTCTGGAACCGCTTCGGTTATCAAACGCGGTCTGGAAATTCTTTCGACCGGGCAATGGGATGGCGCAACCAGCACGAATATCGGGCTTCGGAGCACGGTGAGCGGTGGCACAACCAATATCGCCGCACGTTTCTTGGGCGCGCCGTTGCAAAGTGAGCAGCAGATTAATTGTACCGGAATCGCTTGGAACGGGACATCAGGAAATTATTTGGGAAGCAGCGGATCCAACGGAATCGCATTTTCCACAACTTCAGCAACCGCCCAGCCAATTCTTTTTTTCACTGGCAACAACGGTTCAACCGAGCGGATGCGGGTTTCTGCATCCGGGGAAATCGGAATTGGAATTACCGCGCCATCGTGGCCGCTGGACGTAGCCAGCA
Organism: Chlorobiota bacterium; assembly: GCA_016788565.1. Lineage (GTDB taxonomy): Bacteria > Bacteroidota > Ignavibacteria > OLB7 > OLB7 > OLB7. The sequence goes on along the minus strand of JAEUSP010000115.1, from coordinate 56,061 downwards.
GCGGTGCAATCACGAATGATGCAACCGCAATGCGTGTACAAACCACCGCAACATCGGGAACCAACAGCGTCACGAAAACCGCGCTCGATCTACAATCCACGGGAACGTGGAATGGAACCAGCGCAATAAATATCGGCCTAAATGTGGCGACCTCGGGTGCTTCAATCAATTATCCTGCCTTATTTGTGGCGGGGCGGGTTGGCGTGGGGCACACCCACACCACAACGCCAACTCAAGATTGGCTTTTGCTGAACACGCAATCGGGAGCAAAAACAGCATCATTCACCGCAACGCGACTTCAGAACACGGCAACCTCAACGGCAGATGGCCTCATAAAAATTGGACTGGATATTACCTCCACTGGCACTTGGAACGGAACCTCAGCACGCAACATCGGCTTCCAGTCTGATGTCTCCGGCGGAGCAACCAATATCGCCGCGCAATTTCTTGGTGGAAATATCACCACAAACAGTCGCGTTATTTTTACCGGCACGCCGTGGAATGGCACTACTGGGAATTTTTTAGGAACCACTACGGCAGGGCCGTTGGTGCTGGCAACCACAAACGCCACAGCACAACCAATCCAATTTTTTACTGGCGCAAGCGGTGCAAACGAACGGATGCGAATTTCCGAAAATGGGGAAGTGGGAATTGGAGTGACAAATCCATCATGGACGCTGGATGTTGCGGGAACTGGAGTAAAAACCGCTGCCTTCACCGCCTCACGTGTGGATAATTCCGCAACCACAACCACCGCAAGCATTGATAAAATTGCGTTGGATATTCAATCAACAGGGGCGTGGGATGATGGGAGCGCGGGAACAACTGAGAGTAATATCGGCATCAACGTGACAGCGGCCAATGGGCAAAATAATTACGACGGAATTTTTACTGGAGGAACGGTTGGAGTTGGCACAACAACCCCGGCAACACGTTTATCAGTGGTCGAATCAGGAGCGCGGGCGATTGCCGTAAATCGTACCGGAAGCGACGGCGTGTTGATGGAGTTTTTCCGAAGTGGAGCCAGTGTGGGTGATATCACCGTGGCCAGCGGAACCGTGAGCTACAACGCATTTACCGGAAGCCATTACGCTATTGCTAACAAGCCGATTGAAAAAGGAACACTGGTTAGCATGACGGGGAATAACCAGCACGCGAAAGGGTTGCCATCATCCGAAATTATTTACGGGATTGCCCCCACCAGCATTGCCAACGACCCAGCCGTGTTGGGCGCGTATTTATCTATCCGCGAACCGGAGCAGGTTTCAAACACAAACAATCCAAGCCTTGTGATGGCAGTGGGAAATGGTGAGATGTGGGTGACAAATTTGGGCGGAAATATCCGCCCCGGCGATTACCTGATTTCTTCTTCCGTACCCGGCCATGCAATGCGCGATGCCGGAATGTTCGACACCAGCTACGTGGTGGCGCGCGCTGCCGAAAATGTTGACTGGGAAACTGTTGAGCCAGACCCAACACTGGACGGAGCAAAACAAAAAAAGATCACCGTCTTTTTTGAAAACTTCGTAAAGATGAACAACCGCGTTCTTCGCTACCAAGCCGCTCGGCTCGCAAAAAAAATAGCTTCCCAGCAAGAACGGATAAAAAAGCTGCAAGAGTACATTTCAAAAATTAAATAACGCATTCGATTAACAAATTCTGGATAAATACCGAGCGCAATTTCTATCGAAAACCTAATCCTGAACCTTGCACACTATGCGATCCCGATTTCTGCTCAGATGGCCACGGACTCAGTCACGGATTCAGCCACTGCTTCCGTTGTTGCTTCAGCTATCGCTGCTGCTGGTGCTGCTACTGGCGTTGCTGTCGGTAGCCAAAAGCCAACCTACTCCCGGAAGTCACACTGCGCCAACGACCGACATCTACGGCAACGTCGGCATGGGGACTACCATGCCAGATATTTCGGCCTTGCTGGATATGACCACTACGCAAGCGGGCTTGCTGATTCCGCGGCTTACCCAACCCCAGCGGGATGCCATTTATCACCCGGCAACCACGCTGCTGATTTATAACAAAACCGCCAACCAATTTGAATACAACGCGGGGACTCCTTTGGCTCCGAACTGGGTTCCGTTCCTGAGCAAGTTGTCGGTGATTGGGTTCAATCAGATTGGGGCCGGAACGAACACTGGGCAGACGCTAAATGTTGGAAATGGCTCGGTGCTTCAGCCTACAGGAACGGGGCTGGTGATCGCCAACCAATTAAGCGGGGCTGGCAACGGGAAATTCGCCGGAAGCATCCCAATTCCGCTGAACACAACCGACCTTTCCATCTCCTTTCCGGGGCTAAATGCTGGGGCCGTTGTTGTTGTTTCCATCACCGACCCCGTTGCGCCGGGGATCGTCTCGACAACAACAACCAAAAATCCCGGCAGTGGCTTCGATGTTCATTTTTCATCCCCCTATCCGAACGTTGGGGCCTCGCTGGATTACATCGTGATTAATCCGTGAGAGAAATGCCGAATGCCGAATGCCGAATGAGAAAGAGTGAGTAGGGAATGGTGGAGAGTGAGGGGCGAGGAGAAGGGACGAACGGAAATGTTTCCTTGAAAACGAATCAACCAAAGGCTCCTCTCTGGCAGTGATCTGTGCGCAAGTCACTGCACTGCTGGACGGGCGGAGCCATGCCCGTTGGCAAATAATTGCCCCGAAAAACAAGCAACCAAAATCACAAATCAATATGATGCCAACCATTCCATTGCCGAGTGGCGGGGAATTGGAAGGCAGCCCAGGAGGTACCAGACCATGAAGACGATCACACGCCTTGCTACGGCCGTCGCATCTGCGGCAACCATCGGTATTCTTGCCAGTGCCACACTGACTGCGCAAGTGACATCCAGCGAGTTCCGGATCACCAACAGCGGTTTCCGGACCAGCATGACCAGCACCGGACTGACTGGCAACCAAGAACTCCGTTTCCCGCAGTATGACGGAACCGGACGGGTGTTCCTGACGACGAACACCGCTTCCCCCTTCACCGTCACCAAAGGAACGATTGACCTTTCCAGCAACAACTTCGTCTCGAACGTGCTGAACATCACCAACGGCGGAACCGGCGGAAGCAGTTTCACCGACGGCGCGGTGCTGATCGGCAACGGGACTAGCCCAATCCAAGCGGTGTCGTTGGGGGCAAACCAGATTTTGCGTGGCGTTGGTGGCAGCAGCGACCCGACAGCGGTGGACTTGCTGGGGGGCACCGGGATCACCATCACCAACAACGCGGGGAACACCACAATTGCTGTGGATGCAACGGCCTTAGGTATCCCGCAAGGGTTCCGCAAAGCAACAACGGGGGGTGGGCAAGATTTCACCTTCAACTTGGCGGGAGTGGATGGAACGTTTGATGTGACGGCGGCCTCGAAAATCCAAGTGAGCTTGGAGGACGACGACGCAGACGGCATCATCGCCACGGTGACGTCGTTCAACGCGGGGACTGACGCGGTGGTGGTGCATCTATCCGGGGATGCCGGGGCCGATGCGTTCATCCACCTCTACATCCGCAACTAATGCGGTGGACGGGCGCAACTGAGTTTCAACTGAGTACGGGGAAACAATGATTGAGCGAAGAGCAATCAGGAGCCAACAATGAACCAAGAAGCAGAAACAGAGCACGGCAGAGGGAAGCGGTGGCTGCTGGTAGTGGTGGCGTTCATGGTGGTATGGAGCCAAGACGCGATGGGGCAGTTACGCGAAGGGGATATCCGAAGCGTTGGGAACGGAACGTGGGAAGAATCAGGAATCTGGGAGCGTTGGAACGGCGCGGCTTGGATACCGCTGTTGCCGGGGGAATATCCGGGAAGCCAGAGCCTGCCGGAATCGCGAGTGGTTATCCAGCACCAAGTGCTGATACCCTTGGGGGAAGCAATCTACGTTGCATCGGTGCAAGCCGAGCAAGGGAAGAATTTGCAAGTGGAGGGTGAGTTGGTGATTGGCAAGCAACAGGCGCAATCGAACACAGCGGCAATCACGAAGAAGCAGGGAGGGTTCGCCATTGCTGGTGTGTATCCAAACCCACTGATTGGCCAGCAAGGGGGGCGTGCTTGGATAAGACTTCATCTGAACCAGGGGCAACAGCACCAGCAAGTGCGGCTGTGGATTGCCGATGAATCGGGGCAGGTTGTTCGCGCCTTACCGCCGCTGCGGGAGGTTGCGGCCGGGGAACACGACGTTGCGGTTGAGTTCGGCGATCTGCCCAGCGGCAACTACCTGCTGGTCGCTGAATGCAACGGGGAGAGATGCGCGCGCCAGGTGGTGGTGGCTCAATAATCAATCGCTGGAGCAACGCAATCTTCTCAGCATCAACACCGATTGCGGCTCCGTTGCAGGGGGCGCGCGGGTGGTGGAAATCACGTGACACCGTAGGCGATTTTCGCACTGCCGGAAATCGCCTACGGCACGTTTTCCCTCACATATCGCCGCATCTGGGCGGTCTCAATTTCTGAACTCAATTTCTTTCCATACCAGACAATCTTCCTCACACGGCATGGATACCAGACTTACGACCAACCAAGAAGGGAACACTGCCGGCAGCAATGCTACGGCTGTGGCCATCACTGTGATTCTTACAGAGATCGAGCGGGAAGAACTGCTGTGGCTGGCAAGAGTGTTGCCGCTTCGGCATCTGCCAATTAAGCGGCGCGTTCGCACACTGCTGATGAGCACGGAGGGTTTTTCTGAGCACGCCTTATCTGTGCTGTTTTCGGCAACAATAGAGGTGATCCGGCAATGGAAACAGGATTGGCGCGGCGGCGGAATGGAGCATCTGTACGGGGCGATGGAGGCCGATGGAATCGCCACCACAGAACTGCGTAACGTCTGGGCGCGTGTCGGCCATCAATAGGAATGTGGGTTGTTGAAGATTTCAGAATCACCAAGGGAGCGTCTGCTTCTCGGTTCGGTGGCTCCGCTCATACTTCTTACTCCGGCATCAACTCCGCTGGGATTAAATCGCTTTCTTGCGAGTCGCCGCTGTCGGGCATGATGGAGGGGAGCGCGTAGGGGGATTGCACGTTGTGATCCACAACCTCATCCCCCGCTTCGCGTTGGCGGGTTAGGAAAAACCGAATCAGTTTGCGGGCGATTGGGGCGGAGTAGGTTCCGCCAAAGCCGCTGTTTTCCACCAACACACACAGCGCAATTTTGGGCTTATCGAACGGTGCGTAGCAGACAAACCATGCGTGGTCTTTTTTCCCTTTTCCCGCTTGTGCGGTTCCGGTTTTTCCGGCAACGATGATGCTATCTAACTTTGCGGCCCGTGCTGTTCCGCCGGGGGTGTTCACCACGTCGTACATCCCTTCTTGGATCACCTTCAGAATATCCATGGAGATTCCCAAATTCTCGGGGTCGTAGCGGACGCGGTCAATCTCGTTGTTCAATCGGCGGTTGCGGACCGCACGCACCATGTGGGGTTTGTTCCACACCCCGTTGTTGGCAATGGCTGCGCAGTAGGCGGCAAGCTGCAACGGGTTCACCAGCATATCCCCCTGCCCAATTCCCAAGTTCACCAGCGGCCCTCGCCACCGATCCTTCCCATATTTTTTATCCATGTACCCCCGCGATGGCATCAGCGTTCCCCCTTCGGTGATGTCGGGGCTGATCTTCTCGCCAAAGTGAAAAAGGTGAGCATACTTGTAGTAGTTATCAATCCCCAACTGCAACACCAGTTTGTAGTAAAACACGTTGCAGGACACGTGGATGGATTTCTGGACATTCACCGCGCCGTGCGCGCCGTGGCACTTCCAAGTGTTGCCGCCAAACGTGAAAGAACCCGGGCAGGAGATGGTGGTTTGTGGGGTGATTGTTCCCGACATCAGCCCAGCGATGGACATCAGCATTTTCCAAGTTGAGCCGCTGGGATAGACCGCTTGCGTTGCGCGGTTCATCTCCGGCACGTTGTTCGTATCTAATTTCAGGGCACGGATTGCGTCGCGGTCGCGCGAGCCGCTGAAGATGCGGAGGTCGTAATCGGGCGCGCTGGCCATTGCAAGAATCTCGCCGGTGCTGGGGTCCAACGCAACCACCGCGCCGTGGTACGGGCGCAGCAATTGTTCGGCATATTGCTGAAGCTGTGCATCCACCCCCAAGTACAAATCGAACCCGTTGAACGGCTTCAGATCGTTGTTGCCGTTGTTGAAACTGCCAACCCGTTTGCCACGGTTGTTCACCAGCAGAAACTCATATCCTTTTTCCCCGCGAAGCTCGGTTTCCCACGCTTTCTCTACTCCATTTTTGCCGATAAGGTCGTTCCGCAAATAGTAATCGCCAGCGGTCTTCAACTCCCCTTCGCTGATTGGGCCGATGTAGCCAAGAATGTGGCTTGCACGGATTTCGGAGGTGTACTCACGCTTGCTGTCTTCCTCAATATCAATGCCGGGAAGCTCGGTATGAAGCTCGCTTAACCGCGCAAAATCGGCATAGGTGACATCGCGGAAAATTTTGACGGGGGAGTAGTCGTTGGTTTTGAACTGCTTTACCAAACGGTCAATTTCGGCGGTATCCACCCGCATCACTGTGGCCAATTTCCACTTCACCTCAGGGGTCAGTTTGTTCGGAACTACCGAGATGCTGTAGGCCGGAACGTTCCCCACCAGCAACCGCCCGTAGCGGTCGTAAATCGCGCCACGGTTCGGCTCGCGCACGTTCCGCTTAATCCCTTGTGCCTCCGATTTCTGGCGGTATTCCTGCCCTTCAACCAACTGCAACTGCACCAGCCGCCCCACAAATGCTAACGCAACCAAGCCCACAATGGCCATAAAAATGTTCTTGCGCGTGCGCGATCCAAATTGCTGTTCGTCGTTCATTGTTGTCGTCCGTGCTGCCGTGGTCTGTTCTTGCAGCAAACTTACAACGCCAACAAGGGGGGAGGCAATGAATAATTGATAATTGATAGTTGCCGGTTGGTGAGGGGGAGGGGGATTTTTGGCGGAGGCGGGGTGATGGTCAGTTGTCAGTTGTCAGTGGTCAGTTGTCTACTCCAAACAGAGTGGTTTGCGAAAAACTTAATCACTGTCATTCCCGCGAAAGCGGGAATCCATACCACATCTGGCTGAGTAGAATTTCGCAAACCAATTTGCGCCGAGTATCATTAGTTGGTTGCTGGCTTTGGCTCTATTTCACTCTTCACATTTCACTCTTGGCTTTGGGGTAGTGGCTCATAGTGGGGAGAATCTTCAAATTTAGCGTGTTGCTCCTACATGGCTATCATCTTCTGCATCTCACCCGAGTGAACCACTACCAATTTTCGGATGATAGAATCGAGCGATGCGGGCTATGCGTTGTTGGAGAATCGCCCGAACCCTTTTAACCCGACAACGGAGTTGCCGTTTTCGGTAGGGCTGGATGGTCCAGTAATCATTCGGATCACAAATCTGTTGGGTGAGGAAGTGGCGCGTCCTGTTGCCGCGTATCTGGAGGCAGGAGCCTATCGGGTGATGTTCAATGGTGAGTGGCTACCGAGCGGTTTATACTGTTATAGCTTAGAATCCGGTTCGTACCGTGCTTCGCGCTGGATGATTCTTGCGCGATAAAGCAGACAAGCATCATACAAGCAACAACCGCCTCAATCCTACCAGTGATGTTTCGGGGGGATTGGGGCGTTGTGGTTGAAAGAAGGTACTGAGCTACCCAATTTTTCTGAGAGTTCAATTATATTTGGCCGGATTCTAAATTGATAGTACAAGGTATCATTATGGCAAAATCTCGCTCCCGAACTGTAACGGAAAGTCTTGATATGCTCCTGTGGCAGGAACGCCGCATGAGCGAGCCAGATGTACAAAAAATTCGGATTCTCCGTTTGATAAAACAACAGCCAGAGCTACCATTAGAAGCAATTGCTGAACAGGCAGGGTGTTCCGAGCGTACTGTGCGACGTTGGTGGAAAACCTACGTGAATCAAGGATTTGAGGAATTTATTGCTGGAAATGGAAAGCGTGGCAGACCACAGCGCCTTGATCACCATGGAGTTGAGTCTCTAAAAAAAGAGTTTGAGGCCGGGAATCTGCGAACCTTAGAGTCGGTGCGGCGATGGATACAAGAGCAACATAACGTAGAATATAGCCTTGAGGGAGTCTCCCGTTTACTGCGAACAACTCTGGGAATACGGAAAGATTGGCAAACAGTGGATGGCTCTAAGCCTATAGCAGTTGCAGGAGCGAATCCCTACAACTCGCTTGTTTCTGCAAGTTTTTTGGGGTTCTTGAACACCCTGCCAACCACACCAGATGTTGTTCAGTGGATAACTGCATTTCGGGATGGGCTTCAAACGTTGCTATTTGACGTAGATAGAATAACAGTGGTGATTGATGTTGCGTGTGATCTGTTGAATCCAGGCAAGCTGGATAAGCAGCAATCGGTCACACAATTCGTTCAGGCAGGTGATCAAAAGCCGAGTTCTCTTGCTGTTACTTCGCGTGATGCCGAGCACGCTCCTTCACAACGGATTGTGAGTAGTCTGGCAAGCAAGGGGTTTACAGAAAGAATCTATCATCCACCTTCTTGTTTCGAGTATTATTACCAACAGCGCGAATACATCGGTGTTATCGTGCTATGGCGGGAGAAAACAAAAGCGCCTATCTCGCGACACACAATTGAGTTCCTTCATTTGCAAGAGAAGTTCATAGAGTTTCTTTTTTCCGACCTTGTTGCACGTTATCAGCTGGCCAAACCCCAAGGATATGTTCTGAATGATGCGATGGCTGCGTTGAACCGGGATGCCGAGCTTACAGAGCAAGAACAGAAAGTGGTGATTCTACAGTTACTTGGGCATTCTTACCAACAAATGGCAGATCGGCTACTTATCTCCATTGAAACCGTGCGCAAGCATGCTTCTAATATCTACCACAAGACCAATACTGGTAGCGCGCAAGAATTGTTTGCAAAGTACTTTACTTCGCGATTAGGCTTCTAACTCAGTGCGGCAAGAAAAAAATACACGATAGTGGTATAGGAATCTGGCGTGATCATCAGCGATATTGCAATCGGCTGAATGAGCCTTACTCGTGCATCTGCCGAGTAGTTGTAAACAGCACGGAAAGACGTTTCGATAAGCCCCCAAAGCAATGAACAGTACGCTATTCACAAGAAGCATAGTTGCCATAATAGCAATGCTATTATGGCATTCAACCGAGGCATCTGCCCAGCCATACCCTCCGCATCCATCCGATCCGAATGCTACGGTTATAGCAACATTCTGGGTCAATTTACAGGTTGGTGGTCAAGGAGGCCAGCTACTGGCTGATGAAAAAGAAAAAAAAGAGTGCAGCATAGGAATGGAGATCGTCGTTTACCGCACCTCCACCAACCGGATAGACTATGTCTTGAACACCAGTTCCATCCGTTGCACGGGCGATTGTGCTGGGGTGATTGATGCAATTCCAACCGGGCAGCTTTTCGGAATGCTTTCCCAGCTTGCCGTGGCTCAGGGGATTACCAACGGATATACCGCTTGTGGGCCAAGTTGCTCAACTCCCACTGTCACGAAAGTCTATCAGTCGCTGTGTGTTTCCCGTACCGGAAGCGGTAATGGAACTCACTTCCAAAGCTGCGACATCACTGCTTCGTGCGAAAAAGAGTACGCCGTCTGCTGCCCGCCGGGCGCAAGCGGTCCTTCAATCACGCTGATTGGGGTGACTCCAACCGGTAGCTGCGGCATCGGGCCCAACGGCCTGCCATGCGAAACAACATGCCAGTAATCAATCACTCTGTGGAGCATCATCGGCATGAAACGCTACCTGATATATCTGCTTGCCACCGCAGCTTCGGTGCTGTTTTGCGCCCCAAACCTGATGGCACAAAACAATGGCAACTCGGAATCTGCCGACGATAATATCACCGTCGTCTCCGCAGAAGGACGCTCGGCATTAGTTACGAACGATGGCGGAAAAACATGGCGGTGGGTGCGCGGAAACGAAGGGGAAGATGCCCGCCAACAAGCGATAGAGTCGCTGCGGAACGCGATCCAGGGTGCAGCTCCTTTTGCACTGACAGCATCCAGCCCCGACCCCGCAACCGGAGTGGTGGCGATCCCATTGAAAACCTCACTGTTCGGCCAAGCGGAACTGCGGCTGTACGATAACCGTGGCACGCAAGCCGACATCCAACAGATGGAGGTTCATCCCTCGCAGCAATCGGTGCAGTATGCCACGGCTGCTTTGCCAAACGGGGTCTATTCGTTCAGCTTGAATTGTGGTGGGGTGTTGGCCGGGGTGGGAAGAATTGTGGTGGCTCGCTGATCTGCCGTTCGGTAGCTGAACAACAAACGCTTGTTCCTTGAAAACTGCACGATATCTGTCCGGTATGCCGGGGCCTCCTCTCCGACCCATACGGACGATATCCTTGTGATAGCTTCTGCTGGTAGTACTGGAAATTCTGGGGGGCTGAATTCCAGTCTGTTGGCCACAGAAGCGAACACTAATCGGACGACGGCCATGCCGCCATTTTCCACCGCGCAGCAGGGGGGAAACGGTATCACCGTCACTCATTGTCTGCAAGCCAAATGTTACGGAATCTTTGGCGCGGGCCGTCGTCCGAGTGCTTTTTTTGGTGATGTACTCTCACCCATTCTTTGAAAACTGTTCCTCAACAGCATCGCTACGTTTTTGAACCATGTGCCGGCAGCACCATGCGTTCAATTCCTTAAAACGTAGCAACCGCGTGAGATTGGCGAAGGTTCCCTCCTTGCGCGTCCCTGCGCATCCGAATCGTACCTCCGTTCCTTGACCAGATGTTCCTCCTACCAACATTCTGACCAACGCCAATCCTAACGCACAACCCCATCACTGGGGTGTTCCTCACCGCGTCCATTTGGGGCGCATTGTTTCACACACGTAAAGCGGGACGCGCCCGGCGATCGTTACCAGATCGTCGGGCGCGTTTATATTTGCGGGCAGCTGGTTGAAATTTCGGCTTATCTATGCGATAGTGTGCCAAAGGGAAAACGGTAGGTGGCGCATTGGCTGCTTCTATATTCGGTGGCTCCACTCATACTTCGACGGGGCTCAGCATGAGCGGGGACGATATTCGGTAACTTGATTCATAATTTGCATGTTCATTTTCGATGAACTAAGATTTCTTGTCGCCATCAGCATTGTATTAACCAGCCCATATCAACACACTCTTCCCCTATTTAACAACGCACAGGATAACCCGCATGGCGGAACAACATACACAACCCGAACAGCCCGAGCGGCCAATCACCAAAGCCTACAACAACAGCGAGTTTCTGAACAGCCCCGATGCGCGGGTGATCCGAATTATGGCCGAATATATCGAGCCAACAGAGCGGTTCATCCGGCATAATGTTTCGGGTGCGGTGGTCTTCTTTGGGTCGGCACGGATTGCTCCGCCAGAGCACACCGCACGCACCATTGCCGCCATTGAACGGCAAATCGCGCAATCGCACGGCGAACAGCGCGAGCTTCACCTTGCCACGCTGGATATGCTGAGAACGAAGCATCTGATGGGCCGCTACTACGCCGATGCCGTGGAGCTTTCGCGCCTGATAACCGAGTGGGGGAAACAACACACTCCCCCCGGAAGCCAGAAGCGTTTTGTGGTTTGCACCGGCGGCGGCCCGGGAATTATGGAGGCCGCAAACCAGGGGGCGCATCTTGCCGGAGGTGAGTCCATCGGGCTGAATATCTCGCTGCCGTTCGAGCAATTTCCCAACCCGTATATCTCGGGGACGCTGAACTTCGAGTTCCATTATTTCTTCATGCGGAAGCTGTTTTTTATGCAGCTTGCCAACGCCATGGTGATCTTCCCGGGCGGCTATGGCACGCTGGATGAGTGCATGGAGTTATTGACACTGGTGCAAACCCGAAAGGTGACGAAAAACTTGCCCATCGTTCTGTACGGAAGCGATTTCTGGGATGAAGTCATCAACTTCCCACGCATGGTGGAGTTCGGGATGATCTCCCCCGACGACCTGAATTTGTTCCACCGCTCGAACGATGTTCACGATGCGTTTACCTACTTGACGGAATCCCTGGCGAAGTTCCATCAGCTATAATTTTTGCAGCGGTAATGGCAGCACAAACCGATCCATACTCCAAGCTCCTTCCCGCCTTGATGGCGTTGATAGATGACGACGACCCGGCCGTAACCGCCTCCGTTCAGGGAAAGCTGGTGGAGCTTGGGATTGCCGCCGCCCCGGCACTGCGGGAAGCAATGGAAACCGGAACCAACCCGGTCGCCCTGGAACACGCCCGCGTTGCCCTGGGGAAAATTGCCATTCAAGTATTTCACGGCGGGATTGAGCGGTTGGTGGAGGGGTTAGAGGAGGAGCAGGATATTGATCTGGAAACCGCAGCCTTCACCGTTGCGCTGGTGGCCTATCCCGATCTCAATGTCCCGAAATACTCCCAGCAGCTTGACCAGCTTGCCAGCCAGCTACAGTTTGCCGTTGCCAACAGCTCCGATGACGTTGCTCGTGCAAAGGCAGTTGGGCGGTATTTATTCCAAGAGTTAGGGTTTTGCGGTGCGGCGCAGAACAGCTATTACGACCCCGCCAACTCCTTCCTGAACAAGGTGATTGAGCGACGCGTGGGGATTCCTGTTTCGTTGTCGGTGGTAGTGTTGCTGCTGGCGCGGCGGTTGGGGCTTCCGATTGCTGGCATTAGTTTTCCGGCGCGGTTTCTGTTGCAGTATCAGGGGCAGGAGGATAGCTTTTTTCTTGACACGTTCGATGGAGGTTCAATCCTGAGCTACCAAGATTGCTGCGACCTTCTGCGGGTGATGGGAATCAACTACCACCCACGCTACTTGGAGCCGGCAACCAACCGCGAAATCGTGGCGCGGATGCTTCGGAACCTTGCAGAAATCTACCGCGAACAACAGCCCCAATTAACTGCTGAACTGCTCTGGGCCATCCGCCGAATTATCCCCTCCACAGTTGCGTACGACTGACGGAATGTTGGAATGCCAAATGTCAAATGTCAAATGTCAAATGTCGAATGCCAAATGTCGAATTGGTTCTTGCAACTGACCACTGACCACCACACCGCGAACCCAGCCCACCGCTGTTGCTGAAGCCCCGTCGAAGTATGAGCGGAGCCACTGAACCGAGCAGCCTTCGCTGCCTGCCCTCACCCCCCGCCCTCTCCCAAACTGATGGTGCTGCTGGTTGCCTCGCATTTGTCGGGTGGGAGAGGGAGCCAAAGCGAAGAAAAAAAAAGGGAAGGAATTATGAGGTTGGCGCAATCTCCGCGCTGAAGCACGGTGAAATGCAACAGAGAAGCCACCTGTAAACCCCGCATTGTATTCACGTTATACTCCAAACAGAGTGGTTTGCGAAAAACTCAATCACTGTCATTCCCGCGAAAGCGGGAATCCATAGCGAACATAGCTGAGTAGAGTTTCGCAAACCAATTTGCGCCGAGTATAACGATAAATGAGCCATTTTTTTTGAAGGCATGTAACGTTTTGGCAAATTGCGGCATATAGAGTATGTGACCTTTGGCCATGCTTCCCAGCACACCACGGTGACCCCTCACTCAACCTCCTGTATTTCATGGCTTCGTTGTCTCACCAGCAAACAGAAGAGTTTCTGCACCGTTATAAAGTGATCTTGCCAAGGCTGGAACGATGGCTATGGTGGCGCTGCAAAGATGCATCTGCCCGGAAGGATATTCTTGAAGAGACGTTAGTAAAGGCATGGACACAATTTGGGATGTGGGATGGGGAGCGTAGCTTCAAATCGTGGATAATGGGGATTCTGAAGAATGAATGGTTGGCATACCATCGGCGTGAAAGACGCAAGGGGAGAATTGGGCAACTAACAGAGGCGTTTGATGAGGAGCTACACTCGGGAGCGGGAGCGGTCATTGAGGCGAAGATGGACTGGGAGAACATCAAACCGGTTCTAACAGGCGAGGAGCAGACGATAGTATGGCTCCATTATGGAGAAGGGTATAGCTATGCAGAGATAGCCGAAATATTGGGAAAGAAGGTGGGGACAATACGACAAAAAGGGAGCCGAACAAAAGAGAAGCTACGGAGCAGTTTCCCGGAACTCTGCGGTTCGTATTGATACTGTACACTAACTCTGCCGGTGAGTCGCCGTGTGTTGTTCAACAAACGGTATAACAACCCTCACCATATTCGCCAGTTTCACCTCTCCTGTGCTGGGAGGTGGTGCAACCCACGGTGTCAGTAACTGCGCATTCATTATGTCGGTGTGGAAAATCGGTTAGTGCATTTCTACTGCATTAGAAGGTGGCCACATAGACTGTAGGAAATGAGTGGGTATGGCTGAGATAGAAGACAAACAAATCATACTCTTAAAGGAGAAGATCATGAAACAAGATAGAACGGTAGCAATAGTGGGAATGTGGCGCAGGGAGTGTAGTAAGACGCTATGCAAGTTGTGCATAGTTGGTATAGGCATCATGGCAATGATGCTTCTATCGGCAGGCTTATTGCAGGCGCAGTGTCCGACAGGATTTTTGGGACCTTTTACGACTACGATGACCGTACCCAGTTGTCCTGGGGTTGCAATTCAGGTTAAGTATTGTATCCCTGGGCCTACTGTATTTCCATCAAATCAATACCATATTTTACAGGTGACAATACCGACAGGTTCAGGATGTGTCTTAACTGGACAAAAGATGAGAGAAATCGCGAAAATATTAATTACCCAAAATCCAATTGGATTAACCTGCAAAAATTGCCCTGAAATTATTACTTCGTTTCAGGTAAGTTGGGGAACATGTTGGACAGAAATAAATGGTCAGTGGGATCCTTGTCCTGCGGGTGCTAGCCAAGGATGTGCAGACCTTTTTCAAATTTGCTGCCGGTGCGACGGCACTCTTACTCCGTTTTATCAAGGGACAGCAACCTCAGATCAATGTGAGTATCAAACTGGCTGTACAACAATGTGCCCTGGGGTACAACCTCCTGAACCTGTTGTATGTCCCTAAATCTTCATAGAAGGATAATGGCATCCCCTCTACCTATTACAATAAAAAGTAGTAGGTAGAGGTGTCGTTAGTGGAAATAATATAGGCTGGATAATTTAGATAGATTAAAACCAGCAACAAATCAATCATTGCTCCCTCAACATATCATGAAACCACAATCTCAGCATCTATCGTCATTTTTCTGGCTGTTGTTATTCCTAATCATTAAAACGACAACAACTTTAGCACAGTCCCACTGGCAGCGTATTGGTACACACCAAAGGTCTGTAAAATGGTTATCGAACTCTACAGTGATTTCAGTAGGATGGCATGGGGTGATTATGAAATCTACTGATGCTGGGGAAACATGGAGGTATATGGAAAGCGGGACTACGGATCACTTGCTTGGACTGTATTTCATTGACTCGTTGCATGGTTTTGCCTCATCTATTTCTGGAACAATTTTGCAAACGACAGATGGTGGAGAGAGATGGCAACCACAAAACTCACCAAAACAGAATATCCTTACTAGAATTGCCTTTGCAACTTCTCAGCGAGGATTTATCCTTGCCGATAGCGGGCGCGCACTTCGTACTAACGATGGGGGAAATACTTGGAGTGTGGTACAGATTTATCAAGAGTCTTCGCAACCATTAGCTGATATTGCATTTTCAGACAGCCTGCATGGGATTATCGTTGGCGGCAAGCAAAATTATGGATATGTATTGCGGACAACAGATGGTGGTGAAACATGGAAGCGATTAGGAGTTGATTCTTTGCCCCGCTATACAGGTGTGAGTTGCAATGGGGCTACCTGTGCTGTTGTTGGGTATCAGGTTGGCCCATCGCGCGCAGGAGTTGTCCTTATTAGTAATGATAAGTTTGCAAGTTGGCGATTAGCCGATACCGCCGGATTAAATCATTATCCTAACACTGTAGCAGTAATAGATTCACAACGGATTATAGCCATGGGGCAATTGCCACGATTTACAGACACACTTGGCGTGCTTGCAGTATTAACAGTGGATGGCGGTAAAACATGGAAAGGGATTAAATCAGGCATACGAACAGACGTATACGGGTTTAGCGATATAGCTAAAAATTCGAATAATGATTTGTTAGGAGTTGGCCAAAATAGTTGCATAGTAATAAGCAAAGATAATGGAAAGACATGGCGCGAATTATTGTATCTGAAATTATGGCAATTAGATATCCCTCCTGATGATAATCTTCAATACACCGATGGATATTTTTTTAATGATAAAACAGGAGTAGTTATTGGAGGCAGTGGTTCTGGATCTGTTTTACGGACAACAGATGGTGGCCTATCATGGTCATCAATTGATGTTCCTCGGAGATTAAAGCAGCTATATGTAGAGGATAAAATAGGTACTATTCTTGCATTACCATGGAATGGAATTTATAATAGCGGTTTCCTACTTCGTGGTGAAGATCAAGGGAGTAAGTGGAGCTTAGTTGAAACTTCATTTAATGGGTTACAGTACAGTTATGCTTCAGGGATGCAATTTTTAAATTCACAGAGAGGTTTTTTAGCTACTGATAGTATTATTTTCACAACGACTGATGGAGGTAGAAGTTGGGTAAATAGTATCCAGTCTCCAGCGGAGCAAACTCTGATTACTAGTTTTCATTTTTTAGATGATATGCAAGGTTGGATAGGACTTTTATCCTTACATAGAGAAATACATGATGTTGACACTGTATTTGCTTCACGATTATATCGAACAATAGATGGCGGTCGATCATGGCAAATGAAAAAGGAGGTATTTAATAAAAATTTTTCATTTTGGCTCACAAGTATTGCCTGTCAAAATGAAAATAAATGTTGGATAAGCTATGGTTTAGGAGATGGAAGCGGGTATGCTCCAAAGATGGGAAGAGTTTATTCTACTTTAGATGGTGGAGATCATTGGGATTCCATAAATGTGGATGGGGCAGTTACCAGGATTCAATTCTTCAGTGATTCGGTAGGCTACATTTTCGGGAGCAATGCGTTGTTGATGAAGACGACAAACGCTGGAAAGACATGGGAACGAGAATATGTATGGCCACCACAAGCAAGCGATAGCAGTGTGGTGTTTCGGGGTGGAGTATTAACGCCAAGTGCTCGAACAATGATAGTGTATGGACATGGTGTACTGGTTCGTGGCGAGTTCGCTACGCCAGTAACGTCAGTTCCAAACGAAGGTGAACACAATGGGGGGAATAATGCGGATGTGCGAGTAGTGCCAACCATTTCCACAAACGATCGGCGACGGGTGGAAGTGCCGGGAAGCACTGTTATTCGAAGCATTATTCTTCGTGATATTCTTGGCCGAATGATACAAACAATCCCGATTGAGAATGTGGGATGGTCAGGAGAATATCAAACACTGGAGTTGAACGTAGCGGATGTTGCTGCGGGGGTGTACGAGGTCGTCGTCAGCAGTGATAACACTCAGAGTGTTGGGAGGTTGGTAGTGGTGAAATAGTGGCCAGCATAGATGAGAAAGAGAGTACGAGCCAGTATTGGTATTGCTGATAATGAATCCGTTGAACACCATACGAATGCTCTCAATTTGCTGGCATATTATTGCCGTAACTGCACGGTGTGGAGTATTGTGGCTGCTGTGTGGAGGATTGCTACGGGCGCAATCTCCGCCTGTAGCTGCACCGATTATTGTACCGACCGCAATCGTTCCATCAACCACAAACCTCAACTGCTCAATCGTCCAATCCGCTTCCTGGAACACCGCACAGGGGGATGAGCTTCTGCTATCGGCGCGGTTTGCAACCCGAAGCAATTACCAGTGGGTTGTTCAGCCGTTTCAACTTCGCGGCAACCTCACCATGGCCCTCGGTGGCAGCTACCGCGATGACTCCATCCCACAAAATGCTTTCCGCCTGAGTGAGAACGAAGCCTTTGCCGAAGGAGTGCTGACCCTCCCTCTCGGCTGGCGGGTTGATCCCTACTTCAGTGCCAACGCCCGCACACCCATCACAGAATCCTTTGCCGTTGCCGGGCCGCTGCGCACCCGCACCGCTAAACTCTGGGACCCAGTGACTTCCCAACAAGCGCTTGGCTGCACCTACTTTCTTGGAGACCACACTGCCGGATGGAGCACCCGATTGGGTTTGACGCTGCAACAGATCCGCGCCCGCCACCACACCCAACAAACCAACGACGCGCGAACGCCGGACGTGGAGGCGTACCGGGCGCAATCGGGAGTGGAGTGGGTGAACGAGATGAACGCACAGCTGGATTCTTCGATCAGCTACACGGGGCGGTTCGGGATGCTGGGGACATTCGACCAGTTGGGGGTGTGGACGGTGCGTTCGGAGAACGAGCTACGGATGAACGTGTGGAAGTCGTTGGGGATCACGTGGAATTTCACGGTGGTGCATGACGTAAAGCAATCGCTACGAACGCAGATTCGGCAATCGCTGATGGTGGGGATTGTGCAGGATATTTGAGAAGCCACCGGAATGCCGAATGCCAAATGTCGAATGCCAAATAGAAGAGTATGGAGTTCCGGAGAAATCCCCCTGCGTCCACCGAGAACCCCACCCTCCGCTCATACTAAGCCTCGTCGAAATATGAAGCGGAGCCACCGAACCGAGCGGCCTTCGCTGCCTGCCCTCACCCCCCGCCCTCTCCCAAACTGAGGTTGCTGCTGGTTGCCTCATATTTGGTGGGGTGGGAGAGGGAGCCAAAGCCGGGGAGGAACGGAAGAAGGGGAAGTGCGGTGGCCGCAATCTCCGCGCTGAAGCACGGAGTAATGGGGCAAGCGAACCAATCATCCAAACCCACCTTTCTCGGTTTCGCCACGGTGATATGCCTTCAGCACTTCATCCCCCATGAGTTTCAAGAACTCCATACTCTCTTCTGTGGCTAACAACGCATCAAACTCGGCATCGCTTGGATGTTGTTGCTCTTCGCTGTTGGTAGGCTCCGGGGTCTGCGCGGCATTCTCACGGTCTGGCCCTTTGTGTTCTGTTGGCATGGTGAACTCTATCTAAAAAATTGAGATTTGTCTGTGGTTAGTGTGCAAAATCTACCGAACCGCGTCACCGCTCATGCTGAGCTACGTCGAATTGGTCGGCGAAGAGTGAAATGTGAAAAGGGAAGAGTGAAATAAAGCCAAACCGAAACCCCACCACTGACCACTGACTACTGACCACTGACTATGAAGAAATTGAATCTGGCGGTTGCTTATCCTCCTTCCGCTTTTGCAGCACTTTCCGCACCACCACAAACAGGACGATAGCCGCCAGGAGTATCGTCACCACAATGCCGTAGCGTCGTAGGATTTCCTCACCATACTGCCAGTTGCTTCCCAGAAATGATCCCAGCCAAATCACCCCAACGTTCCATGCCAGTGCCGAGATGGCGCAAAGGATGGTGGTTCGCAGCGGTTGCAGCCGTGCAATCCCGGCAGAGAAGCTAATCACCGCCCGCGTCCCCGCCAGAAATCGGTTGGCGATAATCACCCAGTAGCCATATTTGGCAAACCACGCCTCCACTTTTTTCAGCGACTCGGGGGTGAGGAAGGGGAGTTTCCCCCACTCCATCAGCCGGCGGCCATAGGTCTGCCCCAAGTAGAATGCGGCGATAAACCCCATCACGCTTCCGGCGGTTGCCACGGCGACTGCAGGAAGAAAATCAATGGTTCCGAAGCCGATCAGCGTGGCGATAAACAGCATCAGCAGGTCGCTGGGTGAGGGGGGGAAGACGTTCTCGATGAAGCAGACAAGCCAAAGCGCGGCATAGACCCCAATCGGGGGAAGCCCTTGTAGCGAGTGGAGAATTGCTTCCATATCAATCATGGTGCTGCCGGATGCCGGTGAAAAAGTTCGGTGGAAGGTTGAGGGGTCCCCGCTGCTTCGCTTGCCAACGCCCGCAAGTTACAGATGCCGCAAAACAAAACGCCCGGCTGTGCGCTTGTTTGCGCAAAACCGGGCGTTGCATTGCTATCCAAAATTGTTATCCAAAATTGCCAGCGGACACGGGATGGGAATTACTTCCCAGTCTTCTGCTTCAGTTCGGCCATCATTGCACGGTAGCCTTTTTTGTCAAGGGTCTTCAGTGCTTTTGCGGTGGCTTTCACCGTTATCCATTTTTTCTCATCGTCCAGCCAAATCCGCTTGGTTTGCAGGTTCGGCATAAAACGGCGGTTGCTCACGTTGTGCGCGTGCGAGATGCTTTTGCCGTAGCTTGGCCCCAGGCCAGTTAGTTCACAGCGACGTGCCATTGCTGGTGTCTCCTTTTCAGGTTCGTTGAATGTATGTTGTTGCTCTATCAGCCGTTGGAAACATTCCGATGAAGGGGGTACTCCAAAGAAATGAGCCACAAACATAGGGCTGGTAAGGGTCGCCGCAAAGTAAAAAGTCTTACAAACCAAGCCTTCGGTGCTATTTTTTCCCAACATGAAAACCTCTCTGCTTGATGCCGCCGCCGAATCAACCGCAATCGCCCAAGCTGCGCGGCTGCTTCGTGCTGGCCAGGTGGTTGCCTTCCCAACCGAAACGGTGTATGGCCTGGGTGCCGATGCCTTCAACCCTGATGCCGTGGCGCAGGTGTTCCGTGCCAAAGGCCGCCCCTCCGATAATCCACTGATTGTGCATCTGACCACACCGGCGGAGTTCGAACGCTGTGCATTCCTTTCGCCCCGCGCCGAACGGTTGATTGATGAACTCATGCCTGGCCCACTAACGCTGGTGCTTCCCGCCCGGCCCGAAATCCCCGCTATTGTTCGCGCTGGGTTGCCAACGGTGGCCGTGCGGATGCCCGATCATCCGGTGGCCAACCAGTTGCTGCGGGCATCGGGGCCGCTGGTGGCTCCGTCGGCGAACACTTCGGGTCGGCCCAGCCCCACAACGGCCCAGCACGTTTTGGATGATCTTTCTGGACGGATTGCAGCGGTGCTGGATGGCGGCCCCTGCCGTCTGGGAATTGAATCTACGGTGATTGACCTGAGCGGTGATGCTCCGGTGCTGCTGCGCGCCGGGGCGGTTTCCCCCGAAGCCGTTGCCGAGTTGCTGGGGGAGCGGGTGGTGAGGTCATCCGCCCATGCCGAAACGCCCCGCTCCCCCGGGATGAAATACCGCCACTACGCCCCCAACATCCCGATTCAGTTGGTGGTTGGCCAGGTCCCGTTGCTTGTTGCCGACGGCACACGCCGGTTGATCCTTACTACCGCCGGCCCTGGTCGCTCAAGCAACGAACTGCGTGTGGAGCCGTTGTTGGAATCAACATTCTACCAACTGCTTCGCCAAGCTGAAGATGAGGCGATTGATGAAATCATCATTCACCTCACCAGCTTCTCGGCAATCTCGGCTGGCCTGCTGGATCGGGTGATGAAGGCGGCGGGGGAGAGTTGGCAGTCGTCAGTGGTCAGTAGTCAGTAGTCAGTTGCAAGAGCCACGTTGGGATTCTTCATTTGGCATTCTTCATTCTTCATTCGGCATTCGACATTCGGCATTCGGCATTCGGCATTCCAACGGTTGTATCTTTGCCACCCTTCATGTTCTCTCTTAACAACAACGCCATGAACTCTTTTGCTGCCTATCATGTTGTCGCTTCTGCTTGCCGGATCGCCTTGCCAGTTGCTGTTCTGGCGTTGGCGGTTTGGCTACCGGTGTTGGGGCAACCACGCACCGAACGGAAGCAGTTCGATGACCTGTACACCGATGTCAACCGCGCTGGCGGAAGCGATTCGGCGCGGCTGCACCGCTTGTTCGAAACCGACTGGACCCGGATGATGTTCAACTTCCCAGAATGGGCAACTGATGTCGGCTTCCCGGGAATGGATGACCGCTGGACCGATAACTCCATCGGCGCAATCGAGCAGCGAAAACGGGAAGTCGAGCTTCCGTTGCGGGCGTTGGAAGCAATCAACCGCAACGCCCTGAACCCGCAAGATCAACTCAGCTACGACCTCTTCCGCTTCAATTTGCTGAGCGAGCAGCAGGGGAATGCTTTCCCCGGCGAACTGATGCCGATCACCCAGCTGAGCGGTATCCACCAGGAAGCACCGCAGATGCTATCCGATATGCCCACCGGCCAGCCGTACCAAGTGGAAGCGATCCTTGCCCGACTGAAAGCTCTTCCGGTAGCGATTGACCAAGCGATGGAGTTGATGAAAAAAGGGCTGGACAAAGGGATCACTCCACCAAAAATCACCCTGCGCGACATCCCCGAACAGGTCAGCAATGTGATCCCCGACAACCCCTGGCAAAGCCCGTTGCTGGAAGCCTTTGCAACGCTGCCCCCAACTATCCCCGCCGACCAAGCAGCAACCTTCCGGAAGCGTGCGGCAACGATCTACGAAGATGATGTAGTCCCAGCATTCCGCAGGCTGCACGACTTTTTAGTGGACAAGTATATCCCCAATGCCCGAATCAAAATCGGCGCAAGCAGCCTGCCGAACGGGGCTGCGTGGTACACCGATCGTGTGCGCCAGGAAACCACCACCACCATGACCCCGCAGCAAATTCACGAGCTTGGATTGAGTGAGGTGAAGCGAATCCGTGGGGAGATGGAGGCGCTGATACGGGAGGTGAAGTTCACCGGTGGGTTCCAAGAATTTGTGCGCTTTTTGCGAAGCGACCCACGATTTTTTTTCGCCGATTCCGTTGCCCTGCTGCAAGGCTACCGCAACATTGCCAAGCGTGCCGATCCTGAGTTGATCCGCATGTTCGGGCGGCTTCCTCGGTTGCCGTATGGGGTGATTGCTGTTCCGTCCTACGCCGCAAAATCGCAGACCACAGCCTACTACTATCCCGGCTCGTTGAAGGCCGCACGCCCCGGCTATTTCTACGCCAACACCTACAACCTTGCGGCCCGGCCCAAGTGGGAAATGGAGGCACTGACGCTGCACGAAGCTGTCCCCGGCCACCACTTGCAGATTGCGATTGCCCAGGAATTGGAGGGCTTGCCGGAGTTCCGCCGCGAAGGGATGTACACCGCCTACGTGGAAGGGTGGGGCCTGTACGCCGAAAGCCTGGGCTACGAAATGGGTTTCTACCAGGACCCCTACTCACGGTTTGGGCAGTTGATGTACGAGATGTGGCGGGCAATCCGGTTAGTGGTGGATACCGGCATCCATTCGATGGACTGGAGCCGCGATCAAGCAATCGCCTATTTTATGGAAAACAGCGGGAAATCCGAGCATGACATCACCGTCGAGGTGGATCGCTACATCGTCTGGCCGGGGCAGGCGTTGGCCTACAAAGTTGGCCAGTTGAAAATTGCCGAGCTACGCGCAAACGCCCAGCGCCAGCTTGGCCCGCAGTTCGACATCCGCGCTTTTCACGATTACCTGCTGGGGGCCGGCGCGCTTCCGCTGGATATTCTGGAAACCCGAATGCAGCAGTGGGTTGCTTCCGTAAAAAATGGAGGTGGGGCCGGAAGAGGTGAGGCCGGAAGCGGAATTTCCGCCCCCATTCAACTCACCCCAATGCCGGTGGGGAAATGAATCAGCTTTGGCGGGTTTCGCGCTTTGGTTGGAGGAAGGGGGTGGGGAAGAGAGGAGGGAGATTGTGAAAAAAATCAATCACTGTCATACCCGCGAAAGCGGGTATCCATACTGCTGATGTGTGCTGCATCTGCCTTTGGATTCCCCCTCTGCTCGCGCCCACCTGCTCCGCTCTGGCGAGCTTCGCGTCCCCCCAATTCTGGGGGAAAGGGAAGAAAGGGGGAGGGTGAATTCGGTGGTCGGGAATCGGTGATCCTATTGCCTTCCCCGGCTTCGGCCCCCTTATCCAGCCGACGGATGGAGCGGAACCAGCAGTGAGATCAGCATGGGAGAGGGTGGGGGATAAGGGGCTGGCAGCAGAGCAAACTGAATCAACAACACACTCAAAAAAAACAACTTCATCCAGTGAAGCCTTGCCTCCGATACCGCTTGTTTGCCGTTGCCGCGCTGCTTGCCACGCTGCAATCGCAGGCAGTGGCGCAAGGGGGGGGCGTGCCGCAAGCAATGCCAAATCTTTCCGATAGATTCTTTCAGTCGTTCGGGCTGTTTGGTGCTATTGGGTCAGCATGGCACAGCGGTCAGCTGGCGATTCCCGATTACGCCGACTGCGCCCGGTTCAGCAGCGGAAGCGGCGCGGCGATTGCTGGCGGCGGATTGATAGAGTTCCAGCCTGCGGTCTGGTCGCCACTGCTTCAGTTGCGGATCGGGGTTGCCCCATTTTCCGGGACCTTCACCCACACCTTCGATGCCGGCCCCATCCGCGCTGCCGATGGCCAACTGACCCGCGCAATCATTGATAATATCCTGGATGCCACCCGCCTGGATGGAGTGATGGACCTTTCCGTTGTTGCCCCCATTGCTGGCCGCTTGCGTGGCCGCGCCGGGCTGGGATTGCAAACCGCAATCAACCAAGAATACCGCTACAGCCAGCGCGCCGTTTCCCCGTCAAACTTGCTGCTTGCCGGGCGTCGCCAGCAGCAAATTCAGCAGGGGGGGATATTTGCGGCATCGGCGTTCACCGCACGATTGTCGGGTGGGGTTGGATACGGGTTTCCGATTGGTGAGCGTTCATGGCTGGAGCCGGAGCTCTCCGTCAGCTACTCACTCACCTCACTGGTGGGGGGCAACGATTGGCGCAGCCTTCAACTGGTTGCGGGGGGCGCGCTCCGTTTTGGGTTCCCTGCCGAATTGCCACCGCCGCCGCCACCGGACACACTTCGGGTTCCGCCGCCGCCACCTCCACCGCCGCCGCTGCCAGCCTTGGCCGCAGCAATCCGGACCAACCCAGATACTGTTCGGGTCAGCATCGAGGAGCAAGACTCCATCGAAACATTGCCGCTGCTGAACCAGATTTTTTTTGCGGAAGGGAGCAACCTGATTCCCGAACGCTACCGCCAGTTGGAGCCGCAGGCGGTGGAAGGTTTTGGGAACGCGCAGTTGATCGGTTCGGCGCTGGATGTGTACTACCATCTGCTGAACATCATCGGCATGAGGATGCGCCGCACCCCCGATGCAATCCTAACAATCACCGGCCACCGCAACGGCGGGGAAACCGAGCCACGGCTTGCCCGGCAACGTGCCGAAAGTGTGAAGCAATATCTGGTGGAAGTCTGGCGGGTTCCATCGCGGCGGATTCGGGTTGTTGGCGGGGGAATGCCGGCCAGCCCCGCAAGCGAAGCAATGCCGGAAGGGGCCGAAGAAAACGCCCGTGTGGAGATCACCAGCAGCGACCTGAATATCATCGGCCCGGTAATCCGCCGGCATATCCAGCGGATTGCTACGCCGCCCTCCATCACCTTCTACCCAAGCGTGGTGGCCGAAGGGGGATTGGCCCAGTGGAGCCTTGACGTGCTGGAGCAATCAAGCCGCTGGAAATCCTTTGCTGGCGGCCAACAGCAACTGCCCGACTCTATCGTTTGGGAATGGCGCAACGACCGTGGCGAACTCCCCTCGTTGCCGATGCAACTTCAGTACGCGCTTCGTGTTACCGACAGCACCGGAGCCAACGCCGCAACCCCGTTGCGCCAGATTGATGTGGCCTACACCCCCCTGCGTGACACGCCGCAGAACGACACGGCCATTGAAAACTACTCACTCCTTCTGTTCAACTTCGACAGCCCAACCATCAGCCGAAGCGACATGGCCTTGCTGAAGGCGATTATCGCCCAAACACAATCCGGGGCAATCGTCCGGTTGGTTGGCTACACCGACTCGCTTGGCGACGACAATCACAACCGCCAGCTTGCAATCCAGCGGGCCAACGAGGTCGCCAAAATTTTTCGCTCGCTTGCCCCAAAAACGGTGAGTGTGGTGGTGGATGAATCGGCCTGTGGCGAGCGGGAACGATTCCCCTACAACACCCCCGAAGGCCGCTCCCACTGCCGCACCGTGATGATTGAAATCCGAACCCCAACCAGCAAAAGCGACTCATGACCCTTCCGAACCATCTTCGCTCTTTCCTTGCCTGGAGGCTGCTGCTTCTGTGCGTGCTGGCGTATGGTTCCCCGGCCCAAGAAGTGCCAGCAGGGGGTGATGAAGTGCGCATCGTCCAAACGGGAAATGCGATTTCCATGCCGTTCATTTCCAACCGTGGGCAGTGGGATCATGCCGTGCGGTTTTTGCTGGATCGCCCGGGGCAACGGGTCTGGTTTGCCGACCGCGAAGTGGTGTATGATTTGGCGAACCAGCGGGGCGACCGCCACATCCTTCGCCAGCGATTTCTGGGCGGGGCCAGCGTTGCTTCCGGCAAAAAGAAACTCCCCGGCAGCTGGAATTTTTTCACCGAAACAACGCCACTCACCGCCATTCCCGCCTTCGCCGAAATTCACTACTCCGCCATTGCTCCTGGAATCACCGGGCGGTTCTACCAGGCCCAAGAAGGTGAACTGAAATATGACCTGATTGCCGCCCCCGGAGCGCGGCCAGACAAACTCCGCTACCAGTACGAAGGTGCCGAATCGCTCCGCATTGCCAACGATGGCGCGCTGGTGGTGGAAACCTCCGTTGGCCAACTGCGCGAAGCCCCGCCCATCTGCTGGCAGCTGCTTCCCAGCGGTGCGCGCCGCTACGTCCCCGCACGGTTCATTCTGGAAAAGGGGATGATTGGGTTTCAGTTTGGTGAGTATGATCGCAGGCTGGAGCTTGTCATTGATCCCTCGGTGAAATTCAGCAGCTACATTGGGGGCGCGGGGGCCGAGCAAGGGCGGGGCGTTGCCGTGGATACGTTCGGGAATATCGTGGTGGCCGGGGTCACGCGGTCGCAAGATTTCCCCACCACTGCCGGGGCAATCCGCCGAACAATCAGCGACCCGGTGACGCTGGCCCAGGACATTTTTCTTGCAAAGTTGGACCCCACCGGAAGCACGCTGATCTACGGAACCTACATCGGTGGCCGGGGCGACGACGAGCCAACCACCATTCGGCTAACACGCCGCGGCGATGCTGTGGTGGCGGGCGTTACCACCTCGGATAATTTCGCCACCCCAGGCGCGCTGCAAACCGTGCGCGGCGGCGGCTCCGATGGCTTCATCCTCTCCCTTTCCCCGCGCGGCAACGTACTCAATTTTGCCACCTACATTGGGGGGAAGCAGCAGGAGCGAATCGAGGATATCCGGCTGGATGCGGCTGGCAATATCCATTTTGCTGGCTGGACTTCTTCCAACGATTTCCCCGTGACGTTTGGCAGCCTTGCCACCACCCAGCAGGGGGGGGAAGATGTGGTTGTGGGGAAGATGAACGCGAACGGTTCATCGCTGATGTACAGCAGTTACGTGGGGGGAAGCGGAAACGAGCGCGCCGCCGGAATTGTGGCCGAGCCTGGCGGAGCCGCGTGGGTGACGGGCTGGACCTCATCGGGCGATTTCCCAACGTCGCCGAACGCCGTTGCGCAGACGTTGGCCGGGGGGCATGATGCGTTCCTGGTACGGATTGATTTCACCGGAACCAAACTGCTGTACGGGACCTTTATTGGCGGAAGCGCGCAAGACCACGCAACGGCGATTGCCCTTGACAGCTTACTCACCCCCTACATCGCCGGGGTGACGGTTTCCGGCGATTTCCCAACAACAATTTCAACCCCTTCCGGCGCGTGGTTCGCGGCGCGGCTGGATACGCTGAACGGACAGATTGCTTGGGGCCGCTACATCGGCCCCAACGACCGGGGCGTTCCGGCAACAATCCAGGTGGACGCCGGGCGGAATGTCTTCCTTGCCGGAACCACCGATAACCTTCCGGCAAACCCTTTCCCTGTTTCGGCTGACGCGCCAACGCAGCGGTCGCGTGGGGGGATGGAGCTTGCCATGATCCAGCTGAGTCCCGACGGAAGCACCATCCGCCACGCTGTTGTGGCCGGCGGATCGGGGGATGATTCCCCGGCGCACGTTAGCCACCTGAACCGCTACGGCGATTTGCTGATTTGCGGAACCACGCAATCGGCAAACTTCCCCGTCACCCGCTTTGCGTTGGACCAGACGCTGAACGATGGCACAAGCCCGGCAACCGATGCGTTCCTGCTTCGCTACGGGTTCCAGCGCCGCCCGCAAGCCATTGCGCCGTTTCCCCGCTTGCTGGATACGCTCCGCTGCGAAACGGTTCGGCTGGATACGTTCCACATCTTCAACACCGGGGAATCTGACTTGGTGATTGACCGGAACATTTTCAAAATCAGCAGCGAGCCGAATCCAACATTCTCGGTGGTGCGGATCGGAAATTTCCCGCCCTCGGGGGTGGTGCGCAACCCGCCGGATACCATCAGGCCGAAGGACTCACTTCGGTATATCGTGCAGTTTCAATCGGCCTCGCAGAAGAACACGTTTAACGACACCTTGCTGGTGTTCACCAACGACTCGGTGCAGGGGAATCCGCTGCGGATTCCGTTCACCGCTGTTCGCTCGGCACCGGGGGCAACCGCACTTCCGGCGGCGATTTCGTTCCGCACGGTCCTCCCCTGCCGTGCTGGCGGGATTGATACTGCGCTCACCATTGCCAACAGCGGCAGCGGCGGCGTGCGAATCACCGCGATTGACCTTGTTGCCGGAACCCATTTCACACTGCTGAACAAACCAACGTTCCCGAAGCCATTGAAGGAGCTGGAGCAGTTGCTTCCGGTCTTGCGGGTTCGGTTCAATCCCACCGCCACCGGGCTGTTCCGCGACACGGTGGTGATCCGGCTGGCCGAGTGTGGCGACGCGCTGCGGATTCCGATTGAGGGGGTTGCCGATACTGTCCAGTTGCGCCCGCTTCCGGCGGTGCTTCCCTTCCCAACGATCAGTTTTTGCGGAAGCCAGTCCGATACTACCATCACGCTGTTCAACGATGGAACCGCGCCGATTACCATTACTTCGGCATCGGTGCTGGCCCAGTTCCAGATATTGAACCCGCCGCCGTTTGTGATTGCTCCGGGGGGAAGTTTCACCCTTCGCATCCGCTTCCGCCCGCGCCCGGAAACCAACGACGCAACGGAGATACTGCAACTGATTGGCGGCCCTTGCAGCGTTTCGGCAACGACCGAGCTTCGGGGCAAACGGCTTGGGCGTGGCGGGTTGCGCCCCGTGGCCGATACCGTTCGGATCCCAACGTTTGCTGCCTGCATCGGCGACACGGTTCTGCGCGACACCACGCTGATCCTGCAAAGCCTTGCGTTGGGGGAGTTAGTTGCGGCAAATCCTGCGCTGAGCAACCCGCAATTCAGCTTGGTTGATCCGGCAAATTTCCCGGTTCCGGTTCCGCAGGGGGGGAATCTTCCGTTGCTGATCCGCTACCGTTCGGTGGCTTCCGGGGGGGATACTCTGCGCCTTGCGATCCCGTTCGATGCCGATGGCTGCACCGATACGCTTCGGTTGGTGGTGCTTGCCCAGCGTGTGGATCTGCAGCTGACCGCAGCCCCAACTCACGTGGATATGGGGTCGCTGCTGCAATGCACGTCGTTCATTGATACCACGATCACTCTGGCCAACAATTCCGTCGGGGTGGTGCGGGTGGATTCGCTGGCGGCAACGCAGGGGCTGGCGCATCTTCGTCCCGCGCTTCCGTTCGATATTCCGGCGGGGGGAGCGCGGCAAATCACACTCCGGTTTACGCCGCAGAAAGCTGGGCTGAACGTGGATAGCATCCGCTACGTTGTGGAGGGATGCAGCACGCCGATTGAGGTGGAGGTACGCGGCGTAAAAACGGGGTTCATTTTGTCGTTCGCGCAAAGCAGTGTCGCGCTTCCGCCGATGCTCCGTTGCGCAATCCCCGGAACCTTTACGCTCCCCGCAATCGTGCGGAACCGGGGCAACAGCCCAACGCCGGCACGGGTTGCTTCAATCGTTCGGGTTTCTGGCGATGCTGCGTTTGCGGCGGACCCGGCAAGCATCGGCGCGACGGTTGCTTCCGGCGACTCCATCACGCTGCCGATTCGGTTCACCCCCACCGCCGTTGGCGATGCTGCCGCGCAATTTGCTGTGGTGCTGCAGCCCTGCAACGACACGCTTCTGCTGGATGTGGCGGCGCGGGTGGTCGCGCCAACGCTTGCTGCGTCGGGTGGGGATTTTGGCGTGGTTCCGGTTCGCACAACCGGGCGCGCCACGCTGGCCCTTACCAACACTACTCAGCTTCCGCTGCAACTTGATTCGTTGGGGGATTTGCCAGCTGCGTTTCGGGTGATCTCGTCCCAGCCGTCGCTGCCGCGATTGTTGCAGCCCGGGGATTCGGTGGCGATTGAGTTGGAGTTTACCCCCACCGCGCCGGGAAGCTACCAGATTACTCCATTGGCAATGTTCAGCAATCCCTGCCGCGACTCCGTTCCGGTGGGCTTGGCCGGGGTTGGGGTGGAATCGGGGGAGGAGGTGCAGTTCTGCATTTCGGGCCGCACGCGGGCGATTGCGGGGGATACTATCGAAGTGGTGGTTCAGGCCACGCAAGCCGTGCAGTTCCCTTTCCCGACTGACCTTGCGTGGCAGGTGCGCTACCCCGTGGCAATGCTTCAGTTTCTGGAAATTTCACCCGCAACCCTGCAAGCGATCCCCGATGGAAATGGCCGCCTGACGCTGCGGCTGCAAGGGGTGAGTTCAATCACTACTCAGGTTGCGCGCCTCCGATTTTTAGCACTAACCGGCGGCAATGGCGATGCAGTGGTGAAGTTGGATTCGGCGGTGAGCAACGCCACTTTTTTGCTTCCAACGGCCTGTGCCGATTCAGCGCTGATCCAGATCGGGAGCCGTTGCGTGCTGACCAGCATTGGGCTTGGCAAACATCAGAACGCGTTGCAGGAGCCGATACCGAACCCCGCCAACGGGTCGGTGACGATCAACTTTCAGCAGCTTGAGGATGCCCGCAGTACAGTCAGCGTGTTCGATGCCAACGGCCGCCAACTGCTGCGCCCGTTGGACGAAGAACTCCCCGGCGGCAGCTACAGCCTTCTGCTCAATCTCTCCGATCTTCCCGACGGAACCTACTTCTACACCCTAACCGCAGGCCAGTACCAAGAAACAAAGCGGATGGTGATTAGGAGGTGAGAGAAATGTCGAATGTCGAATGTCGAATGTCGAATCTTGGAGTTTCCTGCGAATGCCGTCCCCGCTCATGCTGAAGCCCCGTCGAAGTATGAGCGGAGCCACCGAATATCACAGCCTTGCGCCCCCCTGCTTCGCTCTGGCGAGCTTCGCGTCCCCCAAAAAAAATTGGGGGAAAAGGGAGAGTTGGGAGAGGCCTGCGGAGCAGACCTCTACTCACCCCCGTTTCCACTTTATCCCGCAGCCAATCCCTGGTTTCTGAAGCCCCGGAACTGGGCGGCTTGCGATCACTGCCTCCAGCGCGTTCCGCAAATCTTGGCCGGTGACGGGGATGGTGGTGCGTGGGCGGGAGTCATCCATTTGGCCGTGGTAGGCCAGCGTTAGGTTGGCATCGAACACAAAAAACTCGGGGGTGCAGGCGGCTTGATAGGCGCGTGCAATTTCCTGGGTTTCGTCGAACAGGTAGGGGAAGGGGTAGCCGATTTCGGCAGCAACCTGCTTCATTTTTTCGGGTGAGTCGTCGGGGTACTGCTGGGCATCGTTGGAGTTGATCCCAAAAAACGCCACCCCGCGCCCGATATACTCCGCCGCAAGCGCGGCAAGCGGGTGCTGGATGTGGATGACGTACGGGCAGTGATTGCAAAGGAACATCACCACCGTGGCCACCGCCGCCGGCGATCCCGACCGCAGCGAAATCTCTTTCCCCGAAACGGTATCGGGAAGCGTAAAATCAGGAGCGAAAGTGCCAATCGGCATGATGGTTGATTGAGTTGGCATAGTTGATGTTGGTTGTTTTTGGGTTCATCTCAAGTGAGCGTGCGAAGGGGACAACTGGTCTCCATTCTCAATTACCCCCGCTTATTTCAGGATGATTTTTTCGGGATGCACTCTTCCGCCAGCACGCAGCAGCAGCACATAATTTCCCGGCGGCTGGTCGGCTATCCCAAACTCATGCGTCCCCATCCCCAATTCCCCTGAATGAAGCGTGGCAACGCGCTGGCCCACAATGTTGAATAATCCCAGATCAACCTCACATTCTTTCTCAAGCCGGACCCGAATTGTGGGCTGGCCGGTGGAGGAGGTGAGCACGCTAAGTTGGCTGGCAGATTCGGTCAAATCGGTAACTCCCGATGGCAACGGCGGTGGCGGCGGCGGAATAAATCCCTGGGCGCGAATTGCGCCGCGGCCGTAAGTTCCAACAAGCAGAGTGCGTGTTGTTTGGTCGAACGAAAAATCCCAGACTTCCACAGTTGGGAAGCCGGGCATGGCGTACCAGTGCAGGCCGTTATCGCGGGTGAAAAACAGGCCGAAGGAGGTTCCCGCGTAGAGTGTCCCCGCGCTATCGGGGTCGGCCAGCAGGCGGTTTACCCCGCCCCGTGGCAGCCCTTCCGAACGAACCGCCCACGTTGCGCCGCTGTTGGTGCTGACCATCACCCCTTTGTTTTGCCAACCTCCATCGCCGCCAACCCAGATAGTTGCTGGGTTTTCCGGCAACGCCACGATCCCACGTATCCGCCCGATTGCCCCAAACGACGGGGTGATGTCGGAAGAAACCGCGCTATCCTTCCCCTCGATCACCCGGAATACTTTTCCCGCACCTGTTCCCAGATAGACCCTCGGCTGGCTCTCCTTCGTCACCGCAATCGTGGTGATGACATCGTACTGGTTGGCGGCAAACTCGCGGCTTGCCACCGCGCGCCAATTCTCGGCACGGTCGTCGGTGCGGTACAGTTTGTTCGAGCCGATGTAGAGTGTTTTGGGGTTGTTCGGGGAGATGGCGATTGCTTGGCCATACCAGTCGGAGCGGTCGGGGTCGGTGAAGCCGGTGTAGAAGCCATTGTTGCTGGAGTCGGTTGGCAGCCCGTTCATTTTTTTTGCGGACCACCAGTTGAATCCATCGTCGGCGCGGTGCAGGTTGTGGTAGGTGTATTCGTGGTAGAAATAGCCTGGGTTCTGGTAGTCGTAGATTGTGCAGAATCCATCGCCCCCAACAACTTTCCACTTGTACTCGTTGCCGCTGAATTTATCGTAGCCGTTGTCCTGGCAGCCAACAATCACCGTGTCGGTTCGGTCGGGGTGGATTGCGCAGTTGTAGATCTGTAGCGTCACCAAATCGTTATCCAGCATCGTCCAGCGGATGCGGTTATCGCTGTATTCGGAGGTTCGGTAGATGCCCCCATCGTTCCCGGCAATGAAGGTCCCTTCAAGGTGTGGCGGGAACAGAAAGGCGTGCTGATCCACGTGAAGATCATCGTTGACGGTGTCGCCCCCTTGCCAGGTTAGCCCGCCATTAATGGTGCGGTACAGTGAGGTTCCACCGGCAATCAGAATATCGGGGCTTATCGGGGAAATCTCGAACACGTCGTAGCCACGGTGGTAGCTGTCGCGGTAGGGCTGCGCGGCAAGCGTGTCCCAGGTGGCCCCGGCATCCAGCGATTTGTAGAACGTCCCTTTCCCGCCGTTGGTGCAGCAGTAGGCAACCGTCGGGTCCGATGGAGCAATCCGCACATTCACCCGCTCCCAATATCCAACCGAACGCTCCAGCACAAGCTGCCATGTTTCGCCACCATCGGCAGTGCGGTAGATGCTTCCTTTCCCCCCAAAGTCGTTGTGGCCGTACAGGATGTTCTTGGGGTTTGCTTGGTCAATGCTAAGGCTGGTTGCGCGGCCACCTTTGCGCACCGCCACCCACGTTTCCCCTGCATCGGATGTTGGCCACCCCACCATCGGCGGCAAGCCAGACGGTGGTTGGGGTGATGGGATCAAACGTGAGATCATAGACAAAGCCAATATCGGGGATGGTGATGATGCTCCAGCTTGCGCCGGCATTGCTGGTGCGGTAGATCATCCCTTCGTGCGTTGCGGCAAGCAGAAGGTTGTCATCATGTGGCGACATTGCCAGCGTGGACATCCGAAGCGACGGAAGGGTGTCGGTAAGCGGAACCCACGACCGCCCCGAGTTGCTGGAACGCCACACGCCGCCGCCATCGGCCGCGCTGTACCACAGGGCTGTATCCTTGCGGGCAACCGCCAGCCCTTTCATCCGGCCAGCTTGGTTGCGCGGGCCGATGAACTCCCACCCCGGTGAAGCCGCAAGGGTTGCGCCATGTTTCGGCTCCAACCGTGCGCGTGTGGTTTGCCAAGCGGCATGGATTGTTGCCCCGTTCATCCCCGCCTGGTGCAATCGCTCCTGATATTCCCGTGCAGCTTTTTGCCCCCCTTCGTACTCCTCCAAGTCGTATGTTGGCCCTGCCATTTCTTGCGAACGCAGCGGCAGCGCGCCAGCCGCCAACATCAGCAGCAGCAGTGAGTAGAACGTGAGCTTCATGGGAGTAGCTTGGTTAAGTGTTGAAAGGGAGGCGAAGTTAGGGAAAGGAAGGGGAACAGGATGTTTGCAGGCGTGGCAGAAAATCCATCGAACAAAACTCACTGAACAGAAACGGGATAACGCACCAATGATGAAGCAATCCACCACCATCCGCACCTTAACTGCAACGGACGCGGCGATATTAGACAGCGTTGCCGACGAGGTTTTTGATAACGAAGTCCGCCCCAAATTTGCGCAGGAATTTTTGGCTGACCCGCGCCACCACATCGCTGTGGCAATGGTGGATGGTGTGGTTGTTGGGATCGCCACCGCCGTCCATTACATCCACCCCGATAAACCGCCTGAGCTATGGATCAATGAGGTTGGCGTTGCGCCTGAGTATCAACGGCAAGGGATTGCAACGCAACTGATGAAAGCACTGTTTGCGCTTGGTGTGGCGTTGGGATGCCGCCAGGCATGGCTTGGGACTGAAGAGGAGAACACTCCTGCGCGCCATTTATACGCTTCGCTGGGGGGGACGGAGGAGACGATGGTCTCGATCACGTTTCAGCTATCGTGATCTGCTTTAGTGGTTGTCCAGCACTTACTCACTTTTCCGAATCACCACAAGCGTGATGTCGTCGTGCTGTTCGGCACCGGAAACGAAGTCGCTCAGATCGGTCAGCAACTGGCCGCGGATGTTGGCCGCGCTGGCCAGCGTTTGGCTTGCTTGCAGCAACGCGCCGCGCAGCCGTTGGTCGCCAAATTGTTCGCCGTTGGCGTTCTCGGCTTCGGTAAATCCGTCGGAGGTTATCAGGGCAACATCGCCCGGGTTCATGGTGAACAGCACCGGTTGCAGCGAGCTTCCCAACGCCGCGCCATGCGCCAGCCCCAAGGCCATGCCTGCGGGACGAAGTTCCTGCACCGTGTTGGTGGAACTGCGAAACAGCAACAACGGATTATGCCCGGCGCGGAAGAATGTGCAGTTGTCGTCGAAATCAATGTTCAGCAGCGCGGCGGTGATGAAATTGCGGCGGTGCAATCGCACCCGAAGCGTGTCGTTCAACCCAACGAACAAATCGGCAGGATTGCTGACATGGATGGAGAGAGCCTGGGTCATCCCCTGGAATTTTGCCATCACCAACGCTGCGGGGATTCCCTTGCCGGCGGCATCGGCCACAATAACCCCTTTGCTTCCGTTGGCGAACGAAAGGAAGTCATAATAATCGCCGCCGATCTCGACTGCCGGAACCATTGTTGCGCCGATGTCGAATCCAAAAATGCGTGCGTCGTCGTCGGGAAGCAGACTGAGTTGCACACTTCGGGCCGCCTGGAACTCGCTGGTGAGAAGCTCCTCTTGATCTTCCAAGCCTTCCTGTTTTGCCGAGCGGACAAAGGCAATCACCAGCCCGATTGCAACCGCCACAACGCTGTTCCCCATGAAGAGTGGAACCGCCGCCTCTGCCGAAAATCCCCGGGCTAACGGATCCAGCACCACATACCCAAACTGCTGAATCAGCAATGCCAGCCCAATTCCAATTCCGGACCCCAGAAGCCCGCTTGCCAACCAAAGCAGCGGGATTAAAAACAGCCGAACCCCTGCGGAAATCGTGGCCCGGAACCGTGCCATGTACAGCGTGGCAAGGTGCGCAATCGTGGTGATCGGGATGGAGAAGATGATGACAATCACCGCCACCTTCCGCACAATGGCCAGCTCGGGAATCGCCCCGCCGTTCACCAGATTCATCAGCAAAAAAAAGGCCATGAAGCCGCTGGGAATCAGCAGAAGCAGTTTCCAGAGCGGAACATCGCCGGGCCGATCTTTCGGGCGGCCCAACAGCGAGCGGCGGCGGGTTGGTTGTTGATGTGTCATCAGGAAGGGGGGGCAAATTCGGGGAAAGTGAGGTGAAGTTGCAAGGGCTGTTTTGCCTCTCTGGGAAGATTGGATATTTGGCCCATCTGTGTGCAAAGTATGATCCGAGTTGCCGAATATCGTCCCCGCTCATGCTGAGCCACGTCGAAGTATGAGCGGAGCCACCGAACATCGAAGCTACCGATCTCTCACCTACCAGTTCCTTACTTTGCACACTATACTCGGCGCAAATTGGTTTGCGAAACTCTACTCAGCTATGTGTGCTATGGATTCCCGCTTTCGCGGGAATGACAGTGATTGAGTTTTTCGCAAACCACTCTGTTTGGAGTATAACTTGAGATGAGCCGAATGATGATCTGCGCCACAGCGACCTCCACGAACAATGCCAGCGGTAGCCTCTCAATATCCGGTTGTTCTCAACTTCTGTTCTGCGTGCTGGCGTAACTCGGTGAGCAATCGGGTGATAACTCGGCGCGCTGTCATTCCCGCACGTAGTTGCACAACCACCGATGCGTGCGGCACAAGCTCTGCCATCCGTGCTTCAAAGATGATCTGATGTTCCTCGTCGCGGACAATGATGTCGTCCTCCGTGTCGCAATCTTTGGGCACTTCAACGAACATGGTGTAGGTGATGCTGGCTGTTGCCGGCGCGAACGTGCTGGCATGAATCAATAGCTGCCGCCCCCTGTTGGTCACTGGTAGCCGAAGAAGTTCGTTGGATGGTTGATAGTCATTACTCCGTTGGGCTTCGGTTCTAATCTGGATCTGGTTGGGGCGATTGAATTCCACTGCGGTTTTGTTCAATTCGCGTTCAAGCAACTCCATCAACGAATATGCTGCGCCATCCACTTCGGCGTGAGTAAATCCCCCTTTTGTTTGGAACAGAGAATAGAGTTGCTGGGCTGATTGCTCAATCGGTTCCTGCTCAATCTCTTTCAGGCTCTCCTGCACCAACTGCATCGAGTCCAGGGTCCGCTGAAGTATGAAATCGGCGAACGGGTTCGGGGTCCCGCTATCGGCAATGCGCAAGGCGTGCAGATATTCTGGGCGATGGTCGGAAAGAATCAGCACCGGAACCCGCGCCGCACGGTAGGTGAAGACCGAAGCCAACGCCCGTGCCACACGCCCGTTGCCATCGGCAAAGGGATGAATACAGACAAAAGCATAATGGGCGTAGGCCGCTTGCAACGCGGGGTGCGCGCCCAAAAATTCTGGCGTGGTGAACTCCTGGCAAAGCCGGTGCATCTCCGTCGGGACCATATCCACCGGGGCGTAGGAGTGGATCGTATCGTCGGAGGTAAGCACGTGGTTCGGAAGGCTTTTGTACTCACCCCCAGCAAGCCGATGCTTTTGCCAACCAACTTCTGTGTGCACCTGGTAGGTTTCTTGCGCGGCGGTTAACTCTGCATGAAGTTCCCGAATCCACGCTGGCACAATCGGCTGTTTCCCGGTGACGAAATCAAGAAGTTGGTCATAGACCTCAATTTGAGTTTCGATCATGCGGCGCGCCTCCGCACCCTTTTTGTTC
This sequence comes from Chlorobiota bacterium, assembly GCA_016788565.1. Lineage (GTDB taxonomy): Bacteria > Bacteroidota > Ignavibacteria > OLB7 > OLB7 > OLB7. The sequence goes on along the minus strand of JAEUSP010000115.1, from coordinate 18,468 downwards.
AGCTGCTCCTCCCACGTGGCTGCTTGCATCGCCACGGTGAAGGTGAACCCACGATCCACTTCGTACAATGCTTCCAGTGCGCCGGTATCAATGGCTGCGGCGCGCCGGATTGAGCGGTAGGCACGTTGCAAGGCATCTGCAGAGGTATTCCTCAGCCCCTCAAGCCGTGCCATGTAGCGATCCCACCGTGCCGAGCTTATCGGCTCAACCTTCCATTCGGCAAACCGTGGAATGGGGTTGTAGTTGGCATCGGCTTGGCGTAGATCAATCAATCTATGCTGGGCGTTCTGCTGGTTGTTGGTGGGATCGCTCATCGCGTGAAATCCTCGGCGAGAAAAAAATGTTAGTACGCCTTTGCGAACACTGCTACTTCGCTGGCTTCGGCCCCGGTTAGGAAGCAGCGGCCTGTTCCGCCCGGTTGCGATAGCGGGAAGCAGCGGAGCGTTGCGCCGGTTTCATCTTTCAGCTTCCGCTCGTCGGTTCCGGTTCCGGCCCACCATGCGCGCGCCCACTGGCCGTTGGCGATTACCTCGGCAAACCGCTCGGGGGTTTCCACATCAACGATGTTGGAATCGCGGAACTGAATGGCGCGTTCCAGCAGCGATTGCTGAATATCGGCCAGCCACTCAATGGCCACCCGCCCAACGTCATCGGCTGGGATTCCGAACTGCTTTCCTTCTTTGCCTGGGCGGTCGCGGCGGGCAAACACCACGGCATTTTTTTCTACATCCTTCGGCCCAATCTCAATCCGCAGCGGAACGCCCCGCATCTCGTACTCGTTGAATTTCCAGCCGGCGGTTTCTTGCTCGCTCAGGTCCGCTTTTGCACGAACTCCGGCGGCGATTAATGTCTGCTCCACCCGCAGCACCATTTCCTTCACCGCAGCTTTCTCACTATCATTTTTCCAGATGGGGACGATGATTGCTTGCACCGGTGCAAGCCGTGGCGGAAGCACCAGCCCCTTGTCGTCGCCGTGGGTCATAATCACCCCGCCAACCATGCGTGTGCTAACCCCCCACGAAGTCTGCCAGGGGTGTTCCAGCGTCCCATCCTGCGTCAGGAATCGGGTGCCGAAGGCTTTGGAGAAATTCTGGCCAAGATTGTGGCTGGTTCCGGCTTGCAATGCTTTGCCATCCCCCATCATCGCTTCAATCGTGTAGGTGCGGGCCGCCCCGGCAAATTTTTCGTTATCTGATTTCCGCCCCTGGATTACCGGGATTGCGGCCTCGTTGTACACAAAATCAACGTAAACATCCAGCATCTTCAGCGTCTCCTCTTCGGCTTCTTCCGGCGTGGCGTGGGCGGTGTGTCCTTCCTGCCACAAGAATTCGGTGGTGCGTAAAAATGGGCGCGGGCGAAGTTCCCACCGGACCACGTTGGCCCACTGGTTAATCAGCAACGGCAAGTCACGGTAGGATTTCACCCACTTCTCAAACATGTAGTTGATGATCGTCTCGCTGGTTGGCCGCACCACCAATGGCTCCTCCAACTCCTTCCCGCCGGCGTGTGTCACCAGCGCAAGCTCGGGTGAAAATCCCTCAACGTGTTCGGCTTCCTTTTGGATGAAGGAGTAGGGGATGAACATCGGGAAGTATGCGTTCTGGTGTCCGGTGGCCTTGAACCTGCGGTCCAGTTGGTCGCGGATATTTTCCCACAATGCGTAGCCGTATGGCTTGATGACCATCGTCCCTTTTACCGGGCCGTAATCAACAAGCTCTGCGCGTTGAATCACCTGGATGTACCATGCCGCATAATCTTGGCTGCGCGGCGTCACCGCTTCGGACATTCGGAAACTCCAATTAGATGGTTAGTAAGATGGGTGGATAGGCTGCACCAAGAAGAACCACACGGCCAGCTATCCGTTGCCCAATATAGGCAGGAAGCAAGCGCGAGGGATTACACAAGACGTTTCCAACAATGGAGTTCGCGACCTGTGGCCGGTGTGTTGAGTAGAAGCGAAGCTATGCCGGCTCCTCCATCATTGCCCGCAATCGCAGGCGGGCCGATTCGGTCCGCTTCCCTTGTTGCGCCAGTGAGTTGTTCAGTAGCTCCATTACTTCTTCATCTTCCGGCATCATCGTGTGGGCGCGACGCAGAAGCTCTTCGGCGCTGGCGGGGTCATCTTCGCGTAGCAGCCCCGAAGCCACGCGCATGGTGGTGGCCCGCAGCAGATGTTCAAAATCTTCGCGTGCGGCCTCGAATAATTCTTCGTACAAACTTGGGAATGGAACCTCACCCTGGGTAAGCTCCAGTGCTTGCATTGCCGCTGGATAAGCGCGCCGCAACGCGCCGTCGCGCAGTGCGCGGGCGGCTTCGCGAAGCTGTTGGCGGGCCAGCAGCAAATCCACTTGGACGGCATCAAGGTTCAGCGCGGGCGTTTCCCCTTCGGTGCGGATCACCTGCGGCCCCAGCAAGTCGCGCAATCGGAACACCGCGGCGTTCATTGTTTTGCGGGCGTGTTCGGGGTCCCCTTCGCCGCCGGCAGCAAGGTGGCGGAACTCACGCGGTTCCAGCGGTTGCTTCTGCATCAGGTCGGCCACCATCAGCCCCAGCACCGCGCGCAATCGCCCGCCACGAATCGGCACCACCGTCCCATCGGGAAGCTGAGCTTGGATGGTTCCAATCATCGTTAGCCAGATTTTTTTTGTGTTCGGTTCCCCTTCGGCTGGACGGCGTTTCTCGGCAAGTTGGGCGATGCGGTCGCGCCAGATTTTTGCTTCTTTCTTGTTGCAGTAGCTCTCCCCAAAACGATCCAGAAATGGAAGCATGAAGGCCCACAACTCCTGCTTCTGTAGCCACTCCATCACATTGTTGAACAACGCCGTCCCCGCGCCGTGCAATCGTTTCTGGAGCGGTTCCGGCAGCTGCCCGACAAGCTGAAACGCCAGCCGCAGAAAAATCAAATCCGTTAGCCGAAGTGCCCGCATATCGAACTGAGTAAACACCAAAGCCACGTCCGGATTCTGCGCCGACTCTGGATGTTGCAGCAGCTTAATCAGCCGTGAAATATCTGCAGGAAGCATCGCCCCGTGCCGGATTTGCTGCAAGGCTTGTTGATACTCTGCAGGGGTCTCGGCGGCCAGCGCAATTACGTCGGCAAACAGTTGCCGGCGGTCCTGGGTGCGCCGGGCGATGCAGTCGTGCAATGCTGCGTCGTCGCCAAGTTGTGCGTAGAACTGCGGCAGTATCAGCCCAACAAACCGCCGGAACCCATCGCGAATTGGGTCGGGGACTTCAGCAATCAGGCGATCCACCTCCGCTTCGATGATGCTGGGGCGCATCCCAAACCCGGCGTGCAGCTGAAGGCGTTTTATCTGTTGGGAGTAGAAGTTGGTGAGAATGCCGTGCGATTTCAGCAACGGCAGCAATCGCTCCAGAAGCTGCAACGTGCGGTCGGCCTGGCCGGTGTTGTGGTGGAAGGAGACAATCCGCGAAAGGGTTTGCGGATCGGAAACGTAGGGGGAAGCAAGCAGCCGCTGGCACAGCTGATGCCGCTTTTCCAACTCCGATTCATTGGCAAACGTGTCCAGCAAAAACGGGGCAATCTCGCGCCAGCAGCGTTCTTTGAATTGCGGGTCAATCCCCTCTATCTGGAACATCTGCTCCATCTCCCGCTCCACTGCGCGGATGATGTCGTGATCCAGCGATGAACCCTGCGCAAGCTGGCGCAGGAAGTTGATCCAATCGTCGCTGCGGCGTAGTTCGGGGTAGCGTTCAACAAGCATCACCCCTTCTTCCCAAGTGTCGTGGCGTTTGGCGTAGTGGCGCATGTTGCTGATTGCGTGGATGGTTGCAAGCCCGTTCAGCCGATGCGCGGCAATGGTGTGCGTGTCCGGGTTTTTGGCCAGCTCAAGGTACTGCTCAACGTCGCGCTGGAACTGGTCGGTGTACAGTTCAAGGCGGCGGATGCGTAGGTCCGTGGCAATCAGCAGAAGCTCACTTTCCTGTTGTTGGTCACTACTCCATTGGCTTGAAAACGCTTGCGCAACTGCGCGGCCACACTCCAACAACACGCGCCCGCCGGTTTCCAGCACTGCAACGTTCATCCCTTTTGTCCGCGCCACAATTGCCGCCACGCCACTGTGTGCTTCCTGGGCGGAAATGGAGAGTTGCGGGGCAATCGGCGCAAGCAGAAGGAAGGGTTGGAAGGAGTAGAGTGGGAGCGAAGTAGTGCAAAGTTTCCAAAGGAGTTCGGGTGAGGTCGGGGTGGTTTCAAGCTGATCAATCAGCCGCCGGTGAAGCAGGGTGTGAGTGAAGGAAATCGGCTGGTGGAGGCTGCTGTTTCCGGGAATTGGAGTTGCCCCCGTGGCGGCGTGGCTAAGTATCCCACGGTAGCGCAACGTGCGGAGTGCGGCGGCGGCATCCCCCTGAATCACAACGCTTGCCGCTTCGGCCGAAAACAACTCGCCAAGAATCGCAAGCTGCATGGCGTTGGCAAATTCCTCGGGTGAAAGATGGGCGGTCATTCCATCGGCCAGCAACGCCACGCTGTGGCGGAACGATTGAGCCAGATCGGTAGCCGCGAGCCGCAAGTAGGGTGGGCTTTCGCTGGAATGTTCTTCGCGCAGTGCCCCAGCCAGCGCGCCGCGAAGTGCCGAGCGAATCGCCAGCGGGTTCCCGGACGTTGCCCCTTGCAGTGCCGTGATTGAAGGGAGTGCCACCTTCTGCTGGAACAACGTTTGCCAGATTTGTTCAACGGCAGTGTCATCAAGCCCACGCAAGGTGATCTGGTCGGTTAGCCAGCGTTCCATTGCCCCGCGCGCACCCATATCTACCGGGCGGGCGGCGCAAAGGATGGAGAGGGACTCGTCGGCAAGGGCCTCCAAAATCTGCGCAAACTCGGCCAGCGAACTTCCGGCCAGAAGGTGAACATCTTCCACCACCAGCATCACCGGGCGCAGCCGCGAAAGCCGCCGCAAGGCATCGGCAACCGAAACCAGCGTTGGTTCGGGATCGGCGCGAAGAATTGACGACGTGGCGGGGTCCACGGCAAGGGAGCGGGAGAGGAGTACTAGGAGGGAGGTGGTAGATTCAGGATAGATTTTGACGTGGGGCACAATGCCGCCGCGTGCGGTGATTGGCAGCGTGGCTTCTTCAATCAGCCGGCTTTTCCCCTGCCCCGCCTCGCCAATCAGCAACGCAAGTCGCATCTCATCGGCGCGCGCGGTTCCTTCCCAGAATTGGATAATCTGCCGCAGCTCGGCATCGCGCCCCACAAACGGAAGCGACCCCCGATTGAGGAAGGTGAGGAGGGAATCGCTGGTATCAGAGGAGTGTTCAGGCTTGGCCATCGGTTGCAGGAGAAGTCACATCCGGTGAAGCGTGTGTGAGTTGCCCGGGGCAAGGCCATTAAGTCCTCACAAGGCAATGAAGCTGGGGGATGTTGTTGGGAAAGCTGATCGTTGGATTCTTGATCGAATCATTGCCATGAATGCGGAATCACGAACGCTTGGGACGGTTTGCAGATGTTCCAGCGTCTGTTCCATTCCCCTCCTGTGGAGGGGTGCCCGCCAGGGCGGGGTGGTTGCTCGGCGGTGAGAGTGCTACGGCTATAGTGATCCTCAGTGCCGTCCGACCACCCCGTCAGGCTTCGCCTGCCACCCCTCCATAGGAGGGGAATTTTTTCTTTCTCTGTCAGGCTTCGCCTGACATTCGTCGAAGAGGTCGAAGAGGTCGAAGGTTACTTCACCACCATCATCGTCTGCACCTTGCTCCAATGCCCGCTCACAAGGCGGTAGTAGTACAGCCCGCTTGGGAATCCGGTAGCGTCCCACGTTACTTGGTATTTGCCGGGCTGAAGATGTTGGTTCACCAGCGTGGCAACGGTGCGCCCGGTTAGGTCGTGGATGGTGAGTTGTGTTGGGCCATCCAAGCCAAGCGAGAAGGGGATGTCGGTGGTTGGATTGAAGGGGTTCGGGTGATTCTGATCCAGCGCGTAATCATCAACGCCGCCGGTAATCAGCCGCAAGTTTAGCCCGCAGACGGAATCCAATTTTGCAAAGCCGGGTGAGGTGATGACTCGTGTGCAGCCAGCCCCCGCCAACTCAAGAGTAAAGGGGAGTTCGCTGGTGGCTGGGTAGCCCAAAAATGTTTGGAAGCGAAGTTTCAGCAACGTCCCAGCGCCGCCGTGGAGCGTTTCACCCTGGGGGGCAATCAGCCGGACGCGGTACTTCCCCGCAGCCGTGTCCAACGGAATTGCCAGCCACCCATCCAGCAAGGTTCCCGCCAGCAGAGTGTTGGTAAGTCCCACCCCTCCGTTAATCAGTTGCAGCATCGCCGGCTCAAAACTCAGCGTGATGATGATCTGGCTGATCCCGGCATCGTCCAGCGATTCGTTCAACTGAATCGGCACGTTGATTCGTGTGCCAGGATAGGGCCGATAGTGCCGCCCAATTTCAGCATGAACAATCGCCGGCGCGGGATTGATTGTCACCGTGATAGTGTCAGTCCCCCAGCAGCCGTTTGGCCCGTAGCCGGTGACGGTGTAGGTGGTGGTTTGCGCTGGCTTGGCCATTGGGCTTGCGCAGTCGGTGCAGCTTAACCCAGCGGCGGGTTCCCACTGGTATCGGCTTGCCCCCGATGGCTCCAGCCGGATGCTATCCCCCTCGCAAATCGTGATTGCCCGCCCTGCATCAACCTCGGGGTGTGGGCTTGTGGTGATGGTGACGGTCCCAACACCCGGGCAGCCCGCGCCGTCGGTTACTTGCACGGTGTAGGTGGTGGTGGTGTCGGGGGTTGCAATCGGCTGGCGGCAGTCGGTGCAGCTTAGGCCGGTGGCTGGGCTCCAGCGGTAGGCTTCCCCTTCGGTTGCGGTCAGCGTCACTGGTGTTCCTGGGCAAACGGTGGTGTCGGGTCCGGCGGCCACGGTTGGGGCGGGGCGCACGGTCACGTTCACTTCATCGGTGTCGCTGCACCCTTCCGGGTTGGTGACGATCAGCCGGTAAGTTGTGGATGCCGTTGGTGTTGCCACTGGCTGGGCGCAATCGGTGCAGCTTAATCCTTCGGCAGGGCTCCACTGATATTTTCCATTTCCCGAACCTTCCAACACCACGCTGGAGGCAGGGCAGATGTTTTGATCCGGCCCGGCGGCGGCCACCGGGGTTGGGGAAACTTTCACGGTGATGTTATCGCTGGCGCGGCAACCAAACTGGTTGACGGCGGTGAGCGAGTAGGTGGTGGTTATGGTTGGGCGCGCAATCGGGTTGGGGCAGTCGGTGCAGCTTAACCCTTCGGCGGGGCTCCACTGGAACGACACGCCACCGGTAGCGTTCAGTTGGATTGAGCTTCCGGCGCAGATTCCAACTTCGCCCGTTCCGCTTCCAACATCAATGGCCGGAAGCGGGTTCACGGTGATTTGGACCCGTGCGGTGTCGGTCCCCTTTGGGCTGGATGCCACAAGCATTGCCGTGTAGGTTCCTGGGGTTGCATACTGAACGTTCTGCGGATGCCGCTCGTAAGAAACCGCTGGATCGCCCCCGGGGAAAAACCACTCCCATGCAGTCGGATTCTCGAACGAAAGGTCGGTGAAACTGACCGACTCACCCGCGCAAATCGCTTCTTGGCTTGGCTGGAATCGGGCTACCGGCGGGACAAGCTGTGGATCAATCCCGGCGGGGTCGGTCAGTAGCACATTGGGCAAACCCAAGAACGAGCCTCGGCGGATGTTGCTGGAAACCGAAAGCATCACCCCGTTGGCTTGGTAGTTGCACCCCAGCCCCCCCGCGTTTGGTGAGTGGATCACGCCAAGCCAGACGCTATTCCCCTGTGCCACGTAGATTTTTCGGTCGGGACCAATCTGCAAGTCGCCCAACTCGTTGATGGCAAAGTCGGCAATTTTAATCCGTGAGGAAACAATCAGCAGGGGGGAGTTTGTGCTGATCTCATACTGGTGGATCGCGCTCCCCAGCCGGTTGGCGCGGCTGACGTAGAGTTTGGTGTTATCGGGGGAGAAACAGATGCCGTACTCTAACCCCTCGGTGGGAAGTTGGATGGGGTTGCTGACTTGTCCTGTGTGGTTGTTAAAATCAAGCAGCTCGGCCACCCCTTCGTACCAGATTGCCAGCGCCAGCTTCTTTCCGTTCGGGGAAATTTTCATCACCCCAATGTTGTTGAACGGATCGCCAGCGTGAGGGTAGCCGGTGGTGGAAATGACCGGCGTGGGATTCACGCCAGCCGGGGTAACAAGGAAGGAGCGGAAATTCTGATTGCCGAACTCATGCGTCACCACCCAAAAATCGCGGCCATTGGCGTGGCGTGTGAAGGTGAGTTTTTCGGTGGCCTTCGGCATGATGTTCACGTTCTTCACCACAACATCACCCAAGCCGTTATCGGCGCGCATATCCACGATGGAGTAGCTGATGCCGGTGGTGGGGTGCGAGCCATCCCAGTAGTCGCCGCAGTCGGCGGTGAAGATCAGGTAGCGGTTGGTGTCGCGCGGGAAGGGGACGATAATTGCCGATTGGGTGCTGGTCCAGTTCGGTGCCGAAGATTTCAGCTTCCAGCCGTTTGGCATTGGGCGGTGCAGCGCGTTCCAGACCGTGTCGCCACTGGTGTAGAACAGCAGCTTGCCGGTGCGTGGGTGGGCGATGCTGGCGCAGCCTTCCAGCTGGCGCATCATCCCGTTGCCAAGCGCGACCGGGAAGCCGGTGTTGAAATCAACGCCAGCATATTCGCCGAAGTACCAGATATTCCACTCCCGCTGGGCGTGCGCTGGCGAAACAGCCAACAGCAACAGCGGCAGCAGGTACAAGCAGCGTTGTAGTACGTAGCGAGTAAGTTCAATCATAAGCGCACGGTTCGCAAAGGCTGGGCATCGTCTCTCACGTTCAGGCGGAGGCACGGCGCGCCCAACGGCAGTGGGCGCAGGATTCAGAATGGTTGTAGAGAAGCGGCTTGAGTGTGCCAGTTCAGGAAAGCCGCTGCAATGTTAAGAAGAAAAGCCGACCCAGAAAACCGTTACGCAGTCTTCACGGGGAGGATTGTACCGTCATTGTACCCTTAACCAAGCATCGGTTACGCCGCAGCTTTCCCGCATTGCGCACGGTGGAGGCCGCCGCTCCCCGTAAATTTTTCAAAGTTTATCTCTTCAAAAAAAACGTTTGCGTGGGGTGGTTGTGGGGCTATATTTGCAGCCCATTTGATTCCTGAGTAGCTCAGTTGGTTAGAGCATCTGACTGTTAATCAGAGGGTCGTAGGTTCAAGTCCTACCTCAGGAGCGCGCAAAGCCGGCTGCCACACGCAGTCGGCTTTTTTCGTTTGGTGAAGCCCCCGCAGGCTCTTCTTCCGAACCCACGTTTTGTGGTAGCTTGCGCGCCACAGCAACGCCAGTATTCAGCACCGATCCAAGCAGAAGATTATGACCGATACCGCCGCCCTTGAGCTAACGCCAGAACTGATTGCCCAATACGAGCCGGTAATCGGCCTGGAGATTCACGCCCAGCTTCTGACCAACACCAAAGCCTTCAGCCGCGCCGCAACCCAGGCCGGCCCCTGGCCCAACACCAACACCGACCCCGTGGTGCTTGGCCACCCGGGAACGCTTCCGGTGCTGAACCGCCGCGTGGTGGAGTTCGCAATTCGGATGGGGCTGGCCACCAACGCCCAGATACGCCGCCGATGTGGATTCGCCCGCAAAAATTACTTCTACCCCGACCTCCCAAAAGGCTATCAGATTTCCCAATCCGATGAGCCGATCTGCTACGAAGGCTGGATTGAGATTGAGCTGGATGGCGGCGCAACCAAGCGAATCGGGATCACCCGCATCCACATGGAGGAGGATGCCGGGAAATCTATCCACGACCTGGACATCACCAACACACTGGTGGATTTGAACCGCGCCGGAACACCGCTAATCGAGATCGTCTCCGAGCCTGACCTCCGCTCGGCCAGCGAAGCCTACAGCTACCTGATGCAGATGAAGAGCATCGTCACCTACTTGGAAATTTGCTCCGGCAACATGGAGGAAGGCGCGCTCCGTTGCGATGCCAACATCAGCGTGCGGCGGCGCGGTGCCGAAGCGTTTGGGGTGAAGACCGAGGTGAAAAACCTGAACTCCTTCCGCAATGTGGAGAAAGCGATTGAGTACGAAATCGTGCGGCAGATTGCGGCGATAGAGTCGGGGGAAACCATCGCCCAGGAAACCCGCTTGTGGGATGCCGGAACCCGCACCACCCGCGCCATGCGAAGCAAGGAGTTCGCCCACGATTACCGCTACTTCCCGGAACCCGACCTTGTGCCGCTGACGATCAGCCAGGAGATGATTGAGGAAATCCGCGCCACGTTGCCCGAGCTTGCTATTGCCCGCAAACAACGGTTCACAACCCAGTACGGATTGCCGCTGTACGATGCCACAATCCTGACCGAAACCCGCGACTTGGGGGACTACTTCGAGCGCGTGTGCGGGGCCATCAACCAGGGCACGCCCGAACGGTTCAAGATTGCCAGCAACATTATGATGACCGAGGTGCTGCGGGTGCTGGGTGAGCAGAAAGTGGAGATCACCGAGTTCACAATTCCCGCCGAGCGGCTTGCGGAGTTGGTGGAGTTGTTCGCCGACGACGTGGTTAGCTCCAAAAACGTGAAAGATATTTTTGCCGAGATGCTGGCCTCACCAAAATCAGCAAAGGAGATCAGCCAGGAGAAGGGGTTTGTGCAGGTAAGCGACAGCGCGTTTTTGGAGGAAGCGGTGGCGCAGGTAATCGCCGCAAACCAGGGCCAGGCCGAAGCCTACCGTGGCGGGAAAGGGAATCTGTTCGGGTATTTCGTTGGTGAAACAATGAAGCTGACCAAAGGAAAAGCCAACCCGAAAATGGTCTCGCAGTTGCTGAAACAGCGGCTGGAAGAAGGGGGCTAAACTTTCGGGAAGGGGAGGGTACTGAAGCCCGAATTCCGATTGCGGAATCATCTCTATCCAATCAACAACCATGAATCGTTTTCCCCTTTTTTGCGCGGCTTGCCTGTTGGGGTTGGGGATTGCTGCCTGCGTAGATGAATCCCCCAACCCAGTGGTGTTCGATCAGGTGTTGCAGTCCACCACGCTCCGTAATCGGCTGCTAACGCCCATCATCATCTTCCGCAACAGCACGCCGATAGATACGCTGGAAGCCCGCACCGACCGGAGCTATCCGCTGGGGGAAAAAGGGGTGTTCCGCCATGCGTGGCGGATACTTGCCCCGGTTGGGCTGGACGGCAAACCCGCAGGCATTGAACCGACCGGTGAGCTTGGAATCCAGTACGCCATCAACGCCGAATACACCATCGAGAACGACGACGCGCCCGGCGGCACCATCTTCACCCCACGGGTGGCCAACCTCACGGGGTTCGACCTGAACCTGACGGCGAACTACCACGAAAGCAATGAGTTCCGCAGCACGTTGGTGATCCCCCGCAACCAGAACATTTCGCTGACTCACTCGCCATATTTTTACTGGCACAGCAGCTCCAACATTGTGGTGGATGAAATCGGCGGGCCGGGGGTCTATTACTTCAAGCGCGACACCAGCGGCATCAGCGGAAGTGCGCGCTATCTGCAGATAGATGATTCCACCAGCAGCTACAAAGGCGCAGGGGTGACAATGCCGTTGGTGGCGTTTTAAGCAGTTTCGTGCAATGACGCAGAGGTATCCGCGGTTCGGTGGCTCCGCTCATGCTTCGACGGGGCTCAGCATGAGCGGAGGGCTATTTCAGTGGCTTAGTTGTTGGTGATGACGAAGAGGGATTGCTCTCAGCCTCATGCCCGGTCATCGCGGCAAATTATTCAACAGATTTTCAGCAGATAGACCATGCAAACCACAAAAACAATCTTTGCCGTACTGGTTGGGCTGCTCCTGAGTTCATGGAGCCTTCGCGCCCAGGAAGAAGATATACCGTTGCCTCGGCCCGATGTTGGTGCAAGCCCTATCGGTGTGGTGATTGCTCCGAAAGGTGGGGTGGTGCTGAGTTCGCCGCGCGGCACATTCCCCAGCATCATTGTTGGCGAAGGGGGGACTGGAACCGGCGACTTCCCCAGCAGCAACGCGCGCACTGCCACCGGCTACCGATCGAACGTAGCCTTCCTAATTCCCTTCAATCAACGGCTTGGCCTTAGCATTGATGCTGGCTTGATGCAGTACTTGGTGGAGTATCAATCCACGGCTACCAGCCCAGCACTTCAGTACCACGCGCAAACCGCCCAGCTTGCGTTTGGGCTGCAAGGGAACCTCTATTTCAACGCAGAGACGTTTCATAAAAAAAGGGGGGAAGGATTGCGAGCCGTCTATCTTGATGGAGGTTTTGATATTGGCGTTGCCAGCGTTGCCAATCGGGTGGAAGTAACCAGCACCGATAGCACAGGCCAGCAATCCGTGCGCGTTGGAAGTTTTGAGAACAACGAGCCGTTGCGCACACCCGTCGCGCTCCGTTTGGCCGCCGGGCTACGGTTCGCGTTTTCGCCACACGTGGAGCTGCAAGCCGAAGCCGGATATTCACTTGCGCTGAACGATCTCTTCAGCAGCACAGTGTTGGTAGATAACACCTTTACGGTGGATCACCTGCTGGTGCAGTTGGGTGTCGGGTATCGGTTCTGAAAATGTCGAATGTGGAATGCCGAATGCTAAATGCCAAATGCCGAATGTCGAATGGCAAATTGATTCTTGCAACTGACTACTGACCACTGACCACTGACTTCCCCGGATAACTTCTTCACATTGACCATTCTCACCAATCTTTTACCTTTGCCAGCGTCATTGGGCGCGCCTTCGGGCCGCCAACGTTGTACTCACTTTTTTTAAGGCTGCACCAAACAGAAACGGATGAAGGAACAGACCCTTTTGGAGGCTACGGCCACCATTCCCGACCCCCCCGACGAACCCGGCGGGCAATGGTCGCTGGAAGACTCGGCACTCCTCTACAACATTGACAAGTGGGGCTACCCCTACTACCGCATCAACAAACGGGGCCACGTTGCCGTCCGCCCCGTGTATGGCGAAAGCACCGAGATTGACATCCACGAAGTCGTCAAAGAAATTCGGCGCCGGGGCGTGCAGCTTCCGGTGCTGATTCGTTTCCACGACCTTCTGCGCCGCCGCGTTATCGAACTCAACGAAACCTTCCGCAAGGCGATTGATGAGTTCGACTATGAGAACGTCTATCAAGGTGTCTATCCAATCAAGGTAAACCAACTTCACGAAGTTGTGCTGGAGATTATGGAGGCCGGGGCCGAGTACAATTTCGGCTTGGAGTGCGGATCGAAAGCTGAGTTGTTCGCCGCGCTGGCCCACCTTGAGCGGGACAATATGCTGCTGATCTGCAACGGCTACAAGGATTCCACCATGCTTCGCGCTATTCTGATGGGCCAGCAGCTTGGGAAAAACATCCTTCCGATCATCGAAAAGTACCGTGAGTTCGAGGAGCTGATTGCCGAATCGGACGCGATGGGAATCGCCACGCAATTTGGTGTGCGCGTCCGCATTGCCACCAGCGGGACCGGGCGGTGGGCGGAATCGGGGGGTGATGTCTCGAAGTTCGGCGTTTCCATCCCGGACTTGCTTCGCTTAATCAACATCCTTCGCGAGCGTGGCCAGACCGATGCCTTCAAGCTGGTGCATTTCCACATCGGCTCGCAAATCCAAGATGTTATCTCGCTGAAATCGGCTGTGAAGGAGATCACCCGCGTCTATGCCAAGCTGGTGAAGATGGGGTTGGGGGTGAAGTACATTGATGTTGGCGGCGGCTTGGGGGTGAACTACGATTCGCCGGAAGCAGGGCTGGAGCAAAGCATCAACTACACCTTGCAGGAGTATGTGAACGGTGTGGTTTATACCATCAAGGAAATCTGCGACATCGAAGGCGTTCCGCACCCGATCATCATCAGCGAAAGTGGGCGGGCACTGACGGCGCATCACTCGATGCTGGTGGTGGGGGTGCTAAGCGCCACCCACAAAAACGTCTCCCAGCCAGTCCCCGATGTCAGCGACGACGACCAACCGGTGGTGCGCGAACTTCACGACAGCTACGAGATGCTCTCCGACAAAAGCACTCGCAAAAGCGGAAAAGGGCAGCGGAAAGCACGTTTCCTGGAGATTTACCACGATGCCATCGAGAAACGCCGCGAGGCCGATCTGCTGTTCTCGCTTGGCTATCTTTCGTTGGAGGATAAGGGGAAAACCGAGCAGTTGTTCTGGGCCATCATGCAGCACCTGAACCGTGCAATGAAAAAGCTAGACCCGGAAGAGTCGTTGCCATCGGATTTATACCAAGTGGAGGGGATGTTGGTGGATCAATATCTGTGCGATTTCTCGGTGTTCCAAAGCATCATGGATCACTGGGCCATTGACCAGCTGTTTCCGATTATGCCGATTCACCGCCTGAAGGAGGAGCCAACCCGGCGCGGCACCCTGGTGGACATCACCTGCGACAGCGACGGCAAGGTGGATCAGTTCATCAGCGATGACGGCGAGGAGTCGTCGCTGCCGCTTCATCCGCTGGATGGTTCGCCGTACTACTTGGGGGTGTTCCTGACCGGAGCCTACCAGGACATCTTGGGGGATATGCACAACCTGTTTGGCCGCGTCAACGAGGTTCATGTCTATGCCGATGAAGATGAGCCGAAAGATTTCTACATCGAGAAAATTGTGCCGGGAACCACAGTGGTGGAAGCTCTGAAATTGGTGCAATACTACCCCAGCGACCTGAAGACCCGGATGGAGGCGATCATCCGCGAGAAAGTGCGCAGCAAGCAGTTGCGCCCGCCGCAAGGTGTCAGCTTTGCCGAGGCCTACGCCAAAGGGTTGGAGGAATACACCTACTACAACTACTGGGACTCGCATCCAGAGAAAGAGTGAGGTGGGTGAAGATGGTAAAGGGCTTCAGCAGACAACTGTTGAGGCCCTTTTTTGTTGGGTTACACTTCAATGAAAGCAGCCTGCCACGCCCAACTCACTCTCCGCTCTGCTCCTTTATTTTTCTGCTCCCTTCGTACATCTCAAACTCCAGCAATCGGCAATCAATAGTGGTGTTGTACATCGGGATGCGGCGGCTGGCCCGCAGGCCGATTCGCTTGGCAAGGTCCAAGTTGCCGGTGAAGACGTATCCGCGATAGCCGCTGCAATGCTGTTTGAAGAAATCGCCAATCGCCCGGTAGGTCTCCTCCAACGCCCGCTCTTCCCCCAACCGCTCGCCATATTCCGGGTTCAGCACCACCACACCGCCCCCTTCCGGCACCGGCGTTTGGCGGAAGTCGCAGACCCGGAACTCAATCAAGTGATCCACCCCGGCAGTGGCAGCGTTTTTTTGCGCGGCTTCAATTGCTTCGGGTGAGTGGTCGGTGGCAATAATTTTTCCGGGGAATGTTTTGCGTGCGGATTGCTTGGCTTCGGCGCGCATCACCTTCCATGCTTCGGCTTCTTCATCGGTGCAACAAAGGTGCATGAAACTGAAGTTGCTCCGGAGCAATCCGGGGGCTTTTCCCAGGGCAATCAGCGCGGCCTCGATTGCCAGCGTTCCGCTTCCGCACATTGGGTTGATGAAGTTCCCTTCGCCGCTCCACCCGGTTGCCATCACCACCGCGGCGGCCAACGATTCTTGCATCGGTGCGCGCCACGGAATCTTGCGGTAGCCGCGCCGGATTAACGGCTGGCCGCTGGTGTCTAAATAGACCGAACAGGCATCATCCTGCCAATGCAGAAAAATCACCGCTTGGTTGGTGTCGGGGCCGGAGTCGGGGCGGCGGCCGTACAGCCGGCCTAACCGGTCGCACAGCGCGTCCTTCAGCCGGACGTTTGCAAACCGCGTGTCGCGGATTGTTGGGTTGCTTACCGACGAAACCACGCTCACGTAGCCATCAACATCAACCCATTCTTCCCAGGGGATTTGCACGGCTTGGCGGTAGAGTTCGTCGGCGTTTGGCGCGGCGAACGATTGCAGCAAGTACAACACCCGGTGCCCCGTGCGAACCCACAGATTCAGCCGCATGGCATCGGCCAACTCCCCTTCGGTCAGCACGCCCGTCACCTGTTCGGCAACAACCGGATAGCCCAATGCGGCAACCTCCTTTGCAAGAAAGGAGGTCAGCCGTTTTGGAGCAGTAATCAGGATTGGGTTGGCTGGGTCCGGCGTACTCAGCTTACTCAATGGTCACCTTGTTCATGGTCACTTGCGTAGCGGGGCGGTCGTTGTAATCGGTTTGGGTGGTGGCGATTGCATCCACCACATCCAGCCCGTCGGTAACGCGGCCAAAAATTGCGTAGTTGGGGGGCAACGGGTAATCCACGTGCATGATGAAAAATTGCGAGCCGTTGGTGTTCGGTCCGGCATTGGCCATCGCCACGGTCCCCTTGCGGTAGCCAATCTGATAGACTTCGGAGCCCCGGTCAATTTCGTCATCAAACCGCCCGCCCCATGCCGATTCGCCGCCGCGTCCGGTTCCGGTTGGGTCGCCTCCCTGGATCATAAACCCAGCAATCACACGGTGGAAAATTACTCCATCGTAGTAGCCGCGCCCGGCAAGGGTCGCAAAATTTTCGGTGGTTTTTGGGGCATCTTGCTCCAGCAGTTCAAAGCGGATGGTTCCCAGCGTGGTTTCGATCACCGCAGTGCGGTTGGTGTTGGTTGTGTCTGCCATAGGTTGTTCAGTTAAAATTGGGGATCAAACATCGGAAAAATGTTTTGTGTGGAATGTATCAAAGCGGGGGAATCGGGGGAACTGGGTGATGCTCCACTTTGCCGCCACATCATTTTGCTTCCAGCATTTTCACATCGAACACCAGCGTTGCGTTTGGTGGGATTGTGGGGCGCATCCCTTGCGGGCCGTATCCAAGGTTGGCGGGGATAATCAGCCGGCGCGATCCGCCAACGCGCATGTTGGTGGTTAGCCCTTCGTCCCATCCCTGAATCACTTGCCCGGTTCCAACGGTTAGCTCTAACGGTTGGAACGGGTAGCCGCCGCGGTCGAAACTGTTCTCTTGGCCAATGGAGCGGATGGAGGTGTCGAACAGTTTGCCGCTAAGCAGGTAGCCGGCATAATCCACTTTCACTTTCATCCCTTTTTTTACTTCGGCTCCGGTCCCCACGCGGTGTTCAACATATTTCAGCCCGCTGATGGTGACGACGGTATCGGCATCCGACGGCACGGTGGGGAAGTAGGGCTGAGTATCCCCCGCCGGAATCGTCCCCTGCGCCGCTTGTGATGGAGTATCCGGTGCTGGCGATTGGCTCTGGTTTTCCGGCTTCTGGCTTTCCGATTGAGCAACGCTGCTGGTGGATTTGCAAGCGGCAATCAGCGGCAGAAGTGCAAGAATCCATGCCGTGCGAAGCATGAAAGTGTGGAAGTTCATCATGGAGTTTTTGGTGTTGCTGTTGTGTTGTTGAACGGCGCACGGCGGGCAACCGCCGTTTGGAAGCGGGGCAAAAAAAGCATTGCCAGCAAATCTGCAAAGCCCATTCTTTGGGGAAGTTTAGGTTGATACCAGTTCGGATTGTTCGCCAAATTGCCGGAAAACGCTAACTTCGGCCCGATGCCTTCGCAACCGAAAACAGCTACCACCGACGAGCGCCGCCTGCGCAGCCGCCAAGAAGATTACGACTTGGTAGCACGCGCATTGGCCGGCGACCAAGCCGCCTACACCCGACTGCGCAACAAGTATTGGCGGTCGCTTCACGCCATGCTTAGCCGCATGATTCGCGACCAGTACGATGCCGACGATTTAACCCAGGAAGCCTTCATCAAAGCATTCCATTCGCTGGCCAGCTTCAATCCGGAGTATGCGTTCAGCACGTGGCTGTACAAAATTGCCAGCAACAACTGCATTGATTACTTGCGGAAACGGCGGCTGAAAACTGTCTCGATGGATGCCCCGGTGCAAACCCACGACGGTGAAATGCAGATGGAGTACGCCGACCCGAACGCACTGATTCCCGACGCGCCGATCACCTCCGCCGAGCGTACCGCAATCCTGCAAGATGCCATCAGGAACCTCCCCGAAAAATACCGCATCGTTATCGAGATGCGCCACACCTACGAGCTTGAGTACGCCGACATTGCCGAGAAATTAGGGCTACCGCTTGGCACCGTCAAGGCCCACCTGTTCCGCGCACGCGCCCTTCTGCTGAAACGGCTGAAAGGGAAGATTGAGCGATTTGAAGAGGACTGAGGGCGAGGAGCGGGAGTCGGGGAGCGGGAAGGCGGGGATCGGGAGTCGGGGATCGGGAAGGCGGGGATCGGGAGTCGGGGATCGGGAAGGCGGGGATCGGGAGTTGGGGATCGGGAGTCGGGGAGCGGGAGTCGGGGATCGGGAGTCGGGGATCGGGAAGCGGGAGGTTCATGCCACCTATTTTCTTGCTCCCCCTCTTGAGGGCAGGGCTGTTAAGTGTTCAAAGAAGGAGTAAATTGCAGGCCAAAAACAGATGGAACAAACACTGGTAGCATATCTGCGAACCGTCCCGGACTTCCGAAGCGCGCATGGGAAGCGCTATCAACTCGATCACCTGCTGCTG
>JAEUSP010000113.1 GCA_016788565.1 Chlorobiota bacterium | reverse complement strand
TGCCGTTGAGTCCAAACAAGGCGACGAGTTCGGAGCGGTTGGCTTTGACAAAGGTTCCGAGTTCGCGATAGCCATAGCATCCGCTCATCATACCGAAGATGATCATCAGCAGCAGGTGATCGAGTTGATAGCGCTTCCCATGCGCGCTTCGGAAGTCCGGGACGGTTCGCAGATATGCTACCAGTGTTTGTTCCATCTGTTTTTGGCCTGCAATTTACTCCTTCTTTGAACACTTAACAGCCCTGCGCACATGCGGGGAACAGACAACATCTTTTTTTGGCGTTGCTGCTTCAACGGGATCATCCCCGCACATGCGGGGAACAGACCTATTGACAAAGCTAAGCGAAAAGCCTTATCGGATCATCCCCGCACATGCGGGGAACAGGAAGCCAACCGTGATAATGCACCGACAAGGACGGGATCATCCCCGCACATGCGGGGAACAGCGCCCGATTGTCTATGTACGGCACAAGCGTGGCGGATCATCCCCGCACATGCGGGGAACAGTTTGCTGAATTGGCAACGTTTGGGTTGCTCACCGGATCATCCCCGCACATGCGGGGAACAGGTTCGATATTTCTAACGGGAAAGGCATCGAAAGGGATCATCCCCGCACATGCGGGGAACAGTTGGCTATTGAGCTTGATGGTCGCCCCCAGTTGGGATCATCCCCGCACATGCGGGGAACAGCCAGATATGGCAGACTGTAATTTCCAAGCTATGGGATCATCCCCGCACATGCGGGGAACAGACAACCAAAACACAACGCCAAATTCCCAAGCAAGGATCATCCCCGCACATGCGGGGAACAGAGGTCTGCCAGGTGAGGTAGGGATGCCATATCGGGATCATCCCCGCACATGCGGGGAACAGGTCAATGAAGTTCGTAGCGGTGCAACGTAAATGGGATCATCCCCGCACATGCGGGGAACAGGGGTCATTCCCCGCAACAAAACCTTCAATCACCGGATCATCCCCGCACATGCGGGGAACAGATGGGGGGGATGAAAAAAAACACCCCCCACCTAGGATCATCCCCGCACATGCGGGGAACAGCCCCCCCCACCTATTGACAAAGCCAAGCGAAACGGATCATCCCCGCACATGCGGGGAACAGGAGCCGCCTTGTGTCCACAAGCGTTTGCCCCTCGGATCATCCCCGCACATGCGGGGAACAGCCCCCTGCAATCGCCACAAAGATAGTGCTTTCCGGATCATCCCCGCACATGCGGGGAACAGTATCGCGGTTGGCTTCGGCAAAATTAACGCAAGGGATCATCCCCGCACATGCGGGGAACAGCGGGCTGGTATGCTATTGCTTGCAGCATCGGCAGGATCATCCCCGCACATGCGGGGAACAGCAACAAGGTTCAGGAGTTCGGTTGGTGCGGGCAGGATCATCCCCGCACATGCGGGGAACAGCGGCGTTTATTTTGAACGGAACAGCATACTCCAGGATCATCCCCGCACATGCGGGGAACAGGTTTAGTTCACTGTTGAATTCTTCGCTATTGAGGGATCATCCCCGCACATGCGGGGAACAGGGCGTAATTGTGCCATCGCTATAAAGCAAAACGGGATCATCCCCGCACATGCGGGGAACAGCTACGGGAAGAGTTGTTACAGCGCGATCTACGGGGATCATCCCCGCACATGCGGGGAACAGAAACAGCAGAGGAATTAAAAGGCGGCACGGTCGGGATCATCCCCGCACATGCGGGGAACAGACCGCCAAGCATCCCCGTAAGAAATTGGCTGTCGGATCATCCCCGCACATGCGGGGAACAGGACGGGAACGCCACGGGAACTCACAATGGGTCGGGATCATCCCCGCACATGCGGGGAACAGACTTGAGAACGGGGCGAAAATGGGGATTTTGGTTGGATTGTGCCAGCTTTATTTTTCGGTGGCTTCGTTTCCGTGGTCGGTGGAGTGGCCCACCTTCGTCTTCGATGGCTGCTTCTGTACCAGCCAAATTCCATCTACCAGCACTGGCATCCGGCGGTCGCTCCCGAACGTGCGGAACTCATAGCCCTGCTCGTTCATCGCCCGCCAAATCATTACCGCACTGGTCTTCTCGGTTGCTAATTGCTCAACTTTCTCCCACAGCAACTCCCGCATTCGTGCGTCTAACCGCCCCACAAATAACCCCGCACGCACCTCTAAACAGTACCGCGATAACATCCCCCGCAGCTTCTGCGGAGATCGCTCAAGTGAGTAAATCGTCATGGCCGTTGTTAGTTAAAACTTGATGATCGGAAATGAGATGGGAATGCCGAATGCCGAATGCCAAATGTCGAATTGGTTCATGCCTCTGCGGAGATCGCTCAAGTGAGTAAATCGTCATGGCCGTTGTTATACTCGGCGCAAATTGGTTTGCGAAACACTACTCAGCTATGTGTGCTATGGATTCCCGCTTTCGCGGGAATGACAGTGATTAAGTTTTTCGCAAACCACTCTGTTTGGAGTATAGTTGAAAACTTGATGATCGGAAATGAGATGGAATGAAGGAAATGCCAAATGCCGAATGCCAAATTGGTTCATGTCACTGACCACAATCCATCAGCGAGGGGAATGGCTAATGACTAATGACTAATGACCAATGACTAACTTGGTTCCTGCCACTGACAACTGACAACTGACAACTGACCACGGACATCCTCTCTACTCCCAATCCCCAAACGGATTCCACTCCTCTTCTTCCTGCTTGGTGTGGCCTAACACTCCAATTTTTAACTCGCGTGGGTCCATCAACGGAAGCTCGGCGGCGGCAGCGGCGCGCTCGGCCGCGCTGCTGCTGGGGCCGTACCAGGGCGCGTCCTCCGGCATGGCAACGTCTGGGCGCGCACCGCCAAGCTCTTCGGGTGGCTCGCCGTCGGGTTCGCCCGCGTTTAGGATATGCTCGATGGTTGGGATAATCCGCTCCAGCAACCCGCATCGGCGGAACTCATCCCGCAGCAAATGCCGAACCCGCTCGGTTGCTCCATGCTCCCCCTGGGCCACAGCACGGAACGCTACCGGAACGCTTAAATCCATCTTCCAGATGTCGGCAAGGTCGTGAACAAACGCCAGCGGATAGCCGGTGTGGATGAACCCCAACGCCGCGCTGTATCCAGCAATCAAAATTGCAGCATGGCAAATTCCGTACAGGCAACTGTTGGCCGCGCCTACTGCTTTGTTGATCGCATCCTGCGAACCCCACTCGCCCCGGTCGTAGTTCCGCCCGCTCCATTCAACGCCATATTCTTTGCTCAGCGATTTATAGCGCTCCCGCACCCGCGCCCCCTCCATGCCACGTAACTGCTGAATGGAACGGCGTGCCGGAGCATCCTCCTTGAACCGCATCCGGTACATCTCGCGTGCAACGTTTAATCGTTTTTTGGGGTCCAGCGTAAGCCGCGCTTGCCGAAGCAGACGGTAGGTGTGCGCGCCCCCTTCTTGCGCAGCCGAATAGAGCCGAACGCCCGCTTCTCCAATCCAGATAATCAGCGTGCGGGAATCGGCGCAGAGCTTGACGGCGGCGTGGGTGATGGTGGTCCCAGGCTCCAACATTAGCACGGTGGTGGCCCCCACGGGAAGCTGTGCGGTGATGCCGTTCTTGTCGGTAATCACCAGTGCGTTGCCGTCCACATCAATGGTTGCGTATTGGATGTCAATGATGGAAAGCCGAGACTTCATCGGCATCGTTGGCATGTCGAAAGTATTCATGGTTTATGTAGAAAAAATACGTGGTGAAACAATGCCCCTGCCGAAGCCTGCTGCGTGCGGCACCAGCAGGGGCGTTGATGATGTTTGATCCAAAAAAATCAGTTGTCAAAGAACGCCACCAGCCTCGGTATCGCATCGCCGTTCACCGCAGATACTCTATTTCTCTGCGTACAACTCCAGTGGGGTGCGGATGATAACTCACAGATACCTCACACCTTCGCAACCGTTATCAACCCAAAGCCAAAGCCCTTCCCGCGCCCAATTCCGCTTTGCAATGTTGTGGCAAATGCCGCAGCATCGGTGATGCGGAGTATCCCCTCAAAATCCACCCCGGTGAAGGTCATCGGCTCGGCCTTCCGATTGCGCGAGCGGCGGATCACGTAGTCCTGGTTTGGGCTAATCATCAGAAGCGGACGGGTAAGCTCGTCCCGCTCGATGGCAAACCCACCTTCGACTCCTTTCCGTTCTATCCACGCGGTCAGTTGTTGTTCGCGGTCGCCCAACGTGGCTACTTCAACTCCAAGTCGTCCCGCCAGGGACTTCAACGTGCTTCCCACCACAACCCGGCGCGATGCCTTATCGGTGTATCCCTTCCGCTCCACCACGGGGTTGGCCCGAACAAAAAAGCGGAATCGTGCGCCAGCGTTTAATGCTTGTGGGTCAAGCGTTCGCATCTGCGCGGTTGAGCCTTCAGCCTCGTTGTCTAACTGCCTCCAATCGGGCATCACCGCCGATTGAACTAGGATGGAGTGACACTTCTCATCTTCGTTGTGCCGGTACAGAAATGGGCGGCTCCCTTCCTCGGACGCAATTCCGGGAAAGCCTTGCCAGATGATCTGATGAAGCTGGTACAGCTCCAGAAACCGCCAACGTGCCGCGCTCCGCGGAAGTGTCAGAAGACTAAGGTGCATCATGGAAGAACCTCTCGTTGCTGTTTGATTGTGAAGGCTGTGGCGGCTCCGGTTGATCCGGCTGGTTGGCTTGCTCCGGCTCGGTTGGCAGGTCCCCACGGTACTGCCCCACCGGGCGGTTGACGTACGAGCGTGGCATTGCTACCAACAGGTCGCGCCGCCAGCCACGTGCCACCAACCGCAACCCGCTGCTGGAAATATCCTGGGAAGTGTCCAAGTAGGCATCGAACCCCGAAAGGCCTTTTGGCAAGTAGCCAACCGCTGTTTTGCGGCGGTTGTGGGCGGCGGTTACGGAGTTCCGCAATGCCTCTTCGATGGAGTTCCCCACGGCTGGTTCGGGGCGCAGCGGAATGGTTGGCACACAGGAACGGCGACCCAGATACCCGATAAACACCGGGTCCAACAACGCGGCGTGGCATTTGGCAATCAACGCTTCGTCGTTGCTTTCCACCAGCGCGGTGAAGTGGGCATCCAGATGGTAGCTGCGCCAGGTGAGCGTTGGGTTCCCTTTGGCCCCTTCGCGGCGCAGTTGGGTTTCGTCGTAGCCCTGGTAGCCGGTGGTGAGCACGGTGTGGTAGTCGGTAAGCACAGCCCCCGGCAACGCGCACGCGGTGTGGATCCGCAGCCCCTGGTGCAGATCAAGCAATGCGCGGTCGCCACGCTCGATCCCCATTCCGGCTGCAATAATTCCAATCACTGCCGAGCGGCTTGGCGCGGTTCCTTGCTCGCGCAGTTGCCCAAACCCGGTGTCGGCATAGCTCATCATCGGGCCTTGCAGATTAAGGATGAATCCGTTCATGCGTCACCTCCATCGGGAAGAGTTGGTGTGAGTTCGTCGGAGTTCTGCGTGATTTCGTCAGAGCCTTGCGTGGCTTCATCGGAGCTTGGCGTGCCTGTGTCAGGCATCACGAACGGGGAAGCCTGCGCATCTTTCCGTGGCCGGCCACGCCGAGGTTTTGGCGGTGCGTTTGGGTCGTCCGGCAATGCTGCTTCCGGCTTCGGTTTGGGCGGAGCATTCGGGTCCTTTGGCGGACGGCCGCGGCCACGCTTTGGCGGTGCGTTTGGGTCGTCCGGCAATGCTTCCGGCTTTGGTTTTGGCGGAGCATTCGGGTCCTTCGGCGGACGGCCGCGGCCACGCTTTGGCGGTGCGTTTGGGTCGTCCGGCAATGCTTCCGGCTTTGGTTTTGGCGGCGCGTTCGGGTCCTTCGGCGGACGGCCACGCCGCTTCACAGAAGGGATACCAGGCTCGCTGAATAGCTGAGTTGGTTCTTCGTTCACATCAACACTTCCCAACTCTGCCGAGGTGATTTCTGCCCCCTGAAGTGTTGGCGGATTTGGGGAACTGGCCGGTGCCGATGGGGCTGAAGTCGGAGCTGAAATCGGCACCGGAGCCCGTTTTTCAACCGAAGCAAACGAAACGCTGGCGGCAGAAGGCATCACCCTCCGGGCCGGTGGTGCTGGCGGCGCAACCGGCGACCCCATCACCACCGTCCACATCACATCGAACAACTCTTTCAGCGAACTCACCATTGTGGTGTTTTCGGGAAGCAGTCCCGCCAACTCTTCCCGCGCCTGGCTATCGGAGCAGAAGCAAATGGCGCGATCATCCAGCGAGTAGCTCTCCACAAGATCACGGTAGTGGCGCAGCATCTTGATTCGCGACTGCGCCAAGTAGCCCAGGGTCTCATCTTTCGGCACGGGCCGCTCGAAGGCATTGGCCAGCGATACCGGAATCCGCTGCTGGCGAATCACCAGCAAGGCTGTGTCGGCGCAGGAATGCGAAGCGTAGGAGTTCTGCTTGCCGGATGGAGTCACCCGGCAGGCGGCATCCAACACCGTTGCCAAAGCATCCACCGCATCCTCGGTTGCGCCGTTCATGTTTTTCACCAACAACGGGAGGTTGCAGGAGAAGTATTTGTAGAAGGTCGCGCTGTTGAACTCCAGTTCGCCGATGTGCCCGCTGCCCCGTTCTTCGCCGTCGCTGACAACATCATCAACAGCGGTGAACCAATCGGTTTCCGGCGTGACGGCGTGGGTGCTGATTGCGTGGGCCACCTGCATGGCGGCATCAACGGAGGCGAAGGAGTTCGCGTCGTCGGTGGTCATCCGCCCGAACAGGGCCATATCCACGCCATCGCCTGGGTTGCGGTTCAGGCCGATTGCCGCCGCCGCGCCATCAATCAGTTCGGTGATTTTGGCTTTGGTGAGTTTCTCGTTGCCGTTGACGATGCCCCGGACGTAATCGGTAGCGCGTGCAATTTCATCAGGAGTGAGAAAAATGATCTGGCTGGTGTGCATCTCCCGTTTGCTATCCACTTTCCCGAACGCGCCCGGCAGCGCAAAGCAAAGCTCCTTCAGCCGGTCGGCTTTTTCCCCGCTGAACTCTGGCAGCAGTTGCTCATAAATCATTTTGGGAATCTGGCGCGAGCGTGTGGAGATAGCGTCGCGGAGATGTTCTTCAACATAGTTGGAAGTCCGGACCGAGCGCTTGATCGCCTGCGACGAAATTCGTGCGCGATTGACCCCGCCGAACACCGCCGATTTTGGTCGGCCCAAGTCGTCGCGGTTGAGGTTGGCGGGGGAGTGTGAGGTCAATGAATGGAGTTCGATAAGCATGGTTATTCTCCGTTGCTTGGGTTGGTTGTGGCCGCAATCGCCTTCTTCATCCAGCCGAGCAGTTCGCTCAGGGAGCCGACGATGGTTACTCCCTCGGGAAGCGTTTGCTTCAACTGATCGTGCGATTTGGAGTTTACGCAGAAGAGGGCGGCCTTGTCGCCAAGCTCGTAGCATTTCACCAACTCAGCGTAATGCTCGGCCATCGCCTGGCGCGATTGTGCCAAGTAGCCTTTGGCCTCATCTTTCGGCACGGGCCGCTCGAAGGCATTAGCCAGCGATACCGGAATCCGCTGCTGGCGAATCACCAGCAAGGCTGTGTCGGCGCAGGAATGCGAGGCGTAGGAGTTCTGCTTGCCGGATGGAGTCACCCGGCAAGCTGCATCCAACACGGTTGCCAAAGCATCCACCGCATCCTCGGTTGCGCCGTTCATGTTTTTCACCAGCAACGGCAGGTTGCAGGAGAAGTATTTGTAGAAAGTCGCGCTGTTGAACTCAAGTTCGCCGATGTGTCCGCTTCCGCGTTCTTCGCCGTCGCTGACAACATCATCAACAGCGGTGAACCAATCGGTTTCCGGTGTGACGGCGTGGGTGCTGATTGCGTGGGCCACCTGCATGGCGGCATCAACGGAGGCGAAGGAGTTCGCGTCGTCGGTGGTCATCCGCCCGAACAGCGCCATATCCACGCCATCGCCTGGGTTGCGGTTCAGGCCGATTGCAACCGCCGCGCCAGCAATCAGTTCGGTGACTTTGGCTTTGGTGAGTTTTTCATCGCCGTTGACAACTTCACGAACGTAGTTGGTAGCGCGCGCAATTTCATCGGGAGTGAGAAAAATGATCTGGCTGGTTTGCATCTCTTTCTTGCTATCCGCCTTTCCGAATGCTCCAGGAAGCGCAAGGCAAAACTGCTTCAGCCGGTCGGCTTTTTCCCCGCTGAACTCTGGCAGCAATTGCTCATAAATCATTTTGGGAATCTGGCGCGAGCGTGTTGAGATAGCGTCGCGGAGATGTTCTTCAACGTAGTTGGAGGTCCGGACCGAGCGTTTGATAGCTTGGGACGAGATGCGTGCGCGATTGACCCCGCCGAACACCGCCGATTTTGGTCGGCCCAAGTCGTCGCGGTTGAGGTTGGCGGGGGAGTGTGAGGTTAGCGAGTGCAGTTCAATAATCATGGTTGTATGCTCCTTCAATGAAAAGGTTGGTTAGTTGTTTTCGGCATCGTCTGTGGTGTTCTCGGCAGGGGCTGCTGCCTCTTTCCCTGCTTGCCCGCGAGCGCGGAAGAAGTCGGCGGCCCAAGCATCAACGGCATTTTTTGCTTGATCGGGAGTTCCGAACAGGAAGTAGTAAAATCGGCGAGTTTCTTTTGTCCAATCCACCACCGCTACCGCGCCTTTGCTTTCGGTGAGTTGCAGTGCGCGGCGCACGGCTTCCAGCCGGCCCGATGGCGGGGTTGTGACAAGCCGAGCAAATCGGGTATCGCTTAACCCAGATTGCAGCAAGGCTTTCCCGAAGGGAACTGGTGTGCCGGCATGTTCGCCGGCCACAGCGCGAAGTGAAACAAGGATTGCGGCCCTGTCCACCATCTGTTGGGTGTGCCCTTCGCGGGCGCGTTGTTCGCCGATGGATTCGTCGGGAGCAGGTTCGGGGATAATGGCAAAGAGGTAGTTATCCCCCCAGATTGCTCCACGCATTTCCATGCTCGGCTCTGCATCTGCATCGGGTCGCCAGCGGCGGAATGCTGCACGCAGCCCGCTGCGGTTCACTTTCTTGTCGTTCCAACGCTCTGGCAAGGAGCGTACTGCCGCCTCAGATAATTTGCGGGCGGTGTCATACAATGATTGACTCATGCTGTTTCCTCCACGGGTTGTTGTGGTGTTTGTTCTGGTTGTTCTGCTTCGTAGAGTTTGATTCCCTGCTGCCGCAATCCGGCGTAGAAGATATTCCGCGCTGCGTGTGCTGCGGCTAAGTGGTCGGCCGATTGGCTGTAATCATCGAAGTATCGGTCAAAAATTTCTTTGGCGATGATTGCGGCTTCGCGTCGCCACCATGTCGTGATTGCTTCTGCCGCCTCGTCCATCTGGTCGGGGGTGCTTGCGGCTGCCTCGACGCGCTTCAGCAATTCACCCATGTTGGCCGATACTCGGCTCCAAAACTCCCTGCCGATGTCGCGCACAAAGCCCTTGTAGTCGCTGCCGTTTTGCAGGTTGGCGGTTTGCTTAAACTGGAATCGCCCGTCCTTCTCGGAAGCGTCCACCTCCACCATCATGCAGACCTGCACGGCGCGTGTCATCAGCTTCCGAATTTCTTCGGCTTGGGTTGCTGCGCCGCTCATCAGCCCTTGCAAATTGCTCATCAACTCTGCCGATGAGTCCTCAATCATCGGGTAGCGGAACCGCTCGCTTTCGCAGCCACCATGGATGTTCTTATGGGAACTCAGCATGTGGAAACCAAAGCAGTGCAGATTGATCGGCAACCCCCGTTTTGTTGATCGCTGAAGATTGCTGTACTGGCGAAGGGCTGGGGCAATGTGGTAGCCTTCATCCTTCCCGCCACCACCAGAAAAGAACAATCCAGCCATGTTGCCAAGCAGTCCAGAAATTTCATCAACCGCAAGATGCTGGTGAAAAATCTCCCCTTCCTTGTTTTTGCGAACTGCATACGGCCCGTTGGGGTGGCGGAAGAAGCTGAGCCGGACATCAGGCCCCTTTGCGCGGGTAACCCTAACTCCATAAGCGATGCCTGTGGGCTTTGTCACCACATACACTCCAGCCTTGCCGTCCACTACCTCACCCGTGACAATGCAGGGACGTGGTTTTTCCAGTTCTTGCGTCCAAACCACATTGGTTGCCGCCAGCCAGAACAGCCCAGCTCGTAGGGAAATTTCTCCTTGCGGCAGGTCCTCGGTTGGCGGGGCAACCCACATCCATTGGTCGTATCCTTCGGCAGAACCAGGCTCGGTGAAATCCCCTTCGTAATCCCGCTGTTGTTGTTCGCTGGTAAGAACGTTCAGCCAGATGGTTTTCCGTAAGGAGGCGGAGTGTGTCAGGAACGTCCGCACCTCTAAATCTCCCGATGTGCCACCCTTGTAGCCACGCCCCGCAGTTTTCTCAAAAAACGTTGCGCGCGAAAACAACAGCAGTGGGATTTGGTCTGGGGATACCACCCAGTTGTTGTCCGGGCGGTTCATAAAATCGCTGACCGTTAAGCTCACTTTGTCTTGCAGCAAGGCCGCGTCTTTTTTGGGATCGCTTTCCGGTGCTCGCCCCTGCATAAACCGCACTTGCCCATCAATGCTGAAAGGTTCGAGAAACGGAGTAACTGCTTGCTCGAATTCTTGCAACGAGAGTGGCGCAGCAATGCGGGCTTCTAAATCGTGAGCGGTTTCTGGCTCCAACGCGGCTTGCGTCAGTGCGGCGCACAGCCCCAGTGCTGCCACGTTCAGATACTCCAACGGATAGTCGAAGTAGAGTTCTTCGTCCGGTCCGGTCATAATCTCGCGGTATGTTCGGCGGACACGTTCCCCCAACGGATGCTCCGCATCCGGCGGGCGGCGCAAAAGGAAGGATTGATGCTCGAAGACATTCATGTGATTCTCCTTTCAATTTGGGCAGTGAGACCCTGAGTCAAACTCAAGTTCTCACGGCCAGTGTTGGAAATCTTGCCCGTAGTTGCTACTACCAGCATTTTGTTAGTGAATTTATTGTTC
Source organism: Chlorobiota bacterium (assembly GCA_016788565.1). Classification (GTDB taxonomy): domain Bacteria; phylum Bacteroidota; class Ignavibacteria; order OLB7; family OLB7; genus OLB7. The sequence continues at coordinate 20,618 of JAEUSP010000113.1, read as the reverse complement.
ACTTAAGACAAGTGAGTTAATAAGTTCTAACACCTGCAATATACACCCATCGAAGTAGGGAAGTCAAGAAAAAAAACAGAGGATTGCGCGAAATTTCGCGCAATCCTCTTCCGCCCCGCATGTGCGGGGATCAATGTTGAAAACTGAGTAAATAATGGATCATCCCCACGCGTATGAGGAACCTCAGCCACAAAAAGCCAGAAATAGCTGGCTGTTTTGTTGGCTGAAGCGCAAACATACGCTCTGTGAGTAGGCAACTGCAACTTCATCACAACTCCTCGAAGGCAATATGGTCTGCGGATTTTGATGTTTTCTGAATCAAGAGGCCAGAAGTTGGGTTGCCTTCGGCATCGAACGGATAGGATGCTGTGAAGTCTGGATGCTGGATGAAGCCATCGGGGGTCATCAGTACAAAAACGCGATCATCATACCGCCGCCGCTCCTTCCACCATGTGCAGAACGGGGCCAGTGATTCCGGCAAAGGGGCCTGGCCCAACCACGAGTACCAGGGGAAGGAGACGGTTGCTTTCTCAACGGCTTCTTCCAAAGCAATCATCTGGCGGTAGTTATCACTGTTGGGCAATGCGGTCAGTGAAGAATCGGGGGAACCGTACAGGAGGTAATCGTCCCCGCGCTGCACAATCAAGGTAAGCGATGCGCCACCTCCGCCGTAGCGTGTGGTGACGGCGATGTTTGCATCGGCATCGTTATCGCGAAGCAGGACGGATGACCTACCAGTCAATGGCCAATATCTCGGATCCATTACTAACAGGTTTTTGGCAGATTTTTTCATGGTGCTTTGGACTTCCTTCAATCGTTTGCGTGCTGCCTGCAACTGTCCTGCGTCCACCTGCAATTTCTCCGCTGTCCATTCCGATTCAGGGGTGTCGTACAACCGTGCTACCAGCACCCTGCAAGCAGTGGGCATCATCCATTGTTGAAATTGCCCCTGGTTCAGGAAGTAAGCCGAGCGCGCTAGTGTTTCGTGGTCATAGACGTAGGAACTTGAGCCAAACTCAAGCTCGCGAAGCTCATCAGCCGAAGGGACCAGAACATACAGCATAGGTGTTCGGTGTGCGTAGCGTTGTTCCATCGGGCGTTCTTCGTGCCGCCATAATCGCCCAGAGCGTTGCAGCAGCAAATCAAGCGGAGCAAGGTCGCTGATCATTGCATCAAAATCCACATCCACCGATTGCTCAATCACTTGCGTGGCAATGGCAATTAGCCGTTTGGGGCGCGGGGCATCTTTTTTCTTCCCCAGCGCGCTAACAAGATTTCGCTCAATGGCGTTGCGGTCGTTGCGCGTAAATCGGGAGTGCAGAATAACGACCTCAATATCAGTGTTGTTTTTTTCGGCTAATAATCCGCGAACCATCTCCCATGCTTGCTGCGCTTCCCGAACCGTGTTCCGAATCCATGCTACGCACCCACCATCTTCTGCCAGTTGAATTGCCAGCGTGGCTCCCTTAAAAGTCCGCTCATCTATTTTTCCGGGAACACAAGTAACATCAATCACTTTCTCAGGATCAGGAGTTTTTCTCTGTTGATCTCCTGCATCCTCATTCGTGGTGGTGTCGCGTTCAATGGTTGCATTTGCCGTGGCATACACCATTAGCGGGTAGGGGATATTTTCCGCCGATTGCTGGAACTGTGGCGGCTTGCAACCGAACGCAGTAATTAATTGGTTCCGCAACACTGCCGGAAGCGTTGCCGATAATAAAATTACTTTGCACCCCATTGCTCCCAACCACGCCAGCAACCGTTCGATTATTTGATTCATGTAAATATCATAAGCATGAATTTCATCGAACACCACAACTTTTCCGGCCAGCGCAAATAGCCGAACAAATGAATGCTTTGCTGATAATGCCCCAAGCAATGTTTGGTCAATTGTTCCAACGCCAATGGTTGCCAACAATGTGCGCTTGGAGGACTGCAACCAAGAAGGGGCAACTACTTCCGATGGCGCACCACGTTCTTCATCTTTTTGATTTCCATAACGGCTTCCACGCTCGCGCGAGCGGTAGAACGATTCTCGCAATTTCTGGAAAGGCTCATTGAATTTTCGGCCACCGTGAGCAAGGGCTAAACTTATCGGTTGGTTCGGGACGGTGATCGTTTGCGCAAAGGCTTCAATTCGCTCTAGCATGGCATTGGAGGAAGCCTGCGTTGGCAAGGCGAAATAAAGTCCATCGGCGGTTCCTTTGCTGATTGCGCAAGCCGTGAGGTACAACGCAAGCTCGGTTTTCCCGCTTCCCATTGGTGCCTCAACCACAAGAATTTCTGCCCCATGGTCTTGGCCAAATGACACTGTTTGAGCAGTTTTTTGTAGCGGGCGCAAATCTTTTTCGGAAGAAATAAAATTGAATAATGTTTGGTAGCTGTCGCAATCGGTTCGCAGGCTGGATATTAGGCCAGCATCCTGCAGCAACCGATCGGCAATTTCATTATCGCGGAGTTCCTGTAAATAATTTTTGAGTTCATCAGCCGAGGAAATATCTGGCCTAAAGGTGAATGATTCTGATGCAGAGCCGAACCAATCAGCAACAGAGCAAAAACCGGCAAGCAACATCAAAAAAGCAGAGTTTTTTGGCGGAGTAGGGATTGTTTGGGGAATGGAAAATAATTCAGATAATGTCTTGAATGCTTCAAAAATAATTTCACGTTCAAAATATATTGGCGAGTAATAGTCGCCATTGTCGGTTCCCAACTCTTCATTGTATAGAGTTCCATGGTGAGCCGCAACAGCATCAATGGATGATTGCCACTTCTCCCATTCTACAACATGATTTTTGCCGAGCAGTTCGCGCATTATCTTGGCAGTGGCTAAGCCATGGTCGAACCCTCGTCCGCCATCATCGGGGCGTTTTTTGGGAACAGTACCATATCCAATTTCCCAGCCGTTTGGTGATTTAGCCTGAAAACTCCTGTGCAATTTCCCCAAATCATGCAACGCCACCACAAAAACGATGATGCGGCTGAGTTGGTCGCAGGGAATTTCGGGGGCAAGCTGGTGAAAACGTTGCAGCAAGCGGGGATTTAGACGTATCCATGTTTCTGCCACGTAGGCCACATCCACCATGTGGCAGATTGCTGGATGATACTTCCAGTTTTTTTCGTCGTAGCCTTTGTCGCGCTCGTTGGTTTTTCCCCACAGTTGGTACAGGAGTTCGGTGTTCATTGAGTTAGAGTTGAAGTGTGTGATAAGAATTTGTCCACTGAGTAAGGCTATTGCCTTCGACAATTGGTACCTGGATCACTGGCGCAAACGCGCCAGCTATCAATAATGCTGCACCGATTAACCCAAGCTGTTGATTCTTTCCCATGATAACGTTTTCTCCGGTTGATGATTGAGTTTTTTTGACGGTGCAAAGTTCGGTAGCAGGTAGGCCGATGCCGGACATTTGATGTCCGAAGTTGAGCCAAATTCAAAAAATAGTTGAGCAGAGGATATGGAGGATGAGGTGGAATCCAACAAAAAGCCAGCATTACCTTGACAATTCCGTGACGCTGGCCGAATGTGGGTGCGCCAATTTTGCAGCGGTTGAACAATCACTGGTTTTTCGGATTGTTCGGCACGTGCTAAAAAACATTCACCAAATCACAAAGCAGCTATGAAATCCTTCATCATTCGCACGCTTGCATCGGTTGCTGCCGCTGTCGTTTTTGCCACCGCCACCCTGGCACAGCCGGTGGAGCTTACGGACGAACACTCCCCCACGCCGTTACCGGAGGAAACCACAAAACAACCACGGCCTGCTTTCGCTAAAAAAGGGAGCGTAGAGCTTGGCGGCAGCATCGGGTACAGCAGCACCACTGATGTCTCCAACGGCAAGACCGGTGATGGCGTTTCAACATTTTTGATCGCGCCTCAGCTTGGCTATTTCGTTGGCGATGGCATTGAAATTGGGCTGAATCCGTTATCCATTGCCGTGCTTTCTTCGGATAATTTCAGCCTAACAACGGTTCATTCTTTGATGTCCTTTGCCTACAATGGCACATCGGGTGAGGGAGTCCACCCATTTATTGAGGGGTTGTTGGGGTTTGCAATTCAGCAAGAGAGCTATAAGTCCGCTTTTGGGAGTTCATCCGGCAATACTCGCAGCGGATTGTCGTTTGGCGGGCGTGGTGGGGTGAAGTTCCAGGTGGCACGTGCTGCATTGCTGAACGCTTCTTTGCAATACCTTCAGGTGACGTTGAACGATGATAACGATGACGAGCGCAACGGCTACAACGCGCTGGCATTTGCGATGGGATTTTCGGTGAGCTTGTAGGAAGGGGAGGAGGATGAGAGTGCAGCGATGTGGTTTGCAGCCGTTGCCAAATGGTGACTTCTGCAAACCACGTTCTTGTCTGCTGTTACTTGGGAATCGTTACCGCCGCGTCACTTGGGTTGCCGAAGCCTGGGCGGTGGGGAACAGAAGCATCTCGGCAACGGCAACATGTGGTGGACGGGTGGCGCAGTAGATGACGGCATCGGCAACATCATCGGCGGAAAGGGGGATTAGGCCACGATAAACCGCCGCTGCGCGCTCCTGATCGCCATGAAAACGGACAACGGAGAACTCTGTCTCCACCAACCCCGGGTCAATTGTGGTGACGCGGACTCCGGTTCCCAGAAGGTCCAACCGCATTCCGGTGGTTAAGGCTGCAACGGCGTGCTTTGTGGCGCAATAGACGTTCCCCTTTGGATAGACCTCGCGCCCGGCTACCGACCCAATGTTGATCACCTGCCCGTTCCCCCGCGACACCATCCCCGGCAGCACTGCTCGGCTGATATACAGCAGCCCTTTCACGTTGGTGTCAATCATCTCCTCCCAATCTTCCAGCTTCCCTTCCTGAATCGTATCTAACCCACGGCTTAGCCCTGCATTGTTCACCAGCACCTCAATTTCTTGCCACTCTTCTGGAAGCCCATCAACTGCTGTTTGAACAGCCGATTGGTTGCGAACATCCAGCATCAGCCAAAGGGCGTCGGTTCCGGTGGAACTCAGTTCGGTACTCAGTTCTTGTAGGCGTTCTTCGCGGCGGGCGGCAATCAGTAATCGCGCCCCTTGCTGGGCAAATTGGCGGGCACACGCCAGCCCAATTCCGGAGGTTGCTCCGGTGATAAAGACAATTTTACCTTTTAATGAGGTCATCGGGTTATCCTTCTTGCTTGTGTTTGTGTTCTGCTGGTAAGCTACGCCAATTTCGGCGGAACTGAGTGCAGCCAAAGTATTGCCATGTTCTTCCGGTGGCACTATCTTCCTAACTGCTGACCGTAACCTGATACTCTTGAACCAGAGAACCATGAAACCTTGCCTCTCCCTTTTTCTTGCCTTGCTGATTGCCCTGGCCATGGCCATGATGCCGTCATCGGCGGTGCAGGCGCAAACCAAAGATTCCGTGTATGTGATTGAGCAGTTGGGGCTGAACCCCTACGAATGTTGCTACGGATTTATCCTGCAAAGCCGCCAACCAAAAGGGAACAAAATTGATGAGTTCCGGGTGCGGATTCTTGAGGGAAGAGGGGTGTTCCTGACGGGGCAGTCAAGCTCGCCATTTCGGTGGAATGTGTTCCAGGGCTACGATAGCGTGCAGTGGTTTGCCAGCACTGCTGGGGCCGAATTGGATAGCGGGCAGATTGCGCAAGGGTTCAACGTTTGCGCCCGCCATGCTGGGGTGATGGTGATGGTTTGGGAAACCTACCTGTTGGGGGAACTCCGCTCGCGCGATACCATCCGCGTGATGTGTATCGGGCGCACCGGCTGCGATGAGCCGTTCTTCCGTGCAATCCCCAGCGGCTCGGTGTGTGCGTTCGATGTGGACCTTATTGCCGGAAATCCGGAGCAACGAGTCGTCAATGATTTCCACCTGCGCATTGCCGGCGGTGGGGTGAGCTTTAATACCGCCCAGATTGCCGCCCAGGGGAAGCATCCATCAGGGTGGACCCGATTCAAAACCAAAACAGATACACTAAGCTGGCGAACCATCAACAACGGGCTAACGCAGCCGCAGTTCACCGAAGGGTTCCGCTTCTTCTTGGATGCCAAGCCTGATTCGGCAATCATCATCGAGTGGTGGACAACAAACTTTGGCGAGGTGCTGTGCCGTGGGGTTGATACGTTGCAGTGCGGATTAACGGCCCCCGACACTCTGCAGTTTAGCCGTGTTTCGGTGAATGGCGATAGTTGCTGTTTGGATATGCAGCTACGGAACACTCACCAGCCGCAATCCCCCTTGACCGGCTTTGCGGTGAAAATCCTTACTCCAAAAACGCGGTTTAGTGGGTCCCCAACGTTGCCGAAAAATTGGACAACGAATGGAGCCAACGCCGCTGGCGACTCCATCTATTTCTCCACCGCTGGGCTTGCCACAAAACTTTCGGCATTGTTTCGTGGCATCTGTTTCGATAACAACCTTGCCGCCACCGACACCGTCCGTTTCCGTGTGGAGAGTTTCAACGATGGCATCAGCGTCACAAAAGGGACGGGGCAATTATACTGCGAGCGGAAGATTGTTTTCTGCGACAGCATCACCGCAACGGTGGACTCCACCTATCCATCGGCCACACGCTGCATCCGTTTTGCGGTGAACAACCGCAATTCCCGCAGTGATGAAATCGAGCAAGTGATCTTCAAGTTCAGCAATGCCGGCGGGGCGCGTTCGGTACTTTCCGCTTCGGGGCCGCCGGGCTGGCAGGCTGCGGTGAATGGAAACACAGTGCTTTTTTCTGGCAGCATTGTTTTTCCGGGAGAGAGTTTGCCGGGGTTCAACGTCTGCTTGACGTTGGGGGATAGCACCACCAAAGACCCGATGAGCATCTCCTGGAAAACCTTGAACACCACCAGAGAAATCTGCGACGACACCCTCAAGGTGAACGCCATTATCACCCGTGAGTGTGATAAGATCACCGCCGAGGAGTTGCCAGGAACCGAGCCGCAAACCGCGTGCTTCAAGGTGGCACTGAACTCAGCCAATCAATTCAACAAGCCGGTAACGCGGTTTAGCATTGCGATACCCGGGACCAACGTCATCTTCACCAGCGCGACCACGCCAAGCGGTTGGCGATTGACCGATGATGCTTTCCCACTGTTCGACCTTGATTTTAGTGATGGGAATTTGCCAATCGGTGGAACCGTCACCACTGATGTCTGCTTGAATGTCTCGCAGCTTGGCAAACCGCCGTTTACGATCCCAGTGGTTTGGACCACCTACAACGGGGCAACACTAATCTGCCAAGATACCTTGCGGATGGTCTATCGTGGCAAACAGGTGGAGCCGATTTGCGATACCATCAGCATCGCCAGCACCGCCACCGACCCAGCAGCGGGGAAGTGTACGTACGCAATCAGCATCAAGAATCGGCATAACAATCCTGCTGGGGCAATCAATCGCTTCCGGCTTCGGATTACCGGGGGGAAAGGGGGCTTTGCCGATGCTGACCCGGGAAGCGGAGGGTGGACACGAACGGTGGAGCGGAAAGAAGTCCAGTTTACTGGGGGAACGATCCCTGCCGGAAGTGAGGTAAGCACTTTCAGCGTGGTTGTGGACTCCAGCGATGGCGACCCAATCCGAATGGAAGCTGTGACGTTGCTGGATGGAACGCCGATTTGCACAACTCAGTTCACCGTTTCCTGCCAGCCGCCAACAACGGATACCCCGCTTGGTGAAGCGGAGAGCGGGAAGTGGCTGAGCATCACTCCGAATCCTGCAACACACACTATGACGGTGAGCTACCGCTGGCCAACACCAGGCGAACTTCGCTTTGATCTTCGTGATGCGGCGGGGACAACTGTTCTGCATAAAGTATTGGCGGTGTCGGATTCTCGGACAGCATGGCAAGTGCAAATCCCCACAGCCGATTTACCGTCAGGTATCTACTACCTCAGCTTGGGTGACGGAAGAACAACACCGATGATTCAGCGGGTAGTAGTGGTTCGATAGCATCAGCAATACACGACAAGAAACGGGGGTACAGCTCTTAGCTGTACCCCCGTTTTTATGGACAGAAATCTGTGTGCAATTTCTGGATGATGTTGTGAAATCAAACAGCAATCAGGCACAAATTATTTAAGCAAAAATGCCGAATTTGATGAAAAAACAAGGGGTTTTGCTTGTGATAGGCTGCCGAATGGAGGAAAAACGATTGACAAAAGTAGTATTGGCGTTGTAAGTTTGTGGGCAAGGTACAGGAGCGGGAAATCACGTCGGTACGTGTGCCTGCAAAACATGGTGAAACAATCGAGTGATCGCACCGCCAACGCTATCATCCATTCAAAACATAATCGCTGTTTTTGGCAAAATAACGCACATCGTCATTGAATTCCCCTTCATTGCCCACTTCGTTCGGAATCACAAAACAAATATTCTTGATTCTTGCGGTGTTCTATGTTGTGGCATTGAAGAAGGCCGCTTCGTTGCAAGCTCTGCATGAAATTATAAGCATGATATAGAGTTTTTGGGAGCCAAGCTGAAGAAACTACAAAGTTTTTTTGGGGTGTCTGAAAAGTAGCCACAAAAGCTAATTTTAACGGCAAAATCGGCGGCTCCAAAAATGGCACAATAGTTGATGCAACCAGCGTGCAAGACTTTACCGGAGCTTGCCAAAACGACATGAACGTCTGGTGCCAGTCTTACAGTACGGCCCTCTGTCTCGGCGTATGTCGTACATCGTAGAAACAGACGGGAGAGCAACAGTGGACGTTTTCAAAATGCGCAGCCGGACAATGCCTGTGTTGGTTTTGGTAGCGCTAATGATCGGAACAGTAGCATTTGCCCAGACAAACCAACAAGAGCGTCTGGTATCGGCAACTGAATCACAGATAGCGCATCCGGCAAGCTCGGGTAAACGTTCGGGCATCGAATTAATGGGGGTGACACCTCCATCGCCCGGGGTCAGCCCGGCACCGATGACTGATGTGTACGGACACATGGGGGTTGGAACTCTGCAGCCAGATATTTCCGCTGCAATTGACATCTCATCGGCTCATGCAGGGTTACTGATTCCACGCTTAACACAAGCACAGCGGGATTCCATCTACCGCCCTGCAACAACGCTGTTGATTTTCAACCAGACATCGTTCCAATTCGAGTACAACGACAGCACGCCGGTGAACCCACATTGGGTTCCGTTTTTAACTGGGAACTCCATTATCGGGTTCAACAAAATTGGCACCGGAACCAACCAGGGGCAGACGCTAAATGTGGGGAACGGGTCGGTGCTTCAGCCAACTGGAACGGGGATTGTAATCGCTAACCAACTTGGCGGCGCAGGGGTCAACAAATTTGCTGGCGCAATCCCAATCCCCGACGGCACAGTGGACCTTGACATTTCATACCCGGGGCTTCAGGCAAACGCAGTGGTGGTGGTTTCCATCAGCGACCCAACGTTCCCAGGGGTGGTGACAACAACGACAGAGAAAAATCCAGGAATCGGATTTACTGTCCATTTTGCAAGCGCATACCCGGGCACAACCGGAACCCTTGACTACGTGGTGATTAACCCGTAAACAACAAGGAATTTTGAAAATTGGTGAGGTACAGGCACTTGAACTGCTGTTGAGGAGCAGACAGTTCAATCAAACGACGGAAGCCTAACCGTCGGCCAAAAAAATGGCACGGGGTTTGAGGAAGCCCTGAGAAGAGTGCATACCGGTGGCGGTGTTGAGGAGCATCGCCACCGGTAACACCCGACGCAAATCTTGGTGCGTCGCTAATCTAAACCGAGAGTGGGCTTAAGGAGGCCCAACACGCCAGATACGGAGTGAGATGGTTGAGGAGCCAAACCACGACGGGCGTACGACGGAACCAGTGAACCGTTGCTAAACAAGATCACTGGGAGTTCAAGAGGAAACTCAGTCAGTCAACACATATCAAGCAATATGCTTCGGGCCTTGAGGAGGGTTCGGCAGCATATCCAAAAACCTTAGGAGGTACAGTCCATGAAGAAGCTTACAACCATTGTAAGCGCCGCGGCCGCTATTGCCGTGATCGGTTTCAGCACCGCCAACGCACAGGTAACCACCAGCGAAGTTCGCATTACCAACAGCACCTTCCGCACCGCACACACCAGCAACGCAACAGCAAACCAGACCATGCGTTGGGAACAATTCACCGGAACTGGCGGTGTTGTGAAAGTCACCCCAGGTTCACCAAACCAAATCGTCAACGGAACAGTTGCCTTAGGCAGCAGCACTGAGGTCAGCGGGGAATTGACAGTCACCAACGGCGGTACAGGGGTAAACAACCTGACCGATGGCGCAGTGTTGATCGGTAACGGCACAGGCCCAATCCAAGTGGTTGATCTTGGTGCAAACCAAATTTTGCGTGGCGTTGCCGGCACTGCCGACCCAATCCCAGTTGACCTTATTGGTGGTGCAGGCATCACCATCACCAATAATGCAGGCAATATCACCATCGCCAGCAACATCAACGCCAACCAGCTTGGCATCACAACCACTACCGATTTCGTTGCTGGCCAGCAGAACTACACCATTCTTCCACCAGCCGGCTTTACTCCTTCAACAACTTCCCGTTTGCTGGTGACACTTCGCGATGCAAACGACAACGGCTTTATCGGAACTGTTCAAAACATCACCGGAACCGACGCTGTGATTCACTTGAGCGGTAGCCCACAAGCCGGCGACGTTGCTGGTGGCCGCATCATCGTGCTCTGGCAGAATCCGTAATTCCGCAACTCTTCTTCTTCCGAGAATTACGGAGAAGATTCAAGATGAAGGATGACCTTGAGGAAGGGGATCTACAATGATCCCCTTCCCAGCATCCTTCACCCGGCGAATACCACACGACATTCAAACAATTTCCTCCTCTTTCTTTGATGACGGTGCTTGCCGTTTCATTTGGCAGTGCCATATCCCTTTGCTACGATGAAGAACTTTCTTCCCATCTGTGTGCTTTTTCTGTTGTCGGCCATTGTGCTGAGCAACAGTGCTATTGCACAGGGTGAGACGACGGGTGAGACAACAATGCGGGAGGTGCGAACCATCAAACCTGGACGCTGGGATGATCCAGATATCTGGGAGCGTTGGAACGGAGCCGCATGGACACCGTTGCTTCCGGGGCAGTTTCCCGGTTGCCCATCGCTGAAGCAAGTCCGTGTGGTGGTTGAGCATCCAGTGGTTGTTCCCTACGGCTATATCTATCAGGTCTCGCAAGTGGTGGCTACCGCCACGCAGAACCTGCAAGTGGAGGGTGAGTTGATTGCTGATCTGGCAACCGACTACATTGACTCCTCCTATCTCCGTAACGACCCCTCGGTACTTGCCGAGCGGGAAACCGAATCGGGGCTTCGGTTGGGCGGGGCATACCCAAATCCGGTGATCGCCAAAAACGGCCTGACCACACTGGTGAACTTCACCATTGACCCCGATAAAAGCTACCCCTGGGTTCGCATCAGCTTGTTCAACGAGCGTGGTTTAGAAGTCCGCACCGTTGCCGAGTATCCGAACATCCCTTCGGGGCGTTATACCATGAAAATTGATTTGTCGGACCTCCCATCCGGCAACTACCATGTTGTCCTTGATGCACCCGGTGTGCGTCGTTCGCGCCTTATTAGCCTTGTTAAATAGCCGAGCAAACCAGTTGATTGCCATGAAGACCATACAGCGCGCCAGCCTTCTTGCTGCCATTTCTATGTTAGCTCTTTCTGCTACGGCAATGGCACAGGTGACCTCCACTTCCAAAATTGTGCTGCAATGCGGAAGCAATTTCAATAAGATCACGCTGACCGCACCATATAACCCTATTACTAACTACACGCTGCAATTCCCCAAAACTGCGCCCCCTGCACGCGGTGCGTTTCTGTTCGTGGATAGCAGTGGGGTTGGGCTAATGGATTGGATGTCGCCGGGCGGAATCAATGATGTTCTTACCGTTGATCCAGTTACCGGCCTGCCAATTTGGAAACCCCGCACGCAGATTTTTGGCTCGTTGGGTTGGTCCCTTACCGGCAATCTTGGCACTAGTCCTCTGCTCAATTTCTTGGGAACCATTGATGCCCAGCCACTGGTGATTAAAACCACCAGCCTTGAGCGGATGCGCGTTGCTGCCGATGGCAACATTGGTATCGGTACCAGCAGCCCCGGGCAACTGTTAGAGGTGAAGGGAGGAAACCTTCTGCTGTCGAATTCTGGAACCGCAGGCGAGATGCGTTTTGCTGAACCTTCGCTTAGTGGATCGAACTACACTGCCTTCAAGGCACAAGCACAGGGTGCTGATATCACGTACACACTACCAAGCACCTCGCCATCCTCTAACGGGATGGTGCTGAGCTCAACGGCGGCTGGGGTGATGAGCTGGGCATCGCCAGCAACCGGAACCGTTACCAGCGTTGGGCTTGCATTGCCGGCTTCAGTCTTCTCAATCTCCAACTCACCGGTCACTGGGTCGGGAACTTTGACCGGGGCGTTTGTCAACCAAAACGCTAACACCGTTTTTGCCGGCCCATCAAGTGGTGGTGCCGGAGCACCAACCTTCCGCGAGCTTGTTGCCGCCGACCTTCCTGAGCTGAACACGCTTGCTTGGAAACTCACCGGCAACAGCGGCACAACCCCGGGAACAAATTTTGTTGGAACCACCGACAATAAAGCCTTCGAAATTCATGTGAACGAGACTGGCAGCGCATCCGGTGGCCACCGTCGTGTGATGCGGTTTGAACCCAACAGCTTCAGTGCAAATATCATTGGTGGGTTCAGCGGCAACAAGGTGGTGAATGCTTCGGTGACTGCCGCCGTCATCGCTGGCGGCGGGGCTACCGGAAATGGAAGCTCAGAAGGCTATCCATCCATCACCAACATCAACGAAATCAACGATGTTGGCGGCGTTATCAGCGGCGGCGTTGGCAACAAAGTTGGCCGCAACGATGGCGATTACGTGACCGACCACTACGCCACTGTTGGCGGTGGCTACTACAACCAAGCATTGGGCGGCCACTCCACTATTGCTGGCGGTGCAGGACACGTCACCAACGGTGAGTTCTCCTTTGTTGGTGGTGGATACAACAACACTGCGGGCACAAACTTCGACTCCAAATTCTCAACCGTTGGCGGCGGTGCCAACAACAAAGCAACCGGCGTTGGATCGTTTGTTGGCGGCGGCGGAAATAACACTGCCGACTTCGGCGGCGCGCCGGGCAACACAGCCAGCGGAGCCGCTTCGATTGTTGTTGGCGGAGCAAACAACCGCGCTACTGGCGAGTATGGAACCGTGGTTGGTGGCTACACCGATTCCGCTTCCGGGAAACACTCCTTTGTGGCCAATGGCGAGTACAACACTGCTTCGGGCGATTATGCCTCCATTCTTGGTGGTTCGCGGTTACGGCTTGGCGCACGCAGCGTTGGCTACAACGGCCAAACCAGCACCTCGATGACCACAAACATTAGTGGTTCGCAGCAAGTGGCATACTTTGGTGATGTGAATATGTGGTTAGGAAATGTGGATGGAACGGCACGTGAGCTTCGGTTTTACGAGCCAAACACCAGCTTTACCTATTCCGGCACCAACTACTCTGCTTTCAAAGCCGGGGCGCAGACGGCAAATATCACCTACACCTTGCCAACGGCGTTGGGTACGGGTGGTTCCAACTACATTCTTACCGATGCCTCCGGTACCGGCACGCTAAGTTGGACTTCCGTTTCTTCGTTGTTCGGCAGCAACGCTTGGACGCTGAACGGCAACACTCCGTCGGCAGCCTACAACGGAAGCACCGGCAACTTCATGGGAACCACCAACACCCAGCCATTGGTGATTGCCACCACCAACACCACAACCGCCCAACCAATCCAGTTTATGACTGGCAACAGCGAGCGGTTGCGGATTACCGGAACCGGGTTGATGGGATGGGGCACAACCTCCCCAATCTCGCAACTCCATTTTGTGAATGGTGGAAGCGATGAATCAAACGATGTGATTATCGAAGCGGTGAACTCAACCGATGCAAGCGATGGTGGCGAATTCGTCACCCGCCGCGCACGCGGCACAACCAGCAGCCGTTCGGCAATTACGGAGGATGATGACTTAGGCGGGATGAAATTCTTCGGCTACGATGGCTCGGCCTTCTCAGCCGGTGCACAGTTCGATGTCCTTGTTGATGGCTCTGTCTCATCAGGCAGCGTCCCAACTCGGTTTGAATTCCAGATGCCTGATGGAACTGTCTATATTAAATCAAGTGGGAAGTTGGGGGTGAATGAATCATCGCCAGGAGCACGGCTGGACGTAAAAGAGTACAAAGGAACCGCCGCAATTTTTAATCGCACCGGCAATGATGGGACACTGGTCAGTTTCCAACAGGATGGATATGAAGAAGGGAAAATTAGCGTCAGTAGTAACGTCGTCTCCTACTCTAGCTTTACAGGGACGCACTATGCTTGGACTGATCAGCCAGTTGAACGCGGGATGCTGGTCTCAATGACCGGAGATAACCGCCACCTTCATGATAGAGCTGCATCAGAAATTATTTACGGGGTTCGGCCTACGGCGCGCCCGAACGATCCCGCCGTTCTTGGTGGCTACTTGGCTCTGTCCGAACCAGACCAGCCACAAAGCTCCACCAACCCACAGCTTATCATGGCGGTTGGCAACGGCGATATCTGGGTGACGGATCAAGGTGGAGATGTCAATCCTGGCGATTACCTGATAACCTCAACCATCCCCGGCTACGCCATGCGCGACATCGGCATCTACGACACCAGCTACGTGGTGGCGCGCGCTGCCGAAAAAATAGATTGGTCCCAAATCCAGGGCGACCCCGAGCTTGACGGCGCAAAACGTGCCAAGATTTCGGTCTTCTTCGAGAGCTTCGCAAAAGTGAACAACGCCGCCAGCCGCCAGGATGTATCCAACCTGAAAAAGGAGTTGGATGCGCTGAAGGAAGAAGTGAAAAAACTACGCTCCGGCATCTACTACGAAAAACCCCCAGTGGTGCCTGGCTTGGGCCAGTAGCAAAAAAAATCTGAGGACACGGGAACGTTTTTTCGGCTCATCGTGTTCTTCCGTGAAAGGAATTGACAAAAGGAATTGACAAAAGGAATAGACAAAGGGATAGACAGCAGCGTGCCAGTGCTTGGCAACGATGATTTGACCCGCTCAAAAAAACACTGCCTGTTCCTGTACCCAACGGCATGTGGGGCGTGTCTATTGGGGGCGGGGCTTCCTCGATTCCGGCCCCGCCTCCAGCTTCTGTTTCGCTTATGATGCAAGGGGAATCATAAGCCTTGAGGTGAACAATCGGGTTCACTTCAGTTGAAAATCTTGCGCGGTTCTTCATGGGCCGTGTGAGGTACAGGAGGGGCGGCCACGGTGGTGCGTGGTCGCCTTTTTTTTTCCAACTGCTTGGCAAAAAAACTTGACGATGTTCAGAAAATCTTGCGCGGTTCTTCATGGGCCGTGTGAGGTACAGGAGGGGCGGCCACGGTGGTGCGTGGTCGCCTTTTTTTTTTCTGCTAACTCCATTCTCTCGCATCCGTTCTTGTTGCGGGGATGAAAGTCTGGAACTACTTTTGCGTCCACTTCGCTACAGCACATCGGGCATTGCTTCCGTAAGCCACGCGCTGGCCCCCCAATCAATCTGCTCAACATAGGCGAACAACGGCCTGTCACGTTCGCTTGTGGTTCAATAATCCTAACCAATCTACAGGAGTTCTATGCGTACACTGCGTCAATCTATACTGCTCGCGATTGCGGCCGCTGCCTTCTTAGCGTGCGTGCCATTGCGTGCCCAAGTCGGGGAAGCGGGAACTGTGAGTGTGGGTGTTGCGGGGATGGGAAATAAATACTTCGGTGAGTTCAAGGAGCCACGATTCGGCTTCGGGGCCGAGTTTCTGCTGCGGTACAACATCGTTCCAAACCTCGGCCTTCAGGCGGCGGCAGGCTACAACAAACTGAACTGGTCCTTCAACCCCGATAATTTGGTTGCCTACGACCGCTACTTTGGGCTTCCGCCAACACGGGGGGGAATCAATCGCCCGTTCGATTCTATCACTTCACCAACCGGCCAAATTGTCCGCGAGGATAACCACGCCACAACGCTGAACTTCGGTTTGGATGCTGTGGTGAATTTGGTTCCCGATGGCTCCGTCAGTCCGTACGTGTTTGGCGGGATAGAGTATATCACTTGGACTCCCCAATCCAGCGAGGGCGAGGACCTTCCGAACTTCGCGGCGAAACGCTACGATAACTCGGCGCTCTCCATTCCTGTTGGCGCGGGATTTTTGTTCCGCTTTTCCGATAATCTTCAGTTCCATGCTTACGGGCGGATGCACGTCACCTTCACCGATTCGTTGGATGACTTCAGCCAAAACCGCGATGCCACTTCAACCACTGCCGAACTGAAAACCCCGAACGATGCCTTCCTTTCGGTTGGGCTTGGGGTGATGTACATCTTCGGTTCCAGCGACAGCGACGGCGACGGATTGAAGAACGCCGAAGAACGGGAAATCGGAACCGACCCGAAAAACCCCGATACCGACGGCGATGGACTTCGTGACGGCGCAGAAGTCCGCAATCACAAAACCGATCCGCTGAAACCCGACACCGACGGCGACGGCCTGACCGACGGCGCAGAGGTTGACACCCACCAAACCGACCCACTGAAAGCCGACACCGATGGCGATAGCTTGAACGATGGGGAGGAGGTGAAAACCACGATAACCAATCCGCTGAAAATTGACAGCGACGAAGATGGCCTGACCGATGGCGATGAAGTCCGCCGCTACAAGACCAACCCGAACAACGTGGATTCCGATGGCGACCAACTAACCGACGGCAAGGAAGTTGACCTGCACAAAACCGACGCAACCAAGCCCGACAGCGACGGCGACGGCCTGAGCGACGGCGCAGAAATCAACAACCATAAAACCGATCCGAACAAGCCCGACAGCGACGGCGACGGATTGAACGACGGTGAGGAGGTGAACCAATACCGCACCGACCCAACCAAGATGGACACCGACGGCGACAGCTTGGCTGATGGGGTCGAGGTCCGCACCTACAAGACTGACCCAACCAAGATGGACACCGACAGCGACAAGCTGACCGATGCCGACGAAGTGAATCGCGTGAAAACCAACCCGCTGAACCCCGACACCGACGGCGATGGCGTGATTGATGGCGAGGACGACTGCCCATTAATCAAAGGGGTGAAAAGCAGCGAGAAAGGAAGAAACGGTTGCCCACCAGCACCAAAAATTGGAACCAAGGTGGACTTCCCAGAAATCCTCTTCATCGTCAATACCGACCAGTTCAACTTCGACACGCCAGAGACGGCGGGCAACCTTGCCAAGCTGTTGGCCTACGTGCAGCAGTGCGATAACTTGGGGGTGATGATCGAAGGTCATGCTTCCAGCGAAGGGAATCCAAAACGGAATCAGGAACTCTCCGATCTGCGAGCAAAGAAGGTTGTGCAGTGGCTGATTGAGCAAGGGGTGAACCCGAAGAAACTGATGGGAGCAGTTGGCTACGGCTCAAGCCGGCCAGCAGTAGCCGAACCAAAAGGGAAGGGAGTTCCCAAAGAAGAGCTGGAGGCCGCACGCAAGAAAAACCGCCGCATCACCGTGGTGGTCCAGAAAGGGTGCGACTCCAAGTAAAGGGGGGAACAGACAAGCGAACCGAACGGCAGAGTATTCGGCAACCACAAGCCCTGTGCAGCAATGCACGGGGCTTGTTTTGTTCACCCCCCGCAGATGTTTCCGCTCATGCTGAGTGCTGAGTTTGTTGAAACACTCGAAGCATCCCACCATCCGCCGAACGTCGTCCCCGCTCATGCTGAGCTACGTCGAAGTATGAGCGGAGCCACCAAACATAGAAGTCACCGATCTCCCGCCTACCAGTTTTCTGCTTTCCACACTCATTGAAGGTGAGCCAAAAGTTCACTTCTCAAGTATTTGGCCTTGCCACATTCTTGCCGCTGTGTTTTTTTGTAGTTACGAACATTCCTTCAACAATTTTAGAACCCACAAATGGCACACCTTCAACATCTACGCCTACTGGCAACAGCATTGCTTGCCGTTCTCCTGTTGTCCCAAATCTCAAACGCCCAGCAAATTCCGCCAGCGATTGAGTGGCAGAAGTCGCTTGGTGGAAGTGGCTACGATAAAGCCACCTCCATCGCCCCGACCAGCGACGGTGGATACATAGTTGCAGGAGGGAGCGAATCCACTGATGGTGATGTGACCGACCACTATGGAAGCTCTGATGCTTGGATCGTGAAGCTGCGGAGCACAGGGGAGATTGAGTGGCAACGATCGCTGGGTGGAAGTAGCTTTGATAATGCCAGATGTATCGCCCAGACCCGCGATGGTGGGTACATTGTTGCAGGGGAGAGCCAGTCCAGTGATAGCGGTCTGGCTGGCAATCATGGGAAGTCTGATGCTTGGATTGTGAAGCTGACAGATGCGGGAGTGATTGAATGGCAACGATTACTTGGTGGAAAGGAAAATGATGCTGCCAACTCCATCGCCCAGACCAACGATGGTGGGTACATCATTGCAGGGTGGACGGGTTCCCGTAATGGTGATGTAAGTGAAAACCATGGAAGCCATGATTGCTGGATCGTGAAGCTGGCAAGCACCGGGGTAATCCAGTGGCAACAAGCACTTGGTGGCCGCAGTGGTGAACAGGCCGCTTCCATCAAACAGACCAACGACAGTGGGTACATAGTTGCAGGATGGAGTACTTCCAATGATGGCGATGTGACCGAAAATTATGGAGGGATACTTAGCACCTCTGATTACTGGATTGTGAAGCTGTCGAGTATAGGGGAAATCGAATGGCAAAAAACGCTTGGTGGAAGCAGGTATGATTGGGCTACTTCCATCACTCAGGCCAGCGACAGCGGGTACATAGTTGCGGGGTATAGTTCTTCCAATGATAGCGATGTTACCGGCAACCATGGCGACTATGATTACTGGATCGTGAAGCTGACAAGTACGGGGGAAATCCAATGGCAGCGGTCATTGGGCGGAAGCCTTGGTGATCGAGCCGAGTCCATCATGCCAGCCAGCGATGGTGGGTGCATAGTTGCAGGATGGAGTTATTCTACAGATGGCGATGTGGCTGAGGGGCATCATGGTGAGTCAGATTATTGGATCGTGAAGCTAACAAGGCATGGGGAGATCGAATGGCAGCGGTCGCTGGGTGGAAGTGTTAATGATTACGCCACCTCTATCGCCCCGACCACTGATGGTAACTACATAGTTGCGGGACAGAGCCTGTCCACAGAGGGTGATGTTACCGGCAACCATGGATTAGCTGACTTCTGGATCGTAAAACTCGCCCCGGCTACGTCCGATGTTCAACAGGAGCCAACAGCAACCCTGGCCCCACTCACCATCCTCCCCAACCCCGCCCACACCACCGCCATGCTGAAACTCCAAACCCCCGCCGAAGCAGAATACACAATAGAGCTTATTTCACCCCTCGGCCAGGTGGTGAAGCGGCAGAGCGTTCAGATTGGCCTGGGAGAACAAACCGTCCATCTAACAAATCTGGAGTCGCTTCCGGCAGGGAGTTATGAGGTGATTGTTTCTGGCGGGGGCAAGCAGTTTGCCCACAGCAGGCTGGTTCTTTTGGGAGAGTAGTTTCCAGAGTCTCATTCATTCAACAACCTTGACAACAACAACAATGACACATCTTCAACATCTTCGCCTGCTGGCAACAGCAGTGGTTGCCGTGCTTCTATTCTCCCAAGCTGCTTCAGCGCAACAGGCATCTCCAGCAATCGAATGGGAGAAATCGTTCGGTGGGAATTGGGAGGATCTGGCCAGTTCCATTACACAGACGACGGATGGTGGTTATATAGTTGCAGGATCGAGCCAATCCGACGATGGTGATGTGACAGGCCACCACGGACGATTAGATATCTATGATTATTGGATCGTGAAGCTAACGGGTATGGGTGACATCGAATGGCAGAAGTCGCTTGGTGGAAGCGATAATGATTACGCCAACTCCATCATCCCGACCAGTGACAGCGGGTACATTGTGGCGGGGTATAGTGTTTCCGCCGATGGTGATGTTACCGAAAGCCGTGGAAATTTGGATGCGTGGGTCGTGAAGCTGCGGAGTACTGGGGAGATCGAATGGCAACGGTCGCTCGGTGGGAGTGGGGAGGATCTTGCTAATTCCATTGCACAGACGACTGATGGTGGGTATATAATTGCAGGATTGAGCCAGTCCGACGATGGTGATGTGACAGGCCGCCATGAACCATCTTTTTCTCCTGATGTGTGGATCGTGAAGCTGCGGAGTACTGGGGAGATCGAATGGCAACGGTTGCTTGGTGGAAAGGGATGGGATGAAGCCAAATACATTGCCCCAACCCGCGACGGTGGGTACATAATTACTGGGTTTAGTAATTCTAACGATGGCGATGTGATAGGTCTCCATGGAAACTATGGTTTCCGTGATTACTGGATCGTGAAGCTGCGGAGTACTGGGGAGATTGAGTGGCAACGTGTACTCGGGGGGAGCAATAAAGATTGATATTCCCCCGAAAAAGTCAATAGGGAGTTACGAGGGTGTGGCGTGCAGGCGCTCGAACTCGGCTGGTGTTTTGTAGCCAAGGGTGGAATGCCGCCGCCGTTGATTGTAAAAGACCTCAATGTACTCGAAAATGCTCT
>JAEUSP010000007.1 GCA_016788565.1 Chlorobiota bacterium | reverse complement strand
CCCAGTGGCCGTTGGCGCGGTTGCGGAAACGTTTGTCCCGCGAAGTTTCACCACCGATGGGTTCGGATACGTCCCGCCCAAATCGCCACCCGCACCACCGCTTGGCGGCAACGTTGTGGGGATCACTCCGGCGGCCATGTCTATCGCCAAAATTGTCCCGTCCAATATCTCTGTCGTCGTTACTCCACCCGTGGCTATCTCGCTGGAGCCTACCGCGTCGGCGGCTATCTCGCTGGAACCCACTGCATCGCTGGCTATCTCGCTAGAGCTTACTGCGTTGGCAGCAATTTTGCTGGCGGTGACGGCATCATCGGCTAAGTCGCCGTTCCCCACTGCTCCGTCGGCAATCTTCCCGCTGGTGATGGCGTTGGCTTTCACCGTGGGGTTCGGATACGTCCCCTCCAAATCCCCTCCCGCCGCGCCGCTTGGTGCAATGCCGCTGGTTGGTGCCCAGTTTGTGCCGTCGAACACCAGGGCTTGGCCGGCGGTTGGTGTGGTTGCCGCTACGTTCGTCCCACGAATCCGTGCGGTCGTCAGGTTGGTGATTGGGCCGGTCACATCACCCGCTGCGTTCGGCAAGTTGGCTGGTGGGACTGTGCCGGTGGTGATGTTCGTGGCGTTGATGTTGGTGATGCTGCCGCCGTTGATTGCTGGCAAATTCCCAGTCAAGTTTCCGGCGTTCAGATTGGTCAGCGCCGAGCCGTCGGTGGATGGCTCCCACTGGCCTGCCGTGTTGTTGAATCGGAGCATCTGGCCGGTGGCCGTTGGCGCGGTTGCGGAAACGTTTGTCCCGCGAATCCGTGCGGTGGTGAGGTTACTCAGCGGGCCGGTCACATCGCCCGCTGCGTTCGGCAAGTTGGCTGGTGGGACTGTACCGGTGGTGATGTTGTTTGCGTTGATGTTGGTGATGCTGCCACCGTTAATTGCTGGCAAGTTCCCAGTCAAGTTTCCGGCGTTCAGATTGGTCAGCGCCGAGCCGTCGGTGGATGGCTCCCACTGGCCTGCCGTGTTGTTGAATCGGAGCATCTGGCCGGTGGCCGTTGGCGCGGTTAGGGAAACGGCCGTCCCACGGATGCGAGCGGTTGTCAGATTGCTCAGCGGGCCGGTAACGTCGCCCGAAGCGTTCGGCAAATTGGTTGGTGAGATGGGGCCGACAAGGTTGGAGGAGTTAATATTCACCAAACTGGAGCCATCGGTGGATGGCTCCCAGCGTCCGGTTGTGCCGTTGTACCGAAGCACTTCGCCATTGGCCGGCCCGGTTGCCGAAACGGGAACGCCACGCAGCCCACCCACCGTTGGGGTTGGATAGAAACCCGCCAAATCGCCGCCAGCCGGGCCTGCTGGTTGCGCGCCGGCGATGTCAACTTCTTGGGCATTCGTCACGCGGCCTTTGGCATCAACGGTGATTTTGGCCACCTTCGTGTTGCCACCGTAGCTTCCGGCCAGCGCGCCGGAGTTCACCAATTTTTCTGGGGTGATGGCGTTGTTCTGGATCATCGGGGTCTGGACCCCGTTCGGGCGGATGAACAACGTCACGTCACCGTTGGTTCCGCCGCCGCCAAGCCCGTCGCCAGCGATCACTGCGGTGATATCACCACCGCCGGTGCTGTTCAGCGTTTGCCACTGCGGCGTGCCGCCATTCACCACCAACACCTGCCCGTTGCTGCTTCCTTCCGTGCTGAGTTTGCTTGGACTGATGGAGCCATCGGGAATTTGATTGATGACGGTGCTTCCCAAACTTTGCAGCAGTGTTGGCGAAAGTTTATCCAGCGTTACCGCGCCATTTGCCAACTTATCGGTGGTGATTGCGCCGTTCGGGACGGTAAGCGCGCTTGCAGCACTCAGTGCGTACGGGGCCGATACCAGCGGCGTGCGGGTCAGTTCGTTCCCGCCAATGGTTACGCCAAGCTGGTAGGGCTTGTCGAATTTCAGCGAGCTGAGGGAGGTCCCCTGGCCCAGCGTCACGTTGAACAAACCCTTGCTGATCTGCACGCTTTGCGTTTCGGACCAGATAGGGGTTGCCCCTTCGTAGATGTTAAAGGTCATCGTCACCGAGCCATCGGGGAAGGGGGTGCCGTTGCTGTTGGTGAGCAACCCCTGATAGGTCATCTGCCCGGGAATCTGAGCGGCCCCCTGCTGTGCGGCAAACAGTGCGGCGGCAAGCGTAGCGGCGTAAGCAATGCGCGAACGTTTCATGGTGGTTGTTAATTGGTTAGTCAAGGTTTCTATTGTTCCTTACCAAGTAGTCTTGTTATCGTTGTTGTGTGTGGCCGTTCAGCCGATACCAGCCCGATTTAGGGGCTGGGGCTATCGGCTGATGTTTTCAAATCGCCTCCGCACTGTGGGCAGTAGAAGGCAATGGCGTGGGGGATCACCGTCCCGCAATGTTGGCAGGTTGGCCGCAGCGACTTCCCGCAACAGGGGCAGTAGTTTTCGGTTCGTAAGGCCAGTGTGCCGCACTCGTGGCAGCGGCGTGCTGTTAGGATGTACTGCTCGCCGGGGCGGGCTGCGCTGAATTGCTGGTTCATTGGGCGTTCGCTGTCGGATTCGTTGGCCATTTGGATTGTTCCCCGGTTGCGCGTTCTGGCTTCACGCCAACCCGCCGATGATGCTTCGGGATTTCGATGCTCCGCGCGGCGGATTGCACCTGTATTCAATCTATCCGCGCTGTGCCAAGAACTCCGCCAAATCGTGCCAAGATTTCCTTTCCGTTATTTTTTCTTCCGATGCCCCGTGCAAGCCCAGTTGGTGAACCGGTTGCGGCTTATCCCTGCTCTATCTGCTACTTTCATCTGGCAGCAACGGCAATCGGATTGCTATTTCCCCTTGCTCCGTGTGCAAATCGTTGCTTTTTCCCCTGCTTTCAAGATGCGGCCGGGCGATTACAGTTTGCGGTTGTGGTGATGACAGTTTGGGGGGTGGGGGCAATTGGGCAGCAAAAAACCTCACTTCCATTTGGTATTTCCATAATGGTCATTGGTCAGTAGTCAGTGGTCAGTGGCAAGAATCAATTCTTCATTCGACACTCGGCATTCAACATTCGACATTTCCCAGATGCAGGCACTGCTTGATTTTGCAAACCACGGGCTTCTTCCGTTCACTGGGCGCAAGCAGGAATGGACCCAGATTATGGCCTTTTGGAACGGAGCCAGCGACCCGCAAACGCTTCGGGTCGCTCTGGTGGTTGGGGAAGCAGGGGTGGGGAAGTCGCGGTTGTTCGATGAGCTACTGCCGGCAATCGAGGAGGCGGACGGGGTGGTGGTGCGGGCAAAACTGCATCCGGGAGCGGCTACCTCGGTGGTCCCGCTGCTTGCTCGGTCGTTGTGGTTATCGCCCGAACTGCGAGCGTTGCTGAAAAAAGAACCGGAAGGAACCCTTGCATCGGTGATGGCCGCGCTGCAACGCCTTTCCCGATTACGGCGCGTGATGGTGGTGCTGGAAGATGTTCATCTGATTGCCGGGGATTCCGTGCGCGAGCTTGCCATGCTGGCCGCCGCCATTGCCGATGAACCGATTGCCCTGCTGCTGTCAGCACGCCCGCTAGAGCTTCCGGTGCGTGGAATTATCGAGCCATACGTATCGCTGGAGTTGGAACTTCACGGATTAAGCCGCCACGAAACCGAGCAACTGTGGCAACACTTATTCCACCGCAACGACGAGCCAGAACTTATCGAACAGCTTCGCCACCGCACTTTCGGGAATCCGCTGGCACTCCGTTCCGCCCTTCGCAGTGCCGTCCGGATGGAGCAAGTGGAAGGGAAGGGAGAGGTCTGGTTGCGGTTCGACCGTGCGGGCTTTGTCGGAACGCTGGAGCGGAATGTGAGGTTGCTTTCGGAAGGGATGACCGCACACCTAAGCCCCGACGAACACCATGCCGCCCAGCAGTTGGCGATTCTGGGGGAAGTGTTCGCACGCGAAACCGCACACGGGCTGATTGACAACGCCGACGCGCTGATTGACCAACTGATGTTCAAAGGGGTGCTGGCAACCTCTCACACCATCGCCAAGCACCTCACCCGGCACGCCAGCTGCAAGCCGCTTCTGGTGTTCACCCACACCCTGCTGCATCGCCACCTTGCCGGCAATGCCCAGTTGCCGATTGAGCGATTGATGGAGCTTTGTTCCCAACAAACCCCTCTGTACTCCATCCTGCCGTTCCAACTGCTTGCTACCAACAGCCCCCAGGTGAACGTCAGCAGCAATCTGGCATTGCAGGCATTTCATGGGTCGCTCTCGTGGGTCTATCTGGAGCTTGACTACACCTCCGATTGGCGGCTTGCACCTGCGGTTGGCAAGGCAATGGGAGCACTGCTGGAACGAAGCCAAATCGGCTGGGAACCAACCGACCATGCCCAGGCCTGGCTGATCCACTTGAACTGCGCAATCCGCTCGCTCCGGCGCGATAACGATGCCCCAGAGTGGGAGGAATATATCCTGAAATACTGGCAGATTGCCATGAGTTTGGATGCCCCCGAACTGCTGCATTGGCGGTTGCTGGCAATCAATTTCCGGTTGGCGTTGGAGGGGAACCGGGGCTATCCACCGGAACAACAGATTGGCCACACGGTGGCCCAGCAATTGCTATCCGATCACCCGGAACTGATACGCCACGAAAACTACCTGCGGTATGCATACCTGATCGGAATGATCCACCAGGGAAGCGGAAACCGCGCAGGGCTTCGGCAACTGAAGCAGACGATTGACAGCGCGCTGGCCAACCCGGCAACCTCCGATACCTACCGCAACGGCGTGCGCCGCAATATCCTTCCGCTGTTCATCTTGCTGTTTGAAACCGACCAAGAGCTGCAAGAATCGCTGGCGATGCTACGGCAGATTGAGGAAATTGGCGCGGGGCTGAATCTTTCCACGCCGATGATGGAGGTTCGGCTTCACTACTCCATCGGCGCAGTTTCCAGGCTGCTCCCGATGTGCCAGGATTGCATCCAAAACGCCACGGAGCGGCAAGTGCTGGAGTATGCGTGGGAAGCCGCAATGATCCGCCAGTGCACGTTGTGGCTTATCGGAAGCAACCCAGCCGTCGGGGTGCAAGAATTGATTGACTTCCACCACCAGCTTTCAGCAACCCAGCAGCGGCTGATTAACAGCAGCATTGCGGCGGGAGTGGCATGGCTTATTGGGGCGGCGGATGTTGCGGCAACGGTTGCCACGCAGTTTACGTTCCAGCATCATTATCCGCAGCTGGCAGTGATGCTGTTGCTGGGAAGCCACGACACCTTCGCCGATCTGCTTCAGGATGAGCGGTTCCGCTACTCACCCATTCGCCCGCTGGTTGCTGCCCACGCCGAAGGGAATGCCACCACCGGCATTGCAATCGCCCACGATCTTCTTGAAAATCCACCCGTTCGCATCGAGCAGATTCTGGATATTGGCGCGATTATCACACTGGTCACCAACAACGATGGCACGCTACGCCAAGAGTATTCCGAACTGAAGGGGAGTGCGCAATCGGCACTGCTGGCAGGGCTTGGCTGGCTGGCCGAGCGGAAGATGTTCCCGGCGATTCTCCATCTGCTTCAACGTTTTGGCCACCTGCTGAACCAGCGCGACGCGGCCACCTGGCAAAAAACTGCCCAGGAAATAGCCGCCGAATATCGCAGCCAACAACCGGCACAAACAACCACACCACCCACCGAAGAAAAAATTGCGATAACCCTGATTGGACGGGTGGAGTACGCCCTCCCCGGCCAGCCACGGCAGCCAGTGCGGGGCGGGCGAATGAAAGCGATTTTAGGATTGCTTGCTGCCGACCGCATCGCCCGCCGACCGCTAACAAAACAAGAATTTTACCGCATGGCCGCTGCCGAGGAAGGGAAGGATTTTGAGCTTGCCCGCAAAACCGTCAACATGGCCATTGCCAGCTTGCGGAAGATGATTGGCGACGATGCTTTCCTGCGGGATGATGATGCTATTCGGCTGAATTTCCAACGGGTGCGGGTGGATTTGGTGGAGGTTCACGAAGCAATGAATACCGTGGAAATGCTCCTTCGTGAACGGGCCTACGGGCGTGCCCGCGAACAGGTGATAACCGCTGCGGAAATGCTTGCCGGAGAAGTTCCCTTCCCCGGGTTGTACGAAGAATACTTCGAGGCACTGCGGGAAGATTTGGAAACACGGATGCGGGCACTGATTGTGGAAGTTGGAAAAGCCTTGCTGCGCGAAGGGGACACCGATGGAGCCGAACAGGTGCTGGCCATTGGGTCCGATTGGCTGCCGGATGACGAAGAACTTGGAGAGTTGCTCTGCCAAGCCTTAATCCAATCCGACCGCCGCGCCGAAGCCGAACGGATACGGCTTCGCAGCAAAATGGAGCTTGCGTAAGGGCTTGAGGAAATCAGCCGTAGCCCAGCACAACAGCCGCGATTTCTTTTTCATTTCTGCCATATTCTTCGTTTTTCCCTCTTGGTTTTGCGGGGGCATGGTATTACTTTCGTGACAGTCGCTGGCGGGTCAACGCCCATTTGATCTGCCGCTCTATTGAAATGAGCAACGGGGGGTGATCTCAATCTCACTCTCTTCCTTTTTCTCATCTCACAGTTCTTCCACGTTATGGCCGCACCCGGCCGCAACGCCTTGGCATCCTTGCAACACAGCCTACATCAACTGTCTTGCTGGTGATTGCCCTCTCTCTCTCTTGCTGCTTCGTTCTCTTCCATCGTCCGCATTTGTCGCGCGCACTTCCTGTTGCCCGTCTCGGGGCAGATATCAATCACGCTGACCAAAGGAGGGTAATCGGCTAATCATCCAGTTCCGAACCGCAAGACCTTTTGCATCACACACACACACGCAGACGGCGTTGCCTGCCGTGGCGGCGTGAACCGAATTTCAGTTTGGCGTGAACGCTGGTCTTAACAACAAATACATCAATCCCGTTTTCCAAAAACTTAACAGAGGAGTACCTCATGAGCTATCGGCGAACATTGTGCAGTTCGACGAAGGTGGCCACGGTGGCCGCTAACGTTCATAGGACAACAAGCGTCCGGCGCGCAGTAGGCGTGGCCGCGCTGCTGTTCCTTGCAGCAACTGGGCTTCAGGCCCAAAACACCGGAACAATCCAGGGTACGGTTAGCGATGCCGATACCAAAAGCCCGGTGACCGGTGCAACCGTCCAGGTTGTTGGCCAGAAAATCGGTGCCATCACCGACCGCAACGGAAAATTCACCATCCGCAACGTCCCCTCCGGGAAAGTCAGCGTGGAAGCACGCGCCATTGGCTACACAAAACTTGCCCAAGCAACCGAAGTAAAATCGGGGGAAATCGCCAATATCAGCTTCAGCTTGCGGGGCGTTGCGTTGCAGCAAAATGAGATTGTGGTGGTTGGCCTAAGCGGCGCAACCGAGCGGAAAAAATTGGGGAACGCCATCGGCTCGGTGGAAGGGGAACAAGTGGCGCGTGCGGTGACACCCAGCGCAATTGACGCAATATCGGGGCGGGTTAGCGGCGTGACCGTCACCCGCACCAACGGCGTTCCGGGGGCGGGGACCTACGTCACGATTCGTGGCCGCAAAACAATCTCCGGAAGCTCCGAACCGCTGTATGTGGTTGACGGCGTGGTGATTGATAACAGCTCACAACAAGGGGACCTGTTCCAGGGGGGGAACGTCCAGCTGAGCAACCGTGCGGTGGATATCAACCCCAGCGACATTGAGTCCATGGAGGTTCTGAAAGGGGCATCGGCGGCGGCCATTTACGGGTCGTTGGCGGCCAACGGCGTGGTGGTTATCACCACCAAAAAAGGGAAAGCGATTGGCGACAAACCGAAGGTGACGCTTTCAACATCGTACCAAACCGACAACAAGGTGGGGGATGTCCCGCTGCAACGCACCTACGGCCAAACAACCCCCTACAAGCCAGGGCAAAACGGCGAACCCGGAACCCCAGGCAGCTCGCAATCCTACGGCGCAAAGCTGGCCGACGGAACACCAACCTACGACCACAGCAGCGATGTCTTCCGCACGGGCGAATCGTGGGAATCCTCCCTTTCCATCTCCGGCGGCGCGGGGCTAACCAACTACTTGATCTCTGGCACCTGGACCGACCAAGAAGGCTTTGTGGTTGGCTCCGAACTTGACCGCAAAAGCGTGCGGATGAATATCGGCACCGAGGTTTTGCCGAACGTCACGCTGCAATCCAACACGAACTACATCCAGATTGACAACGACCTTCCGCAAAACGGAAGCAACACCGCCGGCATTCTGCTTGGGGGGCTGCGTACAACGCCAGCATTCAACAACCTTGAGTATCTGGAACCGGACGGCACGCAACGCCGCTATGCGGCATACGACAACCCAATCTGGACCCAGTACAACAACAAGTTCAACACCAACATCAACCGCTTTATCCATAGCTCCAAGCTCTCCATTGATATGTTCGATTGGTTGAACTTGGGGGGCGTGTTGGGGGTTGACCGCTACGACCACCGCAACCTTGAACGCCTTGCGGTGGGAAGCGCGGCAAGCGATGGACGGCTGGGGCAAATCCGGCACTTCAATTTCTCCACCAGCAACATCAACCTGGACCTGACGGCAAACTTGGACTACAACTTCACCGATGACTTGTTGGTGGAACTGACCCTGGGAAGCCAAATCCTGTGGGGAAAAGGAACCAGCGATGTCAGCAAATCAACCCAAACACTCTCCTTCTTTGATGAAGTAAAAGCGGGTGCCAGCCTTGATGCCGAGTCATCCACGGCCGAGTCGAAAACCGTTGGATTGTTTGCGCAAGCCACGGCAACCTTCATGGATCGCCTAAGCCTAACGCTGGCAATCCGCCGCGACGGAAGCTCCACATTCGGGACCTCCAAGCAGTTCCATACTTATCCCAAAGCCAGCCTTGCTTACACACTTTCGGACGAGTCGTTCATGGAAGGGACCAAGGATGTCATCAGCAACCTGCGCTTGCGTGGGTCCTACGGTGCGGCTGGTTCGCCCTCGCTTCCGGGGGCGTATGCCACCAACGTTCTGTACAACACAGCAGGCTTCCCGGAACCATGGAGCCGCCAGACCTCGGCCGGGCGCGACGGGCAAATCGGTATCAAACAAGGCCCCGGCGATTACACCGCCTTTGTCACCACCGGCAACAGCAACATCGAGCCGGAGCGGAACACCGAGTATGAGATTGGCATTGATATTGGGTTGTTCGAGAACATGATCGGGCTTGAGGCAACCTACTATCACAGCAAGATCACCAATATGATTCTGTACACGCCGGTTCCTGGTTCCTCTGGGTTCGACCAGCAGTTGCGGAACAGTGCCGAGATGGAGAATAAAGGGTTCGAGCTTGGCCTAACTGCATTGCCGGTGCGAACCGAAGAGTTCACATGGAGCACCACCATCAACTACTCCCGCAACCGGAACGAAGTAACCAAGCTCACCGGTGCGGAATTTGTGCAGCTGGAAGGTGGGTTCACTGGTGCTGTCAATATCGGCGTGGAAGGGAAGCCGTTGGGGGCGATGCGCGCCACCGCATGGCTGCGCGACATCAACGGCAACCGGGTCTATTCCGGCGACATCTACACCGACAAGAACGGCACCCTTGACACCGCCGAAGACTTCTTTGGCAACCCGTACAAAGGCGCGCCATTGATTGACCCCGAACTTCAGATTGTTGGCTACACCGATCCCGATTTCCAGGTTTCTTGGAGCAGCGACTTCACACTGTTCAGAAACCTCAGCTTCGGGTTCTTGTTCGATGCCTCGTTTGGGCAAGATGTCTGGAACGGAACACGCGGCGCGCTCTACAACTTCGGCACACATGGCGACACCGAAGACCGCGATGAATTGTGGGTGAACGACCGTGGCGACAAAGTCATGGATATAACCGATCCAAACGCCCCTGTCCAGATCACACGCAAAGCCTACTACCGCCAGTATGCCAACAGCTTCCTTGAGGGTGCCGACGAAGCGCACATGGAGGATGGCTCGTACATCAAGCTGCGCGAAATTCATGCCGAATACACCTTTGATGGGCTTCCCGATTGGGGAATTCCGATCAGCCAGGCAACCCTGGGCGTGGCAATCCGCAACCTGCTGACCATCAGCGACTACAGCGGCTACGACCCTGAGGTCAACAACTTCCAGCAAGCCGAAGGGCGCGGGTTCGATTACTTCACGCTGCCGCAAACGCGCTCGCTCCGGTTCAACCTGTCGCTTACTTACTAACCCATCGAGGCAACCATGAAACACATACAGATCAAGCAAAAGATAACAGGCATCATCACCGGAGGATTGCTGCTGGCGATGATGGCAGGAATTGGTGGTTGCACCATTGATGAATCCATCAACGAGGACCCCAACGGCATTAGCGAAGCAAAGCTGAAATCGCGGGATGGCGTGTTCGGATTGCTGGTGGGATTGCAAAGCATCACCGGTGACTTCTACTCCGGCGACCGCTCGCGGGTGAACAGCATCTGGACCTGGCAGATGTGCGGGTCCGGCTTGGCCCGCCCGCAACCGGTTGCGTGGAACGATTACGTCCAATCCGAAGATGGCCCAAGCGACGACAACTGGCTGAACGGCTACCGCGCTGTGCGGATCGCCAACGACATCCTGAAATATGCCCCCGAGGTGAACTTGGGATCCGAAGGGGAAAACCAAGCAGCGTTGGGGATTGCCAAAGCACTGAAGGCATTGGTGTTCGGCGAGCTTGCAGCCATGTACGGCTCGATCCCAATCGAAATCAACGGGCTGGAGCCATCCCCCTTTGTTACGCAGGCCGCCGCCTACGATAAAGTCCAATCCTTGCTCAGCGAGGCGTTGGGGCATTTTGCAAAAGCCGGTGGGCTTGCCCAGGATTTGAACTTCGGTGGCGACGGCGCAAAGTGGACAGCCGTTTGCCACTCGCTGAAGGCACGGTACTTCTTGCACGTCAAGAAATACGCCGAATCGCTTGCCGAAGCCAAGCAAGGCATTGCCGCTGCCGATGGGAACATGTTCGCCATCTACACCGATAACGTTGGCGAATACTCACCCTGGGGCCATTGGTCCTTGACCGAAGGCATTCCCGGCGAGCAACCAATCGTTGTGGAAAAAATGCTGATGAACTTGTTGGCAGCCGACACCAACGACACACGCCGTGCCGAGTACTTCACGCCAAACGCCGACGGCAACTTTGTGGGGCTGGCCGCCCATGGCCAATCGGACGCAACCGCCGATGAGAAGGAGAACACCAAAGCATCCAGCCTAAGAAAATATGGCCAGTATGCCGACGACTTCCCGATGATCTCCTTCCAAGAAAACACGCTGATCGTTGCCGAATGCGAAGCCCGCGTGGGAAGTGTGGGAACAGCCGTGACAGAACTCAACAAAATCCGCACCGCCGCCGGCCTTGCCGACTTCAGCTCCAGCGATGCAACAGCAACCATTGCCGAAGTGTTGAAGCAGAAGTACATGCAGCTATTCTTGGAAGGGCAAGCCTACCACGACATGCGCCGCACCGGAACATTGCCGGAATCGCGCGTTCCCAAGCGTTGGATTTATCCACAAAGCGAAAAGAACGCCAACCCCAACACACCAGCCGATGCTGATGCCTTGGTAAGCACCTTAGTTGGGCCGTAACCGGAACAACTGAGCCAGAACAACTGAGCCAGAGGGCATTGATGCCACAAAAGGAGCCTCACGGTGTTGAACACCGTGAGGCTCCTTCGCGCGTTGCCACCCGCTCACTACCTGCAGTGACGGAGGTATATTGCCAACCGAAAAGCATCCATCCATTCGATTTGAGTATCCACACACCTATGCCTGCCCAACGCCGCACCCGCCAAAGCAACCGCCCACATCGCGATTGGGTGAAAGGGGAGCGCAAACGCCAACGGAACGTTGATGCCGACGATGAACGGGTTGGAACCGGACATGAGGCAATGCGCCCCAGGGAGATAGCCATCGCCAGCCAAACTGCGGAAGGGGTGGGTGGTGAGGTTATCCAAGTACGCAGCGGCCAGTACCACGTGCAGTTGCGGGATTCGGGGACGACGCTGGTTTGCCGCACAAAGCGGGGAATCACCACCGACAACTCCAATACAACGTTGGTAGCGATTGGCGACCATGTGCGGGTCCGGCCAACAAACGACACCGAAGGGATGATCCTTCACGTTGCCGAGCGTGCCACCTGGCTGGGGCGGAAGGGAGCCGGACAGCGAAGCACCGAACAGGTGATTGCCGCCAATGCTGATCTGCTGCTCTGCATTGTGGCCGCCGACCGCCCCGATTTCCGGCGAACCATCATTGATCGCTTTATTGTTGCAGCACTTCTGGGGAAGCTGCACCCAGTGATTGTGGTGAACAAAATTGACACTGCCAACCCAGAGATTCGCGAAATCCTTGCCGATGAAGTCGCCGTCTATCCAACGCTTGGCTACCCCGTGCTTCACCTCAGTGCCGAGAGCGGCGAGGGGATGGAGTTGCTGCAAGAGCTGATAGCAAAAAACCGCAGCACAGCAGTCCTTGCCGGGCAGTCCGGGGTGGGGAAATCTACCTTGATGAACCGGCTGATTGGAGGTGAGCTTCGCCGCACCGCAGAGGTCCGGCACAACGACCGCCGTGGCGTTCACACCACCGTGGACTCCGTACTCCATCTGCTGCCAACCGGGGGGCGGTTGATTGATACGCCGGGAATTCGTGAGTTCGGCATCTGGGACCTTCAGCCGGAAGAGTTGGATGGATATTTCACCGAGTTTTTGGAACACCTGCGCAACTGCCGCTACCTTCCCTGCACCCACACTCACGAACCGAACTGCGCCGTCCGAAACGCCGTCGAATCGGGCATGATTGACCCCGGACGCTACGCCAGCTATCTCTCCATTTTTGATTCGCTCCGGTAGCGGGGCAAGGCCAATCCAGCATTGTTTTTTTCCTTTCTAAACCATTCGCGGTGATGCCGTACCAACGGGCCGTTCAACGCAATCCTACCGCCAAATTCTACCATTGAAATGAACTCACGATTTCTTCTTCCCGCTGCCGCCATTGCCCTGTTTTCTGCTGCCGGCTTGGTGCTGGTTGCGCGCACGGCAGCCGTTCCATCGGCATCGTTACCGCCGTCGTTGCTGGCATCGTCACCCGCTTCATCAATCGCTCCGCTGGATACGCTTACCATGGAGGAATCCATCCGGCGGCTGCTGGAACTTGACCGTGCCAACGACCAAGTTCGCAACCAACGCAATGTCTATTTTGCCGATGCCAACTACCCCATTGTCTTTGGCGACCTTGATGGCGACCACGACCCCGACGCAGCCGCGTTAGCCGTCTGGGAGTACGGCGGCAGCGGCTGGGAACAACGGCTGTACGTTCTGCGGAATAATGGTGGCCA
>JAEUSP010000006.1 GCA_016788565.1 Chlorobiota bacterium | reverse complement strand
CGGCAACAACATCATTGATGTCTTTGTTGCCTATCAACGATCCGAAACTCCGTGGATTGATACGACTGACATTGAGGCGATTAACGTCCGATCCTCCGGCAGCGAGTTCGCTCTGTTCAGCGATGTCACGGGCGATCATGTGCTTGATCTGGTCACGATCGGTGGTGACTTTGAAGGAGAACGCATCAGCGTCTTTGCTGGCAAGCCAGGGCAACGTTTGCTGGAGCAGTATGGCACCGGTAACGACAGTTCCGACCGAGCCAACGGACGGTTCCCATTGCGCCCCTGGGTCAAGATGCCAACCCCGACAGTGTTGCATGATGGCTGGACAGGAAGCGAACACGTGTTATTCGATCTGGGTGACATCAATGGGGATGACCGTTCGGAGATCGTGGCTCACTCCAAACCGTTTATCATCATCTACACCACTGGGCGAACTCTTGATTCGCTCATTGATGTGATGATTCGAGTAGTTGGAGGCTATGACTATAATTGGGGGACTCTCAAACGGCTGGGTGACATTGATGGAAGCGGCAATCCAAGTTTTGCAGTACGGTATGAAGGCAATGTTCACTTCCTGAAGGCTCCACCAAAGGATGAGATACCAACCTATGGCGGCAGGCTTCGTAACCTTCCACACCCCATTGATTTTCGTTGTGCATTGTCCTCTGGTGTCAGCAATCAGGAGCCTGGCAACAACCAGCAGACAGGTGAAATGGAGTTAAGCACGACGTCCTCCGATTCTCATGAATCTCAATCTCAGAAGACAGCACTCGTTCCTGAGACTCTTCACACATCACAACCATAGGAGTATCCACCATGAAAACAACACTGACAAAGTCGCTGATTCTTTCCTTGATGGTGTGCATCATCAACACCCTTCAGCTACGTTCACAAACCACCGAACCGGATGCTCCGATCCGGGGCTGGGGGTTCGATGAATTCCATATCGGTGGTGAAGAAATCTACAACCCAAGCATCTGCCGCAATAGCTTGAACATGGACTTCACCTACCACTATGGTGGCTACAGCAGTTGGACATATATGGACGACCCTGTACGTCACGCCAACGATAGGAACACCCATCGGCTCGACCGTTTTTTTTCGATGGCAAAGCAAGCCCAGGCCGTAGGCTTGAAGTTGATCTACGCGGTGGATACCACCTTTTTCATGCAGAAGAATATCCGTTCGTATGATTGGTATTACGATTCCCGTAACGACACGGTGGATATCAAGGATTTTCGGGATCGCCTTGATTCTTCGAATGCAGCAGTGGATAGTGTGTATTGGATTCGTGACCGTTTTATTGCGGGGGTAGCGGTAAGTCGTTCAGGAAGCTCAACAGCGGATTCGTTATTCACAATGGGGGCACCACGGTTCACCCAATTAGTGACAACACGGGGAAATGGTGTGTACTATACGAACTATCTCAAGGTCCCCGATTCTTCGATGTGGTTTGATTTTAGGGTGATGATAAGAACAGATGCAACGACTCAACTATTCAAAGATATTGACACCGGCGATGCCCTTGCCTACCTCGACGTAATCCGCCGGGTCGTAGTCTCGCGCGATGCCTCCTGCGATTCCTGCCGCTGCCCATTCTACGTTCGCATTGCTCACCTTCCCATCACCAAGCAGATGTACATCGGGCAAAATCAATTTTCCTACGACCACAAGCAATTCACCTTTTTGATGAACCTGTTGGACACCAGCCGTAGCGATGGGCAGGTGTATGGGCAGGAGCATCTTGGCTACCCAAGCGAGACGTATGGCAGCAACCTTTCCCGCTGTGACTCTGTGCTTGCCCTTTGGAAGCAGCAAGGCATTGTTCCCCCCGCCACCTTCCGCCGCCTTACCAATTCCGGCGATGGAGCCAACGTGCTGGAGCAAGGCGACCTCCATTTCAACATCACCTCCACACGCCTTGTTCCGCTGCAAGTCCTGGGGGGCAGCATCTCCCAGCACATCTTCGATTACCTTGACCGCCCCCAACGCTACTCCACCAGCTACCGCATGGATTCGCTGATCTTCAGCCAGTTGGATACCCTTGCCAACGACACCAAGCTCTGGCCCATGATGGCCTACATGGCCCTTTGGGACGAGCCAATCGGCATTGACCACAACGCTTACCGTATCATCACCAGCAAGATTCAACGCCGTATTCGCGAGCTTCACCCTACCGATCAAACGAAGTGGCGCGGTTG
>JAEUSP010000003.1 GCA_016788565.1 Chlorobiota bacterium | reverse complement strand
TAATTCGCTGTAATTCAGGTAATTGGGGTCAAGGTGCGGAAAAACTCCGGCAAAAACCCTGCCATGAAATCAAATTGCCCCCCCACACCCCCCATAAAAGAAACTACCCCTGCCCGTGATAAGCGGGCAGGCGTGGATGATATGAAGACAAACCCGCAGTTGCAGCCCCCGACGAGGGAGCAAGTGCAGCAATGGGCCGAGACAACAAGCGAACCGGCGGTTCCACCGGTCGTCGCCTGGGAGATCGCTGAGAGCTACGAGAGCAAGGGCTGGGTGGATCGAAACGAGGTGAGGATCACGAACTGGCAAAAAGGAATTGCATCCGCCTATCGCTGGCGGCTGAAAGGCGGAGAAAAAAATGCAGCAAATAAAAAACCTCATCCCGTTGGTGAACGAGCAGCTTCGACGGATTACAGCCGACGGCGAGACTTCGGCAACCAACAGTTCGAGGAGCCAAGTGCTGACGTTGCTCTCCCAGATGTCCAGCCCCGTAGAAGGCGGTGAATCCCCCACTCAAACAGGGCTGGAGCTGAGCTTGGTGTTGGGGCAAGAGTTGGTGAGCGAGGCGACGTTCACCGGAGCGATGAAGCGATTAGGGCTGTCGCTGGGGGTTGATTACACCACCAAAGCGGAGGGTGCTACGAACGACCAGGCAAAGGCACTTG
Organism: Chlorobiota bacterium; assembly: GCA_016788565.1. Classification (GTDB taxonomy): domain Bacteria; phylum Bacteroidota; class Ignavibacteria; order OLB7; family OLB7; genus OLB7. The sequence continues at coordinate 4,693 of JAEUSP010000003.1, read as the reverse complement.
TGCTGTGGGAGAGGGTGCGCAAACTTGGCTGGTCGAACGAGGAGTTTGAGGAAGCGTTTGAGCCATTCATCAATCGCACGAAGTTCCCCTCGTGGGCAACGGCCGACTTTATCAGTGGATACAGCCCACCAAAAATCTACCCCTACTCTTGGTATCAGGATCGGGTGAAAGAGAGTCGGAGCAACGCAGATGCGATTGGCTGTTACAGGGTAGAAGGCCACCCAAAGCCAGTGTGGGGATGGAAGCATGAAGTCCGAGACTTACTACCGGAATGGACAACCCCGATGCTGTTGGGCAGCCCACAAGAGGAGCAATCCGAGAAGGGAGAAGGGAGAGAAGTAGATGTCACATCGTTTGTGCGGAACCTGAAGGATTACGTTCGCGCCGATGAACTGCAAGTAAAGGTTGGCCGAGTGCAGTCAGAACTGGAGAGGGTGGAGGCCCAACGAGATAACGCAATCGCAGAGCGTGAGTTGCTTCGCAGGGAGGTGGCAACGTTGCAAAGAGCATTGGAGACAGCCAGAGCAAACCGCAGGCGGTTAGAAGAGGAGATCAAGGAGATGGAGACCTCACCGGTAGAAGAGTTGGAGAAGCGAATACTGGATTTGGAAATGGCGTTAGCGGCTGTACTCCATGCTCTGGAAGAAGACCGAGAAGCAGCACGGATAGGCGAACCCCAGACAGATGTTGAGGCATGGACACCGGAGATCAACCGACTCCGCGCTGTGCTTGATCCACAAGAGGCTACCAGGCACTGAGAGCCTTCAAGACCATTAACCAACACTACCAATGGAACTCAAAGTTTACCAGCCAACGGTTGCCACGAACGCTAAGGCTACTGGCAACTACGAGGACAGCAAGGATCGTGTACGAATAGACCCTGACAAAGAACGCAAGCTAACAGAACGATTAGTTGGAGCATTGAAGGAGTTGGAGATTGCCGAAGAGGAAAAACGGCAGGAAACCAAGCGGCTTGGAGAGCGGGTGAAGGAGTTGAAGGAGACAGCCAACCGATTAGCAGAGTACATCCGCAGCGGATGGGAAGAAGTATCAGTGCCGTGTCAGTGGTGGCACAACTACACAAACGGCGAAGCTGAACTGCGGCGCGAGGATACAGGTGGGATTGTCACCTCACGCCGATTAGATGCGGACGAGCGGCAACTGCGGCTCACAGTCGAAGATGAGACCCACCTACTCCCTGCAATAGGTCGGGAATCAATAAAGCAAAAAGAGGACTGCAATGAGTGAGAGTCAAGCGGAGCATCAAACAGAGCAGGAAGAATCTTGGCAGACACTACCAGTGGTAGTGTTCAACTTGAGCACCCTCCGCTACGGCGAGGGAGATAGCCTGACGGTGTACGACGACGTGCAACCCGTGCTGCAGAAGCACAGCGATTGCCCACTCTTTGCCGTTGCCAACGAAGATGGAGTAGCGTTGGGTAAAAAAACGATGGATCAAGTACGTTTTGAGTATCGGCGCACTTTGGATCAGATACCAGAGTTGCTGAACAGCTTTATCCACCTAAGCCACCCCGATAGCCAGACCCCGAGTTTGCGCAAGAACTCTCTATCACGGATGCCGAACATTGGGATGTTGCACTACATCGAAAAGGAATGCGAATCGCAGTACATCCATGTGGACTGGGCAAGATCCATCTTCGTTGGCGAAGGAGAAGTTGATATGGTTTTCGCCGAGCGTGCGGCAATGCAGTTTATGCCAGCCAGCGATTTCTTTGGCCGCAAGTAAACACTTATCAAGGCAAGGGACAGCCTGTGATTACTCTACCATCTCTACACTGGGTTATGACCCCGACGTTCCAGATTGGCGATGTCGTAACAATCACGATGGACAGCGATGACCATGCGCTGTTCAGGGTTCTACAAATAGCGCAGGACGAACGGGATCCGCGTAGGTACTTCGCGCTTTGCTCTGCACTGGATGACCTACACTGTCCGGTGGGGTATCAAGTGCTTGTACTGACATGGCAACGCCGCCGCCGTAGTGCGGAAGAATACTGGAGAATCGTTCCCGATACCGACAGCTTTAGCCTGTTCTTTCGGCAGGCACGCAAACGGTTTCGGTATCTCGTTCGGAGGCAACCCGGATCACGACAAGGACAAGCAGATGGATAAAACCAACGAACTACTTATGACAACGCAGGCCATCCCCCCAAGTCCCCCAGTCCGCTACGAGGGCAGTTCCGACCGGTTCCGCACTGACCTCACTGCCTACGTCGGAGCAGTACAGATCGGGTGGATACGTGGCGGTTGCCACTGGGACATCGCGAGAGGCGACTACTGGACGGTCGAGGCAGAGGTTGATCGCCGCATCAAGCGGATCACCTGCCCCACCTCCAACGAGGTCATAGAGGCAGCCAAGCGATACATCGAGACGGCGTGGAGCCTGATTTGGGAAGACTATTTCGAGCAACCCCCTGACAAAAAAGAGCATGACATCACCGACGCAGAGACAAGCGATTAGCCGCGACATCACCAAAGAACTCCAGCAGGTGGTGTACGCGGGACACCAACCGAGTGCTGTGTGGAGCGATTGGCTCTTCATCGCCGAAGCATCGCTACGAATGCTGCCAGTCCACGCCGAAGCGATGCGAGAGACAGGCAGGATGGCCCAAGACCCGCCAGAGATTGCAGAGGAGTGGGCGCGAATCGTGCAGCGGTACGGCGACAACTTCCAGCATCTGGCACGCGCGTACACACTACTGCTGGACATCCCAGATCAAGATGACATCTGCGACATACTCGGCCCGCTCTACGAGGGGTTTGCGGGTGCGAACGAGGCGGTTGGCCAGTATTTCACGCCGTGGGATGCGTGCGTGCTGATCGCCAAGACCACCGTAGCAGATGCACCAGCAGAGGTGTACCGACGGATGGAGCAAGCACTACGGGAGCACCCGATACACTCGCTCCTTGTGCCTGAGAGAGAGGGATGGATCAACGCAGAGAACGGGCGATGGATCGCCGAGAACATGCTGCCGTGGCAGCACTTCGAGCCGATCAAGATACATGACCCCTGCGTCGGTAGTGGCGGGATGATGCTGGCCGCCGCAGCGGAGTTCCCCCGATGGATGCTGACACTGGGGATGGTTCGATTCTACGGCCAAGACATCTCACGCGATTGCACACTGATGACAAGCATCAACATGATGCTGTTCGGGCTGAACGGCTGGGGGATGCGATACCAGATAGCAGGGCAACGGCTACTTCCGATGCTACCAGCATCACCAATACTCTCCAAGCCGCATCTGGCAGAGCCGGACTACATGGTGGGGGCGCAAGGATCACTTTTCGACATGACACACACAGGATAAAGCACGATGAAAAAACCGGGCATGATAGTGGCGATTGAGCCACTACGCCACACATCAGAAAGCAGGCGGATTGACAGACCCACCAAGCCGGCGACCAAGCTGTTGATCGGGATAGACCCCGGCACACGCACAGGGATAGCATGGAGAGTAGATAACCAGCAGATGCAGGTAGCTACTAAATCGCTGTATGATGCTATGGACATTATCGAGGATTTAGTGAAGCAGTATGGAGTAGCGCACACACGGATCTGGATCGAAGACGCTCGGATAAACCGCCCCGTTTTTGATCGTGGTCAGAATCATGCTGCATCTCTCAAGATCGCCCAGAACGTCGGGAGCGTCAAGCGTGACACGGGGTTATTGGAGGAGCACTGCAAGCGGCAGGGAGTGACCCCGCTGATGCTACGGCCAAGCAGTAGCAAGTGGTCGCCGAAGATGATGCTTGCCGCCACAGGAATAGCCCGTTGCAGCCAGCACGCACGGGATGCCGCAAAACTAATCGTGGGGAAATAGATCAAGAAAAACTTTTGGAGAACCGACTATGACACCAGAACCACAAATCAAAGACTATCTGCCAGCGGAATTACTGGCGAAGTTGGAAGAGATTCTATCACAGCAACTGAGATCACTCGATCATGCTATCGGGAAAACCATCTGCGTTCTTACACGCTGGTCAGCCAGTTTTACCGATGGGTCGTGGATACTGCTTGACGTGCCGGAGCAGTATAGCTATAACAGGGGGCCAATGGTTTTAGATAACAAGGGTGCTGGGTTCTGTCTTTTTGACCTATGCCTTATCACGCAAGAGGAATGGGGGACTTGGTATAAGGCCCGTGAGGCTTGGGAGGCTGTATGGGAGAGGTGGTTCAATCAAATCCCGAAGCAGACACCGCCAGTCAGCTTTGAAGAGGAAAAAGACGATTGCTTCCGAGTAAACGCTACGGTGGGGAGCGTGTGGATTGGCACGTTTAATGTCGCAGAGAAAAATGGCCGGTTTATCATGTCAGCGGAGTATCACAATTCGGAAGGTATGGGGAATGGCGGCGGCGATTATTACAGTATGGATGTGGCAACTGAAGCCGGAAAGGATTGGATTAAGCTACAATGGGGGCGGACGTGGCAGCAATACTTAGAGGAGCCAACAACATGAGTAATCTTTTTCAGAAGCCAGCGATTCGCTTCGCTGAATCGCCGTTGGAGACTGATATGGACAGCACCGTGTTCCGCGCACACGTCGGGGATGTTTACGTCGGGAGAGTGGAGATACGGTCGGTGAGCGAGGAAGATAGCTGCTGCTTTGTGATTGCCGTCTATGGCAGCAGTATGGGTCAGGAGCGCGAGCAGTGGAGGTGTGATGACTTTGA
>JAEUSP010000135.1 GCA_016788565.1 Chlorobiota bacterium | reverse complement strand
GCCGGAGAATATCTCGTTGCTGAAGAGTTGGGTGTTGTCATTGTTCCGCATCAAGGGGTATGATTCGATCAAGAATGCCACGATCACCTTCGCCAACAGAATCTCCTGCCTCCATCAACTTGTGATAACTTAACAGCCCTGCCTCCAGTGGAGGGGTGCCCGCCAGGGCGAGGTGGTTTTTTGGCAGTGATGTTGGATGATCCTCATGCGTAGCCCCACCACCCCGTCAGGCTATGCCTGCCACCCCTCCACAGGAGGGGAATGTGTTCTTTCTCTGTCAGGCGAAGCCTGACATTCGTCGAATCAGTTCCATCGTTTCTTTGCCTCTCCAATACACTGCATTCCAAAACTCTTAACAGCCCTGCCCAATTCTGGGGGGAAAAAGGGAAGAGGAGCTTGGAACTCTGTCCGATGGCATCCCAGAAATTCGCGAGATGGGCTTGCGCCGCTGCTTCGCGGTGCTTCGTCGAAGACTCCTCGCGATGACAGGACGATGAATGACCACCGACCACTGACTACTGGCTACTGACTACTGACCACCGACCACCGACCACTGACCACTGACCACCTCCCCCCATTCACCCCCCCATCTGCTGCAAAATTTTTGCCACCAGTGCGGTCCAGCCGGTTTGGTGGCTTGCGCCAAGCCCTGCGCCGGTGTCGCCGTGGAAGTATTCGTGGAACAGCACAAGGTCGCGCCAGTGGGGGTCGTTGTTCAGGCGGTGGTTTGCGCCGTTGGCCGGGCGGCGGTTGTCGTCGTCGCGAAGGAACAGGGCCGACAGCCGCCGCTCCAACTCCATTGCCACTTCCCACAGGTTCAGATTTTTCCCCGACCCAGTGGGAAATTCAACAGTGAAATCATCGCCGTAGTAGTAATGGAATTTCTGGAGCGATTCAATAATCAGGTAGTTCACCGGAAACCAGACCGGCCCGCGCCAGTTGGAGTTGCCGCCAAACATTCCGGTTTGCGATTCGGCTGGTTCGTAATCCACCCGATACTCCATCCCATCCACTTGCAGTCGGTAGGGGTGATCACGGTGGTAGCGCGACACCGAGCGGATGCCATGTTCGGAAAGGAATTCAGCTTCATCCAGCATGTACTTCAGGATGCTTCGCAAGCGTTCTGGGTTGGCCAGTGCCATCAGCCGACGCTGGCCGGTTCCGGGGGCATCCATCTGGGCAATGCCGCCCGTGAGGTCGGGGCGGTTGGCAAGGAACCACTCCATTCGCTTGCGGAATTCGGGAAGTTGTTCAATCAGCCCCGGCTCAATCGTCTCCACAGCAAACAGTGGGATCAATCCCACCATCGAGCGGATTCGGATTGGGAAGAAGCCATGCGGCAGGTGAACGACATCATAGTAGAAGCCATCTTGCTCATCCCACATATCCACCCCATCGTTGCCACGGATATTCATGGCGTGGGCGATGTACAGGAAATGCTCCCAGAATTTTGTGGCAAGGTCCTGGTAGGCTTGGTTCTGGTGGGCAAGCTCAAGGGCGATTGCCATCATGTTCAGGCTGTACATTGCCATCCAGCTTGTGCCGTCGGATTGCTCCAGCCGCCCCCCCATCGGCAACGGCGCGCTGCGGTCGAACACGCCGATGTTATCCAGCCCCAAAAATCCTCCTTCAAACACGTTGTTCCCTTCGGTATCCTTCCGGTTCACCCACCAGGTGAAATTGAGCAGAAGTTTCTGGAACACCCGCTCAAGAAAGGCGCGATCCCCTTTCCCTTTTCGCTTCTTTTCGATTCGATAGACCCGCAGCGCAGCCCAGGCATGAACCGGTGGGTTCACATCCTCCAACTTCCACTCGTAGGCGGGTATCTGGCCGTTGGGGTGCATGTACCACTCGCGCAGGAACAGCAGCAGCTGATGCTTCGCAAACTCGGGGTCCACCAACGCAAGGGGGATGCAGTGGAACGCAAGGTCCCAGGCGGCATACCAAGGATACTCCCAAGCATCGGGCATGGAGATCACGTCGGAGTTGTAGAGGTGGGACCAATGCGAGTTGCGGCCATTGCGCCGCTCGGCTGGCGGCGGCGGAAGCGCGGGGTCCCCCTCAATCCACTGATGAACAACGTAGTGGTAGTACTGCTTGGTCCAAAGCAGCCCGGCAAAGGCTTGGCGCATCACGTTGCGGGCATCGTCGCTCAGGGTTTGGGGGATGATTGTTCGGTAGAACTCATCGGCTTCGGCACGCCGGCGGGCAATCACTTGGTCGAACTCGGCCCCAAAAGCACGCACCCGCTCCACTCCGTAATCCCGCTCGGTCAGCCGCAGCTTAATTGTTCGGGTTTCCCCTGGCTCCATCCACATCCGGTAATGGGCCGAAGCCTTCGTTCCTTCCTGGTTGGGGTTCACCGCGCCGCCGTTGCCGCGCACCAAGTATTCGTTGATGCTGTCCTTCACGTAGGGGGTGCTGTTTGCGGCGTTGTACAGCCTGCGGTTGTTGGTGTTGTTCTCGGCAAACAGCAGCATTGGGCTGCCGTCGCAGTACAGCCGGCGTTGTTGGTAGTAGTGATGATGAAGTTCGATAATCCCACAAGCTGCGTTCGGCACACCATGAAGCTGAGGTTTTTCCGAGCGATCCCTTCCCCAGGTCCAGGTGTTGCGGAACCAGATGGTGGGAAGCAGATGAAGCGTGGCGGAGTCGGGACCGCGGTTGGTGGCGGTAATCTGAATCAGGATATCCTCAACATCAGCCTTGGCGTACTCTATCTCAACATCGAAGTAGCGGTCTTCATCAAAAACGCCGGTGTCGTCCAGTTCGAACTCAGGATCGGCTTTCCCGCGGTGGCGATTTTCATCCAGCAGCCGCTGGTAGGGGAACTCGGCATGGGGGTATTTGTAGAGGAACCGCATGTAAGAATGCGTCGGGGTGCTGTCCAGAAAGAAGTAGTGCTCTTTCACGTCCTCGCCATGATTTCCCTCCTTCCCATTCACCCCAAACAGCCGTTCTTTCAGGAAGGGGTCGCGTCCGTTCCAGAGCGTCAGCGCAAAGCAGATGAACTGGTGACGGTCGCAGATTCCACCGATTCCATCCTCGTTCCAACGATAGGCGCGGTAGCGTGCGTGGTCGAACGGGAAGTACTCCCAGGGTTCGCCATCTGGGCTGTAATCTTCGCGGACGGTTCCCCAAGCGCGCTCGCTTAAATAAGGTCCCCAGCGTTTCCAGTGGCGGACATGTTCGGTGCTTTCGTTCAGGCGTTGTTCTTCGATGGTCATGGTTTTGGGAATCCAGTGTTGGTGGGCGCGTTTTCGGTGGACAGTTGCTGGCAGCGCGTGATCGCTTGGCACGCAATCTACAACTGGGCATTGGGTTTTGGTGGCAGCAGGCTACATTGCAGCCGATGAATGCCGTGATAGATGCCACAACGCATGGCCGATCGTAGCCGCAAAGCATTCCAGTTGCTCACATCTCCAACACTCAAAAACCTTGATGTACACCGAACAAATCGCCGCAATCAGCGCGCTTCCCGCACAGCTTCGGGAAGCCGTTGCTGGGCTGGATGACCAGCAGTTGGACACACCATACCGCAATGGCGGCTGGACGCTTCGCCAAGTGGTTCACCACATCGCCGATTCCCACCTGAACGCCTTCATCCGCACCAAGCTGATGCTGGCCGAAAACCACCCAACACTGAAGCCCTACGACCAAGATGACTGGGCGCGATTGCCCGACAACCACGTTCCGGTTGAGGCATCGCTGCTACTGGTGGAGGGTTTGCACCAGCGGTGGACCGCGCTGCTGGCATCGCTACGTGATGGCGATTGGGAGCGCACGGCATTTCATCCAGAAAATGGAGTGATGAGCCTGCACAACATCATTCAGCTGTACGCAACCCACGGGGCGAACCACGTTGCACAAATCGTTGGCCTGCGCGAACGGATGGGGTGGTAGGAAACCACAGTTCACAGCCACCCCAAAAAACAGAGTGGGGCGATGGATAGAACTCCATCGCCCCACTCTGTTTTGCACTTCTTTTGTTTTTTATCTGACCACTTGCACGATTACTCTATCGGCTTGGTGGCTGGTTTGGCAAAGCAGGTAGTACTCCCCTTGCGGAAGTTGGCGCAGGTCAATCGTCGCGCTGTGGGTTCCTGCCGGAAGCTGTTGTTCGGGAAGTTGCTGAACCACGCGGCCCAACTGATCTATTAAAGCAATGTTCACCTGGTCGGTGTGCGGAAGCTGAAGCGTGATAGTTGTTTGGTTGGCAGCAATGTTCGGCGTTGCGGTTAGGCGAAGCGATCCGGCACTGACCGATGATTGCTGCACCCCCAACGCTTGCTCGCGCCACAGGCCGATGTAAATGGCAGGCTTTGCCCCCGCTTCGGTGAACGCGCCGCCAACGTACAGGCGGTTATCCTCCACCGCCAGCGCGTAGGCGTTGTTGTTCAGCCCGCTTCCCAGCGTGTTCCATTCGCTACCATCCCAGCGGGCAATGTTGTGGACGCTATCCCCCCCGGCCAGCGTGAAGTAGCCGGCAACGAACAGGTGGCGACCCACCACCGCCAGCGCGGTAATCTGCGGCGCGAAGTGTCCTTCGATTCCCCTTCCCAATGGATGCCAATCGTTGGTTCGGGTGTCCCAGCGGGCAACGTGGTTCATGGGGCGGCCATCCACCGTGTCGAAGTCGCCGGCCACATACACATTATCCCCGTTGATTGCAATTGCCCGCACTGTTGCATCAACTCCACCAAGCATTGGGTTCCACCGCTGGCCATCCCAACGGGCGATTCGCCGAACGGTATCGGAACCGGAGGTCAGAAACTCCCCGCCAGCATAAACATCACCATTTGGGGCAACAGCGATTGCGCTCACCTCACCTTCCAGCCCCGCTCCCAATGCCGACCATCTGTCGGAGCTTGGTTCCCACACGGCAATGTTCCGCGCCGGGATTGTGTCGGCCACGGTGAACTGGCCACCCAGATAGAGCGCGCCGGCGTGTTCGGCAATGGCCCGCACGTAGCTGACATCCCCCCCCGCCACGCCGCTGCCACGGGTAAGCGGATGCCATGCGCCATCAAGCAGATCAAGCCGTGCAACGTTCACCGCCACCTGCTCGCCAGCATTCACGAACGCGCCACCCACGATAAGGTCATTGCCGGTACGGTGCACGCTGTAGATTTGGCCAGCCACCGGTGCGGCCACACCAGACCAGCCCGGGTTATCCCATTGCACAATGTACCCCGCTGGTTCGCTGCTCCCAATCGGTGTGGAACTCCAGGCCGCATAGACCTTTTGCTCCTTCACTGCCAACCCGGTGATGATATTTCCAATTTCCACCCCTAGGGTGAACCACGCTCGGCCATCCCACCGCGCCACGTAGTTTGCGGTAAGCCCACCGGCTTTAATAAACTGCCCGCCAGCGTACAGATTTTTCCCGTCGGTTGCCATTGCGTTCACGTAGCCATCCACCCCTTGGCGAAGGTTGTAGTAGTAGCTGTAGCCGACCTTAAAGTGTTCGTACCGGGTGATGTGGGAAATCGGGGCATACTGGAAGGTGGCCCCGCCGGGGAATGCTCGAGCGATATTTCCACCAACGTACATATCGGTTCCCACAAAGATGATGGAGCGAACTTCGCCATCAATCAACCCTTCGTACAGACCCAGGTTGCCGGTCAGGTTGCTGTCGGGATGATCCTGCAGATCGCCTTCGCTGAGTGAGTTATTGACCCAGGCGCGGCCATTCCACATTGCAAGATTCATCACAGTATCCACCCCGGCGGTGTTGAATTTTCCGCCAACCATCAGCGTGTTGAATGGGGAAACGGCCAGCGTGTTCACATATCCGGCAACGCCGCCGCCAACATCGCCCCACACTCCATTCCACTGAGCAAGGCTGTTCACGGCGCGGTTTCCGGCGCGGGTGAAGTTGCCGCCAACGTACAGGCGATTATCCAAAATCGCCAACGAGTTCACCGTGCCGCCAACGCCATTTTGATTTGCCGTTCCCAGCGATTTCCACTCCCCGTTGATTGCCACCGCAACGTTGTTGGCGGTCACGGTTCCGGCAGTGGTGAACTGGCCGCCAACAAAAACGGTGTCGCCACGATTGACGATTGTGGAAACGTAGGCGTTGGCCCCGCCCGATACCCCTTCCCCCAACGGAAACCAGCGGTTGGTGCTCCGTTTCCAAACGGCGATATTCTTCACCGGAACCCCGCCGGCAGTGCTGAACTGCCCGCCAACAATCACGCTATCCCCTTTCACCAGGATGCTGAACACAGGGCCATCCACCCCTTCGGCCCCTGGGGTGCCAAGCGGATTCCAAGAAGCCCCATCCCACTCGGCAATCCGCGAGAGTTGTTTGCCGTTGGCGGTCAGGAATGCCCCGCCGGCATACATCACACCATCGCCGACGGCAAGCGCGTACAGTTCGCTTCCCATTCCAACGTTGCTGCCGCTTGCGCCGAACTCATCGTCCCAATTTCTATCATCGGGATGCTGGGCAACGGCGCGGTGGGCCGCAAGCAAGGCCAAAGCAACAATCCAATATCGAACCGAGGTGGAGAAGGAAGTCATTGCTGTGCTGTGTGTGTGTGAGTTGATTGAAAAGTGAGGTTCGCCAACGCAGCCGTTACCGAAGAATAACCCACGTTCCGGTGGCAAAACGCTCCCCTTGCTGCACGCGGTAGAAGTAGGTTCCTGCCGGAAGATCATCGCCATGATAGGTGATGGAGTGAGTTCCTTGCTGGGCGTTCGGCTGGGAAAGGGTTGCCACCTGGCGGCCATCGGAAGCAACGATGGAGATGGTGATATCGCCAGCCGTTGCCAGCGGAATTGAAAAGCTGAGTTGTCCCGCCGATGGGTTCGGGTAGCACTGCACCGGAAGGGCTGTGGCCGCCGCCGCCGTGGCGGGCTGCTGGATAACGGAAGAAGTGAACCCAGTGGTGAACCGGGTCCAGCGGCCAATGTAGTAGGCACTGACCCCGCCGGTGCGGATGAAGGTTCCGCCAACGTACAGGTCATCGCCAAGCACCAGCAGCGCGTTGACGGAGGTTGTGCGGCCATCGCTCAGCACACCGTTATAGACATCGTACCAGCGGTCGCCGCTCCAGCGGGCGATGTTGTCCATCACACGCCCTTCCACATCATAGAACGAACCGCCAAAGAAGACCGATCCGTTCTGCACCGCCACCGCATTTATTGGCCCGGTGATCCCTTCGCCAAGCTCAGCCCAAGTTTGTGTTGATGCCCGCCAAACAGCAACGTTTCGGCAAGGCGCGCCGCCAGCGTTGTTGAACTGCCCACCAACGTACAAATCACCTCCATTGAACGCCATGCCGTTCACAGCCCCACCCGCTCCGCTTCCCAGCGGCGACCATTGTTGGGTCCCTTTGTCCCAGACGGCGATGTTGCTGGCGTTCACGGTTCCGGCTTTGCTGAACGAACCGCCAACGTAGATTTTATCACCCTGCACAACAATCGTCCGCACCGCTCCGTTCAGATTCCCCCCCAGCGGAGACCACGCCGAGCCGCTCCAAACAAAGGCTCCGTTGTTCCCCCCCAGATAGATATTCTGCTCATCGGCAGCAAGTGCGAAACCACTGGTGGTCAGGGGTGAGGTCCCAACCGCAGCCCACGCATTGCTTGCGCGGGACCAGCGGGCAACGTGGTTCACCGGTTGGCCATCAATCGTGGCAAAGGTTCCGGTGGCATACACGTCGCCGCCAACGGAGATCACGCTTCGGACTGTTCCGTTAATCCCCTCTTTCAGCTTAGCCCATTTGCCCGAGGTGATATTCCAGCGGGCGATCCCTTTTGTTTTCACCCCTCCGGCGGTCGCAAAATTTCCCGCCACCAGAAGGTCGTTGGCGGCTGGGTCATGGGCCAGCGCGAACAGCGGGCCCCCCATTCCATTCCCCAACGTTGTCCAAGTGGTGTCGCCATCGAAGATGCAGATATTGCTTGGGTAGATGTTATCGGAAGTTCGGGCAAAACCGGGGTTCACCCCTACGTACCGCTCCTGAAGCGGTCCGGCGTAATTGAACTCACCCCCAATAAGCAACGCCCCGGTGCGGTCCAATTTCAGTGTGTTCACCGAAGCAACCTCAAGGTTCCGAAGCACCTCACCTTGCGAAGTCTGGACCAGCCCGCTGCTGTTGGCGGCGTGTGTTGGGCGGCGCATCACATCCCACTGTTGGCCATCCCAGCGGACAAGATTGTAGGTGCGGTCGCACGTTCCGTTGCGGCCACCAATCCCAGCGCGGTCGGGGCAACCTAAGTTCAGTGTGTCGGTTTTGTCGAACACTCCGCCAACGTACAGGTAGTTGCCAACGGCAAGGATGGAGTAAACGCGCGGCAACAGGAAGAAGGAAGAAATCCCCCCACCAAGCCGTTGCCAGCGGTTGTTGGCGGCATCGTAGCGGGCAAGTTGCCGCAGCGAGTCGTTGCCCGCCATGCTGGTGTAGAATGCGCCGCCAACATACAGCGCGCCGTCGCGGGGGTTCTTGTAGATGGTGGAGACAAAATCGGAAAGTCCACCGCCAAGCTCGGTCCACTGGTTGGTGGCGGGGTCCACGCGGGCGATGCGGCGTATCGGTTTATCGTCGGCAACGGTGAAACGACCGCCAACGTACAGGCTGGTTCCGTCGGTTTCCATGGCGAAGATGTAGCCGTTGGCTCCGGTTCCAACGCGCCCCCAGCGTGTGCCATTCCACCGGGCGATGTTCACCGCAACAATCTCCCCCGCTGTCAGGAATCGCCCGCCAACAAACAGCTGGTCGCCAACAAAGCACAGCGCGCTGACGTAGCTGAATTGATGCCCGCCGATGCCATCGCCCAACGCCCCCCACTCCCCAGTTTTCCGGTTGAAGACGGCAATGTTCCGCGCCGGGCGGCGACCCGCGTGGGTGAATGATCCGGCCACATACACCAAATCCCCCCGAACCGCAATCGCATAGACCGAGCCATCCACCCCACCACCAACTTCCTGCCAGCTGCTTCCGTCCCACCGTGCCACATGGTTCACATACTTTCCGCCGGCATTGGTGAATTTGCCGGCAACAAACACGTTGGGGCCATCGGTGGCCATTGCCGTGACAGGGCCATCCAATCCCGGAAGCCCGAATCGGTCATCCCACATCCCGAACGCTGTGGTATCAACCAGAGCCGCGGCGGAAGGGGTTGGAAGAGAGTCGGTGCTGAGAGGGAGGAAGTGAGGTTGCTCGGCAGCGTTTTCCGGCAACACACCAAGCGATGCCTCGGTGGGATTATCCCCCAACGCTTGCTGCGCCACCGCCGAAGCGTACAGCCCAACAACCAGCCACAACAACGGTACGACGTATTTCAGTTTCATAAGCAATGCAGGCCAATGGATTACGATTACACAGGTAGGTTCCTTCACTCTTCGCCTCACTCACTGCCCCGCGCCCCCTGCTTCGCTCTGGCGAGCTTCGCGTCCCCACCAAATCTGGGGGGAAACAAGATGCAGAAGAAGGCTACTCATTCTTTCACTCTTCACTCTTCACATTTCACTCTTCCTTCCTCGCCCCCCTGCTTCGCTCTGGCGAGCTTCGCGTCCCCACCAAATCTGGGGGGAAACAAGATGCAGAAGAAGGCTACTCATTCTTTCACTCTTCACTCTTCACTCTTCACTCTTCACATTTCACTCTTCCTTCCTCGCCCCCCTGCTTCGCTCTGGCGAGCTTCGCGTCCCCACCAAATTTTGGGGGGAAGAAAAGATGAGAGGAGAAGGCTACTGGTTCTTTCACTCTTCACTTCCGCAAATCACAGCAGCCAAAGTTCGAGGTAGAGTTAGCTCCGCGAAGAAGATACTCCATTGCCGGTAAATGTCGCAGCATTTGGCGGCAAAAGGGGCGCGGCTCTGCTCGGTTACGGAAGGATCAGGACGCGCGTGGTCCACTGCGTTTTGCCCACACCACACCGAAGGAAGTAGGCTCCCGCCGGCCATGAGGATAGCGATAACTCCCCGCGCCGATTGCTTCCCGCAACCCGTTCCCCGCGTGCGTTGAACAGCTCCCACCAGTCCAGCATCATCCCCGCAAACTCCATCGCTTCCTCCCCTTGCCGTATCACTGCTGTTGCTGTGGTCTGGTGTGTTGCGGGATACTCTAGATGCTCGGGGCTTACTCCGCTTGTTTGCCCGGCTGGGTAAAGGGTGATGCTGCTTGGGAACGCGGCCCCGCCCCACAACGTGTCCAAGCTGTTGGCTTGCGGCGGGAAGGAGATTTGCCCGAACTCATCGGCTGGCGGGTTGGCCGGAAGCGACGGGAAACCGAACTTCACCCGAACCTCCAACTGGTTGCCCGCACCGATGGTGAACAGCTGCGGGCTAAGGTCAAACCGATACCTCCCCGCTCTGCTGCTGCGC
This sequence comes from Chlorobiota bacterium, assembly GCA_016788565.1. Lineage (GTDB taxonomy): Bacteria > Bacteroidota > Ignavibacteria > OLB7 > OLB7 > OLB7. Next base: position 69,231 of record JAEUSP010000135.1, on the reverse strand, counting down.
GACTCCCACGCCCCCCGCGTCATCGGCTTCCTGGAATTGGTTGCCGGGTTGAACTCCCACAACTGCACCACCACTTGGTGGGGTGTTGCATTCGAGCTTACGTGAAGATCGGCGGATGCCCCGGTGAACTGGCGATTGCTTCCAAACAGGTCGCTTCGGAACACCAACACCTCGTTGCTCAGCCCCTGCAGATAGAACGTTGGGAATGCGCGGGTAGAAATGCTGGGGGAATTGTTCATCACGCCAGCCGCGTCAAAAAAAAGCTGATAGCCCTGGATGGATGTTGGGCGATACTGGCCCGAATCCCGCTCGGGAAACCAGTGAATTTGCCCGGTGGAAACATCGGTCAGGCCAACGGCGGAATCAGCCGACATGAGGGTTTCGGCAAGGTCATCGCGAAGAAATCGGCGGTAGAACCGGAGCGTCTGCTGAAGCCGAAACTGGCCGAACTCGCCGCCGGGAATGACATGCTGTCCCGGCCAGACCAACATCTTTTTTGGGGAACGCAGCGCGTGGAAAACCGGGAAGAACTCACTTCCGCTAAAAAGGTCATCCTGCCACGCAAGCTGCATGAAGATCGGGATGTTGATGTTGGCGATGTTGGCATCAATATCCCGCGCAGCAATCAGCGAAGTGGTCAGGGCGTAGTTGCCGTTGGCGATGGCGTTGTACAGGGTGTCGCGCATCATCGGCGCAAGCCGGATCAGGTCGAACGACTCCGCCAGCCACAACGCCCGCGCAACAAAGAAGTTCACCGTGCCGTTTTTGGCGAACGAGCGAGAGTAGGTTGGTGAAGCGATAATCGGGACAGCGCAGCGAACGTTCATTTTGCTGACGGCCGCGCCCCACGCGGTCAGGCCACCTTGCGAGGCACCTTCGATTCCCACCCGTTCGGGGTTTACATCGGCGCGCCCGCGAAGCCACTCAATAATCGCTTGGCAATCTTGCAGCTCGCGCGGGCCGGTGAACCACTCAAACTCTCCCTCACTCATGGTTGCGGGGTCGGGCCGGCCTTGCCCGCGGACGGTGTAGGCAACGGAGAAGTAGCCACTATCGGCATAGATTGGGGCAGCACTGTTGCCATAATCGCGCTTGGAACCGCCGAACCCATGCACCAGCACCAGCCCCGGAAACCCACCCGGCGGCGGCAAGCCAGCCGGGCGGATGTAGGTAGCGTTAATCTTCACTCCATCACTCATCGTGAACAGGGTATCAACCCGGGTTTGGGCAAGCAGCGGGGCGGGGAAAAGGAGCCAGACAAACCAGCAGAATCGCGTCATGAAGGCATTGATGTAGTAAGGAGACAACCGGCAAATCGCTCATCAGATTCCCGGCTTGCCCGAAGATACTACGCAAGCAGCCGAAAAACTGAGTTGAGGTTGTGGGGTGGCTGGATCATACCACAAGCCTGCCTATTTTGCGCGGCGGCTATCCACCATATCCACAGCGTGGAAGAGTAGATTCTGGCACTCTATTCACAATGCCAGCAACCAACCGAGAGTAGCAACATGGGAAGCTATCCAACAACACACCAAGAATTGTGGAGCCGATTGCTCCAATTCCAATTCGACGAACCGGGCACCGCGCTCCCCTTCAGCCGGCGGCTTGCCCGCGAGAACAGTTGGGGCCAACGCCACACCATCCGCGTGATTCAGGAGTATCGCCGTTTTCTGTTTCTGGCAATGACCGCAGGGCATCCGGTGACACCCTCGGTGGAGGTGGATCAAGCGTGGCACCTGCATCTGACCTACACCCGCAGCTACTGGGATGAGCTTTGCCCGAAGGTTCTTTGTGGGCCGCTTCATCACCAGCCAACAAAAGGGGGGAACAAAGAAGGGGCGAAGTTCCAGGATTGGTACGCACGCACTTTGCAATCGTACCAAGCGGCGTTCGGGGTTGCTCCGCCTGCGGACATCTGGCCCGCACCGGCGGTGCGCCTTGCCGCCGGAAGCCGCATCCGCCAAGTTTCCAGCCGCACCCACTGGGTGATTCGGAAGCCAGCGGTTGGGGCGGTGGGAATCGTTGTTGGTGTTGCTCTGCTGGGGCTACTCTTTACCGGCTGCGAGGGGGGAAGTCTTGGGCTGATCTTGGCGATCACCATTCCCATCCTGATGATTGCTGGCGTGGTGGTTGCTGGCGTGGTGAGGCTGGCTCGCAAAGCACAGCGCAATGCCCAGCACACCCGGGGGCAGCAAACCACATCCGCCGACGGTGGCTACGTTGCCGGCACCGGTGGCTACTGGTTTGGCAGCAGCAGCACAACAACAGAAAGCGATACCGATACTTCAGGGAGCCAGACAGAGGGGAGCGATAGCAGCAGTTTCTCGAGTGATAGTTCCGCCAGCGACAGCGGCGGCGACAGCGGTTGTTCCGGCTGCGGCGGGTGCGGCGGCGGCGATTAATCTGGCATGGCTCATCTCAAGTTAGTGTGCAAACGCCACCGAATCTCGCCCCCGCTCATGCTGATCCCGTCGAAGCATGAGCGGAGCCACCGAATGTAGGTGAGCCATCTATCACTTTCCAAACCCAACATTTCTCACCAATCACCAATCACCAATCACCAATCACCAAAAAACAGATGACCAAACTTCAATCCCAGCTTCTTCTTGCCTTGTTGCTCCCCACGGTATGGCTTTCCGCCCTACTGCATCCCACCTCAGTTTCGGCACAGGTAACACCGGCACCGGGGCCGTTTGGGGGGAAGGTGAACGCAATCGTTTCCACCGGGGAATTTCTATTTGCCGCAACGGAAACGGGGGATGTGTATGTGAGTAAGGACAATGGCGGGCGTTGGCAAGCCACAAACGTTCGCAACAACCACCTTGAGGTCCTTTCGCTGGCCGCCGACGGCACAACGGTGTATGCCGGAACACGCAACGGCGGCATCTTCCGCACAAGCGATAACGGCGCGGCGTGGAAGCAGTTAATCCCCCCTCGTGAGGTGATCGGGAAGAACATCACCGCGCTCAGAATAATCGGCAAGCAGTTGTTTGTCGGCACCGATATTGAAGGGCTGATGCTGCTGCAAGGGGGGGAACTGATCCCCCGCAGCGAAGGATTAATCAGCACCAGCGTGCAATTCATCATGGCCCAGGGGAACGCCATCTACGTTGCCACTGGCGACGGCCCCGCACGCAGCACCGACGGCGGCGAAACGTGGCAGATGATCCTGAACGACCTTCCAGAATTGAACTGGAGCCACACCGTAATTACAGCCAACGGCAAACTGTTCACCGCCGGAAGCAAAGGGATTTTTACCAGCACCGATAAGGGGAACTCCTGGAACGGATTCATCCAAGCGCAAATTGGTGAGGGATACTGCGAGCTGTGGCAAAGCGGCGGAATGTTGGTGGCCGAACTTCGCCAGTCGGGGGCATGGATCAGCAGCGATGACGGGGCAACATGGAAGCAGATGGAGAACGCCCCAGCCGACATCCTTGACATCACCACACACCGGGGCGATCTGGTTGCCGCCGCCGCCACCGGAATTTACCGCAGCAACGACAAGGGCCAAACGTGGCAGCCACAAATGAACGGAGTAACCGCAACCGCAGTAAACGGGTTGGTGGAGTTCGGGGAGATGGTGTTTGCCGCAACCGAGAACGGAGTGTATGGCACGGCAAAAGGGGAGACACGCTGGCAACGATTTCCCGCCGGTCCCGACCGCTGGGTTCATTCGCTGGAGAAGCACAACGGCGCGCTGTATGCCGGCATGAATTACGGTGGAATCCAACGCACAACCGATAACGGCGCGTCGTGGGTTCCACTGTCGGGGGGCTATCCAGAAGAGAAGCAAGTTTCCCAACTGGTAAGCGATGGAAGCCGGCTGTACGCCGCCACGTGGGGAGGATTGTTCGCAACCACCGATGGTGGCGAGACCTGGCAGAACATCCCCATTGGCGCAAACACCGACGGCGTGATGACCACACTCGTCGCCAGCGGCGACACACTCTGGGCCGCCATCTCGGGCGAAGGAATTTTCACCAGCACCGATGCCGGAGCAAGCTGGAAACGGATGACCAAAGGATTACCAGCCGGTGCCGACATCAACCAGTTAGCCTGGCAGGGGGAAACGCTGCACGCCATTGTCCGCACCTTCCCCTCGTTTGGGCTGTTTGTGGATCGCTTGTACAGCTACAATCCAGCCACCAAATCGTGGCGCGCAACGCCGGGCGGGCCAACAAACGTGGCGGAGATCACGGCACTGATTTCAGCAACCAACCAGCTTGTTGTTGCAACCAGCCAGGGGCTGTACTCCAGCGCAACCCCGGGCAAGCCATTCAAGTTGATGAAGTCGGGTATCGCCTCGGCACGGTGTGGGGTTTTGGTGGGGGATAGTATCTGGTTTGGTACGTCGTGGAGCGGGGTGCAAGGGGTGAGGTTTTAAGCGGAAGAGAGGTTCAGGCAAAGACGCAAAGCGAAGCCACGCAAAGGGCGCGAAGAAGAGAAGAGGGGGAAGGAATACGGTAACGACAAGGGAGGGAAACATCCCTCCCTTTTTCTTCGTGATTCTGTTCATTCCCCCAGCTGATGGCGGGCGATTGTGGTGGGGTGGCCAAACCTTCGGCTCGGCTACGGCCCTTCCCCTCCGCCAATATGTTCCCTCACGTAGGTTCGCAAAATCTGGTTGATTTGCTTGGGGATTCCTTCGTAGGATTCCCGTTGCGTTTCGGTTAAGATGTTGCCCACAATCCGTTTGTGCATCCCTCCAACGGCTAGCTTCACCATCCTCCTTCTTGCCTTAAAGCCGTCACCATCTTCTTCCGCAATCATTTTCAGTCGTCCTAACATCCGCTCAACATTAAAGGCTATCCTCTGTTGCTGATCCGGGGTGAGGTCGCTGTACTGGGAAGTATAAACCTGCACAATCTGCCCAGCTAATTGCTCGGCCGCCGACGGCGGCACCGGTGGTGGGGTATCTGTGATCTTCTCGCTCGGCACCCCTCCGGTAGGTTCTTTCGATTTACTTGGCGGAACCACCTGTGGCGACTTTGCTGATTGCGCCGTGTCGGTTGGCGGGATTGCCGTTGTTGCCGGGGCAGTTGGCTGCTGCGGCCATGCCGATGGTGGCTCCATTCTGGAAATTGGTGGCGGCCCTTTCCGGTGCGGACGAAGTTCCGGCGGAAACACCCGTTCCTCTATTCTGTCATAACGCACACGTTGCTCGGCTGTTAAGCGTGGATAAACCCGTTTCCGCAAAGTGTCCAGCACCTCCTGGTATTCTTCCTGCGCGGCACTCCGCAGCGCGCGAATTTCCTCGTAGGCCTGCTCCAACGATCCCCGCAGCGAATCGCGCTGCGCCTGCGTGGCCTCTAAGCGATCAAGAAATGCTTCGGAGAATCCTTCTTTCTCCTTCATCCGCTCTGCATCGCGGATGCGGTCGCGGATCACAAGGCCCACAATCGCGCCGCCGCAGATCAATCCAATCAGGAAGACTGACGAAAGGCTGAAGATGGCTTTGGTGCGCGTGGTCATCAGAATGGTAGAATTGAGCTAAGTGTGCTGAATTGGTCAATCGCATCAATGATGTGTGGGCCGGACCCCGTGAAGCCAAGCACCAACAAGACGGTGGCCGCCGCACCCAGTGCCAAACTTATTCGCGGCGAGAAATTGAGCAGCGCATCCCACACCGTGGATTTCCCTTCCGGCGACATCACCAAACGGGCCACACGTTCGGCAAACCCGTATGGAAGCTGCGGCGCGTACGATTGGCGCATGATCTGTTCAATGTTCTCGCGTGACATGGTTATCGGGAATCGGTTGTCGGGTTTCGGTTGTCGGGAGTCGGTTACTGGCCTCATGCATCTATTGCCACTTCTACATCTTGGCCTGCAAGCAGTTCCCTCATTTTATCTTTTGCTCGGAAGAGCCGTGACTTCACGGTTCCGGTGGAAATCCCCAGCATCTCGGCAACTTCCTCCACCGACATCTCTTCCACAATCCGAAGCACCAGCACGGTTCGGAACTCTTCCGGCAATTTTTTCAAGGCCTCCATCACCGCTGTTTTTCGTTCTTCGGCAATGATTGGCGCGTCAGTTTTGGATGTTCCGGCAAAGCGTTCTTCGGGGGGTTCGCGGTCGTCGTCGTTGTTGCCAAACCCGAACCGCACGAACAATGCCCCTTTCCGTTTGCGGCGTTTTGATTCGCGGTAGCAGTGGCGCAACGCTATCCGTGTTAGCCACGTGCTGAACTGCGACTCGCCACGGAACGACCCCAACGCCCGGAACACCAGCACGAAAATATCTTGGGCGATGTCGGCCGTTTCATCCTGCGGAATCTCGCCAATCACCGACCTGATCGTGACGGAAACCCGGCGTTCGTAACGGCGAACCAGCTCGGCAAAAGCGTGCTGCTTCCCCTCAAGGGTCTGCCGAATCAATTCCTCGTCCGTGAGTTGCGTCATTGCCGAATAAGGGTTGCCGAAATGGCTGCGGAAGGCTTAGAGCCAAACTGGTCGGCAGGGTTCCCCGTACTTTCCGGCAATCTTGGCCAACAACACTTGCTCACATCAGAAGCGGATGGCCTGCACGATATTCCCCGCTGCACAATGAACCAAGCCGTAGCTATGCCCACGCAAAATATGCAGTTCTTCCCTCCTCTCCTCTCACTTTTTTCCCTTCTGCTCTTCCCCTGCCTGCTGGCGGCCCAGCAACCGCTCACCTTCTTTGCCATTGGCGATGCCGGCGAAGCCGGGCCGGTGCTGGATGGCTGCGCAAAAGGGATGAGCCAGTGGAGCAACACCTTGCGCCAGCAGGGGAAGCCGTTGGGATTACTGCTGTTTTTGGGGGATAATTTCTACCCGATTGGGCTGAACCAACCCGAACCCGAACGCACGAAACTGATTGCCGACGTTCTTGGCCCACACGCAGGGTTGCTGAAAAGCCTGGGGAAGCAAAACGTCCACGCAATTGCTGGCAACCACGACTACTACTGCCGAACCGTTGGCCCAATCCCGATGAACAGTTGCAAGCAAGGGAATATCTACGCCGCGCAAATCCCCGAATGGACCTACCATTACGGCCACCCGGCCAGCATCCGCCGCGCCATTGCCGAAGGCACGCGCGACACGGTGGAGTTCATCCTGTTCGATTCCGGATTGCCGCTTGCTGTTGGGGTGAGTAACTGCGGGGTGATCTTCGACAGCCTTGAACGCCTGCTGCGCCGCTCGGCAACCGCAGCCGGGGTAAAATGGCGAATCATTGCAACCCACCACTCGCCATTTACTGTGGGGGAGCATGGAGGTTGGCGGCGGTGGTTGCCACAGGAACGAAGAGTGGGATACGTGGGGAACTGCCTACACGAAGGGGATGACCCGTACCGCGGGGTGTTTGAGTTTCTGAGCAATCAGGATAACTGCACCCAGGAATACCAAGCCTACACCGACACCCTGTTTGCAATCATCAACCGAAGCGGTGCGCGGGTGCAGCTGATGATGGCCGGCCACGACCACAGCCTGCAACTGCTGAACTACCCCGAACGGGTTTGCGACAACTGCCCAAAAGTGTTTGCCATCAGCGGCGCGGGGGCAAAGCGTGAGCCGGTGAAATCCCCCAATCCCCCCAGCGAGTTTACTCACCCGATCAACACCGAACAGGAGCGGGGGGCAAGCGCGGGGGGATTTATGGTTGGTGAGTTCGCCAGCGGAACACTGATGCTTCGGTTTATCAACGCTGCCGACGGAACCGAGCTGCCGATGGGGGGAGCAAAGAGATTCCAGATTGACGAATCAGGACGATTGCTGGCGGAATAGTTCGTAGCACAGGATGGAGCTTGCCATTGCGGCGTTCAGCGATTCCACGGCCCCGATTCCCGGAATCCGCACCAGCGTTGCCCGTTGGCGCACTTGTTCGCTGATGCCGTGCGCCTCGTTCCCAACCACAAATATCCCATCCAACGGAAGCGCGGTTTGGCCAAGCTGCGTGGCTCCGTTTCCATCCAGCGCAACCAGCGGGCGGCCCGATTGGGCAAGCTGGGCAACGGCGACATCGGTGCAGATTGGAAGGGTGAACAGTGCCCCCATTGTGGCACGCACCGTTTTGGGATTGTAGAGATCGGCGGTGGATTCCCCCAACATCACCCCACCCCACCCAAACCATGCAGCGGTGCGGATGATCGTTCCAACATTTCCGGGGTCGGCAAGAGCATCAAGGTACAGCCACGGTTTCGGTTCGGCGAAGGCTTGCTGTAACGGTATCGGTTCCGGGATTTTCACAACCGCACCAACCCCCTGGGCGTTCTCGGTTGCAAACAACGAATCATTCCCCCAACTAACGCGGTGAATTGGGAACCGCGTGCCGAAGGTTTCTTGCAGCCACTCCGCCTTTTCCTCAACTCCAAACAGGAACTCCACCTCTGCGGGATGCTCTGCCATCTCACGTATCAACCGCTCCCCTTCGGCCAGAAACGCCCCCTGCTGGTTCCGCCCCTTGCGGCGATGCAGCGAGCGGATCAGCTTGGAAAGTGAGTTAGAAAGTGACGGTAGGTTCATCGGTTGGTCGGCACGCCAGCGGCGGCCTTGTAGTTTTAGAAATACGGTTGTTCGGAACTCACACCTCCGCCACCTCCCTCCCTTTCGGCAGGCGGTCAAGGCGGATAACATCCATGAAGGCACTGACGGAAAACTCGGCATTGCCAACGCCCGGGCGGCCGTAGCCCGGCGGGGCCGGAAGGTTGTAGTGTTCGAACGTGGTGCGCCACGCCAGCAGCAGCTTCACGAAATACTCCAACGGCGGCCCATCCTGGCGGCCAAGATCGGAGGTTGGTTCGGGGCACCAGGTGGTAAATCTTGGAATGATCCCACGGCTCATAAAATAATCCAGCCCTTCGGTGGTGGATGCAATGGCGCGCTCAATATCGGTGAAGCCGTGCGGTTGGGCCATTTCCACGCCGCCAACAAAATTCGGGATCACCCGTTCTGGACCAAAAATTTCGGCGGCATCCACAATCCGTTTTATCCATTCGTCGCGGCCAACGTAGCGTTCCTTCCCCGGGCAAATCCAGGGGAACAGCTCCGGCGACCAGACCTCGTAGTTGGGATGATAAATCCGGTAGCCGGCATCGCGAAGCATCTGGGCTTCATCTTTTGGCAACGCCTGCACCACCGCTTTGGGAATCCACCGTCCGGGAAATCGCGACTCAATCGCTTCGGCGTATCGGGCGTACCACTCCCCTTCTTTCATCCCCTGCAACGACGACGTGATGCTTCCGCCGGTAACGGTGTAGGCTTTGGAAACGGTGTCGTGTTGGTTGATGAGCGCCATTGCTTCCACAATGTCATCAATCGTTTTCACGGCGGTGTATTCCCGGCCTTGCGCTTTTTGTTGGCGGTAGTTTTCGTTCAGGTCGCAGAACCGGCATTCCTCACTTTTCCCCCAGTACTGGCACAGGCGATAGGCGGTGAGGTAGATCAGATACCCCCACTCGATTGCCGGGGCTATCTCGGAAATTTTCTTCCCGCTGCTCAGGCTGTGGGCGTAGTAGGCGGGGATTGGTGGGAACTCCAAATCGGCAAGGTGAACCCCTTCGCACAGCAAGGCAAGGCGGCCTTCGTGAAGCTGCACACGGTAGGGGGAATCGGGATTGACCCGAACCGAAACGATGGTGGGCTGAAGCTGATAGACCCCGCCGGTCATCCGAATTTCTTCCGGCGAGCGGTAGGCTTCGTGGTGCTGCATCTCCTTCAGCGGAACAAGGTCGAACGAGAAGATGAAGTAATCTTTTGGCTTGTAGCCGCTGGCCACCGCAAGCGCGTTTTCGTCGAACGCCAACCCAACCCGAAGGATGTCCTGCTTGATGATTGCTTCGCGGGGCAGATCGGGGAAGGCATCGAACATCCGTTCCAGTTCGGCAATCATCACGTGTGTGGTTTCGGAAGTAGTCATACGTAGAGTTTTCGATTCAAAGAATTGCGTGGACAGCGGCCTGCATCACCGCGCGAAAATTTTCCTTCCACTCCCTTCCGCCGTTTGGCCCAACGATGTTGGTAATGCCAAGCAGAATCGCTGTGGGGATACCGTTGGCAGCGCGAAGCACGGGATAGGCTTCAAGATTTTCCACGCGATGTGGCACGCCCGACTCCAGCTGCCGCGCCAGCGATTCCGATTCGGTGATCCCCAGCGTGCAGATCACTTCGGCATCGGCTGGCGGCGTTGATAGTTGGCGGCGGAGTTGATCGGTCAAATCGGCATCGGTAAAAATTGGCTGGGGCATCAATCCTGGGATTCGCATTGCCCCGGCGGCAACATCCCCCGCGCCAAGCCGGACGGCGCGGGCAAGCACCAACTGGCCAATCTGGAAACCGCTTGCCGGATACGCGCCGCACGTTCCGACGAACAAGATGGAGCTTGGCGTGTGGCGCGCCACAATCCGTGACGTTCCGGCGGCTGCGTCGGCCAGCCCAACGCCGGCAACATCGCTCCAGAGCGAATCAGGAACTCCATTCGGAAAAGCTGCGTCGCGTTCAAGGCCGGACGAAAATAGCAGAAGGCGGGACATTGGCTGGCGGTTGGTTTGTTGGTGAGTAGGCTTGGGAGAGAAAGGTGTGCGTGCGGCTTTGTGGTTCGGTGGCCTCACTCAAGATTTTGCTCCCCGGCACTCTCCTCCGCAAACCGCACCGATTGGTGGCGGAAGGTGGCGAAGGTATAGCCCAGATAGAGCGAGAGGAGGTTGGAAGGTTGGCCGTAGTACACGGCATTGCTGGTTCCATCCGGGTTGATGGTGCGGATGTCGTAGGTGATGGTTGCGCTGTGGTAGCGGATCCCAAGCGTGAACTGGTTCAACATCGTTGCCGCAATCCCAGCCGAGAAGCACGGGGCCGCCGCGATGGAGGAGTTCTGCGTGATTGCGCCACGCTCCGAAGCTAACTTCACCAACGAACTGCTTCCCACCACAAACCCAAATTGCGATTGCAACCCCAGGCTCCAGTTGCGGGCAAGTTGGTAAGTCCCCTCGAACCCAGTCATCACCGATGCGGTAATCCACGAGCCAGCCTCCACCGTGGCGTTGGCTTCGGGGGGGATATTGAACTCCTGCAACAACGCATCCTGCACCCCTGATTGATCCGAGCCGTTCACCGAAACCAGCAGTGTGGAAATCCACCCGGGCGAGACCAGCAGCGCAAGCGAATCGGCATGAACGGTGTACTCTATCCCAGCCAAAAATCCGGTTGTGGCAAACCCTGGGTGGCCACCGGTTGTTTCGGCATACTCCCCAACGGGAAACGCCCCGCCAGCAATCGCCGTCAGCTTGCTGCCAAAGATCACGGTATCCATCGGAACAATGGTTGCGGAATCGGCCACCGCAGGAGATTGAGTATCCTGGGCAGCTGCAGAGTAGGACAGAAGCAGAACCGCCAGCAAACATGAGAGGTGTTTCATACAAAGCATTTGAAGAAGTTACCGATGCAGAACCGGGAAGTACCACAATAACCCAACTACCCACGATAGTGATACACCAAAGCAATGAACGCGCAAAGGTAACAGACAATCGGGGACAAATTGTTTGGGGTTGTTGGTCAGTGGTCAGTGGTTAGTGGTCAGTGGTCAGTGGTCAGTAGTCAGTGGTTAGTGGTCAGTGGTCAGTGGTCAGTGGTCAGTGGTCAGTGGCAAGAACTCAAATGCAGACGAAGGCTACCGGTTCTTTCACTCTTCACTCTTCACTCTTCACTCTTCACTCTTCACTCTTCGTTTTGCTCTGTTGGTTGGCTGGGCTTGCATCGGGTCTTCGGGCCAGTGATGTTTGGGGTAGCGGCCACGCAGGTCGCGGCGGACATCGAAGTAGCTGCCCCGCCAAAATCCCGCAAGGTCCCGCGTGACCTGCACTGGCCGTCCCGCCGGGGAGAGTAGATGCAACGTGAGTGGTATCCTTCCCCCGGCAATGCGCGGCGTTTCGGCGCAACCGAACATCTCCTGCAATCGCACCGCCAACACCGGGTCGTCCGGGTTGGAGTAATCAATTGGGATGCGCGAACCGCTTGGGACGGTGATGTGGGTTGGGGCCTCGGAATCCAGCCGCCGCTGAAGTTCCCACGGAATAACGCTGCTCAGTATCGCCTCCAAATTCAGTTTCCCCAACTCACTCTGCCGCCGCAATCCCTGCAGATGCGGAACCAGCCACCCGCGAACCGACAGCCGCAACGCAGCATCGGAAACATCAGGAATGGAGGGGTCCAGTTGGCGCAAAAACAGCAATCGCTGCTGCAACCGTCGCGCCCCGCCGGACCACGGAAGCGGGCGCAGTTCCTGGGCGGCAACGGCATCGGCCAACGCCAGCGCAATCTGCTGGGGCGATGGGTTCGGGATCGGTTGCTGGCGAAGCGTGATCCCCCCCAACCGCCTTCTTGCTACGGCCCGAACGGATTCAGTGCTGGCCTCCCATTCCACTACCTCTTCCTCTTCAATTTGCTCCGCGTGGTGCTCCTCGATTTCCTCCATCGTGACCGGTGCGGCAAGGAAGATTCGGCTTTCGGCCCGCTCACCATCCAGCTGGGTGGCAACAAGAAAATCGGCGCGTGCCAGCGTCTGGTGTGGGTCCAGCCTTGCGCCGTTGCCGTTGCGAAGCAGGAAACGCCCTTCGGTTCCGGCGCGCCGCATTCCGATTCGGTCGGGGAAGGCAAAACTGAGCAACAGGCCACAAGCATCCACGTTCACCGATTCATCGGCCAGCCCAAGCTGGCGGCGCAGGCGTTGCGTTGCCGTGCGGATGGTGGATTGCACGTTGCGGCCAATTCGCCCAGCCCCGAAATCCCCCTGCAGAGCTTCCACCCGCAACCGAAGGTCGGCATCGTGAGCCGTGGCATCATCGCCCCGCAGCACGTCACGCTCCGACAGCAACACCGCCAACAAGCAGGCCGTCGCGCCCTCGGCAAGCTCCATCCCTTTCAGCACCATGTGGGCCAAACGGGGGTGCAGCGGCAGCCGCGCCATCTGCTTGCCGTGCGGGGTGATGTTCCCCCCGTGCAGCGCGCCAAGATCGGCCAGCAGTTGGCGCGCTTGGGCAAATGCTGCCGCCGGCGGAGCATCTATCCAACGAAGTTCCGCCGGATTGTGAACGCCCCACTCGGCAAGCTCCAACGCCAACGGAAGAAGGTCGGCATCAAGGATTTCGGGAGGGGAATGGGGGATCAGCGCAGCATCATCGGCAAGGGTCCACAGCCGGTAGCAGCGGCCTTCGGCAACGCGCCCGGCGCGCCCGCGCCGTTGGTCGGCGGCGGCGCGGGTTACGGCGATTGTTTCCAGCCGCGACATCCCGTTGCGGGGGGAAAATCGCGGGACACGCATCAGCCCACTATCAATCACCCCCCGCACTCCTTCAATCGTCAGGCTGGTTTCGGCAATGGAGGTGGAGAGCACAACTTTCCGTTTGCCAGCCGGGGCCGGTTGGATTGCGCGATCCTGCAACTCCTGCGGAAGATTGCCATGCAGCGGAGCAATCAAAACGTTGCCGGGAAGGTTACTCTGGCTCAGCACACTTTCCACCCGCCGGATTTCGGCAACCCCAGGAAGGAACACAAGCAGGTCCCCCTCGGCATGGCGCAAGGCCCGAACAACGGTTGCGGCCACCGTCTGCTCCAGCCGTTGTTCGGCACGTTTTTCCAGGTGGATTGTCTCCACCGCAAAACTGCGTCCTTCGCTGGTGATGATTGGGGCATCGCCAAGCAGCCGCGCCACCGCTTGGCCATCCAGTGTTGCCGACATCACCAAGATGCGGAGATCGGGGCGCAGAAGGCTTTGCGATTGCAACGCCAGCGCAAGCCCCAAATCGGCATGGACGCTCCGCTCGTGAAATTCATCGAAGATCACAACGCCGAACGCCTCCAGTGCTGGGTCCGATTGCAACATCCGCGCCAGCACCCCTTCGGTGACAACCTGAACCCGCGTTGTTGGGCCAACGGCGGTGTCGGTTCGGGTGCGGTAGCCAACGGTGTGCCCAACGCTTTGGCCAAGCATTGCGGCCATGCGGCGCGCGGCGGTGCGAGCAGCAATGCGGCGCGGCTCCAGCATGATGATGTTTTTACCTTGCAGCCATTCTTGCCGCAACAGTGCCAGCGGCACGCAGGTGGTTTTTCCCGCACCCGGGGGCGCTTGCAACACCAGATTGTTGTGGCGGTGCAACGCAGCACAGAGTTCGGGAAGAATCGGCTGGATGGGAAGCGAAGAAGTCACGCTGGCAAATCTTGGATGAAGCACTCGGTGGAAGAAATAACGGAAAGATGGCAACGTAGAACGTGACAGTTTCTGGCAGCGCACCCGGCAGGCAAATTAAGGTTGGCGTATCGGGCGGAATAGATGGCATCGTATTTTGTGAAGCAGTCTCAATCAACCAATTCCCAAAACCTCACATTCCCGATTCCCAACAACCATGCGTATTTGTGTGTTTTGTGGCTCAAGCCACGGTTATCATTCCCGCTACGCCGATGCTGCGCGCAATCTTGGCCAACAGCTTGCGGCGCGGGGAATCGGGCTGGTGTATGGCGGCGGAAACGTTGGGCTGATGGGGGAACTGGCCGATGCGGTGCTGGCGGGGGGCGGCGAAGTTCTTGGGGTGATTCCACAATCGCTGTTCGTGAAGGAGTTAGGCCACACCGGCATCAGCGACCTTCGGATTGTTCACACGATGCACGAGCGGAAGTCGCTGATGGCCACCCTTGCCGATGGATTTATCGCGCTTCCCGGGGGCTTTGGAACGCTGGATGAGCTTTGCGAAATCCTCACCTGGGCGCAGCTTGGAATCCACCACAAACCGTGCGCCGTGCTGAACGTTGACGGCTACTTCGATGGCTTCCTGCAATTTCTGGACTCCGCCGTTGCGCAAGGCTTTCTGCGGGGGGAACATCGCGCACTGCTGATGGTGTCGCCCCACCTGAACGACCTTCTGGAGCAGATGGCCGACTACCGCTCCCCCATCCACGAGCAATGGCTTACCGAGGATGAGACGTAGCGCGTCGCGTCCACTGCACGGTGCTGCCAAGTTCGATTCGACATTGCTCATTGCTGGTCAGTGGTCAGTGGTCAGTGGCAAGAATCCATTTGGCATTCGACATTCGACCGTTCTCATCGCTGGTCAGTGGTCAGTGGCAAGAACCAATTCGACATTTGGCATTCGACATTTCTCGCCCCCCTGCTTCGCTCTGGCGAGCTTCGCGTCCCCCCAATTCTGGGGGGAAAAAGATGCAGAGGAAGTCTACCGGCTCTTTCTCTTTCTCTTTCACTTTTCACTCTTCACTCTTCACTCTTCACTCTTCACTCTTCACTCTTCACTCTTCAACATTCCCATGCCCATATCCCCCTACTTGCAATCGCTTCGTGAACGTGTTGGGAACCGGTTGCTGCTGGTTCCTTCGGTGAGCGCGATTATCACCAACACAGCGGGAGAAATTTTGCTGGCGTTCCACACTGACCGGCAGGTGTGGGGAACGATTGGCGGAGCGATTGACCCCTTTGAAACACCGGAAGAAGCGGTGATCCGCGAAGTTCACGAAGAGACCGGATTGACGGTGGAGGTTGAGCAGTTACTTGGGGTGTTCAGCGGGCCGGAGTTTCTGGTGGAGTATCCGAATGGAGACCGCACCGTCTATCTGGCTGTGGCGTATCGCTGCCGCGTTGTTGCGGGCCAGATTCGGCCCGATGGCGAGGAGATCACCGAAGCGCGCTACTTTTCGGAATCGGAGCTTGCCGGGTTGCCGATGCCGGAGCATGTGCGAATCCTTGTGCAAGCGGGAATCGGCCAACGTGGCCGCTAACTTCTTTCTGGAACCAACCAAGCCAACAAACCGATTGGATTGATTCGCAAGGCTGTTATTTTCGCCGGGGGATTTGCAACCATTGGCTTGCATCCGCCGAACCTGCCGCACGGTGAACACCAGAGTGGCAACCGAACACCAATCAAAGCAACCGCACTAACTCAGTTATGCCGCGTTTATCCGTCCTTGAGGAACCGCGCATCTTTCCGCCGAAGAAGACCCTGCTGGTCATCTGGGGGGTGACGTTGCTGTTTTCCGTTTTTGGGATTGTCATCACCCCTATTGCCCCGGGGCTTGCCATCGGCCCGCTCTCCTTCTGGATTGGCGTGTTTCTCATTTCTGTGTGGCAACTCAGCGGGGTTCATTGGGTGCAGGTGGATAACGATGGCGTTCGGTACAAAAACATCTTTCAGCGCGGGCGCGAGCTTCGGTGGGATGACGTAACCGAGTTCCGTGAAGAAGAGTTTTCACTGACCCCAAGCCGCATTCGCAACCGCCAGCCGTATGTGATCTTGCACCTTTCCAACCGGGGGAAGGAAGGGGTGATACGCCCCACCAACATCAAAATCACCAACGACCAACTGGAGTTCGAAACGCTTCGCACGATTGTGCGCGCCGCCTCGCCCACGGGTGAGTAACTCCATTTTTTCACTCTTGCGGGCGTGCACCAGCCTTTCAGCTTTTCCACGTTCACCGCTCTCGTTCACCGCTTGCTTTCGCCATTCTGTTTTGCCCATTATCTTGCCCCATGCCGTTAGCCTCACTACTCTGCGATCCCTTACTGATCTACACCCGAACCGTGCGGTTTGTGGGGCCGGAGATTGCGCGGCGGTACTACCGAATCTTTGGGGATTTGGAGTACGATTTGCTGGCACTTCGGGCGGAGATTGTGGCCACTGGGCATCTTGTGCGTTTGCTGAATCAATTGTTTGCGGGAAGCCAGCCAATCGTGCCAGAAACGGAGCGGCTGATCCGGCACGCCGCACATGAGGCCGCCGCGCGCGAGTATCAAGAATTGGAGGAACTGCGGGTGGCAACCCGTTCGGCAAAGGAGTTCCGCTACCAGGCCGAACAGGAGCGGGAATGCTACTGCTTGCTGGCCGATATCGCCGAAGCCATTGTGGGGATTGAAGACACCACCCGCCGCCGCCGCCACCAGGAAACCTTGACCCTTGCCTGCGATGCCTACGGGCGGCTGGATGTGGGCACATTAACCGAACTCCATGAGATGGTGCAACCGCTTCTTTCCATTGCGCGGCGCGAACGGCTGGGGGAAGCCGAGGAGAAAGAATGGCACAAGCGGATTTCCGAGCTTCAGAACCACCCCCCGCTACGCCTTGCGCGCTACCTTGCCGATGCAGCCCACATCACCGCACGAATGGACGAGCTGAAACGGCGCATCCAACGCCGCACGGCACTGCTGACACGGATAGAGCTTGCCAGCGCGTCGCTGCTGCGGCACGGGCGGTTCCGGAATTGAATCCGAAATTGACCAGTACATTTCTACCAATTTTTAACCCAGTATCAGCCGCATGATGATTCGCAAAGAACGGACAATCCTTGTTGTGGGGGATCGTGTGTTGATTCGCTTGGAGAACGAGAGCGACCGCACGCCACACGGGCTGTTCCTTCCCCCCGGCGTTGCCGACCGTGAAAAAATTCAAACTGGCCATATCATCAAAGTCGGGCCCGGATACCCCATCCCCAATCCCAACTACAACGATGATGAACCCTGGGCACCGCAACGGGATTTGCTCCGGTACATGCCGCTGCAAGCCCAAGAAGGTGACTACGCCCTTTTCCTGCGGAACGAAGCGATTGAGGTGGAGTACGACGAGGAGCGGTATGTGATTGTCCCGCATCCCGCAATCCTGATGTTGGTGCGCGAGGAGCTTCACGAGCAGTCGTGATTCCGAGCAAGCCGTGAGGCCCGATTGCGCCAGGCTTGCGGGAATCACTGGGAAGAGTAATTTCTCTCCCCCGCCCCGCAGATATCCTCATGGATATTCCGATGGACATTCCAACGCTACCGGGTGTAGCAGGAGAGGGCTTATGCAAGCAACGTGGAACGCCATAATGAAACCGCTGGCAATCGAGCTGTTGGCAATCGCACTGTTGGCAATCGCACTGCTGCCAGCGCAGTTTCTGTTGGCACAACCGGCCAAGCAAAGTGGGAGTGTGGTGCGGCAGTGTGGGCGGGAACGGTGGGAGCAAAAAATTTTGAGCGACGACGACACGGCCATGATAAACTTCAGCCGTGCCACGCTCACCAGCATCGGGAATCTTGGCCAACTGCCAACGGTGGTGGCCGATGAGTTTATGCCGCGCCAACCGTACGAGCGGAACATCTACTCGGTGGATGCTTTGCTCTGCGGCTACCGCCTTGATAACGATGGCAATTTCCGGCTGTACCTGCGCGACCCCGCAACAAACCGCGCGATGCCGGCATTAATCCCCGACCCCGACTGCCCCGAAATTGCGGCCACACCACACGCAGCCACCTACCGCGCAACCCGCCAGTGGATACGCGCCACCGTTGGCCCGCCAGCCGATAGCCTGGGATTGCCGATGCTGGTGGCCGTGACGGGTGTTGGATTGTACGAAGCCCTGAACCACGAACAATGGAGGGCCGAAAATCGGCTGGCACTTCATCCAGTCATCGGGCTTCAGCCGATTGAGTCGCCACGGCTGGTGGAGCAACCGGCAATCGCAGCCGCCGCGAAGAAGCCGAAAAAAGGGGGAACGAAGGGAAGGACTGAGCTGGCCGCAGCAACAGCCCCCCAGCAACAGACCTCCAACCAGAACCCCACGCAAAACGTGGCCAAAAAAACCGAACGGAAACAGAGTTATCGCCGCACTGGCAATCGAAAGAAAAAGAAAAAATTCCGCCGTCACCGGATTGCTGTTTCTCCAAAACAGAGATGACAGAGATGATGGAATGGCCAACGGAGCCATTGCCAACACAATCCCCGATTTTTACTCTATCCTCAATGAATCTACCCGCTCACATCCGCCGCACCTTCCAGTATGAATGGTGGGCAAACCGCGCAACGGCGGAATCCCTGGGTGATGCCGCCAGCATCCCCGACGGAATCCCCGAACGTGCGCTTGCGCTGATGAACCACATCGTTGCCGCGCAACGGCTTTGGCTGGCGCGCATCCAGCAGACCGAGCTTCCGATGCCAGTGTGGCCAACATTCACTTTGCAGCAGTGCCGCGCCGAGCTTCAGAAATCGGAAGCATTGTGGGAAGAATTTCTTGCACCCCTTTCCACCGAAACGTTGGCGCAACCGGTGATCTACATCAACAGCAAGGGGGAAGGATTCACCAGCAGTGTGGGGGATATTCTTACTCACTTGATTGCTCACGCGGCGTATCATCGCGGGCAAATAAACGTTCTGCTGAAGCAAGCCGGGCACACACCGGCCTACACCGATTTCATCCAAGCCGCACGAACCGGAGCACTTGATTAACGTGGCAATTCTTACCCAACGCTCCAGCGGAATTTTACTCCATCCAAGCTCGCTTCCCGGGCGGTACGGCATTGGCGGCTTCGGCCCGGAATCCACCAGCTTTCTTGACTTCCTTGCGGCCGCGGGGCAATCGCTGTGGCAGATGCTTCCGCTGACCCCGCCGGGATACACCAACTCCCCCTATCAATCCCTTTCGGCGTTTGCCGGCAACCCGCTGCTGATTAGCCCCGAATGGATGGCCAGCGAAGGATATTTGCCGCAATCGCTTCTTGACTCCATTCCCGAAACTCCGGTTGGTCGGGTGAATTTCCAGGAGGTGAGCAAGCAGTGGGGCGCGTTGTTCCATGCGGCCTACCAGAAATTCCGCGCGGGAAGTGACCTGGAGGAGTTCGCCCAGCGGAACGCTTTTTGGCTGGATGACTACGCGCTGTTTGCCGCGCTGTTCGATCAGCACAAAGGCCAGCCGTGGAACAGCTGGGAACCAGGCATTGCACGCCGCCAACCCGCCGCGATTGCAGCCGCAAAAAAACAGCTGCGGCAACAGGTCGGCTACCACACCTTCTTGCAGTACCTTTTCTTCCGCCAGTTTGCGGCATTGCGTGCCGAAGCCACCGCGCGGGGCATTGGGCTGATTGGCGACCTTCCAATTTTTGTTGATCACAACAGCGCCGATGTCTGGGCCAACCAGCGGTTGTTCACGCTGGATGAGGCTGGCGCGCCAACCGTGATTGCTGGCGTTCCCCCCGATTACTTCAGCACCACAGGGCAACGCTGGGGGAACCCGCTGTACCGCTGGGAGCGGATGAAACAGGAAGGCTACGGCTGGTGGATAGAACGCCTGCGCGCCGCGTTCGGGCTGTACGATGTTGTCCGGATTGACCACTTCCGGGGGTTCCAAGCATACTGGGAAATACCCGCAACCGAGGCGACAGCAATCAACGGGCGGTGGGTTCCCGGCCCCGGCGCGGCGTTGTTCCGGGCGTTGCAAAAAGCCTTTGGGCATCCCGCAATTATCGCCGAAGATTTAGGGCTGATTACCCCCGAAGTGGAGGCCCTGCGCGACCGCTTCCAGCTTCCCGGGATGAAGGTGATGCAGTTTGCGTTCAGCGATTCCGGCAACCAATACCTTCCTCACAATTTCACCACGCCGAACTGCGTGGCCTACACCGGAACCCACGACAACGACACAGCCCACGGCTGGTGGGCGGCGCTGGAGCGGAAATCAAAACGGTTTGCCCAGCACTATCTGGGTCATCGCGGCGACCATATCGGCTGGGACCTGATTCGGCTGGCATTCGCCTCCATTGCCAACACCGCAATCTTTCCGGTGCAGGATTTGCTGGAGCTTGATTCCGACGGCAGAATGAACATCCCCGGAAGCCAAGATGGAAACTGGAATTGGCGGATGGAACCGAATGCCCTGACCCCACACATCGCCGAGCGGCTGCGCGAGCTAACCGAAACCTTCGGAAGGCTTGCGCCCCAATGAACGTGGGTTGCTATCGTCAGAATGCGTTCACTGAAACGATATCACCCCTTCGTCATCGCGAGGAGTCTTCGACGAAGCGATCTCGCGTGTGGCTGAGAGGACATCGGGCACACTGCCACACGCGGAATCGCCACGTCGCTGATCGCTCCTTGTCGCAGACCCCGACCCGTCGGGGCGATGACGAGGCCTGAGTTTGAGAGAACGATCCCCTGATTTTCGCAAATCACTTTATTTGGCGTAAACAACCACCAAATAAAAATCCTCAATTATCCATTAACTCCCCCCTCTTCCATGCCAGCCGAATCGTTGCAAAGCAAGCGCAAGCGCGCCGCCCACATTGTGGATATTCTTGAGCGGGAGCACCCCGGTGCCGAGATTGCGTTGCACTACCAAACGCCGTTTCAATTATTGATTGCCACCATCCTTTCGGCGCAGTGCACCGATGCCCGTGTGAACATGGTGACACCCGCGTTGTTCCAGAAATTCCCCACGCCGCAAGCGTTTCTGGATGCGCCGATTGAAGAGCTGGAGCAAGCAATTTTCAGCACAGGATTTTACCGAAACAAGGCCCGCTCCATCCGCAATGCGTGCGGGATATTGGCCGAAGAATTCGGCGGCGAAGTGCCCGGCACAATGGAAGAATTACTGCGGCTTCCCGGCGTTGGCCGGAAGACAGCGAACGTTCTGTTGGGGCATTGCTTCGGCACCCCCGGCGTGGTGGTGGATACTCACGTCAAGCGGATCAGCAACCTGCTGCGGCTGGCCGATTCCGATGATCCAGAAAAAATTGAGGCGCAGTTGATGAAGGTGATTGATCGGGGAAAATGGGTAAGGTTCAGCCACCTGATTGCCGAGCATGGCCGCGCAATCTGCATTGCCCGCCGCCCAAATTGTTCGGCTTGCCCGGTGAGCCAGTTTTGCCCTTCAAGATCATTATGATGGTGATGAACCAACAAGCAATCAGCCGCCCGTTAGAGCTTTTGCTGGAACGCTACGAGGAGTTTCTGTTGCTGGAGAAAGGGTCATCGGAACACACGTTGGCGGCCTACAAGCGCGACGTGCGGCGATACCTGCAACAGCTTACCGGGCTTGGCGTGAACAAACTTGCCGAAGCACAAAGCGCGCATATCCGAAACCACGTTGCACAGCTTGTGGGAACTGGGCTTGCGCCAACATCGGTGGCGCGTGCAATCTCGGCGATTCGGGGGCTGCATAAATTTGCGATGACCGAGGAGGAGGTAAAAAGCGATGCCTCGGAGATGATCGCCCAACCGAAAAAACGCCGCAGCCTTCCCGATGTGCTTTCGCTGCCACAAGTGGAGGCCATCCTGAACGCCCCCGACGTAACCGAATCGGGCATCCCCTACGGGGTTCGCGACCGTGCAATTCTGGAGACGCTGTACGCCACCGGAATGCGGGTAAGCGAGCTTCGCACCCTGACGATTTCGCAGCTGCTGTTCCAGCATTCGCTGGTGCGGATTATTGGCAAGGGGAACAAGGAGCGGCTGGCCCCGATTGGCCGCCCCGCACAAGAATGGATTACCCGCTACCGCGCCGTTGCCCGCACCCAACTAATCCAACCCGGACGCAGCACGAACGACGTGCTGTTTCTGAACTCACGCGGGGGTCCACTTAGCCGAAATGCAATCTGGGTGATGGCAAAAAAATATGCCGCGCTGGCAAAGGTGGAAGCGGATGTTCACCCCCACACGTTTCGGCATTCGTTTGCAACACACCTGCTGGAAGGGGGAGCCGATTTGCGTGCGGTGCAGGAGATGTTAGGCCACCAGCACATCGTCACCACCCAGATTTACACCCACGTTGATCGCGAATATCTGCGCGAAGTCCACCGGACGTTCCACCCGCGGGGGTGAGGGGGATGTCGAATGTCGAATGGAAGTTAGCGGCGGGATCAGCGAATGCCTGCGAACATCACCACGCTTTTGGGAGGATCGCTACTTCTTTCAGGATGCCGTTCAGAACCTCCATCCGTGCTTTCACCATTGGGTAGTTGGGGTCGCGGCTTTCAAGATTCAGCGCAAACATTGCAGCCCCTTGCGGCCGCTCAATCCAGCCAACAATCCAGCCGATTTGCCGGTCGCCCATCCTCCCCCAACCAGTCTTTGCCCGCAGGCGATACCCCAACGTGTCGCGCCGCAGCATCATCTGTTGTACCATCTCTGTTGTCCGTTTGGAGAAGCTGAGGTTCCCCTGAAATAATCGCCGCAAAAACTCCACTTGCTGGTTGGGGGAAATGCGTAGCTCACCCGTCAACCAGAACTGATCTATCCCCCCGTTAATGTTCCGATTCCCGTAGCCTTCGCGCGATACCCACTCCTGCATCCGCTGTTGGCCAATGCGCCGCGCAAGCTCCTGATAAAACCACACGGTGGAGTTGCGGAACGCCTCGGCAATGTTTTGGTCGTGGTTCCAATTTGGGATGGAACGCCGAACGCTATCCCATTGCAGCGTGAAATTAGTGTCGGGGGCAACGCCAGTTTCAAACCCCACTAATGCGTTGAAAATTTTGAACGTGGAGGCTGGCAAAAAACCGGTGGCGCAGCGGATTGGGTTGCAACGGATGATCTGGTTTGCTGAAAGATCAAGCAGCACGAACGCACCAGAATCGGCAGCAACTTGCTGGAAATACCGCGCCAACTCAGGGCGTTCAATTTCCACAGGGGCGGCGTTGCTGACTCCGGAATCAATCGCCTGAACTGCTGTTGCCGCCGAATCACGCAAAGCGGGAACGCCGGGGGCTGGCTGCCGATCGCAAGCCAGCAACCCCGCAAATGCCGCAACCAGAAAAATGGAAAACCGCATGGTGTTTGTTTTGTTGGAGGTTATTCTTGGAAAAAATATGAGGCGACTATTGTTAGCGTGCAGCGATCCTCCATCTCCCTTTCCTCCCCTCTTTTTCTTCCCCTCTCTTTCTTCCCTCTGTGCTCTCTGTGTCTCTGTGGTTCATTTTCTTCTTCGCTTCTGAAGAGGAAAAACCACAGAGACACAGAGGACACAGAGCCGGGGGAAGAAGAGAGGCCAGTGCAATCCTGATATCAGCTACACACTCTACTTCTTTTGCTTGCTCACTTATAGATGAGCCAAAAACATTTGGGCCAGAAAAATATTCTGGCCCAAATGATGAACGCTTGCGACTGAGTTTTTCAACTCATTTTTTCTCTCTCACGCCTCTTTCACCTCTTCCCCGTTTCCGGCTTCCACCGCGCGCGCTGTGAAGCGGCGGATCAGTTCTTGCACGTCAATCCCCGCAACGCTTTTCAGCATTTCGGGAGCCGTGGACATCAGCGATGTGACGTAGTTGCTGACGCGGGTTGCCCCATCGCCGTTGCCGGTATCCACCACGGTCAGCTTGTCAATGTTGCCTAACGGTTCGGCGATGCGCCCGGCAAGCTCTGGCATCATTCTCACCAGAATATCCAGCACGGCGGCTTGCCCAAACTTCTCGAACGCTTCGGCCAATTTTTGCTTGGCTTCGGCTTCGGCCAAACCTTTCAGCCGGATCACGTCGGCTTGTGCGGTTCCGCGTGCGCGGTCGGCATCGGCTTGCGCCAAACCTTCAAGCCGTTGTTGCTCGGCTTTTGCGCGCGCCTCGGCCTCAATCCGGTACTGCAAGGCTTCGGCTTCGCGCATTTGGCGGAGCTTTGTTGCCTCTGCACTTTGCTCGATGGCGTAGCGTTCGGCATCGGCTTTCTTTTTCACTTCGGCATCGTACTGGTTGGCTCGCCGGCGGATTTCCTTCTCCTCCAGCTCAATCTCACGTTCCTTGCGGGTTAGCTCCACCTGCATCTGGTTTTCGGTGACGGCCTGCTTGGAGCGGGCTTCTTGGATGAAGTAGGCCTGGTCGGCTTCGGCCTTTGCGGTGTCCTGTTCCCGCTTGAAGGTGGCAATCTGAAGCTCCTTCTCCTTGTTGGCTTCGGCAACGCGGGTGTCGCGCAGAAGTTCAGCTTTCAATGCTTCTTCATCGGCCACAGCTTTCTGGACGCGGGCATCGCGGTAGGCTTGGGCTTCGGCGATTTCGGCTTCCCGTTTCACTGCGGCAATGCGTGGCTTCCCCAATGCTTCCAAGTAGCCGTGCGGGTCGCGAACATCTTTGATGGTGAAGGCCACAATCTGCAAACCCATTTTCTTCAGATCCAACGCCGCAACGCCTTGTATTTCCTGGGCGAACTTGTCGCGGTGGCGATAGACTTCTTCCACCGTCATGGCCCCCATGATTGCCCGCAAATGCCCTTCCAACACTTCGCGCGCTTCGGCCTCTAGGGCCTCGGTCGGCTTGGTGAGGAACTGCTCGGCAGCGGTGGCAACATCTTCCACCGAGCTTCCAACTTTCACGATTGCCACGCCATCGGCAAGGATCGGGACACCTTGCGAAGTATAGACGACCTCCGGCGTTCGTATCTCCAGCTTGTGGGTCAGCAATGAGAGTTTTTCGAATCGCTGAAACACCGGCAAAATGAACGCGCCGCCGCCACGAACAATTTTGATTTTCCGCCCGCTTGCGTCCTCCACCACGTTGCTTCCGGTAAGGGCCGCGCCGGTGACAATCAAGGCTTCGTCGGGGCTAACGGTTTTGTAGCGTGAGGAAAATGCCATCAGCAAAAACAGCACCGCCGCCACCACGATTGCCGGAACGACAAGGTACATTGGGAGTTCCATCTGAGTTTTCTCCGGGATAGATGTGTGAGTTATGAGTCTTGGAACGGAATCACCGATACCGAATCGGGGACTGATTCAATCACCACCACCCGAGCACCGGTGGGGATTTGATTTCCATCGCCGCTTCGAGCAATTTGGCAGACATTTCCGCCACCAATTTGCAGCATCACTTCGCCGTAACCCTCGGCTGGAATTGGGATAGTGACCTGGGCAGTTTGGCCAACAAGCTCCTTCACCGAAAACGCCACCGAACGCTCGGCCCGCTGCATCGGGCGGACGTACAAGAATTGGATAGCCGTTGCCCCCACCAACGCCGCGCCGCCACCAATGGCCAACACCGCCGCCACGCCAAGCGTGGAATAGGTTGCCAGCAAAACCCCAGCCCCACCAAAGCAGATAACGAAGGCAGCGATTGTGGTTGTGTTCAGGAAATCGCCCCCTTCAATATCCAGCAGTCCGTCAAGGTCCAGGGCTTGACCGAAAACCAGAGTAACCAGCGCAAACAGGCCACCGACAACAAGGCAAATCCAATAGAGTTCAAGCATAGTTTTTTCCGGAGGGGGGCTGGCGTTTGATGATCGTGCTTGCGCCGTCAGCTGGCGGATGATTCTTCGGAAAATTTTGCGACGTACAGAATGCCATCGCGGACTTCCACCACCACTGCTTCCGAGGCCTTCGGCAACGGTGACTGGTCGAAGCTGGCAGCAATCTGCACGGTGTTGCTTCCCCCCATGTTCAGCATGATTTGCCCATGCCCATGTTCCGGCACCGGGACGGTGATAATTCCTGTGTGGCCCACGCAATCGTGGATGCTGAAAGCAACCGAACTTTCGGCCCGATCCATCGGGCGGACAAACAGAAAATGGACCAGCACCGACATCAGGATTGCAGCGCATACCGCCAACGTGATTTGTGGGCCAACGGTTAGCGTGGTGTACGTGGCCAGCAAAATTCCACCGCCACCAAACGCCGCAATTCCAGGGATAAGCGTAGTCGGGTTCAGGAACGATGTGTGGTGAGCATGGCCGTGATGAGCATGGCCGCCAGCATGAGCTACCCCGTGGTGCACCCCGTGCGAAAGCAGATGATGCGCCCCTTTCAGCGTGTGAACGCCTTTCAGCGCAGAAGCACCTTTCAGCGCGTGCCCGCCATGCCCGCCACGAATGCCCAACAGCGAAACCACCGAGAAAAGCATTCCCCCAACCAAGCACCCCCAATAGACCTCGAGCATACTGATCAATCCGTGGTTATGAAAACCTGTTTATTTTTTCGGATGAAGCAGAAAATCAGCAATTAGTTCACCGCTGCAAATTTCGGATGAAGTCAGAAATTCATCTTTCACTCATTTTTTTTCAAGACAGTCCCAAGCGGAACGAGAGGCCAAGATAGAGCATTGCCACAGCAATCACCGTCACCAGAACAATATGCAAAGCCAGCAACGGTAATTTTTTTGGAGATAATTCTGGAAGAATAAAAATGCGAACATGAAGAGCCAGTAGAAGAGTGGTTATCAATAAAATCAACTTGATATTGATGATGGAATACTGCACGGTCTCGAAAGAAAACCATTTGATTTGATAAACAGAAGCCATCCAGATACCGGTGATGATCTGAAGAAATAATGCCGGTATCCCCAATGCTTCGTAGTGCTGCTCGAAATTGACGATTGGAGTAATATCCTTTGCTTTCAATGCTTTCGGGAGATACCGAATTGCAAGAATCAAGTGACCACCCACCCAAATTGTGGCACCAAGAACGTGAAGAATGACTAACCAGCGAAGCGGCATTGCTCTGTTTATGTAGGTTCGTGGAAGGAGTGGAGTTTTCGCGCTGTTTTTGTGCACTTTTTGCATTGTTGGAGCAGAAATAATTTCTGCTCCAACAATGTCTGGCATCAACAACTACCCTGCGTTGCAGGTGATTCGCACTTTCACTTCGGGATTTATTTTGCTATCGGTTTTGAAAATCACCTCACCGCTGCTCATCCCGGCTTTTAATGGTTTTGCATGGGCAACCACTTTCACTTTTTCCCCTGGCGGGATCACCACCGGCGCGGTCATTTCAAACCTCACCAACATTTCCGGCACATCGCCAAGCGTTGGCGGCTGAATAGTGATGGGAGTTTCGGCGGTGTTCAGCAGCTCAATTTCTGTTGTCCCTTCTTGGCCCGGTTTTACGTCGCCAATTGCCGGAAAGAAATCGGGCGAGGCCACAATTTCGCGAACAATAAACGCCTTCAATCGCAGCAGCACCGTTGGCCGAAGTGAGTCGTTCGACATGATGGTGATAGTCTTGCTGGCTTCGCCGGCGTGGGTTGGGGTATCTAGAGTAATATCCAACGAAGCCGTGTCGCCGGGGAGCAATTTCTCTTTGCTTAATGGAGCCGTGGTGCAACCACAGCTTGGCTGAACCTTGCTAATTTTCAGGGTGTCGCCGCCGGTGTTGACGATGCTGACGGTTCGCTTCAGTTTCCCTGGTGCGGTCCGCCCCCAATCCACTAACTCGCCGCCAACAATCTCAATTTTGGGCGGGCCAGCGGCCTTAAGGGGTTTTTCCTGGCAGCCGCCAAGCAGCGGCAGTGCGGTGGCGGCCAGAAGAAGCAAAGGAAGGCGCAGTTGCGCAAGCGTGATTCGCATATCGGTATGTGTATTGAAGGTTATGTTTCCAGAATGATGCCGCGAACTTACGGAATGTCGCGGAAGATTATCGGTGCGCTGCTTCGGGCCACGCTGCCGAATCCACCAGCCAATGAACTTCCCCTTGCGGGTCAATCATGGCAATCGGGTAGCGCGAAGCGGCGGCGGTGGGGTTTGCAAAAATTTTCTGCAGAACCTGCTGCTTTGCTTCGCCCGTTACCAGAATCATGGTGTGGTGCGCGGCGTTGAGCATCGGGAAAGTGAGTGTGATGCGGCCGTGCGGCGGAACAGGAGCGCGGCTTGCCACGGCCCACGCCGCTCGCTCGGCAAGCCAATCGCCGCCGGGGAAGAGCGATGCCGTGTGGCCATCATCCCCCATCCCCAGCAGAAGCAGATCAAACCGTAGAAGCTCGCCTTCTGTTTCGGCGCACGCTTGCAAGGTTTGCTGGTAGGCGGCGGCATCGCTTGCCGGATTTCCCGCCCCGGTTGGAATAGGATGAACCTGGTTAGCCGGAATATTGATGTGATCCAGCAGACTGCGCTGCACCATCGCGGCATTGCTTGCAGGGTGGTCGTGCGGGACGTAGCGTTCGTCACCCCAGAACAACTCCACCTTCCCCCAGGGGATTGCCGCTGCGTACTCCGTTGCCAAGATTCGGTACAGCAGTTCGGGGGTGCGCCCGCCGGAAAGCGCCAGCCGAAATCGCTGGCCTTGATGTCCCGAAATCATCAGGGCAATCTGCGCCGCAGCGGCCCTGCAGAGTTGGTCGGGAGCGGGGAAGATGCGAAGGTTGCTGGTGGGTGTGGCCATCAGATCACCCGCCAATGATCGTCGCTGTGGACAATCAGTTTTTCCGCTTCGGTTGGCCCCCACGACCCCGCCCAGTACGGGTGCGGCGCGGGGGGATTTTCCAGCAACGGACGATAGAGCTTCCACGAAGCCTCCACTTCATCGGCACGCACAAACAACGTTTGGTCACCAAGTATCACATCGAACAGCAGCGTTTGGTAGCCGTCGGGGATGTTGGTGAACGTGTCGCTGTAGCGATGCCGCAGCCGCTGCGTTTCCACTTTGGTCTCCCCCGGGGCCTTCACCTCGAAATGGAGATCGAAGCCTTCATCCGGTTGGATGGAGATCACCAGTTTGTTGGAATGGATGGAGGAATCTTCCCCCTGGAACGGGCGGAAGAGCGACACCGGCGGCTTGCGGAAATTCACCACAATCTGGCTGACCCGCCGTTGCAAACGCTTCCCGGTGCGGATGTAGAACGGGACCCCTTGCCACCGCCAGTTTGCTACCTCTAACCGCAACGCCACAAACGTTTCGGTGATGGATTCGGGATCAACTTTTTCTTCATCGCGGTAGCCGATCACCGCGCTGGGGCCAACCTTTCCGGCGGCGTACTGGCCAAACACAAAATCCCCCGGCTTGATTGGCGCGATTGACCGCAGCACCTGCACCTTCTCCTCGCGGATGTCGTCGGCATTGAAGCCAACCGGAGGCTCCATTGCCACCAACGTCATCAGCTGGGTGACGTGGTTTTGGATCATGTCGCGGAATGCCCCGGCGGTCTCGTAATATCCGGCGCGGTGCTCCACCCCCAAATCTTCGGCCACTGTAATCTGCACGCTGTGGATGCGGTCGCGGTTCCAGAGCGATTCAAACATCACGTTGGCGAAGCGGAAGAAAAGCAAGTTCTGCACCGTCTCCTTCCCCAAGTAGTGGTCAATTCGATAGACCTGCGATTCATCGAAATGGTGGTGAACCAAGTTGTTCAGCTCGCGCGCAGAAGCAAGGTCCCTGCCAAACGGTTTTTCAATCACCAAGCGGGTCCAGCCTGCGCTTTTGTTCAGGCCAACGCTCCCCAACGCTTCAATGGTGGTGGGGAACGCCGACGGAGGGAGCGCAAGGTAGAAGATGCGGTTTCCGGCAAGCTCATGCTCGCGTTCCACCGCCTCAATTTTTGCTGCCAGCGCGGCAAACTCGTCTGGGCTGCTGGTCATCATCGGAAGGTAGTGGAGGTTTTCTTGCATCCACTTGTTGGCGGTGTCTTCGGTGAGGAAGCCGGCATCCAGCAACGTCTGCTGGGCTTGCTGGCGGAATGCTGCGTCGTCCTGATCGGTGCGGGCAACGCCAAGTATCACACACTTTTTTGTGAGGTGCCCGCCGGTGACAAGCCGATAGAGTGCGGGAAGAAGTTTCCGGTGCATCAGGTCGCCGGTGGCACCAAAAATGACGAACAGATGTGGCTCGACGCTGACTTTCATCAGGCCCCCTCCTCGCGTTTCACGGCATGGCCGCCGAACTGTTCGCGCATCACCGCAAGCAGGCGGTCGGCGTAGGATTCTTCATCGCGCGAGCGGAGGCGTTGCAGCAGTGAGTGAGTAATGACCGGGGCGGGGACGTTCAGGTCAATCGCTTCGGCAACGGTCCAGCGTCCTTCGCCGGAATCGCTGACCCAGGGGCGGATATTTTCCAGCGATGTTCCCCCTTCCAACGCCCGCGCCGTCAGGTCCAGCAGCCAGGAGCGGACCACGCTTCCGTGCCGCCAGATTTCAGCAATCTCCTGCAAGTCCAGATGGAACTCCGTTTTGTGTTTCATAATCGAGAAGCCCTCGGCGAAGGCTTGCATCATGCCGTACTCAATGCCGTTGTGGATCATCTTCACGAAGTGCCCAGCCCCCACCGGGCCAACCCGCCCCCAGCCGCGTTCGGGATCGGGAGCAAGGGTTTCGAAGATTGGGGCGCATTTCACCAGCGCCGATTCATCGCCGCCGATCATCAGGCTGTAGCCTTCGGCAAGGCCCCAGACACCGCCGCTGGTTCCGCAATCAACGTAGTGGATTCCGTGCTGGCCAACGGTGGCCGCGCGGCGGATGGAGTCCTTGTAGTAGCTGTTGCCGCCATCAATCAGAATATCGCCGGCGTGAAGCAGCGGCATCAGCGCGGCAATAGTTTGATCCACGGGGTCGCCAGCCGGAACCATCATCCAAACGATGCGTGCCGGCTCAAGCGCGGCAACGGCTTCCGGCAACGAGGCGGCCCCCACGGCCCCTTTTGCAACCACACGCGCTACCGCTTCGGGGTTGTGGTCATAACCCACCACACGGTGTCCGCCGTTCAACAAGCGTTCGGTCATAAACGCCCCCATCTTCCCTAACCCGATCATTGCAATATCCATCTGTCGTATCCTGGAGTTGTTGTTGGTTGATTTTTGCGATGTGCGAAGATAATGGATGAAAGAGGAAGCAGGGGTGGCCGTTTGGCGGGCTGGGGTGGCCGATGTTTTCCCAGAATCCCGCCAGACGGGTTTGCGCCGCTGCATCGGGGTGCTTCGCGTCGAAGCCCCCAACCCGTCGTGACGATGACAGTCGTTCTTCATTCCCCATTCGGCATTCGGCATTCGGCATTCCTACCTCCTCACTCTTGATTCGCCACTCGACATTCGGCATTCGACATTCCTACCTTCTCACTCTTGATTCGCCACTCGACATTCGGCATTCGACATTCGGCATTCGACATTCGGCATTCGGCATTCGACATTCGACATTCGACATTCGGCATTCCTACCTTCTCACTCTTCATTCGGCACTCGACATTCGGCATTCGACATTCCCCCCGTCAGCCGATGCACCACCCCCAACAGCAGAACACAAACCACCCCGCTGATAAGCACCACCGGGAGGGAGAACTCCTCCGATGCTCCCATCAACTCAGGATTTGCTTGGGCAAGGTACAGCAGCAACAGCACCATGAAGTTGTTGGTGAAATGGGCAATCATGCTGGGGAGCAGGCTTTGGGTGCGGTGGTACAGATAGCCCAGCAGAATCCCCATCAGCGCAAGGGTTGGCAGGCTAACCGGTTGGAAATGGAACAGCCCGAACAGCACCCCAGTAACCCAAATGCTTCGCGCACCAATGGCCCGCTGGAACGTCCGCTGCACGTATCCACGGAAGAAAATTTCTTCGCAAATGGCCGGGGTGATGGCAATCACAAAACTGAGCAGCAGCAACTCTGGGAAGGAGCTTGCTGTGAACAACGCCTCCAATTCTTTCATGGAGTCGGCCGGCATCCCAAGCCATTCCATGAAGAGTTGCGAGAGGTAGTTGGCGGGGGGAATAAAGGCAATCGTGAGTAGTGGAGTTAGCACCACCACACGCCAATCGGCAGCGCGCAGGCGGACGTAGCCGGCCACGCTCCCCAGCTTGCCAACGTGCCAGCGGCGCGCCAGCAACCACGCCGGAAGTGCCATGAACAGATATTGCGAAATCGTCAGGGCAACAAGCAGCGGGGTGCGGATCAACATGAAAATTTCGGCAGTCTCCAACTCGGCTGTGGAGTTGGGGGCATCTATCAACTGGGCAATCACTGCCGGGACAATCAGCACCACTTGGCCAACGATGTAGATCAAGCCGATCAGCAACATCCCCACCACCGCCGCGGTGATGGGGCTCCGATGTTTGCGCTCCCAGGTTCCATCTAATTCTGGGCGCGGAGCGTCGCCAGCATCAGGAAGAATGCTGGGTTTGGCAGCCGATGCTTTCACATCGGCTGGCAAGTCGGGAAAAAGCGGAAGCTGGTTGTCGGGTGGGTCGGTGTTCATGCAAGGGGATGAGTTTATGGTAGCAGAGGAGCGTCATGTTCATCATATCCGGCTTCGGCCAACTCGCCACGGCGGGCGCAAGCGTCGTAGTACATCACCACTTGGTAGGAAGGCTGCACCATCAGCGTAAAAATTGTTTGAATGCCGATGCTGATTCCGATCCCCGGCCCCATTCCAGAAAAGAGCGCGGCCATTGCCCGAAGCTGTTCGGAGGAGTTGCGAGGATCGGCAGTCACCAGGTCCATATACTGACTCCAGAATCCCGACATCGCAAGCATCTGAATCGGCGTGGAGACGATGGAGATGGCGATGCTGGTGATAATCGCCAGCAGAAACCCAATGCCGAACACCCGCAGAAATTGCCCGCTCACCAAATCGCCACTGCGCCCCATGGAGTCCACCACCCCGCTCTCTTCGTTGACGATCGCTTGTGGCGCAAACAGCCAGCGGGTCCATATCCAAGCACCCCCCGCAAACAGCGCGGGGATTGAAAGGAGCAGGAGGAATGGTGAAATAGCTACAGGAAGTATTGCCACCAAGTACATCCCGAAGAACGCCAACACAAGCAGAATCCGTTGGCCAATCAGCCGCCACATCGCGCCGCCGAATGCGGTGTTCACCGCTTCGCGCCAGGTCATGTCTCCGCCATCCACTTCGTTGCAGTTAATGCGGATGATTGCTGATTCGGCAGCAGTTACGCCAATCATAAACAGCGCACCAACACCAAGAAGCATCGGTAGAATGCTGAGAAAGGAGGTAGCCACAGCACGCGCTTCCGATTCGGAGAGGGTGCGGCCAGCTTCCTCCATGTTCGCTGAAGCAAGCATTGTTGCCGAAAAATCTTGCATGATGCTGCTGCCAACCAGTGCCACAACAATCGTCAGCGGCAAGATGATGACGGACGCAACGATGACCGTGCGCCGTGCGGTTTTGCCGATCAGTTTTACCGTCTTGTCGAAGATGTCGCCAAGATCAAGCGGGGCAGTAATCAGTGCCATAGTTGGAGTTGGATTGATGAGTGTGTGAGATTGATGGAAGTCATCTGCATGATGGAAGAACTGCAACCAACAGTGCCACCAGCGCAAGCCGACGCAGTGCTGATTCCAGTATCGAGGGCAACATCGAAAAGATTCTCCAGACCACCAAGAAGCAAAGCGGGTGAGTGCTCCGGTTGTATATTCGCGCCATGACCAAACTGAGCGTCAACCTGAACAAAGTTGCAACCCTGCGGAACACCCGAACGCTTGGCATTCCAAGCATCCTTCACGCCGCGCAACTTTGCCTTACCGCCGGGGTCCACGGCCTCACCGTTCACCCCCGCCCCGACCAACGCCACATCCGAACCAGCGATGTTCTTGACCTTGCCACACTGCTGAACGATTGGCCAGCGGTGGAGTTCAACATTGAAGGGAACCCGTTTCATGGCTACATGGAGCTTGTGCAGCAAATCCGGCCAACGCAATGCACGCTGGTCCCCGACAGCCCCGATGCCTTCACCAGCGACCACGGCTGGGATGTGATTGCCGAGGAAGAACGCTTGCGGGAAATCATCCAAACGCTGAAAAGCTACGGCTGCCGCGTTAGCCTGTTCATGGATCCAATCCCCGAACAAATTGAACGCGCTGCCAACATTGGAGCCGACCGGATTGAACTCTACACCGAACCCTACGCCGCCGCCTTTGCCGAAGGGAACGGGGAACTTGCGGTGAGCGATTACGCCGAAGCCGCACGGCTTGCCAGCACACTGGGATTAGGGGTGAACGCCGGTCACGATCTGAACCGCCAAAACTTGCCGCTGTTCCTTTCGGCGGTCCCCAACGTGCTGGAAGTCTCGATTGGCCACGCCCTGATTGCCGATGCGTTGGAGTTCGGATTGCCAGAAACCGTGCGCCAATATCTGGAAGCCATCAACACCAACTAACCGCCAAGTATCCATTCCCAAGTATCCATTCTCAAGTATGCCTTCCACCATTATCACGATTGATTTTTGGCAAACGTTATTCGACGACAGCGGCGGACCGCAGCGGAACGAGGAACGCCAAACCGCGCTGCGCCAAGCCATCAACGATGCCGGGCACTTTCGGGATATTGAGGAAGTAGATGCGGCGTTCCGCAGCATCTGGGAGTACTTCGACCACCACTGGCTGAACAACCACCGCACCCCAAACTCGCGCGAGATGGTGGAGGAAATCTGCCGACGGCTGGACCTGACGCTCCCCGATGAAGCGGTTGCCGAGGTGACACACACCTTTGCCAACGGCGTGTTGAGCAATCCTCCTGCATTGCTTCCTGGCGTGCGCGATGCTTTGGCGTTTTTGGCCGCACGCGCACCGCTGGCCGTTATTTCCGACACAGCATTTTCCCCGGGCCAAGTGTTGCGTTCGCTGATGGAGCAACAAGGGATTGCCAGTTATTTCAGCAATTTTATTTTCAGCGACGAAAGCGGCGTTGCAAAACCACACCCCGATGCGTTCCGGCGGGCGGTGGAGCCATTGGGGGGCGATTTGGCCCGCTCGCTACATATCGGCGACATCGAGCGGACCGACATTCGCGGCGCGAAAGGGGTTGGGATGAAAGCAGTGCTGTACCGTGGCAACCACATCCCCCACAAATACGCCGACGACGGAACCAAGTCCGCTGCCGACGCGGTTATCAGGCACTGGGAGGAGATACCGGCGGTGTGGGAACGAATGAAGAGTGAAATGTGAAGAGTGAAGAGTGAAATTTGGAATTGGGATAACCGGCCACTGGCCGCCGAACCCGCTGGCCACTGAACACTGACAAACAGCCAACAACCTCCGCTACGATTGTCCACTTCTAACGATATCACTTTCGATGTTGAACTGCTGGCGTTGCAGCTGCGCCAGCGCGACCGCCGCGCCTTTGGGGTGCTGTATGATCGCTACTCGGCAGCATTGTACGGGGTGATTGTGCGCATTGTCCAGATTGAGGAAATGGCCGAGGATGTGCTGCAAGAGACCTTCATCAAAATTTGGAAGAACGCCGAATCGTACGACAACTCACGGGGGACGCTTTTCACCTGGATGCTGAATATCGCCCGTAACTCCGCGTTGGATAAACTCCGTTCCAGCGAGCACCGCCAGCGCAAAACAAACCGTTCGATTGAGAATCTCGTAGGTGAAATTGACCGCCAGCAGAGCATTAGCTACAATCCCGAGGTCATCGGCCTGCGGGAGTTTGTGCTGAGGCTAAAGCCAGACCAGCAGCAATTAGTTGACCTGATCTACTATCAGGGCTTCACCCAAAGTGAGGCCGCCGATGAGTTGGGGATACCGCTTGGCACGGTGAAAACCCGCGTCCGCAGCGCGCTGATACGCCTACGAGAGCTTATGAACGCCAACTGAAAACCATGAACAGCCCATATCACACACCAGCTTGAGATCACGTTGAATATCGAGGAATACATAACGTCCGGCGTGCTGGAACTGTATGCGATGGGGGGACTATCGGCCGCAGAAGCACAGGAAGTGGAAGCAATGGCACAACAGCATCCGCAAGTCCGACAAGAGATTGCCAGCATCTACGAAGCCTTGGAGGCATTGGCCACCAGCGGCCAGATTGCGCCGCGCCCGGAACTGAAAAGCAGCATCCTGCAAACCATTGCCGCCGAAGAAGGGCTTGTTTGGGATGATGTCCCGGCCCAACCAACATCCGGTGCTGGAGTTATCATTCCGCTCCCCCCCGCCCCTGTTGAACCGCCGCCGCCAGTTCTCCCATTTTCAGAAGTGATGTCAAAACCGGTGCCGGAACCACCCGCAAAACCGGCGAATGTTGTGAAGCTGTATCCCCCGGCCGCAGCCACGCCAGCGGTTGCCCCGGCATCGCGCAGATACTTGCTGGCGGCCTCCATCGTTTTTGCGCTGCTGGGGGTTGGGGCCGCCGCCTACATGGGCTATCAGTGGCAAAACACGAAGGAGGATTTGGCCCACAGCATCAACCGGAACCAGCAGCTTGTGCAGGAATACAACACGCTGAAAAACCAGATGAACCGTGTGGTGGCCGATGTTGTGCAATTGAAGAATCCCCAAAACCAAGTTGTGACCCTTGCCGGGCTTGAGGCGGCCCCCAACGCAATCGCCATGGTCTATTGGAACCCGGCAACAGGAAGCATAGCCCTAAGCGTTGAAGGGCTTCCGGCGCCACCGGACGACAAGCAATATCAATTATGGGCACTGGCCGATGGCAAACCGATTGATGCCGGTGTGTTCGACCTGAACGACCAGCCGGAAGCCGTGCATCACATGAAAAATATCAACCAAGCCGAAGCCTTCGCCATCACCCTTGAACCCCGCGGCGGAATGCCCGCACCAACCGGAGCAATGTACGTCCTGGGAAAAATGAGAACGTGAGGGCAAAGATTATCAACACTCTGCGGCTCAGTCTATACTCCAAACAGAGTGGTTTGCGAAAAACTCAATCACTGTCATTCCCGCGAAAGCGGGAATCCATAGCGCACCTAGCTGAGTAGAGTTTCGCAAACCAATTTGCGCCGAGTATAACTCTCTTTCTCCCCCTCTGTGCTCTCTGTGTCTCTGTGGTTCTTTCTCTTTTTCGGGGATCAGGGATCGGGAAGAAGAGAGGGCAGCACAATCCCCAACAGCATCTTTCACGAAAAGGGATGATCCAAAAAGATCATCCCTTTCTTCTTTCATCACCAACTTGGCTATGGCATAACAACTCCCCTTTTGCTACTATTGCGCAGCCACGTTGCGGCCCGCAAACCAATTCGCCCAGCCGGACCAACCGTTGATGCACACGATGAACATGATACTACTCCCGATGACACGCCTCCCCTACCACCAACTTTTGCTTGCGCTGCTGGCAATTTTCTGCTGCGGAAGCGTGGCGGCGCAAATATCTACTCCACCAGAACAGAGCAGACTGAATCGGGAATTCGTTGCGGCGCGGTTGGGCGACCTTCCGCTGGGGTTTCGGCAGAACAACGGCCAGTGGGATTCAGCAACGCTGTACCAAACCACAACCAACACCGCGCAAGCCACATTCGGGCGAAATGGAGTTGGATTCCTTTTCACGCGGGCAGCCAAGCAGTCACTCACCCCACCAGAAAATTTTTCCGAACACACACCTCCAACTGTTGAGGGTTTGCAGTGGAGCATCCATTTTCAAGGTGCATCCCCCGCGCCAAGTATTCAGGCCCAGAACCTGTTGCCCGGGAAAGCAAATTACTTCCGTGCTGGGCGGGCGGTGGCTGGTGTACGCCAGCATGAGCAGCTTTGGTATCGCGAGCTTTATCCCAACATTGACCTGTGCTACTACGGCACCGGGCGCGCACTGAAATACGATTGCATCGTCCGCCCCGGCGGGCAGTTGGGTGATGTGAAAATGGAGTGCCGAGGAATTAACGGGCTACGAATCAACAACGCTGGCGATTTGGAAATCGCCACCGATTGGGGGACGCTGATTGAGCAACGCCCCTACGCCTACCAGGTGATTGAGGGCGCGCACGTGGAGGTCCCAACCCGCTTCATCCTTTGGAACGACACCACCTACGGGTTCGCGGCCAACAGCAGTTTCCGCCGCGACCTTCCGTTGATTATTGATCCCACAATGCTGGCATGGTCCACATTTATCGGCGGGCCAAGCGCAACGCAGGGGTTTTTAATCGAAGGCTACATGCGTGATATTGATGTGGACGCGCTTGGCTATATCTACGGCGTGGGGTGGTACACCGAGCGGTTCCCAACCGTTTCGGGGTCGTATGATGAGACCTTTAACGGGGCGTTAATGGATGCCTACGTTTTTAAGATGACCCCAGATGGACGCTCGTTGGTGTACTCAACATATTTAGGGGGGTCACATCAGGATGAAGCAACTTCCATTAACGTGAATCCCTCCGGCGAAGCCTACATTGTTGGTAGCACCTTCAGCACCGATTTCCCGGTCACGCTCGATCCCACGCCAATTCAAGATTACAACGCTGGCGATTGGGATGGCTTTGCCGTGAAGCTCAGTCGGGATGGAGACTCGCTGATCTACTCAACCTATTTCGGCGGCGATAGCTCCGAATTTTTCGACCGCGCCGCTCTGAATAGCCGGGGGGAATTATTCATTACTGGGCAAACAATTTCCCAAAATTATCCCACCACCCCCGGTGCCCACGACCGCACGTTGGACACCACCGATATTTTTGTGACCGTGCTGAATGCCGAAGCACTAACCGTACTCTATTCCACGCTTGTTGGAGGAAGCGATGTTGATTACGCGCTGGATATTGCGGTGAATAATTCCGATGAAGCGATTGTGTTGGGGAACACATTTTCTCCCGATTTTCCACTAACCGCCGGTGCGGCCCAAGATATTTCTGCCGGAAATTTGGACATCGCTCTTTTTCGGTTGAGCAATGATGGCTCGCAGATTTTGGCATCCACATATTTTGGCGGCGCGGGGGATGATTTTGGGCAGGGGATGACGCTAAATTCCGCCGGCCAGCCAATTATTACCGGCACAACATCATCCCCCGATTTCCTTACCACGGCTGGGGCATTCGACCGCACGTTCAACACACGCCCCGGCGACACGCTCCGCTCCGATAGCTACGTCACCTGCTTCCGTGCTGATCTTTCTGGCGTTCAATTTTCTTCATTGTTAGGTGGCTTTAATACCGACCGTGGAAATACCGTGGCGTTAGATAAATCGGAAAATATCTTTGTTGTTGGCTGCACATTTTCCAACGGGAATTTTGAGCCGACATTTTTCCCAATTTCCGAGTGTGCTTACGACCAATTAAATCGCGGGGGTTTTGACTTATTTCTGACCAAGCTAAATCCAACCGCCAGCCGGCTGATGTACTCCACCATGATCGGCGGGCAAAACAACGACTACGGCAGCCTTGCCGATTATGGCCGCGCACGAATCCGGCTGATGGGTGATAGTTGCAACGTGGAAGCAATTATCGGCATGACCAGCCACTCCCCCGATTTTCCCACAACGCCCGGCGCGTTCCAGCCCCGAAAAGGGAACGAGAGGGATAATGGACTTGAGGATCAGCCGGTGCTGTTGAAATTCAAACCCTACCAGCTGCTGCAATTCCGCTACGACACCACGACTTGCGGCGTGGTCCAGTTTCACGATGCCTCCGAAATTTGCATTTGGGACGATGGCGCGCCGATCACAAAAGAACGATTCTGGGATTTTGGCGATGGGGGAACCTCAACCGAACTGAACCCTCGGCATCGCTACGCTGCGGCCGGCAACTACACCGTCCGGCTGTACGCTGGCTGCCCGCGCGATTCGCTTGTCACCGAAATCACCGTGCCTGCGTTCCGCCCCCTTGCTGTTGAGGCGGGGGAGGATCAGTACATCTGCAATGGGGCTTCGGCGAACTTGCAGGCCACCGGCGGCACGCTGTTCGCATGGTCGCCAGCCGCCGGATTGAACTGCACCGCCTGCCCCAATCCGATTGCCCGGCCAACATCCACAACCACCTATCACGTCACCATCACCGATGGCTTTGGCTGCACCGGAACCGATTCGGTGACGGTCTTCGTGACGGCGCGCCCAACGATTGTTGCCAGCAGTGATACCACGCTGTGTGTTGGCGGCGCGGCGCAGTTGCGGGCCTCCGGCGGGGTGGCCTACACCTGGCGGCCAGCAACCGGATTAAGCTGCACCGACTGCCCAAATCCAACAGCACGCCCAACAACCACAACGGCCTACATCGTCACCGGGCAAGGCGATCCGGCTTGCCGGCAAACAGCCGAGGATACCGTGTTGGTGACGGTGGTTCCGCCACCAACAGTTCGCCTAACCCGCGACACCTCCATCTGTGCCGGCGGAAGTCTTCCGCTGAACGCAATCGCCGATTCGGCTGGGCTGCCGCGCCCAATGCGGCTGCGGTGGACTCCATCGGCCGGTTTGGATTGCGACACCTGCGCCACGGTGGTGGCAACGCCAACCGCAACCACAACATGGAAGGTGGTTGCCACCAACGCCGCCGGTTGCACCGATAGCGCGTCGGTCACGGTCAGCATTGTTTCGCCAAGCAGCATTGATGCCCCGCCAGTTCCGCCGCTTTGCGCTGGCGATAGTGTTCAACTAAGCGTGAACGCAAGCAGGCCGTTGCAGTGGACCCCGGCAACCGGCCTCAGCTGCACCGATTGCCCCAACCCCTGGGCGCGGCCCGGCAGCACGCAACTCTACACCGTCCGCTCACTTCTCCCCTGCGGCGGCAGCGATACCGTGACGGTCCTGGTTGTTCCCAAGCCAACGGTGGCGGTTGCCCCCGACACGCTGTTTTGTTCGGGACAGATTACGGCAACGGCTTCGGCGACAACGCCGGTGGAGTATCGGTGGGAACCAGCGACGGGATTATCCTGCGCCGACTGCCCCGCCCCGTTTGCCGCCCCCGACAGCACCACGCTCTACCGCCTTACCGTCACCGATGCAAACGGCTGCCAAGCGCACGACTCAGCTTTGGTGGTTGTTGCCCCCAAAACGGTGCGGCTCCATATCGGGAAGGAGTACCAAGTGGGAGTTGGGAACACCGTTGTTGTGGAAGTGATGGCCGATTCGGCAACCGACCCGCTGAAGCTGACCAGCATTGCAATCAGGCTGAGCTACGACCCCACATTCCTGCGCGCCAATGCCCCGTTGTTGCAAGGAAGATTGTTGGAGGGATGGAAGATTGACAGCATCCAGAAAGACCACAAAAAGGGGGAAGCCACCTACTTCCTTTCGTCCTCCACTGGCGTGCCGTTGGCGGGAAGTGGCGCGCTGATGGGAATCCAATTAGTTGGGTATGTAGGGGCCAACAGCAGCTCGCCGTTGCCGTTCAGCATTCTTTCGCCAATCGGGGATTGCCTAAGCGTTGTCACCGATCCCGGCGCGGTTCGGATAGACTCCATTTGCGGGCTGAACCTGCGGTTAATCGAGCTAACCACCAACAACTACGCGCTGGACCAGAACCACCCGAACCCGTTCAACCCACTCACCGACATCACCTTCTCGCTTGGGCTGGATGGCCCCACGCGGTTGGAAGTGTTGGATGGAGTTGGGGGGCGGGTTGCATTGCTGATCAACGAGCACCTTGCCGCCGGACGCTACACCGTAACCTGGAATGCCAGCGCGCACCCCTCCGGCCTGTACTACTACCGCCTACTCAGCGGCGATTGGGCAATGACGCGGGGGATGATGGTGGTGAAGTGAGGGAGAATAAAAATCTGCGGCTCATCTATGATTGTTGTCCCAAAGCCACCGAACAGCATCCCCGCTCATGCTGAGCA
Organism: Chlorobiota bacterium; assembly: GCA_016788565.1. Taxonomy (GTDB): domain Bacteria; phylum Bacteroidota; class Ignavibacteria; order OLB7; family OLB7; genus OLB7. The sequence goes on along the minus strand of JAEUSP010000135.1, from coordinate 27,350 downwards.
CCGTCGAAGTATGAGCGGAGCCACCGGATGGCGAAGCATCGTCATCGCCCCGACAGGTCGGGGTCTTCGACAAGGAGTGTTGAGCGACGTGGCACCGCGAAGCAGCGGCGAAGCCCATCTCGCGGCTGGCAGTGTGTCCGATGGCTTCCCAGAAACGCGAGGGATCGCTTCGTCGAAGACTCCTCGCGATGACAGCGCGTGAGTTTCGCAAATGCTCCATTCGTCATCGCGAGGAGCGTTGAGCGACGTGGCGATCCTGCGGCCAGCACGGTGTCCGATGACTTCCCAGAAACCCGCGAGATCGCTTCGTCGAAGACTCCTCGCGATGACAGCGCGTGAGTTTCGCAAATGCTCCATTCGTCATCGCCCCGACAGGTCGGGGTCTTCGACAAGGAGCGTTGAGCGACGTGGCGATCTCGCGGCCAGCACGGTGTCCGATGACTTCCCAGAAACTCGCGAGATCGCTTCGTCGAAGACTCCTCGCGATGACGGGGGCGATGTCGGTGATGTGCGTTCCGAAAAATCTATCTGATCCCACCTCCGAACCCCGCCCTCCGCTCATGCTGAGCCCCGCCGAAGTATGAGCGGAGCCTCCGAACGGCGACCCTTCGTCATCGCCCCGACGGGTCGGGGTCTTCGACAAGGAGCGCTTAGCGACGTGGCGATCCCGCGGCTGGCAGTGTGTCCAATGACTTCCCAGAAACCCGCGAGATCGCTTCGTCGAAGACTCCTCGCGATGACGGCGCGTGAGTTTCGCAAATGCTCCATTCGTCATCGCGAGGAGCGTTGAGCGACGTGGCGATCTCGCGGCCAGCACGGTGTCCGATGACTTCCCAGAAACCCGCGAGATCGCTTCGTCGAAGACTCCTCGCGATGACGGCGATGACGGGGGGCCAAGCGATGCTACTCCACCACCTCCAAAAAATACGTCCGCAGCACTCCCTTCCCTTTTACCTCCATCTCCCCACGCTCCGTAAAACTGAAGCTGCTTCCAACGGCACTTGCAAACTCGTCACTCACATGAACCTTCCCCGCTTCGCCGTGGCTCTCCATCCGGCTGGCCGTGTTTACGGTGTCGCCGTAAATGTCGTAGGCCAGTTTGCCAACGCCAATCACTCCGCCGGTGATGCCTCCAGTGTGAAGTCCAATCCGTATCTCAAACTCTGTGTTGGGCGGCAGGTGCTCGGTGATGCTTGCTGGCAGCTTCACATCCACCAGCATCTCCATCGCCATCCTCGCGATTCGCTCGGCGTGATCCTCGCACTCCACTGGCGCGCCGCAGACGGCCATGTAGCCGTCGCCGATTGTCTTGATTCGCTCGCAGCCATGCTTGGCGGCTATCTCGTCGAAGTGAGCGAAGACGAAGTTCATGAACTCCAACACCGCGCTGGCGGGCATCTGCGCGGTCATCGGGGTGAAGCCGACGACATCAGCGAACAACACGCTGGCGGAATCGAAGCGGTCGGCAATCTGTTGCTCGCCGGCGATGATCCGGTTGGCGATGGTTGGGGGCAAGGTTTTGTGGAGAAGCTCCTCGGTGGCTTTGGCGCGGGCGCGTTCGATGGCAATGCGCTTCTCCATCTCGGCAACCTGACGTTGTTGCTCAACTTGTGCTGCCTTCTTCAGTGCCTCCTCGGTGTGAACCTCGCCGTAGGCCTCGTGGTATTTTTTGTACTGCTGGAGAGCTTCTTCCCAGCGGTTTTCTTGGGAATAGAGGTTGGCTAAGGCTTCGTGGCTTTCGTAAAGATTTTTCTTCGTTCCTAATTCTTGGTTGAGGGTGATTGCCTGCCCGAGGAGTTCTTCGGCTTTGGTGGGGTTGTACTCGGCGAACTCTTTCTGAGCGTAGAGTGAACCGATGTTCCCGGTAACAAGAGCCACCCTAGAACGTTCCCCAAGCTCTTCATGCAAGGCAATCGCACGGGTGTAATACTCCAACGACTTCCCATGCTCCCCAAGATTCTTGTACACATTCCCGATGTTCCCGGTAACAATCGCCACACCGGAACGCTGGCCAAGCTCTTCATACAGCTCAAGCGCACGGGTGAAATACTCCAACGACTTTACATACTCCCCAAGGCTTTCGTACACAGTCCCGATGTTCCCGGTAGCATTCGCCACACCGGAACGATCGCCAAGCTCTTCAGACAAAGCCATCGCACGGGTGAAATACTCCAACGACTTCCCGTGCTCCGAAAGGCTTCCGTACACAATCCCGATGTTCACGGTAACAATCGCCACACCGGAACGCTCGCCAAGCTCTTCATGCAAAGCAAGCGCACGGGTGTAATGCTCCAACGACTTCCCATACTTCCCAAGTTGTTCGTACACAATCCCGATGTTCACGGTAACACTGGCAACACCGGAACGATCGCCAAGCTCTTCATGCAAAGCCATCGCACGGGTGAAATGCTCCAACGACTTCCCATACTCCCCAAGGCTTTCGTACACAGTCCCGATGTTCCCGGTAACAATCGCCACCCCGGAACGATTCCCAAGCTCTTCCAGCAAGGCAAGCGCACGGGTGTAATGCTCCAACGCCTTCCCATGCTCCCCAAGGTTTTTGTACACAATCCCGATGCTCGCGGTAACACGAGCCACCCCGGAACGCTCACCAAGCTCTTCATACAGAGCAATCGCACGGGTGAAATACTCCAACGACTTCCCATACTCCCCAAGGCTTTCGTACACAATCCCGATGTACCCGGTAACACGAGCCACCCCGGAACGCTCCCCAATCTTTTCGTAGAGCGTCTGTGATTCCTCCAATAGCCGCAACGCCTCGCCATACTCCCCTTTCCACAAATGCACCACCCCCTGCAACCACAACGCCGTAGCTTCTGCTGCCGGGGCTTCGGCTTGCTGGGCAAGAACGTAGGCTTCCTCGGCTGCGGCAAGGGTTTCGGGGTAGTGGCTTTGCTTCCCTAACTCTTCGGCAAGCTGGTTCAGTGCGTTGGCGCGGTCGGTGGGGGTGGTGGCGGCGGCTACGGCGGCGCGGAGTTCGGCGAGGGCTGTGTCGGGATTGGCCATGGTGTTGGATTGGAGAACAGAAACTTCTTTCTTTTGTGGCTGGCAAAATAAGGAGGGGGAGTTGAAGAGTGAAGAGTGAGATGGGAAGGGTGAAAGATTTTGAAGCTGCCACCGCCGAACTCGCGCCCCCCTGCTACGCTCTGGTGAGCTTCGCGGGCAACTCCAAAATCCGGCATTCGACATCCGACATTCGACATTCCCCCCTCACCGCCGCAAAAACATCTTCCCCGCCATCTGCCTTGCCAGCCCTTTGAACTCCAACGCAAGCAATGCCACAAGGGCTTCGCTGCTGGTGAGGCCGGTGGATTCGCAGAGGGTGTCAACGTGGCGGGGTTCGCCGTCAAGGGAGTCGAAAATGGCACGCTCAAACAGGGTGAGATCGGCGGGCGGTTCGCTGCTGAAGTTGTTTGCCGCAGCGGTTGGGATGTGGTAGCCCAGCGCGTCCAGAACATCAACCGGCGATTGGGTCAGCCGCGCACGGTCGGTGCGGATAAGGCCGTTGGTGCCGCGGCTTTTCGGCGAGGAAATCGGCCCGGGAAGCGCGAACACCTCGCGGCTTTGATCCAACGCAAAGCTGGCGGTAATCATCGCTCCCCCTTTCTGGTCGCTCTCCACCACCACCGTCGCTGCCGTCATTCCGCTGATAATTCTGTTCCGCTGCGGGAAGTACGCGGGGATTGCTTTCACGCCAAACGGGTACTCGCTAATCACCACCCCACGCTCGGCAATTTTCCGCGCCATCTGTGCCGATAGGCTTGGCGAAATTTCATCCAACCCACTGGCAATCACGGCGATTGTTCTGCCGCTGGTGCGGAGTGCGGCGGCGTGGGCGTACTGGTCTATTCCGCGCGCAAGCCCGCTAACCACCGTCACGCCGCTTGCGCAAAATTCTTCGGCATATTTTTCGGCGCTCAATCGCCCGTACATCGTGGCCGCGCGCGTTCCAACAATGGCAATCGAGCGGTCATCTTCCGGCAGCAAAGTGCCATGCAGGTAGAGGATGATCGGTGGCGCGTAAATCTGGCGGAGCCGTGCGGGGTAGTCGTCGCTCCAGAAATGGATAATCCCGCCGCCAAACTGCGCCGCCCGCTGAACCTGCGATTCGGCTTGCCGAAGCAGCAACTCCATGTTCGCCATTCCCGCAATCGCCGCACTTCGTAGCCCTTCGGCGGCCAAGTCCTCCGGCGGGGCGTTCGCAATCGTCTGGAAATCTTCCCCCGTCTCCACCAACCTCCGCACCGCCGCCGAGGTGATCCCAGGAAGTGAGTTTAGGGCAATCAGTTGTGGTGTTGTAAGCATGAAAACTGTTGGGAATGTCGAATGTAGAGTAAGGAGCATCTTACTCCCGATCCTTCTGCGTTACATACTCCGCGAAACGATCGGCCTCGCGGGCGATAAGGATCAGATAGAATAACAGTTCATCACGCTGCAAGGTTGTGGCGCGCTGAGCAAACTCAGCTTCGATTCCGCCCTTGGGTGCAAGCGTGAAGCCAACCACATCAACGACGCGATTGCGTGCAAGAAGCTGTTCCGCTAGCCAACCATTATTGAGGTTGCGTGCAAGATGCGAGGCGACGCACACAGACCAAAATCGAATCATGTCGCCGTTGCAACGGTAGTGAACAACCCGCTTCCGTCCATTGCTGAACTGAATCATCACCCTGTTTGACTGGCGGGTAGTTGGCTGGCGGGTTATCGTTACACCACCATCCAACGTAATCGGCTTGGAGCCGAGCATATTTTCAATTTTTTCCATCATCTGCATTGCGCCCCTCCTTTGTTAGGTCATCTCCGAATTCATTAAAGTGAGCATCTTTCCCCATTTTCTCGCGCTCGATGCGGTCGGCGGAGATGGCAACACGTGTCAGCAGGTCTATAACCTCTTCCAGCTGTGTAGTTGTTGGATCGAACCGGATATCGCCTTCAACCGTGATGGAATAGCTGTTCACCCCCTCTGGTACCAAACAGACTTTTGCTCCGTCGAGAACTGCCTTGTACTGCATCAATTCAGCAAGGGTTTGCGGATCCGTCACAAGTTTACCGACGGGGCTGATTGCATGAAGCAGTATCACATCGCCACTGTACCGAGCGGAGCGGAGGTAGAGCGCAAATGGCTGGCGGCGGACTGCTTGCTGATCCTGTTTTACCGATGGTTCCACCAACTGCGTAGCGTTGGCTGAGCAATACGCCGTGCCATACAACGCTGAACGATCGGATTGAGGTTCCCAGTCAATGCGCAAGCAGCCATCAAGCCCGGCACGAACGTCCTGCAAGTGTTGCACCACGGCCTCAACGCGCCGAACCACGGATTGCACCTCCCTCTTTCTGCCGCTCAAGTGGCCATCGTGTATTTCAAACGCTGATTTCAGCGGACTGAGTATCTGCTCTGGTATCTTCCACTGGCGGGCGGATTCCTGATCCGTGTTGATGCGCTTGCTGGTGACTTCGTTTTCCCCCAGAATATGTGTTTTGCGCAAGAACTCATTCATTCGTTCAAACACCCGATTCACTTGTAGCACTTCCACCGAATCACGAAGGTAGGGATAGTACGCTTGCAGGGAATCCGAGGGCGAAGCAGAATCGGCGATTGCTTCCAGACAGCGATGCGTCAGTGAGTTAACGCGGTCTATCCGCCCGGTTCTTTGCTCCATCGCCGATGATGTCCAGCTGATCCCGTAATGGATGATGCGCGAGCAGAACGTGTGCAGGTCCTCCCCTTCCTGAAGCACGTCTGTGGAAATCATAATAATTGGATAGCCCGGCATCCTGAATTGCTTTACCAGCGTGGCGTTGACCCCTCCGTGCATTCCGCACACTGGTGTCTGGGCACCAAGGACTTTTGCATAGTCTGCGGGTAGTTCTGCCAACCTCCTCTGTTGTTGTCGTACTTCAGGGAAGGTAGTGTTCAGTAAAAGATCAAAGCACTGCGCCACATCGTGCAGTTCACTGTAGGCAGTGTGCAGCGGTTGTTTGGTGGTGATTGATTCCTGCCGTTCACGCTCAAGGTGTTCAAGAAAAATGTTGATAAGCACTTCGCTTCGGTCATTGCTTCTCGGTTGCTGTGCACCCAGCTTCATCGTCCCAAGCTGGGCCACAAGCAGTGCCCAAAGCGTCATCAACGGATGCCCCAATCGGACTACGGAGGCAAGCAGTTCGCGGCGTTGTTCACGATTGCGGAAATCATCCATTTCCTGCTCGTGTGCCGCGCCGTTGTGCCTGATGCGATTCGGCACAAGCCATATCTCCTTGCAAAGCCCTGCTCTTTCACGAAGCTCTGTGAAGAACGTCTTCTCGCCGATGTACTCATCCGCAGCCGGAAAGGTAGCCGCCACCTGCGCCAGCAGATAGGGTCGGCGTTGGCCGTATCGGGCATTCAGAATGATTTTGGCTTCCTGTTGAAACTGGTTTGCGTGGCCCGCAAGCAGTGTTAGCCCCGCCACTTGGTAGGCATGGAACAGGTGAAAACGCGGATATTTTTTCCGGCGCGTCCGATGCTCGAATGCCGAGGCGGCAAGCGATCGTAATTCCCTGCGAACATCCTCTACCTCCCGGCCCAACGCCGTGGCCAGTGCGTCAAGTGGGTTACGGGTCCGCCCCAGCAAGGCCAGCAGATAATTATCCTCAAAGAACGTCGTGTAGGCCGAGCCTTCCCCTTGCAAACGGTTCTTGCGGAAGGCCGCCCCAGAGAGAACGCCCCTCGGCCCATTACCACGAAAGAACCATGAGAAGAACGTGTCGTTGCCGCCGGCATCGTCGTCGGATGGGGATTCGGCAGGTTCATCATCGTAGGTGGTGTCGGTTTCGCGCTCTTCATCCACCCCCAGCGTTTGCGGCTTTGCATCGGGCCGGCGATCGGCCTGATACCTGGCCCAGACTTTTTCAAACTCCTCTGAAAGTGAGTCGGGCAGAAGGGTTTCGATATACGTGCGGATCCATTCATCATACTCCAGACAGAGTTTGGCCTGTAGCTCATCAACGCTTTTAATCCGCCGAACAAAGATCAGTGCCTTCTGCCTGGTCCGGAACGCATCTTTTAGGCTTGCAACAACTGCGTCCATCTTCGGGTGGGGGAGCGGTTTGCCGAATGTTGTTCGGTACGATTGCGCAATTGCAGTGACGTTGCCCGTATCAATGCCTTCGCGCTCGGCGGTGTCCTGGGTTTGGTCGCCATCGAACGCTCCTTCATCGTCGGGTTTGGCCTTGTGCTTGCTCTTTACAGTTTCAGCGAAGCTCTCGAACGAAGAGAGCAATCCAATCTGGAAGCTGGCGTTGAATCGAGCGCTGTTCAGCACCTCGGACACTTTTTTTTGAATAAGGGCAACGATTAACTGCTGGTGCTTGCTGGGGATATCAATCGGCTTGTCAAACTCCAGGCAGCCGCCGCCGCGCCACTCACGGCGGTACATATTTTTCGTGTGAGGTTTCCCGCCAATCTGAAGCGATGTTATGCGCCGCACCATGAACTGGCCAATCAGTTCGCGCTTCTTCGCATCATCATACTCCGGCTGCTTCAGATCTGCAACGTTTTGGCCATAACCAAACAGATCAAGCTGATGCCAAAGTTCTGCGTAGTCGGTTTCCAGCGGGGTTGCCGACAGGAGCAACACACGCTTGCAACGCCCCCCGTAACCGGGGAATGCCTTGAGGTCTGTTTCGTCATCAATGCCAAGCACCCCGGCCAGTATCTGATTACGCGAAGCCGTTCCTTCGCGGCCATGCTTCAGGTTATGGGCTTCGTCAATAACAACCAGATCATATTCGGGAAGGATCGTGTTCAACGCGCGCGCATAATTGCGCTTGAATTCCTCCTTGCTTGCAAGGCTAAGCGATGCTTTCGCAACATTCGGCACAAGCCTCATAAGCCGATCGCGCTTGCCGACCCACGAATCGCTTTGACCCGATAGCGATAGGCTGAAGCTGGGCATCCGCAGGAACGCATCACAGTTGGGATTGCGAACTATTTCGCGCCCCCACTGCTCCAAGTTATTGCACTTAATGGCCGACACCACCGGAAGATTCTGCACACTTTTCACTCGTTGATCTTGGTTCAGCCAGTTGTTGCGCGTGAAGTTGTACAGCTCCTTGATCCACTTTGTCTGGATGTTGTCGCGCGGGGCAATGAACAGGATACGCATCCCCGGATTGAAGAATCGCAGAAGCCCAACAGCACCCAGCGCCACGTAGGTTTTGCCCATGCCTACTTCGTCGGCAAGGTAGGCGAAGCCCTTTTCGGCAAGTATGTTGTGGATGGCAACCGCGCCCCTGAGTTGTTCGTGGGCCAGCCCCCCGGAAATCATGCCACGGCTAAAATCTATCAGACCTTCGGCAACTGAGATGTCTATTCTATCAATCCTATCAATGCGATTCATGCTTCCTCCGTCGGTGACATATCTTTCAGGAACCAATGATCGAACCACTTGAAAAATTCCTTGCGTTCCTCAGCAGTGTCGAAGCTGAATGACTTCCGGATGCGGGCTATGATCGGATTCAGCTGCCGTTTCAGGCTACCGAACTCTTTGCTCTGTTCATCCACGAATGCCTTCCACGCTTTGGCCTCCTTTCGGTCCTTCAGTATCTTGCCTCGTTGCTGTAACCGATCCACTACTTGCTTGGCGGTCAGCAGTGTGACGTACCGCGCCACAAGGTCAGACTCCTTCGCTTCGACCCGCTCCGGTTGGGTATCCTTGTCCGTGTTCAGAATGGCAATTAGCGTCGGCAGCGAGTCGTATTGCTTGCCAAACAAACGATAGTTCGCATTCTTGTAATTGCCTGAAGCGATGGCCTCGATGACGTACTTCTCCAGCTTTGCAAACGCATGGAAGATGCCAGCAAAATGATCGAAAAAGCTCTCAACGTTCCGTGGTCGCGGGCGGATTACCAAGTTTCCGGTACCCTTCCTCGTGCCAGCTGTTGTATCTCCCTCTTGATCGGGCGTGAGCAATGACCAAGAGCGAAAGATTTCACTGGCGGTAAGTGTTGATTGCAATGTTGGCTTCTGCTCCATGCCCGATTCCTCAACCACGATCGTGCCTGACTTGCCGTCGCTGCTTGTGGCGTACAGGAATGCAGTGGTATTCAGCAGGCGTTGCAAGGTCTCGCTCGCCTCGGCTGGCATGTCTTGCCACTGGCCGGCAGTGATACGGCGCAACGTAATCTGCAGCACTTGGCCGAAGGAGAGTTCTACCCATTCCGGCGGCGAGCCTGATTCCCAGTAATAGTTGGCCTTCTTGCGTTTCCAATCATACCTGATGGCAATGGGGGGAACTTGCGATTCCTCGACCTCGTCACTACCATCCGGTTCCCGATCATCAGCTGGCTTCGGGACATCGTGATCGGGAATTTTATCAAGCCAGAAACTTGGTTTTCTGCCCCTCCCCAGGTCAATCAACGCGGCCACCTCTACATTGCCGCTTTTGAAGGTACCGTGCGCCGCCAATGTCATGTTGGGCGAGCCAACCAGAAGGTATTCGTGCCCTTCGGATCGGCTCCAGAGCCGGTACAGCTTTGCGTGAACAAACCGTTTGGCACTCTGGTTGCTGGTGGCCGCGCCGCGCTGCAGCAACTGCCACGGCAATCGCCCCCAGGCTACTTGCCGATACTGCTGGATTGCCTGGGAATATTTCTCCGAGTAGAGTCCTTCCCCGGCATCGTTGGTCGGCAGAAATATGCGAGTCTCCCTCGGTTGGATGCAGTCTATCAACCGTTTGAGCGCTTCCGGTGATTCGCTGGATTCAAAATAGGGTGAGATAATCTCAAGGTTGTACACCCCGGGCCGCAGCTGAAGGTGCGATGCAAGGAACTGACCCAACGTCTCGTCGCCGTAAAACAACCTTGGATGAAGCATGCGTTTGGGCGAACGTGGCGTTGTCTCATCAAGCTGCTTCACGAACGCCTGGATTGCATCCAATGCTGCGTGATCGCGGCCTGCGGTATCGGAGCTGCGCAGCAGATTGCAGATGCCCAGCAGATCATCCTTGAACGAACAGGGCTTCCCTTCGGTAGCCTCCAGTATCTCCCCACACTCAAGATTTTCCCACCAACCACTCTGTGTAAGATTGGCAGAGAAGACCCCAACAATCAGTGATCGCGAAGCGGGGTTATTCTTGGCATCCTCAACAAGAATCAGCGCAAGTTTGGGATGGAAGTAGCCCTGTCTGCGCGACATCGGGAACCGCTGCACATCCAGTTTTGGGGGGTCGTTATCCTGCAGATGTCCGCGGTCGAAATAGACCGCCACATGTGGTATGCCCCGCAACGCTTTCTCCAGCTGCTGCAATCGGATATCGGGCATATGCGAGAATGATTGATCGAAGAGGATCGGCAGGATTTCCTTCTCGAAGAACCCTGGATCGAAGCTGAAGGTTGTGAACACCGCCTCGCGCACAGAGCGCCCCTTGATTCTGTCATGCAAGGCATCGGCCAGCACTTGTGTTGGAATACTGATGCTCATGGGCAATTGAGTGTTTTGCCAACCCACTTAAGGCTGTTGATGAAATAGGTGTTTTGCCAGAGACCCGGCAGATCGGCACGCTCCGGCAGCCAGCCCGATTCTTCGCGGAGTTGGACTTTCAGTCTGCCTTTGTTCATGGTAACCCACGGCGCACCACCGCGTGATTTCATCACCTCGGCATTCAATGCCAGCAGGGTATGGATTGCCCCGGCGTAGTCGCCAGCATGAAGCTGTTGCGTAAGCTGGTTGATCTTGGATACAGCGGTAATCTGAAGGGCTGCCAGCTTATCGGCTTGCAAGTGCCGAAGGCCCGCCCTTCCCCATTGCTTGCGCACATCAGACACCACCATATCTATGTCCGCATTGTCATGCAGCAGTAAGAAGCTGAAGAGCATTGCCGAGGAAGCAAGCACTGGCTCAACGATGCTGATGCTATCAAGCGCATTAGCCAAGGATTGATCGCCCCTTGCTTCTGCATCGTCGCGGACAGTGATAAGCTCGCCATACCCGAAGGGCTGGGTCCACCCTGCTCGCTTATCGTTGTTCACCCTCACAATGGTTTGCCACAGTCGCTCCTGGCGTCCGTCCGTGTGGTCGCATTCCGGTGCTTGGCCATACACCAACGCCTGATTGTAGAACTTGCGTTCTTGCTCGGTGAACGTCCCATGCAGCACCTCTGATAGCTTCCGCCCAAGTGCTTGCTGCTTCCCTTTCGGCGTAAACTCCAGATACCTTTCAAGGTATCGGATAATCTGGCTTCCGTTGCGGTTCCCCTCGAACTCCAGACGTGGCAGATAGTTCTCCTCGATGAACTCCTTCGCCAGATTCGTCAGGCGGTTTTCGCCTTGCTCAACAAGCCCGCTTTGGCGCGAGGCAACCATGAATAGTCCCCACAGGCCGTAGGTTTTCTGCGAACTGAGTATCTGGTGCTCCTGCTTTGCCGATATCCGCACGGTTCCGTCTCCTTCTGCCAGGTTATACTGAACGCGCTGAGACCCGCGAGGTCTCTCGGATGTTTGGTCAGCACCACTGTAGGCATGGCGGCTGTAGGCAGCAAGTTGCTCGAACTTCAGGAAGGCATTCACCCTGTCGGCCTCGCTACACTTGCCAGCGGCAATCGCACGATCGGCGAAGTAGAGGCCAAGCATCAACGTTGTAAAGTTGCGAACGGAAGTTGTGACGGTGGTCAGGTTGCCAACAACCTGCCGGCCAAACGCAGCCCACACAGGTTGATAGCCAAGTGGATCGCGCGAGCCTTTGATCGCGGCGCGGGAATCAATCTCGGTGAAGAAAGGCATAGAGTTGGATGGAGTTGAATGAAAGAGGTAATCGAATATCGCTTATTATGGATTGTGTGATCTTGGATGCAGCCTCGCCTCCTCTCCCTCCTCTTTGTTGCAACTGACCACTGACTCCTTCTTCCCGAAAATACATCGCTCCCCTGTTTCCCATCTCATGTTATCGTCGCATCTTTCGGGGAAACACGCACACGCAATCGTTTTGGAATCCCATCTGCTGATGAAAAGCTCACTGATCCGCTCCGCTTTGCTGCTGGCTCTTCTTGCCTTTTGCTTTGGCGAACTTGCCGCCCAACAATTAGTTGTCTCCAGCCTTGATGCCAGCAACTACCCCACCATCAGCGCAAAAGTCTATCTGCTGGACTCCACCGGGAAGCCGTTGCCTAACATGAACGAGCGCGCAATCCGCGTCCGCGAAAATGGGGCCGAACGCCGCGTGAGTTCCGTTGATTGCCCCAGCCCAACGCCGGTAGATGCGCTCTCCTCCGTCCTGACGATTGACGTTTCCGGCTCGATGGCCAACACTCCCGATGGGCGCGCCGGAACACCCAACATGGAGCTTGCAAAAGCCGCCGCCCGCGCCTGGGTGGAAGGGCTTCCCGCCGGAGCAAGCGAGTGTGCCCTGACGACGTTCGACCAGTACGGCCAAATTATCCGCGACTTCACCCGCGATCGCACCGACCTGGCAGCCGCAATCGCCTCGCTGAAACCGCAAGGGGGAACCGAGTACGATGCCGGATTGCGAAACCCACCAGCAGGCGGTTTGGTGGTGGCTGCAAACGGGAAACACCGCCGCGTGGTGATCTTCCTGACCGACGGGCTTGGCGGTGGCGACCAGAAGAAGATTATCGAGCTGGCGCAAGCCAACAACGCCGCCATTTTCTGCGTCACGCTGGGGATGCCCGCGCCCGACATCCTGAAAAATATCTCCCGCGCAACCGGGGGTGAGTTCTACGAATACGTCACCACGGTTCCCCAGGCCCAAGCGGTCTATCGGGCCATTCAGTACCGTGCGCTTGGCGGCCAGCCGTGCCAGGTTACGTGGCAGAGCATTCCCGATTGCGACGTGAGCCGGAACGTCATCCTGGAAGTCCCCGCCGCAGGGCTTGCCGCCACACTCCACTACGAGGCCCCCCCGCTCAGTGTCCCGCGTTTGGACTTGCTTCCCCCAGCGGTGGAGTTTGGCGCGGTGAAGGTTGGAGAGGTGGAAAAAAAGGAGGTGGAGCTTCACGCCGTTGGGCGCGATGTCACCGTGACCGGAATCACCCTGATGACTTCGATGAGCCAGTTCCAAGTGGATGCCCCCGCAACCCCGTTCACCATCCCGGCCGGAAGCAGCCGCGAGCTGACTATCCGCTACACACCAACCGACACCGCCTACCGTTTTGCGCGTTGGTCCATCACCAGCGATGCCTGCGCTGGGGCAATCCTGTTTGCTTCGGCCGGAAACCGTGCAAGGCCCGAACCAAGCATCCGGCTGATACGCCCGAACGGAGGCGAACGGTTTATTGCTGGCTCGGAAGCAACGATTGCCTGGGATGGAGTTGCGCCAGAAACCGCCGTGCAGCTGGAGTACAGCACCGATGCCGGAACAACCTGGAAAACGATCATCGAGAAAACATCCGGCGGCAGCTTCCGCTGGAAAGTGCCAGCAACACCAAGCGAACGCTGCCTGGCGCGCGTGGCCGAAATTGACACCGCAGCAACCGCCGCCGCCGACACCGGAATGCGACTGACCGGAGCGGGTGAGTTCATCCTCACCAACGCCTTCAGCCCCGATGGAACAACGGTTGCCGGGGCAAGCTGGAGCGGTGTGGTTCCGGTGTGGGACGTTGCAACCGGGAAGAAAATCAGGACAATCTCGGTGGGGATGAACGGAACCCGCCCGGCGCGCGCTTACTACGTGGAGTTCAGCCCAAACGGCAAGCTGGCCCTGACCGCCGCCGAAGGAAATCAGGTGAGTGTGTGGGATATGGCCAGCGGGCGCGAGGTCGCCAAGTTCAAAGGGAAACCGTTCAACAAAACCGAGCGGTGGAACTCCGCCAGCAGCGAAGGCGACGTTACCCCCAACCCCGCCTTCAGCCCCGACGGAAGCAAGCTGTTGCTGATGGATGAGAACTACACGCCAACCCTGTTCGACCTTTCCAGCGGACGGAAACTGAGGGCCTTTGGCGCGCCGCAAAACGGCGAGATTGTCACCTCCGCAATTTTCAGCAGCGACGGAACACGAATCCTGACCGCCGGCCCCGACAGCGCGGTGCGGGTGTGGGATGCCGCCAGCGGAACACAGCTCCAGAAAATCAAACACGCCCGCAAAACCGAGGCCGCAACCTTCAGCCCCGACGCCCAATGGATTGCCAGCGTCACCACCGACGACACCGTGCGGATTTTCAACGCCGTCACCGGCGCGCCAGTCCAGAAAATCCGCGCCGGCAAACGCTACGGGGCTTCCTACCTTCGCGCACTGTTTGCTCCCGACGGCGAAAGCCTGCTGATCTGGCATGGCACAGAGGTGGTTCCCACGCTGTTCAACTTCCGCACCGGGGCAAAAATTCGTGAGATGAATTTCGACCGCGACGGCAAGGAGTTCCGCGCCCGCAGCTCCGTTGGCTACGCAAACTTCAGCCCCGACGGCCAGCATATCGTGACCGTAGATGGAAGCGTGAATATCTGGGATGTGGCCACCGGAAGAAGGATGTCCAGCAATCGTTGGAGTTCGCAGATGTCGTTCGCGGCGTTCAGCCCCGATGGAGCGCGGATTGCTTCCAGCGAAGATGCCAACCTGATCGTCCGCACCGTTGGCGTGCTTCGGTTGCAGGAAGATCGTTCCGACTCACTCTGGGCAATTCTGGACACCGACCCACTTTCCACCGGGGTGAATTTTGGACGGCGGCGGATTGGCTCCATCACCGACCGTGTGGTGCCGAACATGATCCGCAACGCCGGGGCAGTTCCGTTCCTGGTGGACTCCATCTGGATTACCGGGCCGAACGCGCGTGAGTTTGGCATCGTCAGCGGAATCCCACCGTTCACCGTTGCGCCGGGGGAAAATCATTCGATGGAGCTTCGGTTCCGCCCGTCGGCGCGTGGGTTGCGTGGGGCAAACATTCATATTATGGCTGGCGGGAAGGAGCTAATCCAGGCGTTGGAAGGGGAAGGGATTCGGGAAGATTTGGCGATTGAGATGCCGGAAATTGACTTCGGCGACGTGCCGGTTGGTTCCCGCCGCGACACCGTGGTTCCGGTGATGATTCGCAACCTTACCACCACCCCGCTGACCATCACCAGCAGCCAATTCACCGGCCCCGACACCACACAGTTCAGCGTGGTTGATGGTGGCGGGCGGTTCACCATTCCCCCCAACAGCGGCCACCGGATGGAGCTTCGGTTTGCCCCAATCCGTGGCGGGCGCACCAGCACCCGGCTCACCTTCCGTGCCGACGACAGCAGCGACGTAACCGCACGGCTGTTCGGCAGCGGAATCACCACCGAAATTGAGGAGCCAGAAACGCCGGGCATTGCCGAAGAGTATGTTGATCCCACAACGTTCCGCACCATTGCCGCGCCGAACGCAATCCTGCCAAAAGGGGGGGATGGGTTTGTGGGAAGCTACGATCTGCTGGGGTTGATTGCGGGCTACTCCATCACTGATAACGTGATGGTGCTTGCCGGCGGTGGCGTTCCGCTTCCCGATGATTGGTTTGGGTTGAACGGCACAATGTACGGGGCGTACTCGGCGGGAATAAAAGCGGGGCTGCCGCTCACCCAGCGGCTGAACATTGCCGGCGGCTACCAGTGGGCGCGAAGCATCTACGACCAAGACGTGACCGAAAGTCTGGAATCGCAAATCACCGTCGGCATTCCCTACCTTGCGGTAAGCTACGGCGACGACGACAGCCGTTTCACACTAACGGGGGCGTATGCTTCCAAGCAGCATATCACCAACGGCATCGGCGGCACGTTCGACCGGAACGCGCTGATTATCAGCGGCGGCGGCGATTACCGGGTTGGCAAGCGGTGGAAAATCGCGGCTGAGTTTCTCAGCATGGAAACGTTAGGCTACCTGCCGATTATGGCCACCGCACGTTGGTTTGGCCACAGCTGGGCGTTGGATATGGGGGTAGCCGTTGTGGGCATCACCACCGGGGAATCGGAAGCTCCATCAATCCCGGTACTGCCGGTGGTTAGTTTTGTGAAGGTGTGGTAGGTGCGCTATTGGGAAGAATCGGTAGCCATAATCTATGCCCTGTTTTTGTAGGCTTGCCGCATCGCTCGATACGCACTTGTTTAGAGTATCCCAAACCTTGCCCCCGTCATCACCCCGACGGATCCGGGGCTTCGGCAAGGAGGCTTCGACCAAGAACCACGAAGCACTGAGCATGAGCGGAAGGAGTTTTATGGATTTGCTATTCTTCCCCCTTCAATAAATCCAACGCCACGTCCACAATCATATCCTCCTGCCCTCCCACCATCCGGCGGCGGCCAAGCTCGCGAAGGATATCGCGGCTATCAACGCCGAACCGCTGGGCGGCGCGCTCGGTGTGAAGCAGGAAGGAAGAATAGACCCCCGCAAATCCCAGCATCAGCGCGTTGCCATCGGTTTGGACGGGGCGGCGTTGCAACGGGCGAACAATTCCATCGGCAGCGTCAATCAGCGGATAGAGTTCCACATCGGTGCGGATTTTCATCCGGTCGGTGACGGCAATCAACACCTCCAACGGACAATTTCCGGCACCGGCCCCCATGCCAGCAAGCGAGGCATCAACGCGGTCGGCACCGCACTGGATTGCGATGATGGTGTTGGCCACCCCCAACCCCAAATTGTTGTGATTGTGGAAGCCAACTTCGCACCCCAACTCATTGTTGAACGCCGTGATCCGCTCCCGCGTTTCCTCCATCAGCAACGCCCCTGCCGAGTCGGTGACGTAAACGCAGTGCGCCCCGTAGCGTTCCATCAGTTTTGCTTGCTCCACAAGTTGCGCGGTGGGTGTCATGTGGGCCATCATTAAAAAGCCAACAACGTCAAATCCCATTTCGCGTGCTTTGGAAATATGCTGCGCGGCAATGTCGGCTTCGGTGCAGTGGGTGGCAATGCGGATGGTGTCCACGCCCGCTTCGCGCGCCATCTCCATATCCTCAATCGTGCCGATTCCTGGCAGCAGCAGCGCGGCAAGTTTTGCGTGCTTCAGCTCCGCTTTTACCGCCTGCAGATACTCTATTTCGGTGTGTGCCGAAAACCCGTAATTAATGGAGTTCCCGTTCAAGCCATCCCCGTGCGAAACCTCAATTAAATCCACCTTTGCCTCATCTATTTTTCGGGCAATATCCACCATTTGTTGGACGGTGTATTGGTGGGCAATCGCGTGCATTCCGTCGCGCAGAGTAACGTCGTTGATGATGATCTTTTTATCTGGCGTGTATGGCATGGCGTTTTGGATAGATTGTTTTTTTGGGAAATGATCTGTGCTGTTATTTCTGGATTGCAAACGCATCCAGCACGGTTTCAAGCGGAAAAATTGGCCCTGCGTGAAGGTCGCGAAAAATTGCTTGGGCGATTTCTGGCGTGCGCAAATCCAGCATTTCCGGGTTGGCGATAAGCCCGGTAAGGTTGTGCCAATCGCAAGCAAGAATTTCGGCTCCATCGGTGCGGAGTTCACCGCCAAGCAGTTCGGCCACAAAATTAAAACGGATAACGTGAAACCCGCGCTGGCTGGTGTAGCGAAGCACGCGGGTCAGTCCGGTGGGGCGTATCAGCAGCCCTGTCTCTTCTTGCATTTCCCGCACAACTGCATCGGCAAGGCTTTCGTGTTCTTCCAGCCTTCCGCCGGGCAAGCTCCATTGCCCACGGCACCATTCTTTCCCTTCTTGCACCAGCAGCACGTTCCCTTGCTGGATTACGGCTGCGCTGACGGTGACGGTTCCTTTCATGGCTTTTACTCACACCTCCACAAAATTTCGATACTCACCAATGCGCCAGCCGGTGTGCCGTTCAATCCAATCGGTGATCCGAACACGCAAGGGGCGGGGGCGTGTGCGGGTGGGGTCGAACGTCCAATGGAGTTGCCGGTGGTTGGCAATCCGTTGCTGCATGAAGCTGGGGTGAGTTCCGGTAAACGGGCGCAGCTCGAACGCTCCGTCGTAGCTGAAGTTCTCGGTTTGGGCCACGTTCTTTTCCACCCATTCATCGCTGTGCCACATCCGGCTGTTGTTCCGCTGTTTGCTTGCTTGCACTTGGGGCGGGCGGACCCACCCGTAGTGAAAGATTCGGACCTCGGTTTGCCGCGCTTGCAGCAGCGCGTCCTGGCCGGAAGGGAGCAGTTTGCGGAAGCCCTGGGCATCGCCCCATGAGGTGACGGAGCGGGTGTTCCGCACCGCACGGATTTCGCGACGATACCACTGGCGACCCGCGCCAACGTAATCGTAGGTTCCGTAAAAATGGATGTACCGCATCAGCAACGCCTCCACCTTTGGGTCGCCGTTGGCTTGCTGGATTGTTTGGCGCAGCAGTTGGTGGTCCTCTTCGTGAATCACCTCATCGGCCTGCAGATAGATGCACCAATCGCCACGGCACTCGGCAAGGGCAATGTTGGTTTGCTGCGCCAGCACGCGCCCCCCTTCGCGAAGCGTGTCGTCCCAGACGGTTTCCACGATTCGGATGCGCTCGTCGCCAATCGCCCGGATCATCTCCAGCGTGTCGTCCTGGCCCGCACCAACGGCCACAACAAGTTCATCGCACAATGGCAGCAGCGAGCGGAGCGACTCCACCAGGGGGAAATCAAACTTCCGTGCGTTGCGCACAAATGAAAAGCCGGAGATGGTTATTGGATTCACAGTTGAGGAAGTGAGATGGAGCAGAATATGCTGCAAGAATAATTACGGGTAGTAGCGCACACCAATGGCGGCCATAAAGCTAACGCCTGGTGATGGAGCCAGCACAACGATGGGATCAAGCTCAGCAAAAAACTCCACTGGTGAACGGAACGGGATGGTGTTGAACCCAACCACGCCACGCGCACCAATCCCTGTGGCCTCCTCATCCTCATCCTCTTTCCTATCCTTGATGTAGATGCTGTTCCCGCGTCCGATCCCGACCACCCCGCCAAGCCCGAAGTACAACCCCGCTTTGTTGGAGTTGAAGACGTTGGCATTCCAAAGGTAGCCCGCGCCAAGCGTCAGGTTGCCAAGCCATGATGTGCCAATCATGGCATCCCAAGCGTTGTTGCCGCTTAATCCCCCTTTCAGGGTGACACCGGTTGGCTCGCCAAGCATCAGCCCAAACCCGAAACTTTCAATGCGGGGTTGTGCGTGCAACGTTGCGGTGCTGGCAGCAATGCTGGCAACAATGCTGGCAACAATCGCGATTGCAACAACCAAAACTCTCAATCGCTGATTCATAACTTCTGTGCTGAAATAGTGGGAGGTTGATGTTGAGGGGCAGCATAAGAACTTCGTACTCACCTCTCTGTGCTTTCACCACACACACACACAACGAACTACCCCCGCGCCGTGATAGCGCAGATTGCCGCAACATCAACAATATCATCCACCGAACACCCCCTCGACAAATCGAACATTGGCTTGGACAGCCCTTGCACGATTGGGCCGATTGCCAGCGCGCCGGCCATCCGCTGCGCCATTTTGTAGGCGATATTTCCCGCATCAAGATCGGGGAAAATCAGGACGTTGGCTTGGCCGGCAACGGGTGAGTTGGGGGCTTTTCGCGCGGCAACGCCTGGAACAATGGCCGCGTCAAGCTGAAGCTCGCCATCCATCACCAGCCCTGCCGGAGCCTTCTGGCTGGCAAGCTGGAATGCTTGCTGCATCTTCTCCACATCGGGATGTTCGGCACTCCCCTTCGTGCTGAAACTTAGGAACGCAACACGCGGCTCAATCCCGATCAATGTGTGGTAGTTGGCGGCGGTGGCCAGCGCAATGTCGGCAAGCTGGTGGCTGGTGGGGTTTGGCATCACCGCGCCATCGGCAAAGGCGTAGGTGCGGTCGGGGAAAACAATCAGGAAGAAGGAGGAGACCACCGAGATTCCGGGCTGCAACCCAATCACCTGGATTGCTGCGCGCAGAACGTCGCCGGTGGTGCTAAGCGAGCCAGCAACGCACCCGGCGCAATCGCCGGACCGCACCAACATTGCGGCGGCGTACAGCGGTTGCCGCAGCATTGTTTGCGCAATTTCTGGCGTTACCCCTTTGTGCTGGCGCGCTTGGTGGAAGGCTTCGGCAAATTCAAAAAAACGTGGGTGATGTTCCGGCTCAACAATCGCAACTCCATCCAGCGAAATCCCCAAGCTGGCGGCTTGTTGGCTGATGTTTGACTCCGCACCAACAAGCACCGACTGGGCAATCTGCTGGTCGGCAAGGATTCGTGCGGCGCGGATGGTCCGCTCATCGTGGGCATCGGGAAGGGCGATGCGGGCTGGCTGCTGGGCCGCTTGGTTGCGGAAACGGAGCAGTAATTCCGGGTATGAACTCATGCCCGCAAAAGTACACAGCCGCCCCCTGAAGCAGGGCGTGGCAGTCGGTACAAAATGGAAACGGCGGGGGCTATCGGGTGGCCGCCGCGCAAGCAGTTTTGTAAGTTTGCCCGCAATGAACACAAACGCCGAATCGCCGCCAGGGCTGAACTTGCGCTGGACACTCTCGAACGGATTAAGCGCGCTTCGGATGCTGCTGGTGATTCCCACGTGGTTCACATTGGCTTCAGGAATGCGGCTTGCCACCATCGCGCTCTTCATCCTCTCGGCACTCACCGATGTGCTTGATGGCTGGCTTGCGCGCAAACGGAATGAAATTTCCGACCTCGGCAAAATCCTTGACCCGCTGGCCGACAAAGTGTATGTGGGGGTTGTGGTGGTCATCATGCTGATGCAGGGGATGCTCCCCCTCTGGTTTGTGCTGGTTGTGCTTGGCCGCGACCTGCTGATCCTTGTTGGCGGGATACTGTTCGAGCGGCGCACCGGGGTGGTGCTTCCTTCCAACTACCCGGGAAAAATTGCGGTGCTGGTGCTGTCGGGGACCCTGCTGGCGATTGTTGCCGGGGCATCCACAACGCTGATTGACATCATGGCGGGAACCGCGCTGCTGTTGCTGGCTATCTCGCTTACGCTGTATGCTGTTCGGGTGGTGAGGCAGTGGGGGGGGGAGTAGTCAGTAGTCAGTGGTCAGTGGTCAGTAGTCAGTGGCTAGTGGGCAGAAGTTGGTTTTTCATTGCCCTTTGCTTCAGCAGGAGGGTCGCGGACATCCGCTCTTGATGCTATTTCCTACTTCCTATTTCCTCCCTCCTTTTTCCCAAAACTTTGGGGAGTAAGGGTTCGGTGGTTCAACTCACGTTTTGCACGATAGCCGTAGCCAGATAAAAATTTTTGTTCAACACAGCTTCAAAGGGATGCCATGGGATTGTTCGACAAACTAAAAAGCAAGGTGAAAGAAGCGATTGAGGAGACCAAAACCTCAATCCGCGAAACCGTTGATAACCTCCGGTACGACCGCCTGAAAGAAGGCCTGGCCAAAACTCGCGAAGGGCTGGCCGAAAAAATCGGCGTTGCCGCACGCCAGGGGCGGAAGATTGACGACGCGCTGTTGGACGAGCTGGAAGAATCGCTCATCATGGCCGATGTTGGTGCCGACACCACAATTCAAATCAGCGACCGCCTTCGCGACCGCGTGAAAGCCGAAGGGTTCAAAGAAGCAAGCGACCTTAGCCGGCTGCTGCGCGAAGAGATCAGCGCGCTGCTGAAACGCTCCCCTTCGGCCGACAACGACCGCCTGTTCAGCATCCCGGAAGAGAAACGTCCGCACGTCATCATGGTGGTTGGCGTAAACGGTGTTGGCAAAACCACCACCATCGGCAAGCTGGCCTACAACTACCGCAACGCCGGGCTGAAAGTCCTGATTGGCGCTGCCGACACCTTCCGCGCCGCCGCCAACGAGCAGTTGGAGGTGTGGGCCGAGCGCGCCGGTGTGGAGATCATCGGGCAAGGCCAGGGGGCCGACCCCGCAGCGGTTGCGTTCGATACCTTGCAGGCAGCCGTTTCGCGCGGGGCCGATGTGGTGATTATTGACACGGCAGGGCGGCTTCACACCAAAAGCAACCTGATGCAGGAGCTTCAGAAAATGTCCCGCGTGATGAAAAAAATCCGCGAACACGCCCCCGACGAAGTCTTCCTGGTGCTTGATGCCACCACTGGCCAAAACGCAATCCAGCAAGCGAAGGAGTTCACCAAAGCGGTGGAGATAACCGGGCTGGTGCTGACGAAGTTAGACGGAACCGCAAAAGGTGGAGTAGTGATTGCCATTGCCAACGAACTGAGTATGCCGGTGCGGTACATTGGCGTTGGCGAGCGGATTGATGACTTGCAGCCGTTCAACGTGGATGAGTTTGCCGAGGCACTGTTCGCCTTCGAGGAAACCGAGGAGGTGAAAGAGGAATGAACCGAGGTTGCGTGATTGGCCTGATGGTGGCAATGCTTCTGCTTGGGGTGGGGGGATATTTTTTCTACAACTTCGTCAATCAGTTGGCCGACGTTCCCGCCGAGCTTCAGCCGTACGAGAATCTGGACAGCGTGCGCGCACAGGTGCGCAACCACACCGCCCCGCCAACCGACACCGCCCATCTGGCGCCGCAACATCTGGCAACCCTGCTTGCAGTTGTTGATTCCAGCAACGCGCTTCTTTCCAACTTCTTGGCCAGCATCAAGGGGGTGGGATCGGGGGATGATGGAGTGATGAAAGAAGTTGGAAAAGGGATGAATCTTGTGCTTCAGGTTCGGCTGCTTCCCCTATCGCTTCGGCGCGGGGTGGTGGCCGCGCTGAACCAGCAGAACTGCTCCTGGGGGGAATACCTTTGGATAAAGGAGCGGGCGGTGGCCGCCGCTGGCATCACCAAAGCCGATGTTGATTCGGCAGTGCGTGCGTTGCTCCGCGAAACATTCACCGACAGCACCGTTGCCCAGGGGACCATGCCGGAAGGGGAAGTTGCCAAGTTCTACCGCCGCACCGATTCGCTTCGTGCATCGGGAGCGATTGACACCGCCGAGGCGACACTGCTGAAACCCTACCGCACGGCATTGCTGGATCGCGGCAAGTTGCTGCTGCTGGGGATCGAGGCGAACGATGAAGTTGAAGCGATGATAGAGGAGTAAGCCAAAGCCGACCCCACCGCCAGTCAGCTCCGATGTGAAAAACTATCAAATAGCTTGCGGTGGCCTACGGCTGGGCGTATGTTTGCAGTCCTTTCAGCGGGCAACGCGCCCAACCGAAAGGCATTTGACATCGCGGGGTGGAGCAATTGGTAGCTCGTCGGGCTCATAACCCGAAGGTTGTCGGTTCAAGTCCGGCCCCCGCTACTACAAGCGGCAACTCTTTTTTGGAGTTGCCGCTTTTTTTTGTTCGGGGTTAGCGGAAAAGTTGGCCAACAAATCACCACACGGCTTCGATACCTCGGCGGCTACGACCCAAGCGGTAGCTCGTTCAGTTCGGCCCTGGCTTCGCGCCATGCTGGGTAATGCTGGTTCATCAGGCTGATGAACCGCTCGTTGTGGGTTGGCTCCAGCAGGTGCATCATTTCGTGGACCACCACATACTCCAGAAGGTCTTTTGGCTTCTTCACCAGTTCGGTGTTCAGCCTGATGTTGCCGGCGCGTGGGTTGCAGCTTCCCCATTTGGTTTTCATCCGTTGCAGGAAGTAGCCGGCCACCCGCACCCCCAACCGTGGCTCCCATTTAGCAATCAGCAGCGGAATGGCCTGGTGCAGACAAGCCTTGTGCCACTGGTGCATCACCGTCCCACGGATGGTGCGGCTGCTTCCCGGGCGAACCCGAAGGGTGATGCGCCGATGGTCCAAACTGACGCTCGGTTTTGCCTGCTGATACTCCACCACAAGCAGATACTGCTTGCCCCACAGATAATGCGATTCGCGGCTGACAAACTGGCGGGGCAATTCGCGCGATTGCCCTGCAAATTCCGCTTGCCGCTCCCGAATCCAACCTAACTTGGAAATAACGTACGCCCGCGCTACTTCGGGCCGTGTGTCGGCTGGCACAACCAGCCGGACGCTACCCAGCGGAGGATGCACCGAAAGATGGATGTTCTTAACCGCCTTGCGGGTCAGCTCAATAACAACCTCGCCAAGCTCTAACGTTTCGGTCATCAGTATCCCGGTTGATGTTGTACCAGATCAAACAGTTGCTGGGTAGCCACACGGTTGCCGTTCAGCAATCGGTACAATGCGTTCTGCACTTCCGATTCGCGGGCATGGTTCCCCTTCCAGTCTGCTGGCGCTTCGGTACGCATTGCTTGGTCAATCTCCAGTGCCAGCTGCGCCAGCTTCTCGGCGGTGTTGTATTGGCCTTGAGGTTCGGCGGCAAGGTTTGCTTGGGCCGCCCCGGCTGCCAGTATCTGCGGAAGGTTGCGGAAGATGATTGTTGCCTCATGTTTCCCCTGAAGCACGTGGGGAATCTGGTGATCCGGTTGCTTTGCCGCAAGCTGCCGCACAAGTTCCTCGGCCTTGCGGAGGAACTCCTGATAGGCCTGGGCATCGGCCCGGCTTTGCTGTATCAGGTCCTCGAGCAGCTTCCCCATCTCCTCGTAAAATTTGGGGTCGGTTAGCTGGTCGCGGATGATGGTTTTGCGGACGTTGTTGATGATGGTTTCGGCAATGGCATTGCTCGATAAATTCCCTTTCTGGTTCAGCGTGGCGGCAATGGCATTGTGGATGCCGGTTTCAACAATAAGCTCAATCAGCGACCGCTGGCTAAGGTCCCCCAACGATTCTGCGGTATCGGCCTGCACGTAGCTGTTCAGCAGGTGGCGCATATCGGCCTCGTACGGTTTCAGGTCTAATTCTTCGCCGGAGTAGTGCTTAATCGCCGAACGGATATCGCTCTGGAACTGGACTTCCCGTTGCAGCTCGTCCGCTTCGGCTTGGGTGTAGCCGGCTTCTATCAAGTCCGGCGCAATCTCGGCATAGGCCCTGACGAACGCCGCCACCGCTTTGTAGAAAGCAACGCGCAACGGCTCGGTGTCGGTTAAGGCCATTGGGTTGGCGGCATTGCCACAGAAGTAGTGCAAGTATTGTTCAATCCCCTGGGGTGGCGGCACCGGCTGGCACAGGTAGTGCAATGCCTCGCGGGTGGTGTTCAGCTGGGCGCGCCCTTCGGCAAGCCAATCTTTTAGCTGGATGTTGTTTGTGCCGCCATCCCCTTCGTCAACGTCTAATTCGTCGGAGTTATAGACCGCCAATGCCTGCTGCACATCCTTGAACAACTCTTTGAAATCCACGATGTAACCGTAATCTTTGTCGTCGCCGTCAAGCCGGTTGGTGCGGCAGATTGCTTGGAACAGGTTGTGGTCGCGTAGCTCGTTATCAAGGTAGATGTAGGTGCAGCTGGGCGCGTCGAATCCGGTAAGAAGTTTGCTGACCACAATTAGCAGCTTCATGTTCGCTGGCTCCTCGATAAATCGCTTCTTGGCCATCTCCTCGTACGCCGTGGTGGTCTGCTTGGAATCCAGCACGTGCTTGGTGTAGGTGTCGTACTTGTAGCGTTCATCGCTGTTGGCTGGCTGGCCGGAAATGGCGTTGTGGTTCGGTTCGTAGGAGGTGATGATGCCGCAGAACCGGCCAAAGTTGGTGTTCTGAAACAGCCGGTAGTAATGGCAAGCGTCGAAGATGTCGCCTGTCACCAACATCGCTGTGCCACGGTCGTTGCTTAGGCGTGGCTTCAGGTCGAAATCCTCGATAATGCTGGCGATCACCCGCTGCTTCCGCTCCTGCGCGCTCATCAGTTCCCGCATTGTTGCCCAGCGTTTGCGCAACACCGCTTTCTGGAAGTTGTTCAGGGCTTTCGTTTTTTTCTCAAAATATGCTTCAATCGCCTGGGCCGAGGTGATCCGTTGCGGCACCGTGCGCGCTTCGTATTTCAAATCCAGCACCACTTTATCGGCCACGGCTTGGTGGAACTTGTAGGTGTGGATGTAGCTCCCGAATACTTCGCGCGTGGTTTGCCGGTCGGTTATCAACAGCGGGGTTCCGGTGAACCCGATAAACAGCGCGGTGGGCAACCACCGTTTCATCTGCTTGTTCATCGTTCCCCCTTGCGTGCGGTGGCATTCGTCCACAAACACGTAGAACTTCCCATGAATTGGCGGCAACGCCCCTTTCAAATCCTTCGGGTTGAATTTGTGGATTAATGCACACAGCATCCGGGGGGTGGTGGCCTTCAGCTTTTGCAGCAGTTCCGCCCGCGAGGTGATCCGTGGCGAAGGGGAGTTTTGGCCAATCACCCCGGCGTTGTTCATCACCCCCTCAATCTGCTTATCCAACTCGTCGCGGTCGGTGACGATCAGGACCCGGCCATCGGGGTCGTGCTCCAATATCCATTTTGCCAGCAACACCATCAGGATGCTTTTGCCGCTCCCCTGGGTGTGCCATATCACCCCGCCTTCTTGCTTCCTGATCCGCTCCTGCGCGGCTTTCACCCCAATAAATTGATGCTGGCGCGGGACTTTCTTGATTCCGTTATCGAAGATGATGAAGTTGTGGATCAGGTCCAGCAGACGCTCCTTCCGGCACAACTCGGCCACCGGGCGGTCCAGCAATGCCCCGGCCGGAATTGGCGCGCCCGGTGGCAACGGGGCCGCTTTCCATTCCACAAAAAACTCCTCCCGCGTTGTCACCGTGCCGTAGCGCAACCCTTGCGAATCGCTGCCGGCCAGAAGCAGCTGGGCCGTGGCAAAAAATGGCAGGTTGAAAATCCCCTCCTGGTTGCTGATTAGCTGCCGAACTCCGTTGGCAATCTCCACCGAACTCCGCTTCAGCTCAATCACCACCACCGCAATGCCGTTCAGATACAGCACAATGTCGGGCCGGCGCTCGTGGCTCCCTTTCAGCGTTACTTCTTGGGCCAGCGCAAAGTCGTTCCGTTCCGGGCGGTCCCAGTCTATCAGGTGGACGGTCTGGTGGGGTTGCCCGGCGGCAACTTGAACCGGAATGCCGTAGCGAAGCAGCTTGTAGGTTTGCAGGTTGGCCTGGTACAGGGTGGTCCCGGTGGGGTCGGCAGCGGTTTGCAGCGTTTGCATCGCGGCGGAAATTTGGGCATCGGAATATCCACGCGCTTGCAGATTTTTTTGCAGCAGCTCCGGCTCGATGGCGCGGTTGTTGGGCCGCTGGTGCCAGTCGCCCAAGTAGTGATAGCCCAAGCAATCGGGCTGCGCGTTGTTGGTGAACAGCCCGATTAGGCGATCCTGCGTCTGGCGTTCGGTGCGGGGCTTTTCGTTCATGGTGTTTCCGCGGAAATGCTGAATGTGGATATTGAGAGCAAACTACCCTGCCACGTTGGTGCGGGGTGAGCAGAAAAATGGGGGGTGGGGCAAGCCGCCACCAGCACCCTCTGGGCAGAGCACGGTTGCTGGGGTTGCCCGGCCCTGCGTTACACCAAGCGCACCCGCCCCGTTAATAATTCCTGCATCATCCCCTGCTTTATCCCCGCTGTTTTTTTTCGCCGCTCCTCCAACGCAAGTATTTCTGCATCCATCTCGCTGAGAATTTCGGCGATGGCGGTTTGTTC